>NZ_JBFAPF010000003.1:0-940903 GCF_040675555.1 Kribbella sp. NPDC049584
GTTGGCGGGGGGCGCATGTTCCCGCAACTCCCCCCGCTTGTGGGGGCCCCTTCAATCCAAGAGCCCGCCGCGGGGCGCTTTCGGCGGCCCGGCGCGCGAGTTTTTAGTTGGGGGGTAGGCCGATGCCTCGTGAGACTTCTACGTCGTCGTATTTGCCTTCGAGGACATCCTCGAACTTCACCGGGCGTTGGAGGGTGGAGGCGATGTAGACGGCTCGCACGAGGGCTAGGGCGTTGATGCCGTCCTGGACGGTGATGGCGGGTTGGTTGCCGGCGGCGATGGCCGTGAGGATGTCGTCGTACTGCGCCTTGTGGCCGCCGGGATCGCCTACGTCGACCGAGGCCTCGTCGGTCGAGCCGTCGACGTTCAAGCGGCTGAGGAGGTCGTCCTCGACCTCGGCGCCGCCCTCGGTGCCGTGGACCGAGACCCGCGTCCGCCCACCCGGGAACGCCGCGGTCGTCGCATGCAGCGTGCCGACCGCGCCGTTCTCGAAGGTGATCGTGGCGACCACTGTGTCCTCGACCTCGATCGCGTGGTGCGCCGCCCGCAGCGCCTGTGCCTGGATGCTGACCGGGCGGCCCATGAACCACAGCACCAGGTCGGCCGTGTGCACACCCTGGTTCATCAGTGCCCCACCGCCGTCCTGCGCCCACGTCCCGCGCCAGCCGGCGGACGCGTAGTACTCGTCGCTCCGCCACCAGGCGACCGTCGCGACGCATGACGTCAGCTGGCCGAACCGGCCGGCGTCGATCGCCTCCTTGATCACCGCGCTGCCCGCGTCGAACCGGTGCTGGCTGATCACCGACAACTGCACGCCCTGGCCCGCGGCCCGGGCGGCCGCCGCACCGAGGCGGCGCGCCCGGCCCAGGTCGACGTCGATCGGCTTCTCGACGACGACGTGCTTGCGCTCCTTCAGCGCCTCCTCGGCCATCTCCGCGTGCATGCCGCTCGGCGTACAGATCGCGACGAGCGAGATGTCCGACCCACTCAGCGCCGCGGTCAGGTCGTCGTACTGCTTCGGCTCCGGCTGACCGGCCTCGGTCAGCTGCGCCAGCACCGCCTCCCGGGCGGCGGCGTCCGGGTCGACGAGCGCGGTGACGATCGCGTCCGGCCGTTCCGCGATGGTCGCCGCGTGACGCTTGCCGATGATGCCGCAGCCCACGATCGCGACCTGCTGTTGTGTGTCAGCCATCTCGCTCCTACTGGAAGTTCGCGGTCAGAACCTGGTCCGTGCTGACGGTGAAGGTGTACGACGGCGCTGTCGACACCACGGTCCCGTTCACGGTCCAACTCCGGAAAACGCTATCCGATGATGGCGTCGCCGTCACGGTCACCTGCGCGCCGACCTCGTACTTCCCGGGCTCGGACTCGTTCCCGGCGATCTTCACCGTGCCGTTCCCGTCGGCCTGCACCGAGACGCTGCGCTGGACGACGTTGATCACCATCACGTTGTGCAAGGTCGCCGTACCGCTGAGGGTAGCCCCGTTGTAGCGGGCGAGATTGGTCGCCTCGACGTCGCCGCTGACCACCTGGATGGTGTGGCCGTCGGTCCCGAGGTTGTCGGTGCCGAGGTTGAACGCGTCGACCTGGCCGGAGTTCACCACCAGCCCGTCGTGGAAGCCGTACGCGAACACGTCCAGCAGCGTCAGCCCGCGAGCCCCGTCGACGGTGACGATCTTGGCCGTCTTGCGCATGTACTTGTCGATGACGAGCTCGAAGATGTTGCCCTCGTTCATCCAGTACGGCTGCTGGTACCCGACCCGGGTGACCGCGTTCCCGTTCGAGAGCACGCCCTCCACCCGGCCGCTGCGGCCGGCCCCGATCGAGATCGCGTGGTCGAAGAACGCCCCGGCGACCTTGCGTACGACGACGTCGTCGCCGCTGAGGTCGATCCCGTCCCACGCGTTCGGGAAGCCGGCGTTGATCACATAGTTCCCACCGGCCGTACCGCGGATCGCGTACGGATACGGCACGACGCCGTTGGCCGGATTGTTCTCCGGGTAGAACACCCGCAGCCCGCGTACTCCGGCCTGGCTCTTGAGCGTGATCAGCGCGGTCTCGGTGTTCCGCTCGAACGCCTGCAGCACGGTCCCGCCGCTCGCGCCGCCCTGGTCCCGGTTCGGTACGGCGGACGCGCCGCGCAGCTCGACCTTCGCCGGAACCGACAGATGCGTGCTGATCCGGTACCACCCGGCCGGCAGGTAGACGATCCCGCCACCCTCACGCCCGGCGCGATCGAGCGCCTTCTGGACGTCACGGGTCGCGTCGGCGGCGGGAAGATAGCCGACCCCGTGCGGCGCATCCACGACGTACAACTTCTGCACCGGCTTGGGCAGCGGCTTCTGGTCGTACGTCGGCGCCGCGCCGGACATCCGGTGGACGATCCCGGAGACCGCGCCGCTGACCTCGGTACCGGTGATCTTCACGTAGCCGGCCGAGTTGTTGGTGATCCCTCCGTCGACATGTCCGCCGGCCAGGGTCAGGCCCCACCGGTCGTCCATCACGTCGACGAGCAGCCCGGTCCCGGTCCGGCGTACGTCGGGCTGGAGGAAGCTGCCGGTGAACTGCGCCCGCTGACCCGCGACGACGTGGATGCCGACCAGGTAGTCGGAAACACTGATCCGGTAGAACTGGTCCCACTCGAGGTCGCCGAGGACGAGACCGGTGCCGTGCGCCCGGGTCCAGGCGTCCAGTGCCTGCCGTGCCGGCGGGTTGAAGGCCTTGGGCGCCGACGACCAGTACGAGTTGCTGAAGGCAACGTTCTCCCAGGTGCCGACGTCGGCGCCGTTGTAGGCGCGGGCGCCCTCGAACAGGGCCGTGCCGTTCACGTTGCGGATCGTGGTCGACTCGTGCACCTGGCCGGAGCTCGGCGCGTTGCCGTGGTCGTTGGGCATCGTGCTGACGCCGATCCCGCGGTACGAGTTGAGCATGGTGACGTCGGAGACCGTCGACATCATGTAGTTCTCGTTGCCGATCCAGGCGCCGCCGGGGATCTCGAACGTGTAGCCGTACGGGACCGGCTTCGTCGCGCTCTGGTTCGGGTAGTACGTCGTGACGCCGAGGACGCCCGCGCTGCCACCGATCCGGAACAGGCTCGGTCCGTCGTCGCCGGAGGGCAGATCCGCGATGATCACGGTGCCGGTGCCGAGCTTCTGACCGTGGTCACCACGGAGGCTGCAGAACGCGTGGACCTCGATCGTGTCGGTGACCTTGTACTGACCGGCGGGCAGCCAGACCGTGCCGCCGCCCGCGTCCTGACAGGCGTAGATCGCTTGCTGGATGGCTTTGGTGGAGTCGCGTCGGCCGGTGCGGTCGGCGCCGTACTGCGTCGCGTCGAAGTCGGCGACGACGCCGTCCTCGGTCGGGTTGCTGGTCTGCACCAGCTTCGGCTTCGGGGTGACGACCGGCGTGAGCCGGAGTTGGAGCTCCTTGACGATGAACGAGTCGGCACCGGTCATCGCGACCCGCACGTACCGGGCGTTCGTGGTGGCGAAGCGGGTCCGGCTGAACTGGTTGCCGCCCGGCGATCCGATCCGGCCGACGGAGGTGAACGTCTTTCCGTCGTTCGAGACCTGGACGGTGTAGTCGGGGGAGTATGCCTCGGCCCACTCGACGCGTACGTCGTTGACCGGCCGCGGCTTACCCAGATCGATTTGTAGCCACGAGTCGGCGCCACCGCTCCAGGTCGTGTTGTCGTCCCGATCGTTGACGGTCGGGGCTGCTCCGTTGCTGGCTGTCGCGGTTCCGCTCGGCGCGAAGTTGGTGTCCACGATCGACGCGGTGAAGGCGTCGAGCTTGGCCTGCAAGGCCGTGAGCGCAGCCTTGACCTGCACGTCGGTGACGCCCGGAGTGGAGGCGACCGCCTGAGCGTCGTCGATCGCGTCCTGCAGGGTCGCGCGGCTGCCGACCGGATACTGACCGTCGCGCGTACCTTCGCGGGCCGCTTTCTCGGTGCGCGTCGCCTGACCGATCAGGTCCACGAGTCCTTCGGTGACGTCGAGCGTTGTCGCGACCTTGGCGACGCGGACCGCGGCGACCTTCAGATCGACCGATCCGTCGCCGTTGTGGATCCGGAAGTCGCCGCCGTTCGAGCGGTTGGTCATCACCGCGTCGGGCAGCGCGAACGTGTACGTCTTCCAGGTCTTGGTGTCGCCGTACCGGATCACTTCGGAGTTCTTGAACTTCTGTGGAATCGTGTCGCCGGGGGAGTCGTAGTGCAGGCCGAACTGGCCGTTGCCCTCGTCGAAGTAGTCGATGCTGACCAGCACCAGGCTGCGATTGTCGTACAGGTAGGTGTCGGCGACGTTCATGTAGAAGAAGTTCGTCCCCGGCGACGGCGCGGTGTGGTCGGTCTGCCAGTACGCGCGACCGTCCTGCACGCCGGTGATCAGGTGCGACGCGTCGTCGCCGGCCCGCGGGCTGATGCCGTTCTGCACCGGCGTCGCGCCGAGCTGGACCGAGGCACCCGCCGTACTGATCCGCAGGCTCGCGATCGTGATGTCGGCGCTGCCGCCGAAGACGCGGACGTCTGCGTCCCCGAGCCGGTTGGTGAATCCGATGTCGGTGAGCGAGAAGACGCCGGTCTTCCAGGTGCCGGTGTTGGTCAGCTGGATGTCCGTGGCGTCCTGCTGCGGATCGGCCTTGGCGTCGTACTGCAGGTCGAGGGTGCCCGAGCCGCTGTCGAGATAGGTCACCGTCACCAGGACGTCGTCGGTGCCGATCTCGTCCACGTAGTCGTGGTCGACGTCGAACTCCAGATAACCGGTGCCGGCGGCCCGGTTCGTCTGCCAGTACGTGCGGCCCTGTTCGGTGCCGGTACGCAGCCCCGCCGGGTCGTCGCCGGCGGCGGGCTGCACGCCGAGGGTGGTCGGGGTCGGACCGAGATCGGCGCCGACCCCGCTGGGATACATCGTGGCTGCGTGCGCTGCCGGGACAGCGATCACGCCAGCGAGCAGGACGGCAGGAAGAACCCGCGCGAACACGCGTCTGAGCATGCTTCTGGGCATGTGGAAACCTCCAGGTGGCGGACCGGAGTACACAGGGAGAGCAGCTGCGCGGATAAGTTAAACCAAGCGTGTTACTTATTCAAGAGCCCGGCGCCCGGCAGGAAAAGGGCCGGAACGGCAGCGATGACGGTGAAGCCGATCGCCCAGGCAAAGCTATGGGCGTACGCCGTCGGCGCCGCGTGCCCGGTGAGCTGATTCTGGAGGACCACGGCCAGCGTCGCGGCGCCGAACGCACCGCCCAGCTGCTGCATGATCCGCGTCGTACTGCTCGCGTGCGGGATCTGCGCCGGCTCGAGATCGCGGAACGCGCCGACCATCACCGCGAGCATCACCGCGCTGAGCCCGGCGCCCCGGACGACCAGGGCGATCGCCAGCAGCCAGTACGCCGTACCGGTGAAGGCGAACGGGATCGTTCCGAGGGTGGTGAGGACGATGCCGACCAGGATGACCGAGCGCGGACCGTAGCGATCGGTCAGTCCGCCGGCTGTGCGGGCGATCAGGCTGCCGATCCCCTGCGGCACGAGCAACAGACCGGCGGCCGTGACGGTCTCGCCGCGTGCCTGCTGGTAGAAGAGCGGGAGGAGCAGCATCGCGCCGTACAGGCCGAAGCCGGTGAGGAAGAGTAGTGCGGTCGACGCGGTGAACGACTTCGTGCGGAAGAGGGCCAGGTCGATGAGTGGCTCCTCGGTCCGCCGCAGGGCGAAGACTGCGAGCAGCGCGATTCCCAGAACGAGTGGGACCAGGACGCGAGCGTCGCCGAAGCCGTGATCGCCGACCTGGCTGAGTCCGTAGATGATTCCGGCCAGCGCGGGAGAGACAAGCAGCAGACCGGGTATGTCGAGAGCCGCGGCGGTGGGTTCGGGGTCCGGCGCGAGCTCGCGTACGGCGAGGATGATCGCGGCGATGCAGATCGGGACATTGACGTAGAAGATCCAGCGCCAGTCGAGGTGGCCGACGAGCACGCCGCCGATCACCGGACCGAGGATCGGGCCGATCAACGCGGGGAGCGTGACGACAGCCATCAGGCGGCCGATGCGTTCGCGGCCGGCGGCGCGCAGGAGCAGGGTTTGCAGGATCGGCAGCATCAGCCCGCCGCCGATGCCCTGGATCACGCGGAACACGATCAACGAGCCGATGTTCCAGGCGGCTCCGCAGAGCATCGATCCGATCAGGAACAGCGCGAGCGCGATGATCCACATGCGCTTGGCGCCGAAGCGGTTCGCCGACCAGCCGGTGATCGGGACGGCCATCGCGAGCGCCAGGAGGTACGCCGTACTGACCCATTGGACTTCTGCTACCGAGGTGTGGAGCTCGATGCCCAGGGTGTGGATCGCGACGGTGACGATCGTGCTGTCGAGCAGCGGGGCAAGAGCGCCGAGCACGAGCACGGCGGCGAGTTTGAGGACCGCCCGGTCGAGGCGGTCCGTGGTGGGTGTGGTTGCCATCCGAGAGACTCCTTAGAGACGATGCGTCTCTTACGGATTGAGAGTAGGCTCGGACAGATAGGAGACGCAAGGTCTCTTCTTGAGGAGTTGGTTGCGTGGAGCGTCGGAGGGGTGCGGAGCTCGAGGCCGTCCTGCTCGATGCCGCCTGGGACGAGCTGATGGAGTCCGGATACGCCCGGCTGACGATGGAGGCCGTCGCCGCCCGGGCGCACACCGGCAAGCAGGTGCTGTACCGGCGCTGGCGCAACCGGGCCGAGCTGGTGGTCGCCGCGATGCGGCACCGCACCGGCTCGATCATCGGCGACATCCCGGACACCGGCAGCCTGCGCGACGACGTACTCGCCGTGCTGCAGCGGATGGCCGACCGGTTCGCGACGCTCGGTCCCGATGTCGTCCACGGGCTGCTGGCCGAGGTGCCCGATCTCGACCCGGAGGTCCACACGCGGATGAGCGGCGTGATGGCGACCATCGTGAAGCACGCGGCGGAGCGCGGTGAGATCCCGACGGCGGACGTACCGGATCGGGTGCTCACCGCGGCCACCAACTTGCTGCGTCACGAGATGCTGTTCGCCCGCGATCCGCTGCCGGCTTCCGCGCTCACGTCGCTCGTCGACGACATCTTCCTGCCGTTGGTCAGCGGAAGGCCTGGACGTTCCTCGTGACCCAGTCGGCGAAGGTCCGGGCCGGGCGGCCGAGGACAGCTGCCACGTCAGGGCTGACCTGCTGCTCGGCAGCGGTCGGCGCACCGAGGACGTCGAGCGTGGCCTCGACGACGGGCTCGGGCATGAAGGCCAGCATCCCGGCCCGCGCCTGATCCCGGCTGAGCTCGGTGAACTGGACCGGCTCGCCGATCACCGCGCCGATCGCCTCGGCCTGCTCACGCGGTGAGATGGCGGCGGGTCCGGTCAGCGTGTAGATGGCTCCTGTATGGCCCGGTTCACGAAGCGCGGCCGCAGCGACCTCGGCGATGTCAGCCGGGTCGACGGTCGGCAGAGCGACGTCTGCGAACGGTGCCGCCATCGCACGCCGGGTGCGGACGGAGTCAGCCCACTGGAACGCGTTGCTGGCGAAGTTGCCTGGTCGCAGGATCGTCCATTCGAGGCCGGACCCGGTGACCGCATCCTCGTGGATGGCCGGGTGGCGGTTCGTCGTGACGCCCTGCGAGGACAGGAGTACTACGCGCGGGACGCCGGCTGCTCGCAGTACGTCGATGACGCCGTCGAGGCTGCCGCCGGCCAGGAAGTCGGCGGAGGTGAGCAGGAAGACGGCCTTCGCGCCGTCGAGCACAGGCTTGAGGGTCTCGGGTCTGGTCAGGTCGGCCTGGTGCCCTTCGCCGCGCCGCGAGACGGGTACGACGTCTTCGCCGGCGGCGATCAGGGACTGGATGAGTGGGCGGCCTACGTTGCCGGTTGCTCCGGTGATCACGATCATGATGAGGACGCTACTTGTCGTGGGATAGTAGGTACCTAGCGGAAAGTACTGGACGGAAGGCGGATGTGTGAGCGAGACCACAGCAGTTGAGCCGGTGCAGGCCTGTCCGATCGCGCCGGTGGTCGACCTGGTCTTCAGCCGCTGGACCACCCCGATCCTGTGGACGCTGAACGAGTACGGTCGTCAGCGGTTCGTCGAGCTCGAACGGCGGATCGGCGTCATCACCCCGAAGGTCCTGACCCAGCGCCTGCGGCAGCTGGAACGCGACGGCCTGGTGATCCGCGAGTACCACGCCGAGGTCCCGCCGCGCGTCGAGTACGAGATCAGCCCGCTCGGCCGCAGTCTCGCTCCGCTCTTCCGATCGCTGGCCGAGTGGTCTCCGAATCTGGCCGAGGTGGAAGCAGCACGCCTGCGGTTCGACACCACCCAACCGGCGAACCGCCGGCCCTGATTCTCAGGCGACGCCGATCAGCTCGCGGCTGCGAAGTACGTCGACGAGCGTGAAGAAGTGCGGGATCGCGTCCGCCAGCCGGAGGTGCCCGGCCTCGTGATGCTGCCAGCCGAACTCGAGCTCGCCGTCGATGACGTCCTCCGCGAGCGGTACGGCGTACCGGCTGAGCGTCACGCGGGCGGGGCCCGTCTGCGGGTGGTGGTCACCGCAGCCGCACTCGGCCGGGATCGTGATCGTGGTCAGCGCGTCGGGGGAGTAGCTGCGCAGACGGAGCGTCGTACCGCGGGCGGTGAACCGGGCGATCGTTGCGTCAGGCAACTGTACGAGCAGCTCGACCGGCACGGCGTACGAACCGGGAAGGAGCCGGAGACCACGAGACGCGAGCAGGTCGGCGAGAGCCGGGAGATTCATGCGAAGTTCCTGTGAGTGCTGTGTCGGCGGGCGGGCCACGGAAAGGGGCAGGGCCTCGCGCGCCGAACTCGGCGCGCGTCAGTGACAACACTGACAACAGCAACAACACAGCATCTGCATGCGGACGATCATGGCAGTACCGCCCGTCCACCGGCAAACACCGTCCGCAATCTGGGACGACGGTCCGTGATGTGTCAGTCGGCTTTCTTGCCGAACATGATCTCGTCCCAGCTCGGGACGCTCGCGCGCTTGCCGCGGCGGGCTGCCTTCTTCTTCGGCTCGGCCGGAGTCGCTTCCGCGGCGGCGGGCTCGGCTGCATCGGCCGCGGCAGACTGCGGCGCCTGGACGACCGGGTCGGGCTCGATGTGCGGCGCCGGCTCGGCAGTGGGCTCGGCTGTGGGCTTGGCGACCGGCTCGCGGGCAGGCTCCGGCCGACGGACCTCTGCCTGACGGGATGTCTCGGCAGCCGGTTCGGCGCGACGGGGCTCCGCCGGGCGAGGCTGCTGCGGACGTGCCTGGCGAGACTCCGTCTCCTCCGGGGCCGCGGGGGACGCGAAGGCCGGCGGGTCGGCGGGACGCTCGACTGCTCGGACCGCAGGCCGAGGCGCGGGCGGCTGGTCGACAGGAACGTCGATCAGCGTCGGCTCCTCGTCCGGATTCGGCACCGAGTGCACCCGGCGCGGTCCACGCTCCGGCTCACGGTGTCCAGTCTCCCGCGGCAAGTCCCGGTTGAGCTCACGCGCTTCACGCACGAAGTCGCGGGTCTCGCGAGGCGGCTCCGCGTTCTCGCGGGAAACCGGGTGGTTTCGGCGACGCAGGCCGACGGTGTCTTCGAAGCCGGCTTCGTAGCTGTCGGCGCCATGGTCCGGTGCGATCAGCGGGTCGATGTCCGCGACAGCGGCCAGCCGGCGCTCGCCGGGCTGCGGCTGGACCGGCGTGGCCAGCACCTGGGCCTGCTCGCCGACCAGCCAGCGCGCTTCGTCGTCGTCCGGTACGGCGTAACGCCCGGGGGCGTCGTACGCGAACATCGCGATCTTCTCGTCCTTCTTCTCCGCCTCGTCCTCGGACTCGACGAAGTACGAGACGCGAACGGCCCAGCGACCGTCGTCGCGCCGCCACGCGTCCCATTCGGCCGAGGCCGGGTCGACGTGACGGGTCCGCAGCCGGTCGGTCACCCACGCACCGAGATTGCGGGTGGGCGCATCCCCGCCGCCGCGACGGCGCACCGATGCACGTTGGGCGAGGCTGGCGATGTGGTCGCGCTCGGCCAGGACCGGGCCGGCGAACGCCATCACACGTTCCATCGGCATCTGGGCGACGGCGGCGACCGCTTCGGGACTTTCGCCGGCGCGGATACGAGCCTGGATGTCTCGTGGGCGCAGCGCGCTCTCCATTTGAATCTCCAGCTGGCCGAGTCGGGCACGGTCTCCGCGGAGGGCCGCACGCAACCGGTCGTCGACCGGTACGGCGAACTCCTCACCCGTCTCTGCCATCGCCAGGATGAGCTGTTTCCCATCCTGGCTCAGACCGACGAGCCTCGCCTCGCGCATTGACCTTGTTCTCCTGTGCGGTTCTAGACAGTCTCTCCCGGACGCCGGACCTGACCAAGACCGGCGCGCCGTGCCGCGCGGTCATTGTGGAGGTTACGTCACGAAATCACATCTTGCCTGGTCACCAGGGTCCTCCTGGTCACACCAGTCACATTAGTCACAACACGGTGTGACTGCTAACCAAACGTCAGCCGGCAAAGGCCGAACGCACCGCAAGCGCACGCTTCAGGTCGTCCGCGCCGTCGGCCACGGACCGCCGGATGCCGGCCGCGACCGACTCGTCCGCAATCAGGTCCGCGGCCCGGTCGACCACGCGCTGCTCGACGGTGTACCGCGGGAACGCCAGCTTCGCGCTGGTCGCGACGACCCAGCCGGAGCGCAGCTTCTCAGTGCCCGCGATCTCCGCGAAGTACCGGTCGACGTACGGCGCGGTGAGCTCGGCCTGCGTCGGGTGCCAGAACCCTTCGCACGCGGCGTACAGCTCGTAGTTCGGAAGGTCGGCGTCGGTCATGATCTGCGCCCACGCCCGCTCCTTCGCGGCCGCCGTCGGCAGTGCGGCCCGGCAGCGGGTCGCATGAACGACGCCTTCGGACGACGAGTCGCGCTTGAGCTCAGCGTCGATCTCCGCCTCGCCGATCGCACCGAGGCGGGCGAGCTGGAGCATGACGATCCAGCGCAGGTCCGCGTCCATCGTCACGCCGTCCGGTACGCCGTCACCCGCCAGCCAGCCCTTGAGCCGGTCGACGTCGTCGGTGAAGCGCGCGAACCCGCGGGCCACCGACAGCTGCACGCTGCTCCGGGCCTCGACGGTCTCCAAGCGCGCCCGCAGTACTTCGGCCAGCTGCCCGCGGTACGGCTCGTACGGCAGGTAGACGCCGAGCACCTGCGAGTTCGCCCAGTTGAGCATCGTGCCGACGGCAATGTCGCTGTTCTCGGTCGGCAGCAGGCCGAGCACGACGCCGAACCCGGTCCTCGGGTCGAGCTCCGCGTCGGCGACCGCGTCCCGGATGCTGTTCAGGACGACGGCGCGCGTCACGCCGCTCTCGATCTTCGGCAGCACTGTCGCGAGGTTGGCCAGGCTGTCGGAGTCGAGGCGGATCTTCGCCCAGCTGTCGTCACCCGCATCCGGGATGATCACCGGCAACGACGGGTCGAGGTCGGCCTCCACCTCGTCGCCGTCGATCAGTACGTCGACCGTGGTAGCGCGGCCGTCCGCGTCGTACCCGCCGACGGTCAGCTTGTGCGGTCGTGAAGCCGGGTAGGCCTCGGGTGCCTTGCGCTGCAGCTTGATGCCGGTCGCGGTCCGCGCCGCCGTGATCGTGTCGACGCCCGGAGTCCGCAGCCAGGCCCGCGCCCAGTCGTCCAGGCCGACCGCGCCGGCCTCGGTCCACTTCGCCAGCAGGTCGGCGAAGGTGGCGTTGCCGAACTCGTGCGCCGCGATGTGCGCGTTGACGCCGGCCAGGAACACGTCGTCACCGAGGTACGCCGCGAGCTGCTTGAGGGCCGCGGCGCCCTTCGCGTACGAGATGCCGTCGAAGTCGTCGAGCGAGGAGGCCGCGTCCTTGACCGCGTCGGCCGCGACCGGGTGCGTCGACGACCGTTGGTCGGCCTGCAGGCCCCACCACTTGCGGATGTAGGCGAAGTCGATCCAGTTGTCGGTGTAGCGGGTGGCGGCGGTCGAGACCCGGTGCGCCATGTACTCGGCGAACGACTCGTTCAGCCAGAGGTCGTTCCACCACTTCATCGTCACGGTGTCGCCGAACCACTGGTGCGCCATCTCGTGCACGATGGTCCGGGCCCGCTGGCTGCGTTCGCCATCGGTCACCGCGGAGCGGAACACCATCGAGTCGCGGAACGTCACGCAGCCCGGGTTCTCCATCGCGCCGGCGTTGAACTCAGGCACGAACGCCTGGTGGTACTCGCCGAACGGGTACCGGTAGCCGAACATCCGGTGGTATTCGTCGAAGGACTGCTTGGTGACCTCGAAGATGTCCGCAGCCTCGCGGTCGAGCGCCTCCTTCAGCGACTGCCGCGAGACCACGCTGAGCGCGATGCCGTCGTGAGAGTCGGTGATCTGGTGGTACGGCCCGGCGACCACGGTCACGAAGTACGTCGACAGCGGCTTGGTCTCGGCCAGCTCCCAGCGACCCGGGGACACCTGGGTCGCGGCGCCGTTGCCGAGCACGAGCCACTCCTCGGGCGCGGTCACCGTCATTCGGTACGGCGCCTTGAGGTCGGGCTGGTCGAAGCACGCGAAGATCCGCGGCGCCGCGTCGAGGAACGACATCGCGTACGTGTAGGCGAGACCGTCGGCGGCGTCGACCGCGCGGTGCAAGCCCTCACCGTCGTGCGAGTAGAGCATCGAGGCGACGACGACGAGTTCGTTGTCCGGCTGCAGGCCGGTCAGCTCGAGTCGTCCGTCGTTCAGGCCGGCCACGTCGACGGCCGTGCCGTTGAGCGTGACCGAGATCAGCTCGTCCGGTTTCACGTCCAGCCAGGTCGACGGGCTGGTCGCCGCGAACCTGATCGTGGTGGTGGACCCGAACGTCCGATCGCCCTGGGTGAGGTCGAGATCGACGTCGTACGACTGGACGGAAAGCGCGGCGGCCCGAGTGCGGGCGCCGTCGACGGTGAGACTCGGCATGAGGGCCACTGTATGCCGAGATTAGGCTGGGCAATGAAGGAGCGAAGCGAGTTCATCTATCAACACAGCGGCGAAGGCGCTCAGCCGCGCCTGGAGCGGAGCGGAGGGCGTGGATGAGTGACATGGAGTACCGGCAGCTGGGCGACTCGGGTCTCACCGTCAGCGTAGTGGGACTGGGCTGTAACAACTTCGGCAGGCGGCTCGATGCGGGCCGGACGGACGCTGTTGTGAACGCCGCGGTCGACGCGGGAATCACGTTGTTCGACACCGCGGACATCTACCGCGGCGAGCACGGATTCAGCGAGGAGCTGCTCGGGAAGGCGCTCGGTTCGCGCCGCGACGACGTCGTGATCGCGACCAAGTTCGGCGGCGACCTGGGCGGGGTGAACGGTCCGGACTGGGGTGTCCGCGGCTCCCGCCGGTACATCCGCAAGGCGGTCGAGTCGAGCCTGCAGCGGCTCGGCACCGACTGGATCGATCTCTACCAGCTGCACTTCCCGGACCCGGTCACGCCGATCGAGGAGACCCTGACGGCGCTGTCCGAACTAGTTGCTGAGGGCAAGGTCCGCTACATCGGCAGCTCGCAGTTCGCCGGCTGGCAGGTCGTCGACGCGGACTGGACCGCACGGTCGAACGGTCTCGAGCATTTCATCAGCGCCCAGAACCAGTACTCGCTGCTCGAGCGCGACGTCGAGGACGAGCTGGTGCCGGCCTGCGAGCACGTCGGCGTCGGCATCCTGCCGTTCTTCCCGCTGGCCTCCGGTCTGCTCACCGGTAAGTACAAGCGCGGTACGACGGCACCGGACGGGAGCCGCCTCGCGACCCAGCCCGAGCGGTTGGCGCACGCGGATTTCAACAAGATCGAGGCGCTCGAGACGTTCGCGGCCGAGCGCGACCTGACGATGATCGACGTCGCCATCGGCGGCCTGGCCGCGCAGCCGGCGGTCGCGTCGGTGATCGCAGGCGCCACCTCGCCCGAGCAGGTCGCACAGAACGTCGCGGCCGGCAGCTGGGACCCGACCGCCGCCGACCTCGCCGCCCTGGACGAGCTCACGTGACCCTCCTCATCCTCCTGCCGCCGTCCGAAGGCAAGACCGGACGGTCGCGCGGCCGTGCCGTCGATTTCGGCACGCTGTCCTTTCCGGAGCTGAACCCGGTCCGCGAGCAGGTGCTCGAGACGCTGGCGAAGGTCTCCGCCTCCGCGGAGGCTTTCGACGTACTGGACGTCGGGGCCTCGCTGCGGCACGAGGTCGACCGCAACACCCGCTGGCGCACTGAGCCGTCCGTGCCGGTGTCCGAGCTCTACTCCGGTGTCTTGTACGACGCCCTCGGCTACTCGACCCTGTCCTCGGGGACCAAGCGCCGCGCCGCCAACCGGCTGCTTGTCATCTCGGCCGCGTGGGGCGCATTACGACCGGCGGACCGCGTTCCGCCGTACCGGCTCTCGATGAGTACGACGCTGCCGGGCCATGGACCGTTGGCATCGGTATGGCGTGATCCGTTGAGCGCCGCCCTCAAAGAGGTCGACGGCGTGATCGTGGACTGCCGCTCGTCGACGTACGTTGCAGCGTGGCGCCCGACCGGCGAGCAGGCCGACAAGTGGGTGTCGGTGAACGTGGTCCGCGAACGCGACGGCGTCCGCACGGTTGTCTCGCACATGGCGAAGCACACCCGCGGCCTGGTCGCGCGGCACCTGCTCGAGTCCGGCAAGGACCCGGGTACGCCGAAGTCGCTGCACAAGCTGATCAGCGAACGGTGGAACGCCGAGCTGGACCGCGCGTCGTCGGGCTGGACGCTGACCGTCGTCGAACACGACTGACGTTCACTGGACTGTAACTGGTGAGTGGTTTCCTGCGGCGCGTGATCGGGGAAGGCTGAGGGCAGCACGTCAGGGGGATCCGCCCTACCCTCGGAGGCCTGACCGATGCGACGTTCGATCACTGCTGCCGTCACCGCGCTAGCTGCGACGGCAGCCTTTACCCTCACCGCCGGACCGGCGCTCGCCTACCCACCTACCCCGCCGTCAGCCAGTACGGCGGCGACCCAGCTGGCGAGTCTCACCGTGAAGACGGAGGGCTCGACGAGCGGGTACAGCCGGGATCTCTTCCCGCACTGGATCAACCAGTCCGGCACCTGCGACACCCGTGAACAGGTGCTGAAGCGCGACGGGATCGGCGTCACCGTCGACAGCAGTTGCCAGCCGACCGCCGGCCGCTGGTACAGCGTGTACGACGCCACCTACGTCGAAACGTCGTCCGGTGTCGACATCGACCACATCGTGCCGCTCGCCGAGGCGTGGAAGTCCGGCGCGAACACCTGGACGACCGCACGCCGCCAGGAGTTCGCCAACAACCTCACCATCGCCCAGCTGATTGCCGTCTCGGCGTCGAGCAACCGGTCGAAGGGTGACCAGGACCCGTCCGAGTGGCAGCCGCCGAACGCGTCGGTGCACTGCATCTACGCACGCGAGTGGATCTGGGTGAAGTACACCTACAAGCTGTCGCTGCAGTCGGCCGAGAAGACCGCTCTGCAGCAGATGCTCGCGACCTGCTAGTCCTCCAATAGATGGCGGCGCTGGGCGTGAATGCCGGCCTGGAACCGGGTCCTGGCGCCCAGCGTCTCCATCAGCTCGGCCACGCGCCGTCCGACGGTCCGGCTGCTCAGCGCGAGCTGCCGCGCGATCGCGTCGTCCTTGAACCCGGCAGCCAGCAACGTCATCAGGCGCGCGTCCGTCGGGTCCGCCTTCGCCGACGGGACAACCGGCACGGCCTGGTCCCACAACAGCCAGAACATCTCGATCAACGCGTCGAGCAATGCACACGGATGGACGACGAGCGCGCTGTCGACCAGCTGATCCACAGCCAGCGGCAGCAGCGCGATCTTCCCGTCGAACACGGCCAGCTTCATCGGCACCTGCGGATGCACCCGCGACGTCTCGCCCGCATCGGCCGCGCTGTACGCCTCGTCGACGCCGCCCGGGATGTCGAGCGAGTCGGGGGAGTAGATGCCGTGCACGACCACTCCGTCGCCGAGCAGTCCGCGCACCTTGGGATCCGAGTCGCCGGGCTGCGACGCGTACGGCGGCCGGTCGAGGACGAGGAGCTGCTGCCCTGTGCCGTTGAGCAGTTGGGCGAACCGGGCCGCGATCGCTTCCTGGCCGACGATCACCTCGACGAGGTTCTCCGGGCGATGCTGCTCCTGCGCACGGAGCTCGGTCATCATCACCCGAGCCTCGGCCCGGACCCGGTCGAGCTCCGCGCGTCGTACGGCGACCAACGCGTCGACCGCGACGTCGGGACGGGTCGGGAGCAGGCGGACGGGGTCGTCGGAGGTCGTGGTGAGCAGACCGAGTTTCTCGAGCCGGCCGACTGTCTCGGTGAGGTCGTGCTCGTCGCGGCCGAGTTGTTCGGCCAGGTCGCGGACCTCGCATCCGGGCGCCGACAGCAGCGCGCGGTAGGCCTCCTCGTCGGGCGGCTCGACCCCTACCGTCTCCAGCATCCGATCAGGCTATCTCGTCTGCTGGACCGGCTCGACCGGTTTGGCGACTTCGCGACATGTCCGGGATAGGTCAGCCCCCGCCGAGGTGCGGACACCCCCTTGGTGGGGTATGTCTGACGTGCTGGGCGCGCGCGGATCGGACAGGGGACGTCCGGTCAAGCCTCAACGCGCGCGCCCGCCCTTCTCTTCACCTTCAGGTAGCCGCGCCAGATCGTCCGCTGCAACTGCAGTGTCACGACCCCGGCGACGGTCATCCCGGCCAGGTTGATGCCCAACTGGGCCGCCGATCCACCGATCTGGTGCGGTGCCCACAGGGCGATCGACAGCGCGAGGTCGCCGGCCGCGGGGACTGTCGTCACCGAGATGAAGACGCCGACCAGAGCGTTCCCACGCCCGGCGGTCTGCGACAGCACACCCGCGCATCCGGCGAGGACGGCCACCACCGCCGACCACTTGTCCGGCCGCCAGATGAACCCGGTCAGCGGCCGGGCCGCCGTCACGTTGCCGACGTCCACCCAGCCGACGGCGCGTGCCAGCAGGACGGCCACCACGGTCAGCGCGATTGCGAGCGCGAAGCCCTTCACCAGCAGGGACGCCGATCGCCCGATCAGGCCGGGCTTGCGAAGGAACAGGCCGACCGCGAGCGCGGCGACGACGCCGAACTCCGGGCCGACGACCATGGCGCCCACCACCAGGATCGCCGAGTCGGTGATCACCGCGACCGAGGCGATCATGGTCGCCAGCGTCAGGAACGCGTAGTACACCCATGAGCCGCCGGCCTCGTTGTACGCCTGGTCGACCACGGCGTCCCAGATGACCGCGTCGTCCGGCGCCCCGGGGGCTGCTTTCTCGGCGGCGCGGGCGTTGCGGGACGGGGCCGACTCGACCGAGGTCAGCGCGACCGCGCCGTCGTCGTACAGGCCCTCGGCCTTCAGGAACGTGAGGATGTCCGAGGTGGCCTCACGGGTCACGTCGCACTCGATCACGTCGCCCTCAGGACGGCGGGCGGCGCCGGGGAGCTGGACGATGCTCGTCACGCGTGGGTCGTCGACGAGCGTGTTCAGAACCCGCTCGGTACAGCTCGTCGGGACGATCAGACGAAGGTGCATCACCTCCGACATGGTGCCAGTCCTGACGGACGGCAGGGGTCGAGGCCACGCGCCTGACCTCTCAGCTGGCTCTCAGATGCGACCATGGAACCTCGTGACGCACTGATGTGAGGGAGGCACGATGAGTGAAAGTGCTGCCGCCGCCGCACCGGGCACAGGGGAGCGCCCGGAGCTGAAGCGGGTGATGGGACCCGGACTTCTGCTGCTGTTCGTCGTCGGCGACATTCTCGGCACCGGCGTCTATGCGCTGACCGGCAAGGTGGCGGGCGAGGTCGGCGGAGCGGTCTGGCTGCCGTTCCTGTGCGCGTTCGTCGTCGCGATGCTGACCGCGACCAGTTACCTCGAGCTCGTCACGAAGTACCCCAAGGCCGGTGGCGCCGCGGTCTACACGCACAAGGCGTTCGGGATTCACTTCCTGACGTTCCTGCTGACGTTCGCGGTGATGTGCTCAGGTCTGACCTCGGCGTCGAGTGCGTCGAAGGCGTTCGCGGCGAACTTCTTCTCGGCCGCGCACCTTGACCCTGACCGCGGTGCGGTGCTGATGATCACCGCGCTCGCCTTCATGACGCTGATCGCGCTCGTGAACCTCCGCGGCGTCGGCGAGAGCGTGAAGGCGAACGTCGTACTCACCTGCGTAGAGCTGAGCGGTCTGCTGATCGTGATCGGGATCGGCGCGTGGGCGCTGATCGGCGGCGACGGCGACACGTCGCGGTTGACCGACTTCCACGTGCCGGACGGTGAGTCACCGTTCGGTGCCGTGACGGCGGCGACGGCTCTGGCGTTCTTCGCGATGGTCGGCTTCGAGGACTCGGTGAACATGGCCGAGGAGACCAAGGACCCGGTCAAGATCTTCCCGAAGATGATGCTGATCGGCCTGAGCATCACCGGCGTCATCTACGTGCTGGTCGCGATCTCCGCGGTCGCCCTGGTCTCGCCCGACGAACTGAACAAGGGTGCGACGCCGCTGCTGAAGGTCGTCCAGGCTGGTGCGCCCGGGTTCCCGCTCGAGGTGTTCGCGTGGATCACGATGTTCGCGGTCGCGAACTCCGCGCTGATCAACATGCTGATGGCGAGCCGCCTGCTCTACGGGATGTCGCACGAGCGGGTGCTGCCCGGTCCGCTCGGCCGCGTCCTCCGCAAGCGGCGTACGCCGTACATCGCGATCCTGTTCACCACGCTGCTCGCGTTCGTCCTGATCGGGTACGCCGACCTGGCGGCGCTCGGAGGTACGACGGCGTTCCTGCTGCTGTGCGTGTTCGCGATCGTGAACGTCGCGGTGCTGGTGCTGCGGCGGGACAAGGTCGAGCACCAGCACTTCAACGCGCCGACCGCGTTGCCGGTGCTCGGTGTCGTGCTGTGTGTCTATCTGGCCAGCCCGCTGTCCGGGCGGGACTCGGCGGACTACAAGATCGCCGGCTGGCTGATGCTCGTCGGGGTCGGGCTGTGGGCGATCACGTGGCTGCTCAACAAGTACGTGTTCAAGCGGCACGCCGATTTCGATCCGTCGCATCTCGACCCGCAAGGCCCGGTGAACTGACCGGGAGGACCGCCGCGAGCAGCACCGTCGCAAGGGCCGCGAGCCCGGTGGCGACGGCGATCCAGCCGAGTGTGGGGTAGCCCGCGCCGGCGTCGATCGCCAGGCCGCCGAGCCACGGCCCGACGGTGATGCCGACGTTGAACGCGGAGAAGTTGGTCGCGGTGGCCAAGGTCGGCGCGTCGCCGGCGAGGCTGAACACGCGGGCGTTCAGCGCTGGGTTGGCGGCGAAGCCGAAGCCGCCGAGCAGGGCGATCACCGCGACGGCTGGGGCCGGGTTGGACGCGGTGATCGCGAGGACGCCGGACAGGATCACGAGTCCGGTGATGCTGATGAACAAGGTGTGGAGCGGGAGGGCGTCGGCGGATCTTCCGCCCCAGTTGATCCCGATGAATGACCCGAGCCCGTAGAGAGCGAGCACGCCGGGGACGGCGCCCGGCGGCAGACCGGTCGTCCGGATGAGCAGCGGGGCCAGGTAGCTGAAGACGACAAGGATCGTGGCGGTGACCAGCGCCGTGGTGGCGAACGCAAGCCACAAGCGGCCGTTCACGAGGACTCGCAGCTCGTCGCCGAGTCGTGGCGCGGTTGCCGGGTCGGGGCGATCGCCGGGGACCGTTGCCAGGACGCCCGCCATGGCAAGGGTGCAGAGGATGGCGACGGTCCAGAATGCCGAGCGCCAGCCGAGGTGCTGACCGAGGACGGTACCGAGCGGGAGGCCGACGATGATCGCGACGGTAAGGCCGCCGGTCACGATGCTCATCGCGCGGGCGCGGCGGTCGGTGTCGACCAGCGCCATCACGGTGACAGCGGCAACCGACCAGAACCCGGCGTACACGAAGGCACCGACGATCCGAGTGATGAGCAGGACGGTGTAGCTCGGCGTGAGGGCGCCGGCTACATGGGACACGACGAACACGGCAAGGAACGCGAGCAACGCCGTACGCCGGGACCAGGTAAGCGTGACGACGGCGAGAACCGGTGCGCCGACCAGCATGCCGAGCGCGAACGCGGAGATCAGCAGTCCGGCCTGGGGGATCGTCACCTGCAGATCGGCCGACAGCTCCGGCAGCAGGCCGGCGAGCATCAGTTCGGACGTGCCCTGCGCGAAGATGCTCAGACCAAGGACATATACAGCAATTGGCATCGTTCCCCCTCACCCAACGAGTGCCACTGGGAGTATCTCAGAGATCACTGTCCGCTGTCGCCGCGCCCGTCATAGGCTGAGACTTGAGGGAGTACGGCATGGTTGAGATATGAGCTCGCAGACACCGGCGAAACGCTCCGGGCGGAAGGTGGACACCGCCAAGATCGGCGGCGGGTTCAAGCTGCTCGCGGCGCTGCTCGGTCTGATGTGGCTGAGCGAGGTCATCGACACCGCGACCAACGGCTCACTCGATCAGTACGGGATCATTTCCCGCGAGCCGCGCGGTCTGGTCGGCATCCTGACCGCGCCGTTCCTGCACCTCGGGTTCGGCCATCTGATCTCGAACACGCTGCCGCTGGTCACGCTCGGTGCGATCATCGCGATCAGCGGCGCGACCCGGCTCTTCCAGGTAACCGCGATCGTGACGGTGCTCGGCGGGTTCGGCACCTGGCTGATCTCACCGCCGAACACGATCACGATCGGCGCGAGCGGGCTGGTCTTCGGGTACGCGTCGTACCTGATCGTGCGGGGGCTGTTCAACCGGCGGCTCGGCCAGGTCGTGATCGGGATCCTCGTGATCATGGTGTGGGGCAGCGCTCTGCTGACCAGCCTGCTGCCACAGGACGGGATCTCCTGGCAGGGTCACCTGTGCGGCGCCATCGCCGGTCTGCTCGCGGCGTGGGTGCTGGCCGACGACAAGCGCCGCGTCAAATAAGCGTGCCGGGATCCGTGTTCGAACCGCAGACGACTACCACGACCCGCTCGCCGGCTGCCGGTTTGTAGGCGCCGGACGCCAAGGCGGTCCAGGCAACTGCTCCGCCGTGCTCGGTGGCGAGGTGGTACTCGTGCCAGAGCTGTTTGCGGGCGGCAACGATCGCATCGTCCTCGACCAGGACGGAGTGCACGTGATGGGCCTGGACCGCGGCGTAGGCGAGGTCGCCCAGCCGGCGGGCACCCAGCGAGTCGGCCGCGACGCCGGCGACCGGGCCGTCGGTCGGCCCGCCCGCCTCGAGAGCACGATGCATGGTGGGTGCCAGGACAGGCTCTACGCCGACGACCTGGGCGTTGTCGCCGATCGCGGTCGCGATGCCGGCGATCAGGCCGCCACCACCTACGGCGACCAGCACGGTGTCGAACATGCCGGCCTGTTCGAGGAGCTCGAGGCCGACGGTGCCCTGGCCGGCGACGACCTCCGGCTGGTCGTAGGCATGAACAAGCAGTGCGCCCGACTCTTCCTGTGCCGCAAGGGCTGCCTGGTACGCCTCGGCGTACTCGCTGCCGACCTGTACGACGTCCGCGTCGAGCGTCCGCAGCTTGCCGAGCTTCGCGGCCGGGGTGGTCGCGGGGACGAAGATCCGCGCCGGTACGCCGAGCTCCCGGGCCGCGTACGCCGCCGCGAGCCCGTGGTTGCCGCCCGACGCGGCGACGATGCCCTGACCGGTCAGCTCGCCGCTGTCCTTGGCGCTCAGGAGCCGATTGAACGCGCCGCGCGGCTTGAACGAGCCGGTGTGCTGGAGCAGTTCGAGCTTGAACGTGAGACCGGGCGCGACCTCGATCACCGGCGTACGGCGTACCCGTCCTGCGATCCGCTCCGCGGCCTGCCGCACGTCATCGACACTTACCGTCATGCCCCAACCCTGCCACGATGGGAGGAAGTCGACTGACGGAGGCTATCGAATGGGCGCGTACGACGACAGCTACCGGCGGAGCCTGGAGGACCCGCACGGGTTCTGGCTGGAGGCGGCGGAGGCGATCTCCTGGACGCGTCCACCGACCCGCGCGATCGACGCAACCGATGCCCCGATCTACCGCTGGTACCCCGACGGCGTGCTCAACACGTCGTACAACGCCCTGGACCGCCACGTCGAAGCAGGCCACGGCGACCGGACCGCCCTCATCTACGACTCCCCGGTCACCGGCACCGGCGCGACCTTCACGTACGCCGAGCTGCGCGACGAGGTCGCTCGATTCGCCCGCGCGCTGGCATCTCTCGGGGTCGGCAAAGGCGACCGGGTCATCGTCTACATGCCGATGGTCCCGGAAGCCGTCGTGGCCATGCTCGCCTGCGCCCGGCTCGGTGCGATCCACTCGGTGGTCTTCGGCGGCTTCGCCCCGCGCGAGCTGGCCGCCCGCATCGACGACGCGACCCCTAAGGTCATCGTCGCGGCCTCCTGCGGCATCGAGCCGACCCGGGTCGTCGAGTACAAACCGATCATCGACGAGGCCCTACAGATCTCGCAGCACCAGCCCGAGCACACCGTCGTCCTCCAGCGCCCACAGGCCGAGGCAACGCTGGGCGAGCACGACCTTGACTGGGCCGACCTGACCGCGAAGGCCGAGCCTGCCGAGCCGGTCCAGGTCGACGCGACCGACCCGCTCTACATCCTCTACACCTCCGGTACGACGGGAAAGCCGAAAGGCGTCGTCCGCGACAACGGAGGCCATGCCGTCGCACTCGCCTGGACGATGCGCAACGTGTACGACATCGGCCCGGGCGACGTGTGGTGGACCGCCTCGGACGTCGGCTGGGTCGTCGGCCACTCGTACATCGTCTACGCTCCGCTCCTCGTCGGAGCGACCACCGTCCTCTACGAGGGCAAGCCGGTCGGTACTCCGGACGCGGGCGCGTTCTGGCGGGTGATCTCCGAGCACGGAGTGAAGGCCCTGTTCACCGCCCCGACCGCGATCCGCGCCATCAAGAAGGTTGACCCGGAGGCGGCCGAGCTGGCGAAGTACCCGATGGACAGCTTCCGGACGTTGTTCCTGGCAGGGGAGCGGCTCGACCCGGAGACCTACCACTGGGCGCACGAGCATCTCGGCGTACCGGTCGTGGACCACTGGTGGCAGACCGAGACCGGCTGGCCGATCGCGGCCAACCCGCGCGGGCTCGAGCCGCTGCCGACCAAGCCGGGCTCGGCGACCGTGCCGATGCCCGGCTGGAACGTGCAGATCCTCGATGCGTACGGCAAGGAACTGCTACCACAGCAGGAGGGCGCGATCGCAATCAAGCTGCCGCTGCCGCCGGGCGCGTTGCCGACGCTGTGGGGTGATGATCAGCGCTACATCGACAGCTACCTCAAGGAGTACGACGGTTACTACCTGACCGGCGACGGCGGGTTCATCGACGAGGACGGGTACATCTTCGTGATGGGCCGCACCGACGACGTGATCAACGTTGCCGGTCACCGGTTGTCGACCGGTTCGATCGAGGCGGTCGTCGCGGCGAACGCTGCCGTGGCGGAGTGCGCGGTGATCGGCGTACACGATCCGTTGAAGGGGCAGTTGCCGCGGGCGCTCGTCGTGCTGAAGGCCGGCGCCTCGGTGAGCGAGGAGACGCTGCGCGACGAGCTGGTGGCCGCGGTACGCCGCGAGATCGGGCCGGTGGCGGCGTTCCGGGATGTGTCGATCGTGGACGCGTTGCCGAAGACCCGCTCGGGCAAGATCCTGCGCCGGACGATGCGCGGGATCGCCGACGGGCGCGACGAGGCGGTGCCGTCGACGATCGAGGATCCCGCCGTACTCGACGCCCTACGCCCGGTGCTGCGTCCGGTCTTGGGCGGCCAGGAAGGCTAGGACGGCCGGACTCGCGACCGACCGGAACTCGTGGAAGTAGGCGTGCCGAGCGCCTTCGATCAGCTCGGCGCGCGCTCCCGGGATGCGGTCGGCGAGCAGTTGCGCGTTGGCGGCCGGACTGAAGATGTCGTCGGACCCGTGCAGGATGAGGGTCGGCGCGGTGATGCTCGGGAGGCCGTCCCACGCGTCGTGCTTGTTGCTGGCGACCAGATGCCGTCCCTTGGCGTACGACGGCATGGACGTGTCACCGAGCACGTAATACGGACCGGGGTTCCGCGCGAGCCAATCGGGCGTGTACATCAGCTCGAGCAGCACCCGATCGGTCCTCGCCGGATCGGCCAGCGCCTTCCGGATCTCCTGGCTGCGCTCGTACCCGCGGGCCGCGCCGGGTGATGTGCAGCCGAGGACGAGCGCGTCGACCCGCTCCGGATGGTCGATCGCGAGCCACTGCGCAACCCGTCCACCCATCGAGGTGCCGTAAATGTTCGCGCTGTTCAGTCCGAGGTCGTCCAGCACAGCCACGACGTCCTGCGCGAATCCGCGGGTGCTGTACACCTCGTCCGGCTTGTCGCTGGCGCCTGTTCCGCGCCAGTCCAGAGTGACTGTCCGGTATCCCTGGAAGTCGGAGCGGATCGGATCCCACCAGGTGTGGTTGTTCGACTGCCCCGCCAGCAACACAAGTGGTTGCCCCTCACCCCGAACCTGATAAGCGATCCGTGTCCCGTCGATGGTTGCTGCGTGCGGCACAGAGATAGTGTGCAGGTATGCGAGTCGTCATTGCAGGTGGACACGGACAGATCGCGCTGCGGCTGACGAAGCTGCTGAGCGGTGACGATCACGAGGTGGTCGGGCTCGTACGCAACCCGGACCACGAGGCCGACATCGCCGCCGCCGGCGGACAGGCCGCCGTGCTCGACCTTGAGCAGGCGGACACGAGCGCGGTCGCCAAGGTCCTGGCCGGCGCGGACGTCGCGGTCTTCTCGGCCGGCGCCGGTCCGGGCAGCGGGAACGCGCGCAAGGACACGGTCGACCGGGGTGCGGCCGTCCTGTTCGCGGACGCTGCCGAGCAGGCCGGCGTACGGCGTCACCTCCAGGTCAGCTCGATGGGCGCGGACCGTGCCGACTCGCTGACCGACGACGAGACCTTCACGATCTATCTGAAGGCCAAGTGGGCGGCCGAGCAGGACCTGCGGTCGCGGGATCTCGACTGGACCATCCTGCGGCCGGGCAGTCTGACCAACGACCCCGGCACCGGGAAGGTCTATCTCGCCGACAAGACCGGCAACGGCCGCGTCAGCCGCGACGACGTCGCGCTGGTGCTGGCCGGACTCTGTGACACCCCGGCCTCGATCGGCCGGACGCTCGAGCTCATCGCCGGTGACACGCCGGTGAACGAGGCCCTCGAGTCCCTCTAACGTTGCCACAAGCAACAGAATGTGACGGTTCCGGGAAGATGGCAGACACACTGCGCCAGGTGACCTTCGAGCGCGTGACGAACAGCAGCTACGAGGTGCGCAACGTCCGCGGCGGCACGATCCGGGTCGGCTCCGGCGGTGCGGACACCGACTTCACCCCGGTCGAGCTGCTGCTGGCCGCGATCGGGACCTGCTCGGCGATCGATGTCGACGTCGTCGTGAGCCGGCGCGCGGAGCCGACCGAGTTCCGGGCTGTCGTGCGCGGGGACAAGGTGCGGGATGCCGACGAGGGCAACCGGATGGAGAACCTCGCGGTCGAGTTCGTCGTGCACTTCCCCGAGGGTGAGGACGGCGACAAGGCCCGCGAGGCGCTGCCGCGGGCGGTGAAGATGTCGCACGACCGGCTCTGCACGGTCAGCCGGACGGTCGAGCTCGGCAGTCCGGTGACGACGACCGTCAACGACTGACGACCTCGTGGCCGCGCGGCGCTTTGGCGTCGCTCGGATGCATCTGTAGCGATGTATCTGAACTGATGTAGATTCCGGGTTGTGAACGGTGTGGAGCTCTTCCTGCTCGGACGGGCGCTGATGAAGATCGGCGAGGACGCGTTGCCGGAGCCGCCGGACGGAGCGGGGAAGTACGCCGGCAGCGCGCGGATGGTGCTGATCGTCGCGAGCGATATCGCCGGGCACCCGGAGAGCGCGGTGGGGGAGATCGCCGCGCGGACCGGTCTGCCGCAGAGCCAGGTGTCGACCGCGATCGCCCGGCTGAAGGAGGCCGGCTCTGTCATCACGACCACCGATCCGGCCGACCGGCGGCGCGCCCTGGTCAGCCAGGCTCCCGATGTCTCGGACCGGCTGGCCCAGGTCCGCGCCACCACGATCGAACCCGCACTCGCCAAGGCTCTCGGCACCGACGACCCGGCCCGGCTCGCCGAGGTCTCGAACGCGTTGGAGCAGCTCGCGCGCGACCTGCTGCCGAACCGGTCAGGCGGCTAGGAACTCGCTGGCCGCACGGAGGCGGGTCCGCAGTACCGCCTGAGTCCGCCTGCTGTCGAGCTGGATCTCCGACGGTTCACCGGGGATCGAGGGGAGCGCCTCCGGGTTGAGCCCGTCGCGGATCGCGATGAGCCGGCCTAGCTCGAGGCGGCTCAAGGCCTCGGGTCCGGCGACATGCGTGATGCCGTTGACGTCGGACCTCACCAGTTCCAGCAGCGCCGACGCCAGGTCCGTGACGTAGATGGGGCAGCGGATGTTGCCGGTGTAGAACGCCCCGGGTTCGCCGGCGGCCAGCCGTCGTACGCGCTGCTCCTCTACCGAGCGGCCGTCGGACCCGACGATGAGCGACGTACGCGCGATGACCGCATCCGGGGCGATCGCGTGGACCGCTGTCTCCGCGGCAGCCTTCGCGGCGCCGTATGGCGTGATCGGGCACGGCGCCTCGTGCTCGTGGTACGCCGTTTTGCGCGGGCCGAACACGACATCGGTCGAGACGAACACGAGCCTGGCGGTGTCCGCAGCCAACGCGACATTGACCGCGCCGTGCGCAGTCGTCGCCCAGTCGTCCTGCCGGTAGGCGGTGTGGATGATGCCGTCCGGACGGACGCTGCGGATCACGTCCCGCACCTGGTCGCGCCGTCGTACGTCAAGCTGCACTCCGCCCGGCAGAGCTTGGGAGTGGTACGCCGGTACAACGTCAATCGCTTGTTTTCCGGCGCAGAGCAGGAGTTCACGCCCCAGGAGACCGGTGGCCCCAGTGACGAGCAACCTCACCCCACAACTCTATGACGTTCCAGCCGCCACCCGGCAGTCCGCGTGGCGCGTTTGACCTCGCCGACCGTTCGGACCTTCCGCGGCGTCATCCACGACTGCGACGGCTTGTGCAACATCCACCCGTCGCCGATGGTCAACGCCGCGTGCTGGACCCGCGATGCGGTGTCGCGCCAGACGAAGACAGTGCCCGGTACGTCGTCCCGCCCGCCGCGCTCCGTGTGGTCCGCGAGCCACTGCTCGAACGGCTCGCGCAGCATCCACACGCTGTCCGCGCCCTCGACTCCACAGGCCGCCATGACAGTCCCGAAGCAGTTCGGCCCACTCCCTTCCGCAAACGTCCCCGCCAACTCTCGCACCCGCTCGAGCTGCTTTGGCCACGTGCGAACCTCCGCGTGCCTGCTAGGCCCAAGGTCCTCACTGACGATCTCGGGCAGCACGTTGCCGGGCTCGGTCAACAGCGACTTCCACCAGACGAACCGATGCCCGTCCGCCTGCTGCCGCATGCCTGGCCCGAGAACACCCGCCCACTTCCGGACCGTCGGTACCGAGCCACGCCCGTAGCCGACCTGCGCACGCACCAGCGCGGCACGGGTCGCCTTCGGCAGCTCGCCGTACGCCGCCTCGCTCAACCAGACGGTCCGCGCAGCGCGCCGGTCGATGTTGTAGGTCCGGTAGGTGTCACGATCCTCCGGTGTCGGCTCGCGGTCGTCAGGCTCGAGTTTCCAGTCGGTCGTCTGCTTCTTAGTGACGAAGAACGGCTGCTCGTCCGGTGCCAGCCAATCCACCCATCGGTCCAGCAGGTCAGGCGAGACGTCGATCCCCAGGACAGTCGGCACCCGGCAACGCTCTCATTCCCGGACGGACTGGGTCACCGGCTTTTCCGGTCCGCGGTACCGCTGGGTCTGCGAGTAGACCAGGTTGGTCGTCGTACTCCCGAAGTCGGTCAGCTCGTTGACGAGCTCCTCCAGGTGCGGCATCGACGCCGCCGCGACCTTGAGCGTGTAGCAGTCGTCGCCGGTGGTCCGCAGGCACTCGAGGATCTCGCGCCGTTCGGCGAGCAGCCGATGCAGCGGTTCGTGCTTGTTGCCCGGATACTTCAGCCGTACGACGGCCAGCACCGGGTAGCCGACCTTGGTCAGATCGACCTCGGCGCGATACCCGGTGATGACACCGATCGACTCGAGACGGCGTACCCGCTCGGTGGTGGCCGATGCGCTGAGGCTGACTCGTCGACCGAGCTCGGTCAGCGAGATCCGGGCGTCCTCCTGCAGTTCGCTGAGGATCGCCCAGTCGGTCGAATCGAGAATCTCGGTCACCTCGCCAATCTACCGGCGATTCCCCGGCGCGAGGCGCCGTACGCCGGGAGGAATCTCTTCAGAACGCGGTGGCTGCCTGGATAGCCTGAGGGCGTGGAACTTGGCGTGAACGTGCCGAACTTCGGCCCTGGAACGAATCCGGCCCGGCTGCGCGACTGGGCGCGTGTGGTCGAGGGCCTCGGGTACGACCTGCTGATGATGTCCGACCACGTCGTCATCACGCCGGACGTGGCCGAGCAATACCCGGCACCGTTCTACGAACCGTTCACCACGCTGAGCTGGCTGGCCGGCATCACCGAGCGGGTCCGGCTCGGGACGACCGTGCTCATCGCGCCGTACCGGCATCCGTTGCTCGTGGCAAGGATGGCGGCGAACCTCGACCAGCTCAGCGGCGGCCGGCTCGTGCTCGGCGTCGGTGCCGGCTGGGCGCAGCAGGAGTTCGAAGCGCTGGGCGCCGAGCATGCCCGGCGCGGACGCGACACCGACGAACTGCTGGCCGAACTCCGGCGCGCGTGGGCCGACACAGCCGACTACGGCGTCAGCAACATCCCGATCTGGGTCGGCGGCAGCAGTCCGGCAGCGCTCCGCCGTACCATACGGTTTGGTACGGCGTGGCATCCGCTGCGTCAGCGCCTCGACCAGATGCGCTCGGGGCTGGATCAACTGCGGACCATCGCCGCATCGCTCGATCGGCCGGTTCCCGGGTTCGCGCCGCGCATCCTGCTGCGGCTGACGGACAAGCCACTGCCTGACGACGACCGAGTCGCCGGCGAAGGCACGGTAGAGCAGGTCATCGAGGACCTCGACGTACTGCGGGAGCTCGGCGCGCAGAGCGTCGTACTCGATCCCTATCAGGGCGACCCCGACGAGACGGAACGGCCCGAGACGGCCTGGCGGATGCTCGCGACAACTAGAGAGTTTTGGAGACGACGTGACACCTGAAGCCGAAGAATTCCTGCGCCGCGCGATCGCACTGGCAGCGGCGGCGCGCGAAGCAGGCGACCCACCGTTCGGCTCGCTGCTGGTCGGTCCGGACGGGAACGTGCTGGCCGAGGACCACAACACCACCATCAGCGAAGGCAACATCAGCTTCCATCCGGAGCTGAAGCTCGCCGTCTGGGCCGCACAGCACCTGTCGCCCGAGGACGCGGCCGGCACGACTATGTACACCAGCTGCCAGCCGTGCGGCATGTGCACCGGCGCGCTCGCCCGTTCCGGGCTCGGCCGGGTGGTCTACGCGTTGTCCGGCGAGCAGCTCGACGGATTGAAGTCCACCGGCAGCTTCCCCGCCGTACCGCAGGAAGGACCTGCGCTGTACGACGAGGCGCGCGTGCCGGTGGACGGGTACTACGTCTGAGCTGCTACTTCACCGGGGTCAGGCAGAGCGTGTACTTGGTCGAGCGATGCTGGTAGACGTACGACGCCTCGGCACCTTCGAACTGGTCGCATTGGCTGTCGTCGGTCGAATCGTCGATCTTGCCGACGATCTTGTACTCGGCGTCGGACGACGTGCAGTCGACCACCTTCACGTCCGGGTTCGGCGAGGTGCCCTTGTTCACCACGCACGCGCCGACGGTGGCGTCGTTCGCCTCGGTCGAGTTCAGGTTGGTGAACACGATCAGCGCGATCACAGCGATCGGCACCAACAGCATCAGGATCGCCGGACGCTGGAACAGCGGCTTGCCCGGATCCATCGGCCGACCCGGGCCCGGCTGCGGCTCCGGCAGGTTCTTGAACTTCTGCATCGGGCCGATGTTCATCAGCATCGTGATCGGGTTGATGATCGACGAGCCGACACCCCACCAGCCCTGCCACAGGCTCTTCGAGGTCATGTCGCGGACCGACGCGATCCCGCAGGTGCGGCAGAACGGGCCCTGCAACTTCAGGAACCGCATCAGGATGATCAGGCCCTGGTGACCGCGCACGGTCGCCTCGGCCGCCGGGTAGCCACCACAGAACCGGCAGGTCAGCTGGCCCTGCGGCGCGAACGACTGCTGGGCGCCCTGCTGCGGGAACGACTGGCCGAACTGCGGCTGGGTCGGGTACTGCCCCGGCGGGAACTGAGCCTGCTGCTGGGGCGCCTGCTGATACGGCTGGCCGTGGTACTGCTGCTGACCGGGGTACTGGCCGGGTTGCTGGCTGGGGTACTGGCCCGGCTGCTGCTGCTCAGGCTGGGTGTACTGCGGGAACTGCTGCGGCGGCGGACCGTAGCCGGCCGGCTGACCTTGGTACGGGTTCTGCGGCGGCTGGGGAGGGGATGTGGTCACGAATGGTTCCTGAGGCTTCGTCGGGACACGCTGAACCATCGCACCTTACTCACCTCAATGGTCCATTCGGCCGTTGATATGCCACAGTTCGCCGCATGCTGACCATCGGCCCTCTGACGTCTACCGACCGTGACACCTGGCAACGACTCTTCGCCGGCTACAACGAGTTCTACGGACGCACGATGCCGGACGAGTTCTTCGACCAGGCGTGGACCAGATTCCAGCAGGACGTCGAAGTACACGCCCTCGGTGCACGGTTGGAAGGTCACTTGGTCGGCATCACGCACTTCCTGACGCATGCGAGCACGACCGCGCCGGACTCCTGCTACCTGCAGGACCTGTTCACCGCCCCCGAGGCACGCGGCCAGGGTGCGGCCCGAGCGCTGATCGCCGCGGTCACCGACTGGGCGCGCGAGCAAGGCTGCGGCCGGGTCTACTGGGCGACGCACGAGAGCAACACGACCGCCCGCCGGCTCTACGACCAGGTCGCCGAGAACCGCGGCTTCATCCTCTACACGATCCCGCTGTAGCGGTCCGTGAGCTCGCGGCCGAGACGAGCCAGTTCGGCCTGCACCTCCGGCGGGTCGAGCACCTCGATCGACCCGCCCCAGCCGGCCAGCTCCTGGGCGATCATCAGGGGAGTGGGCGCCGTGATCTTCAGCCGGACCCGATCGCCGTCCTCCCCGTCGACCTCGCAGTTGCGGCCGAGGCGGTCCTGCATCACCCAGACGTTCCGTTGGTCCATCAGGACCGTTGCCGTCAGCCCCGATCGCCGTTCCTCCATCCGCTCGACGATCTCACCCCAGGCGGTGGACAGGTCGAAACCTTCCGGTCGCTCGAACGTCTCGTCCGTCGCCTGAGCCGCCACCACACGATCGATCCGGAACGTACGTTGGCCCCGGTCGGTCCAGGCGATCAGGTACCAGATGTCGTCCTTGTCGACGAGTCCGAGCGGATCGACCATCCGCTCCGAAGGCTGGTGCCCACGGCCCGAGTAGACCAGTCGCACCCGGTTCCGGCGTACGACGGCGTCTTGCAGGCTGCGTACCAACTCCGGGCGCTCCTTCACGTGGGCGCCCCAGCTGGCCGGATCGATCACGACAGCCTCGGCCGCAGCCTGGGCGTGCTCGCGGAAAGTGTTGGGCAGCGCGCGTACGAGTTTGCGGAGCGCCGTCTTCGCCTCGGGTGCGATCGACGCCGCGGGGCCGACGAGGAGGAACAACGCCTGCGCTTCTGTTGCCGTGAGCCCGCTCAGGTCCGTGCGTGCACCGCCGACCAGTTGCCAGCCGCCGTTGCGGCCGGGCTGTGGATAAACCGGGATGCCGGCCGCCGACAGCGCCTCGAGATCGCGGCGCGCGGTCGCGACCGAGATCTCCAGCTCCTGCGCGACGTCGGCCGCGGTCACGCGGCCGCGGGCCTGCATCAGCAACAACACCGCCACCAATCGATCTGCCCGCACGCTCCGATCGTCGCAGACAAACTGCTCGTCTCGTGAGCACTACTGTCTTTCTGTCGGACGTGCACGCTAGCCTCGGTTCCGGACGGACACCTTCCGGAATGGTGAGCAATGGCGTACGACGTGAGCCCGACAGCCCGGACCTTGATGGTCCTCGAGCTGATCCAGAACAGCCCCGGCATCACCGCCGACCAATTAGGGGACAAGCTCGGCGTCTCCGAACGAGCGGCCCGCCGGTACGTCGCGATCCTGCGCGAGGCCGACATCCCGATCGAGTCCGTCCGCGGCCCGTACGGCGGGTACCGCGTCGGCCGCGGACTGCGGCTGCCACCGCTGATGTTCAGCACGACCGAGGCGCTCGGCCTGGTGATGGCGGTGCTGGAAGGACCGCGCGGCGCCGCGGACCCGGTCGAGAACGCGCTCGGCAAGATCATCCGCGTGCTGCCCGAGCAGATCGCCCGCTCGACCGACGCGGTCCGCCGGGTGAGCGCCCGCGGCCCCGACCCGGGCGCCCGCACGCCGGAGCCCGAGATCACGGCCGCGCTGGTGTCGTACAGCACCGAGTGCCGGCAGGTCCGCATCCACTACCGCCGCCACCACGACAACGAGTGGGCGATGGAGGTCGACCCCTGGGCAGTCGTCGTACGCCGAGGCCGTTGGTATCTCCTGTGCTGGTCCCACGCCAAGGACTCCCAACGCGTCCTCCGCGTCGACAAGGTCACCAAGGTCGAGCCCCTCACCCAGGACTTCACCCCACCACCCGACCTGGACCCACTGGCCGCCGTCGAAGAGCACCTGGCCCTCGGCTGGAAATACCCCATCGAGGTCCTGATCGACGCCCCCCGCGCCGACGCAGCCTGCTGGATCCCACGCTCCATGGGCCGCCTCGAAGCCATCGACGAAACTCACACCCGCCTCCTCGCCAGCACCGACGAACCCGACTGGTACGCCGCCCAACTAACCGCCATCCGAGCCCCTTACAGGATCCTCGGCAGCCCTGAAATCCAGGCCGCCTCCCAAGCCCTGGGCCAACGCCTCATCACAGCAAGCACCCTTGGCTGATGCGGCTCAACACCGTGAGGTGGGGCTCCGGCGATCGCGTCGCGCTCCTCGTCCACGGGATGCTCGGCAGCGCCGCGCAGTACCACCAAGTCGGTCCCGCACTCGCTGAGCGTGGCTATCGGGCGATCGCGGTCGACTTGCCTGGTCACGGCGACTCTCCAGCAGCGCCGGACGCCACGATGGACCTCTTCGTGGACGCCGTGCTCGAGTCTGTCGACCACAGGCCGTCGCTCGCCATCGGCCACTCGCTCGGCGCCGTCGTTCTGTCCCATGCACTACCTCGGCTGCGTCCGGCGCGAGTCGTCTACGTCGACGTACCGTTCGACAGCCCGTCGGGAGATCCGCCGTCCGTCGATCTTCGGGAACGATTCACCGCAGCTCGGGCCGCCCGTACCGAGCAGCATCTGCGCACCAGGCACCCAGGCTGGTCCGCTGATGACTGCCGGCTGGGATTCTCGGTCCGCTCTGTCCGTGGTGCGGGGCATTGTGTCTGGTACGGGTTCCTCGATGACTTCATGGCAACGCTGGACGCGTGGGAGGCGTGATGGATGGGGTCGAGTTTGCTGGGGAGATTTGGTATTGGCGGGGACCGGCGCCTTGGTACTTCATTACGGTGCCGGAGGAGGAGTGTGCGTACTTCGAGGCTGAGTCGAGCTTTGTCAGTTACGGGTGGGGGATGATCCCCGTCGTCGCGGAGATCGGTGGGACGGCGTGGGACACGTCGATGTTTCCGAAGGACGGGCGGTACCTGCTGCCGGTGAAGGCATCGGTGCGGCGGGCCGAGGATCTCGACGACGGTGACGTGCCGACCGTGCGGTTGCGGCTGCGGGCCTGAAAACTGTCGGCGGTCGGGTCTAGCGTTCTGCGGTACCTGAGCGATGGGGAGGTAGCGGAGATGTCAACGCTGGCTGATCGGCCGAACACGGCCTTGTTGGTGGTCGACGTACAGAACGGTGTCGTGGCCGAGGCGCACGAGCGCGATCAGGTCGTGGCCAACATCAGCACGCTGGTCGGCAAGGCCCGCGCCGGCGGCGTCCCGGTCGTGTGGGTGCAGCACTCGAGCGACAACCTCGTGAAGGACAGCGACGAGTGGCAGCTAGTTCCTGAGCTGTCCCGGGACGGCTCCGAGGCTCTCGTCCACAAGACGTTCCCCGACTCCTTCGAAGCGACCGACCTCGAGGACGTCCTCGCCCGCGCCGGCATCGGCCACCTGATCGTGAGCGGCGCCCAGACCGACGAGTGCATCCGCTCCACGATCCACGGCGCCTTCGTCCGCGGGTACGACGTCACGCTGGTCGGCGACGCGCACACGACCGAGAACCTCTCGGAGTACGGCGCTCCGACGCCCGACAAGGTGATTGCCCACACCAACCTGTACTGGCAATACCATCGGGCGCCGGGCCGCACCGCCGCCGTACAGCAGACCGAGGAGGTCACCTTCTAGGCGACCGCCGGGGCGACGACTGCCACCCCGGCGCAACTGATTCAGCCCGAGACGGCGTCGAGTACGGCGAGGTCCTCGGGGGAGAGGGTGATGTCTGCCGCCATCAGGTTCTCCTCCAAGTGCTGCCGGCTCGACGTGCCTGGAATCGCGAGGACGTGCGCGCCCCGGCTCAGCGTCCACGCCAACCGGATCTGCGCGGGCGTCGCGCCATGGCGATCCGCGACCTCCTGCACGGCCGCGGACTCCGGCACCCCGCCGGCCTCGCGCGACTCCGCGGTCAGCGTGAAGAACGGCACGAATGCGATCCCCAGTTCGCCGCACACGCCCAGGATCTCGTCATTCACCCGCCCGAATCCCACGCTGTACCGATTCTGCACCGCCACCACCGGTGCAATCTCCCGCGCCTCGTGAAGATGCTCGACCCGCACATTCGACACACCGAGGTGCCGAATCATGCCCTTCGCCTGCAGTTCGGCCAGTACGCCGAAATGCTCCGCGATCGACTTCATCCCGTGAAGCCGCAGATTGACCAGCTCCAGCACGTCCACCCCGAGCGCCCGCAGATCACGCTCCACCAGTGCCGGCAACTCATCCGGCCGCGCCAGCCCGTCCCTCGTCGGCCCCACCTTCGTCGCGACCACAAACTCGTCCGGGTACGGCGCGAGCGCGCGGCGGACCACCTCGTTCGCCCAGTCGAGGCTCTCGAACGACGTCTGTCCAGCGCCGCCGTGACTCGGATAGAAAGCCGCGGTGTCGATGTGGTTCACGCCCAGCTCGACCGCGTGCCGCAGCAGCGCGACTGCTCGCTCCTGCAGGTCCGCCCCGTCAGGGCCGGCTCCGGCAAGACGCTTGGTGCCGAACCCGATCCGCCGTACCGCAATGTCCCCGAGTTGCCAGAATTCGCCGGACTTGCTTTCCGCAATTCCTGATGATAGGTTTAATGGTAGAGACGTATTTACCTGTGAATTCTGCATTCGGCCAGGATAAATCCTCGATGGACATTCGTCCACCTTTCCCGCACATTTTCTGCGTTATTCTGCGCGCGTGGGACTCACTGACAGACAACAAGCCCTCCTCGACGCCTGGCTGCCGTCGGCCGAGCTCGTCAAGGACCACAGCTGGGGTCTGATCGGCACCCTCGTGCTCGAGCTCATGCACGACGGTGAGCGCTACATCGCGAAGGCCGGCGACGCGGCCGATCACCACCTCGCGCGCGAGATACGGGCCCACCGCAACTGGCTGACCCCGTGGGCCTCGCAGGGGAGAGCACCCCAGTTGGTCCGCGCCGACGACGACGCCAAGCTCCTGCTGACACGGTTCCTGCCCGGGGAATTGGTCGAGGGCACGCCTGCCGAATGGGCCCCCGCGACGTACGACGAGGCTGGTGGGCTGCTGGCTCAGTTCCACGAGCAATCCGCCGTACCGGACGATGCCTACGAATCCCGAGAGAACCGGCGGACGCTCGCCAACCTCGGCAAGACGCACCGAATCGCGCCCGACCTGACTGAACGTCTGCAAGCAGAGATCGCTGGCTGGCCGACGGCGCCGGCGATTCTCGTGCCGACCCACGGCGACTGGCAGCCGCGCAACTGGCTGACCGACCACGGCACGATCCGCATCATCGACTTCGGCCGAGCCGACCTCCGCCCGGCGTACACCGACTTCGCCCGCCTCGCGGCTCAGCAGTTCCGCTCGAACCCGGAACTGGAGGCGGCCTTTCTGAGGGGCTACGGCTCAGACCCACGCGAACCGGACGCATGGCACCGGGCCCAGCTCCGCGAGGCCGTCAACACCTGCATCTGGGCCTACGAGGTCGGCGACGAAGCCTTCGAGCGACAGGGCCACCGCATGATCTCGGAGGCCATCAGCTAGCGACAGCCGCGACCCACTCGTCGATCGACACGACATCGGCCTGCCGCGGGAACACCTTCTCGGTCAGCACGCGATGGACCTCAGGATCGGAGTCACGACAGCCGTCCTCAAGGACCGTCAGACGGAAGTCGAGGTCCGCCGCCTGGCGCAACGTCGACAGTACTACGCCGCTCGTGGCCAAGCCGGTGAGGACGAGGCTGTCGATGTCGCCCGACCTGAGCACCACGTCGAGGTCGCTGCCGGCGAACGCGCTGACGCGCTTCTTCGTGATCACGATGTCGCCGGGCAGTGGCGCGACGTCCGGGTGGATCGCGACGTTCGGGTCGCCCTCGGCCATGCCGGGGCCGCTGGAGATCGCGCTGAACGACTTGTTCCGCGGGCTGATCTCCGGATGGCCGGCGCGGAAGCCGACGACCACGTAGATCACCGGGATCCGCGCTGCGTGCGCGGCGTCGATCGCGCGACGCAGGCCGACCAGATAGTCGGTCTCACCCGCGATACGCCCCACGATCATTTGCTGTACGTCCATCACGAGAAGAGCTGTGTTCGCCATATCGATGGTCCTTTCAGGCATTGTGGTGCGCGGCCGCGCAACGCGGAGGCGGTTGCGGCTGGCGCGCGTCTGTTCTGCTGCTGGGTCAGAGACGCTCCGACAGCCGGTCGAGCAGGGTTAGCAATTGCTGCAGCTCGCGTCGCTCCGCGGGGCTGAACTCTTCCTCGATGGCCGTCGCGAGGCGTTGCCCGGAGAACGAACGGCGATCCGCGGCCATCTTGCGACCCACGGCCGTCATCGCGATCACCGCGCGACGGCGATCGGCGGCATGCGGCTCGCGGCTCACCAGTCCGCGTTCCTCGAGGGCGGCGAGGGTGACTGCCATGGCCTGCGGGCGTACGCCCTCTTGCTCGGCCAGGGCGCTGGGGGAGGCGGGGCCGTCGCTCTCCAGCCGGGCCAGCACCGAGGACTCGGAGAGAGCCAGGTCGCCCACGACGTTCTTCGCGGCGCGGAGCTTGCGGGCGATGCGGCCCACGATCAGCCGGAGCGCGGCCGCGTCCTCAGCAGGTGTCGTCACAGATGCTAACGGTACATTAATTAATTCACCGTAACTACTTGGCCTCGAAACTCCGTTGTCGGCGCTCCGCGACGCTGGCATGGTCGCCCCATGTCCTCAGCACTCGATGCGCTCATCGTCGACCGGTATCCGCGGTCGAACGCCTATGACCAGCAGTGGATCGTGGACAACCTCATGGGTCCGCATCCGCTCTGGAGCGCGGAAGGCCTGATGGAGGCGATGACGCTGGAGCCGGGCATGCGGGTCCTCGACCTCGGTTGCGGTACGGCGCTGACGTCGATCTTCTTCGCCCGCGAATACGACGTGGAGGTGTGGGCCACCGATCTCTGGGTCGACCCGACCGAGAACTGGCGACGAATCCAGGACGCCGGCGCAGGCGACCGCGTCCACCCGATCCGGTCCGACGCGCACAAGCTCCCGTTCGCCCATGACTTCTTCGACGCGATCGTCAGCATCGGCGCCTTCAACTACTTCGGCACGGGTGCCGACTACCTCGCCAACGTCACCCAATTTCTCCGTCCCGGCGGCACGCTCGGCGTCATCACGCCCGGCATCCGTACGGCGCCCGCCCTCACCCTCCCGCCGTACCTGGAATCCCGCTGGGGCTCCGACCTTTGCACCTGGCTCCCACCCGATTGGTGGCAACAACTCTGGCAACGCACCAACCTGGTCAGCGTCGAAACCGCCGACTTCCTCCCCAATAGCTGGTCCGACTGGCTTCTCTGGTTGAAAACCTGCGCCGAAGTAGGCCGCGGCTACAAACCTGACGAACAAATGCTAGAAGCCGACCAGGGCGACCTACTCGGCCTCACCCGATTGGTTGCCAGCCTCAATTAGTCTAACGAGACGGCTTTGCAGATCGGCTGGATAAATGTCGTCCAGTTCCTGCGCGTCGGCCCAGCGCAACTCGAAATGATTGATCGGACAATGCTCGACAGCCTCATCGCCGGAAAGTCGCGGTACGCCGCTCACGTCGGCCGTAAGGAAGTAGTACGCCGGCCGGCCGTTGTGCGTGCCCGTCCACAGCAACCGGGCCGCGGTCGCGGTGAGAGTTGTCTCCTCCTGGAGTTCGCGGATTGCGGCCGCCGCGGCCGACTCACCCGGTTCCACGTGACCGCCGGGGAGTACGGCGTACCGGTGGCCGTCGCACCGCGGTCCGGGGGCAGCGGCGTACTCGCACATCACGCACTCGGCGGAGCTGCCGAGCCGCAGATAGCGCTTCACGACCAGGACCTTGCCGGCTTCGACGACGATCGCGGCGCCTCGTGGGATCTTCATGAGGGAGCAGTGTGGTCGCAGCCACCGACATATTCGCGCTAGTGAAAGGATCCGTTGCATGCCGAGCACGATGATCGAAGTCCGTCGGGAGTACTCCGAGGCGGAGGAGGTTGCGCTGATCGACGCCGTGCACGATGCGGTGGTCGCCGGGTTTCAGATCCCGCCGCAGGACAAGGACGTACGGCTCGTCGTCCACGCGCCGCACCGGTTCGCCTGCTCGCCGCGGTTGAACCAGCCGGAGTACTTCACTCTCGTCACCATCGACTGCTTCGCCGGGCGCTCGATCGACGCCAAGCGCACGCTCTACACCCAGCTGATCGCCAACCTGAAGCCCTTCAACATCCCCGCGGACCACGTCACGATCCTCATCCGAGACCACCCCACCCACAACTGGGGCCTCCGCGGCGGCCACCCCGCCTCCGACCTGGACCTCGGCTTCAACATCAACGTCTGACCAGGATGACGCTGCGCACGACGCGCCACCTGACGTCGGTCTTCCTGCTTCATCAGGGGAGTGTGCTCCTCCTTTACCGCCGCGGATCCCGCGCGATCGCCGACTCGTGGGTCGGCATCGGCGGGCACGTGGAAGCAGGTGAGCTCGACAACCCCACTGGTGCCGCGTTGCGGGAGCTCCACGAGGAGGTCGGGGTTGCCGCCGACCACCTCGACAACTTCAGCCTCCGGTACGTCGCGATGCGAGACACCGGCACCGAAGTACGCACGACGTACTACTTCACCGCCGACCTCCGCACCGGCTCACCGATCCCGACCGAATGCACCGAGGGCGATCTCCGATGGTTCGAGCTCACGACGGACCCGTCGACGCTCGAGATGCCGCCGACGGCTGCGGTCGCGTTCGCGCACTGGTTGGGCGAGGGTCGGCACGATGAACAACTCCGGTTCATCGTGCTCGACGCCGACGGACATGTGACGGGACCAGGCTGATGATCACCCTGCATTTCCATCCCAATTGGCCGCATGGGGATCGGATGGTGATTGAGTCGATGGTGAGGGATGGGTCTTATCGGTCGCAGTTTGTCACCGGGATTTCCAACGGGGGATTGACGGCTTTTGAAGGTGGTGATCGGTGGCGATGGGAAAGCCGGTTGTTTGCCCGCGAGTACGATGCGCGACCGGCGGCGGCTCGGCCCGTTTATGGGGTGTGGAATCGGCGGGAGGATGTCTACGGCGGTGGCATCCGGTTCGGGTCGTCGTATTTTCGGTTGAAGCCTGAGGCGGTAGAGCGCGCGACGTTCTGCTTTCCGGATTCTGCGCGGGATCCGAAGCACTTCGGCGACAAGAGTCTGCTGGAGCATTTGTGCCGGCTGGCAGACGAGTCCGGCGACGACGATCTTGACGAGTACGTCGAAGCGCACGTCCATGGCGGCGTACGCTTCGACACCCATGTGGACGCACTGGTGCTCGACCCGTCGTTCATCGGCACACGGGTCGAGCAGGCCGCACAAAGGCTCGGTTGTGCGGTCGAGTATCACCCGGGATTTCGGGCTACAGCCGACGAATTCGACCCGGCGTACCGCGGACAGCACATCGTCGACCTGGCGCGGACGCTCGGCCCAGAGTTGACCCCTGAGTTACTCGGTCGCGCCAAGCACCCCGAGCGGCAATCGATCAAGCAGGTCTGGCATTGCCTAGCTCGCTTCGGAAGGGCCGGCGGCTAGCTGGTCGCGGCGGCGGATGAGGTACGCCGTCTCGGCAGTGTTGCCGGCCAGCTCGATCGCCTTGTCGTACGCCGCCCGCGCCTGCTGGCTCTGACCCATCCGCCGCAGCAGATCGGCACGCGTCGCGTGGTACGCGTGGTACCCGTCCAGCTTCTCCGAGAGCCGATCCACCGTCGCCAACGCCACCTCCGGCCCGTCCAGCTCAGCGACCGCGATCGCCCGATTGAGCTCGACGATCGGTGACGGATCCACGCGGACCAACTGACCGTACAGCGCGACCACCTGCGACCAGTCCGTGTCACGCACATCCCGTGCAGACGTGTGTACGGCGTTGATCGCCGCGAGGATCTGGTACCGCCCCGGAGCGACCCCGGCCGCCAGCCGTTCGCGCACCAGCCGATGCCCCTCGGCCACCATCGCGGCGTCCCACGAGCCACGATCCTGCTGATCCAGCGGCACCAGCTCGCCGCTCGCCGACACCCGCGCCGTACGACGAGCCTCGGTCAGCAGCATCAACGCCAGCAACCCGGCCACCTCACCGTCGTTCGGCATCAGAGCACGAATAAGCCGCGTCAGCCGGATCGCCTCCGACGTCAGCTCGTGCCGCACCGGATCCGTATCCGGACCGGTCGCCAGATAGCCCTCGTTGAACACGATGAACAGCACAGTGAGTACGCCGGACACGCGCTGGGGGAGGTCCTCCGCATCGGGCACCCGATAGGGGATTCGTGCCGCCTTGATCTTGGCCTTCGCACGGGTGATCCGCTGTCCCATCGCGGTCTCCTGCACGAGAAACGCACGCGCGATCTCGGGCACGGTCAGACCGCCGACCATGCGCAGCGTCAGCGCGACCCGGGTCTCCATCGAAAGTGCCGGATGGCAGCAGGTGAAGATCAGCCGGAGCCGTTCGTCGTCGATCACGCCGAGAGGCTCGGGCGGGTCGTCGTACGCCATCTGAGCCTCCTTGTGTTTGTCGTCGCGCTTGTTCTCGCGCCGGAGCCGGTCGATGGCCTTGCGGTTGGCGGTGGTGGTCAGCCACGCGCCGGGGTTCGGGGGTACGCCGATGTCCGGCCACCGTTCGACGGCGGTCGCGAACGCTTCGGCGGCGGCCTCCTCGGCAATGTCGAGGTCACCGAAACGCTTGGTCAGGGACGCGACCACCCGCGCCCACTCCTCGTGGTGGACCCGCGTGATCGTCTCCTCGACATCGCTCACAGGAACGGCCGCACCTCGAGCCTGCGGTTGCACGCCTTCGACGCCTCGGTCACGAGCTCGCGCGCCGCGTCGAGGTCAGCGGCCTCCATGATCCACAGGCCGGCGACGTACTCCTTGGACTCCAGATAAGGCCCGTCGGTGAAGATCGCGTCGCCGCCGCGGTTGTCGACCACGGTGGCCGCGCTCGGCGCCGCGAGACCACCCGCGAAGACCCAGTTGCCGTCAGCGATGATCCGTTCGTTGAACGCCGTGATGGCGGCCATCTCTTCCGGAGTGGCCGAATTGGTCTTGTCGTCGAGCACAGAAACCAGAAACTGCATCACACATCATCTCCCGTGGTGAATTCTTCGGAAACGGTATCCGGTCGGCGATTCATTCGTCCGCGAACGGGCGTACTTCGAGCTTGCGATCGCAGACCCGTGAACCTTGCGCGGCGAGCTTGAGCGCGACGTCGAGGTCCGGCGCCTCGACGATCCAGACGCCGCCGAGGTACTCCTTCGACTCCAGATAGGGCCCGTCGGTGAAAATCGCCTCGCCGGCGCGGTTGTCGACGACGGCGGCTGTCGTGGGGGAGTCGAGTCCGCCGACGAACACCAGGTACCCGTCGGTCCTGAGCCGCTCGTTGAACGCGTCGACGTCGTCCGAACCGTGCGCCGCGTTCGCAGTACTCTCGTCGTCGATCACAGAAATCAGGTACTGCATCCCGCATCAGCTCCTCAGCCGTAGCGCTCCTCGGTGGCCCGCTCACCCCTTCCACGAACGCCTGCACACCGATCCGACAATCTTCTTCGAAGAAAGTTTCCGCGCCGGGGGAGAGCCGCATCCTTGGTACGTTGCCCGCCATGACCGACCCCATCAGGACCGAGCGGCTCGTACTGCGTGAACCCGAGGCCCGGGATCGTACGGCGGTCATCGAACTCTTCACGTCGCCGGACGTCGGCACGTATATCGGCGGCCCAAGAGACCGCGACGAGCTCGAACGCGTCGTCCCGGAGTCGCCGGAGAAGCGCCCCGGTCTGTTCGTCGTCGACCTCGACGGGCAGATGATCGGCATGGTCACGCTGGACCCTCGTGACCCGAGCCGACCGGGCGCGGCGTCCACGGAGCTCGGCTACATGTTCCTGCCCACCTCCTGGGGCCACGGGTACGCCGCTGAGGCCTGCGCCGCCGCGCTGAATTGGTACGCCACCGCGCGTCCCGGCGACTCCGTAGCGCTGACTACCCAAACCGCCAACACCCGGTCGCTGCGTCTCGCCGAGAAACTCGGCTTCACCGAGGTATCCCGCTTCCACGAATACGACGCCGAACAATGGCTGGGGGTGTGGTCGGCCCCTCATTACAGCGGTGATGACTTCTACTGCGATATCGCGATCCCGGATCCGAGCCGGCTCAACGTCGTACACGAGGACGAATTGGTTCTGGCGTTTCATCACACGCGGCCGTTCTGGGAAACGCATATCGTCATCGTGCCGAAGCGGCATATTGCGTCATTGACCACGGTGCATTCGTCCGACGAGCAGGTGATGCGCCGGTTGTTCGAGGTCGTTCAATCGATCGCGGGGGAGACGGAGAGGACGACCGGGGCGGCCGCGGTGTTGACGAATCTCGGTGAGTACCAGGATTCGAAGCACCTGCACATTCACGTACACAGCGGGGCGCGCCGATAAACTGCGTGCGTGGTTGCCGGTCCGTGGTGTTGGATCGATGCGTGTCGATCACGTTGGAGACCGCGACTGTTGATTCGCTGGACCAGGTTGTTGAGGCCGTTGCGTCGTGGCAGCAGGATGGCGGGTCGGTTCAGCTCCATCCGGGGGACCTGGGGTGGAACTCGAGCTTCGGTGCGGACGCGCTGGCGAGGTCCTTGCGGGTGTGGCGCCGTGATGGCTTGATCCTGGCCGCCGGGATGGTCGAGGACGGACTGATCCGTATGGCGCTCGCGCCGGCTGTCGACCGGGACGAATCCTTCGCCGTCGAGTTGCTGGCCGATCTGTCCGATCCGGAGCGTGGGGTGCTGCCAGCCGGCAGCGCGAGCGTCGAAGCTCGGTACGGCGCTGCGTTCCGTGCGTTGCTGCACGAGAACGGTTGGGTCGCGGACGAGTCGTGGACGCCACTGCGCCGCGATCTCAGCGAGAAGGTGGAGGGTTGCGGCCTCCGAATCGAGGTCGTCGACGAGAACAATGCTCCGGAGCGGGTCGCCGTACACCGTGCCTCGTTCCCCAACTCAACCCTCACTCTCGAGCGCTGGCGGGCAGTCGCCGCGTCCCCGCCGTACCGGAGAGCACGCTGCCTGCTCGGCTACGACGCCGACGACGTCGCAGTAGCTGCTGCGACAGTCTGGTCAGCCGGTCCCGGACGCCCCGGCCTGCTCGAACCATTAGGCGTCCACCAAGATCACCGCGGCCACGGCTACGGCAAAGCCATCTCACTCGCCGCAGCCGCCGCACTACAAGCCCTAGGCGCCTCCAGCGCCACCGTCTGCACCCCAACCACCAATACCGGCTAGCGGCGTACGCCTCAGCCAGCTTCAAAGAACTCCCACCCACCACAGACTTCCGCCGCAAACCCTGAATACGTTGATGTTCTTGGTCGACCGTCCCGAGGAGCACCGCGATCACCCGATCAACATCGTTTGTCGAGCCGGATAGCGATCCGGTGCTGCTGAGGATCCTGGCGGCCGCTGATCTGCCGGCAACTGGGCGTTTCGTACCAAAGGCGGGCTGGGTCAGCCGGGCGTGGGTGGGTGACGAGTACGTCGTACGACTGAACAACGACCGACGATTCAGCGACGCGTATCGGCACGAGGCTGCAGTCGTCGACCTGCTCGCCGGTAGCGAGGTCCCACACGCACGGCACGTCGCCCATGGCGACGGCCCGGACGGGCCGTGGTACGTCTCCGAACGGTTGCCCGGCCGAACCCTGTACGAAGCGTGGCCGGCGGCGGATTCGTCCACGCGCCAGGCAATCATCGAGAGCCTGGGTGCTGCGTTGCGGGCTCTGCACCGGGTTCCTGCTCCGGCAGATCTGCTGCCGCCCTGGCTGGCCAGCGCCCTCGCCGGCAAGCCATGGTCTGCGTTCCATCCACCCGTAGTGGGTGCGGCGCTCCAGCAGGTCGAGGCTGCCCAGCGTGTGCGCGGTCCTGACTCGCGCCTGCTCGCCGATGTTGCCGAATGGGTCCAGGAGCGGCTGGCATTGTTCGCCACCGACCGACCCGCCCTCGTCCATGGTGATCTACATGGGTCCAATCTGATCGTCGACCAAGGACGCGTCACCGGTCTGATCGACTTCGCCGAGGCGTTGGCTCAGCCAGCCGATGTCGAGCTCGACACCATTTTGCGCTGGTGCGCGAAGGCACGAGAGTTCCCACCGACACCCGACGAACAAGGGCTCGATGAGACCACACTCACCGAGGTTCCCGGATGGCTGCACGGCGCGTATCCGGAGCTGTTCGAGCGCGAACATCTGCGCGAACGGTTGAACTTCTACGACATGTACGGGGAGCTCACGCTCTACGCACACCACCCCCATCCAGACGAACGCACGGCGGCGCAGGACCGCATCGCTCGTCTGCTTTCCGGCCATAACCATCTCGACGAACTCGTTTGGTAGGTGGCCTTCGCACCTACACAGGACATCGTGAGCTGCGCCCGCGGTAGGTTAAACGGCTGTCCCTACCTATCTGTCGTCCGAGAGGTGTGATCGCATGTCCAGGATCAGTAACTCAGAGGCGATCGCAGCATGGTCGGCTATGCCGATTGACGCGATTGAGGCGTACGACGATCAGGGCGACTTTTCCAAGCGCCATCTGATGAATGGGAACCTGCTCCGAATGCTGGGCCCTCTCGGCGGTCGGAAAATCCTCGATGCAGGAAGTGGCGAAGGCTATCTGAGCCGGCTGCTGGCCGAAGGCGGAGCTGAGGTGGTTGGTGTGGAGCCGGCGGCCGCGCTGCTTGCGCGCGCTCAGAAGATCGAGCAGGAGCGGCGACAGGGGATCAGGTTCGTGCAGGCTGATCTCTCGACGTTGCCGGACGTCGGTCAGCCGTTCGATGCGGTGGTCTGCAGCATGGTGCTGCTCGCCATACCCGCCTGGCAGTCGGCGATGGCGGCGTGCGTCGGCGCGCTGAAGCCGGGCGGCCGATTCGTGTTCTCGATCACTCATCCGGCGTTTGAGAATCTCTACCCAACGTGGCGGGATCACGGTCATTACCAACTTGATCGGTACCTCGATGAGTACGAGATAACAGGGGGCTATGCACCCGACTTCCACCGCCCGCTGTCGGCCTACATCAACGAGGTCATCAGTCTCGGTTGTCGAGTGACTGAAGTGTGCGAACCGAGACTGGATCCACAGGTCGCCCGAGACAGCGGAATCGACGCGCTCGAGTCCTACGTCGCCCTGCCGAACTTCCTGATCATCAGCGCCGAACGCGACAGATGAGCGCCGATCGCCCCCGCCGCTGTCTGACCACCGCGGGGCAAGAAGTCGTCCAGCGTTGTGCGGGGTAGTGGTTCCGTGGCGACGCATCTGATCCATCGAATGCAGTACGCCAACCAGTAGTTGACATAATGTTCATTATCGGCGCTTAGCTAACGGGAGTGGAAGTGGATGCAAGTACTCCCACGCCAGCGCGAGCAGATTCACGGTGCGACAGTAGGAGACGCTCCAAGGACGAAGAAGATGAAGCCGATGAAGCGGGTGGGGTCGGAGTCGCTCGGGGGTAGCAGGTCGGGTGGCGTGTCCGGTGACACTGGCGGCTCGCTGATCGCGGAAATTCTGAAGCCCGCAGCGGTGAACGACTCCGACATTGCGCTCAGCGAGCGGTACCAGATCGTGAGGGTTGCGGAGACGCCGTCGAAGTCGTACTCCTCCGTGTTCGCCACGGTCGCGAAGTAGTCGACGTCGGGGTACAGCACCGGCGGGATAACCGGGTGGTTGACCACCACGACCAACCGCCCGCCGGGCCTCAGCACCCGGCGCAGCTCGGCCAGCGGGCCCGACCAGTCCTCGAGGTAGTGCAGCACGAGTACGGCCAACGCGTCGTCGAAGGACTCGTCGTCGTACGGAAGCGGCCGGGTCAGGTCGGCAACCTTCAGGTCGGCGTCGTCCCCGAGCCGCTCGCGGGCGAGCCGGAGCATCGCGGGGCTCGCATCGAACCCTGCCACGCTCGCTCCTCGCTCCTTCACGTCGGCGACGAGCGGCCCTGAACCGCAGCCGGCATCCAAGATCCGGCGCCCGGCGACGTCACCCAGCAGGTCGAGCACCGCCGGCCGGGCATACCACCGGTTGAACAGGCCGTTCTCATTCGCGCGCGCATACGCCTCGGCGAAGCCGTCGTAGTGGTCCGGTTGCTGCTCGCTGATCTGCGCCTCAGAGGTCATGCCGAGCCAGTCTGCCAGGTCCGATGCCCTGCGGGTGTCCGCGGCGCCGGGAAAGTCCGCTTTGCCGTCAACGAGCATCGCGCCGCCGTCTCACCGTGGAGCGTGCGGCGGACGCGATTCGGAGCCTGGAGAGGTTGTCGGCCAACTACCTTGTTTCGCAGCCGCGGACGATGCCCTGATCCCCCGACGACGACGGGAACAACTGACCGCTCGAATCGAGGTCGAGCACTCTGTTGATCCCCCGACGACGACGGGAACAACTGACCGCTCGAATCGAGGTCGAGCACTCTGTCCTGCCGCGAACCGGGCGCTACTCCCGGCTGCTCAATTCCCGTCCCTGCCAGTTGTAGTACGAGAGCTGAGTAGATGCAGACACTCCCGTCTCAGGCGCACACGTCAACGGATGACGGCCTGGTCAGAGAAGGGCAGCGGCGAATTCGTCGTAGTGGGTGGTCCACCAGCGGCGCCGGCGGTCGAACTTCTCGATGCCTCCCCGCCGGTTGAGCATCGCGAGTGTGTCCGGGCCACCCGCGGCGATGATGCGCCGGGCGGCCGCTTCGATCCGTGCGAGGGCATCGTTCATCGCGGCAAGCAGTTCCACTCGGCCGCCCCGGTCGAGTCCGTAGGTGTCGGCGACGAGTCGGAGCCGCGCCGGCCGGTCGGCGGGCAGCCAGCCCATCCGCTCCTGGTCGAAGTCGTCCTCGATCGGCACGCAGAGGCGGGCGAGCTGGGCTACGTCGTAGACAGGGCGGCCAGGGGCGGCGAACTCGAAGTCGAGCAGGGCCACGGCGATCCCGTCACGGAAGACCACGTTCGAGAGCTCCACGTCGTTGTGGCACACCAGCGTCCCGCCCGCGGGGTCAGCGAGACCGTCGTTCCAAGCGAGAGTCTGAGGGTCGAACCCGCGAGCAGCTTCGTGCAATCCGTGGAGGAGCCTGGCGATGGAGGCAAGCGCGGTGTCGGACTGGCTCCAGTCCGGATAGGGCGCTACGGGGACGTCGCCCTCGATGAAGACGAGGCGCTCGCGTCCATCCTCCTCGATACCGACCGGTATCGGGGCCCCCTCGAATCCGGCGTCTTTCACCGCCCGCAGGAAGGCGTGAATCGAACCCGAGTGCGGACTCGAAGGACGAAGAACATGCGGACCGACACGGACAACCCGGCCTGCGTTCGCGATCCCGCCATCCAGCTGCTGCTCAGCCATGACGCAAGTTTGACAGCCGGAGTGCAGCCGCCAGTCTCGTCGTCGTCCGATCGCGCCTGCAAGTGAGGACGCATACCTGGCCGTTCATGCCGCAATGCGGGCGCGCGCTCCTGCTACTCCCGGTACCAACTCCCGTGCCTGCCAGTTTGCAGGTGAGAGTTTCGTCCAGCTGCGAGAGCTCGACCCTGACAGCCATGATCAGCACTCTGGCGTCGTCTGCCGAGTCTCGTGGCGTTCGTCGGGAGTCAATTCTCGTCAACCTGACTCAGGGTGTGATCGCGACGAATCCGGCGGGACGATCTGCCCTGGCAACTACAGTGCTTCGCATGGATGAGGTGACGATTCGGCCAGCCAAGCTGCCGGACGATCTTGACCAGATCTGCGACTTGTATGCCGAGACGGTCGACTGGCACGCCGAGAATTGGCCGGCCGACTTCAGGAAGGTCGACGTTCGAGGGTCGGTGCGCGAAGACCTATCTCACGCCGACGGAAACAGCGGGCTGCACCTACTCGTTGCCGAGGCCGACGGAGGCAGGCTGGCTGGACTAGTTACCGGCTCTATCCGGCCGCGGCCCACACAGGCCATCGCCCCGTACGACGGTCCCGTGATGCACGTCAATGACCTCGTTGTCAGCGCGTCCTATCGTCGGCGAGGGATCGGCGCGATGCTCATTAAACAGTTGGAGCAGCTGGCCCACCAGGATGGGGCCGTTGCGATCACACTGCACGTGCACAGCCAGAACGAAACCGCTGGAAGCTTCTACCAGCAGCAGGGCTTCCGGCCGGTCCAGGTCGAGATGCGCAAAGACATCACGCCATAACGAGGCTCTCGCGATCTGCGAGCTTCCGCAGGAACCAACGCCTGGGTCAACCAACGATGGGACAGACTGTCGGGATGGATCGTGAGGGGCGTCAGGAGCTTCACTATCGGGCGCTTGAAGGTGATGTCGCGGGCATCCGAGAGCGCCTGGCCGCGGGTGACGAGATTGGGCTGGCTGACAGGCAGGGGTTCACGGCTCTGCACTTTGCTGCGCAGGAATCGCAGACGGAGGCCGTCAGGGTGCTTGTGGAAGCTGGAGCGTCGGTGGACGCGCGAGATCGGTTTGGGAACACGCCGCTGTGGCGGGCGGTGTTCAACTCGGGTGGGAAGGATGCAACCGTCGAAGCGCTCGTCAGGGCTGGTGCTGATCCGGACATCGTCAACCAAGCCGGAGCAACCCCGCGTGAGCTGGCAAAGAGAATCGGAGCTGAAGAGGTTGCTGCGCTGTTCGCGGAGGCGCGCTGACATGCCACAGTCCGCACAGTCCCCTCCCATGAGCGCGCTGGCGAAGGTTGCCTCGTGACGTACGAGTTCGATCTTGTCGCGGAAGGTGGTGAGCTCCGGTTCGTCGAACGCGGGTTCGAGAGGGTTCGGTTCCTTTTGTCGGAGTTCCAGCCGGCGTCACGTGTGACCTTGGAAGGCGAGCCACCGACTCGGATCAGGGTTTGCGCGGACGGACAGCCCGTGACCATCGCGCCAGGGTTGCTGGCCGAGGTCGAGGAACTTGCTGGCACCACCCTGCGGTTCGAGATGCGAACCTGATTCGACGGTCCGCGGCCGCGGTCGACTCCCGCTCCCCTGGTCGTCGCGGTGTCAGTTGTCCCACGCGAGTTGCTACGGCTTGTGTACGAAGCCGACGTAGTCTGCCCCGGCTGGCCCCGGGCGCGAAGTTCCATCGCGGGTCCAGCCGTGTCGCTCGTAGAAGCGGATGGCGCGAGAGTTCCGCTCCCAGACATCCACTTCGCCTACAGCGTTGGACTGGCGGGTGATGGAGATGAAGCGTGTCATCAGCGTGCTGCCGACGCCGGTCGACCATTGGCTGGGCTCGACGAAGATTCCTACGAGTCGGACGCGTTTCTCGTCAGGTGCATTGGTCGGGAACACGCCGTTGGCGTCCAGGGTGATTACACCGGCGATGTCATCGGGCGAGACAGCCACCAGGACGGTGAGTCGATCGTCGGCCACCATCTTGCGCCACGATTCGCGGTATCTCTCGTCGGGAACGGCCGCCACCTCGTGGCCGCCGGCGCCGTAGTACACAGCCCGCGATCGCGCATGCAACTCCGCAAGCACATCTTCGTCGCCCGGCGCGGCGTCTCGGATGCGGATCATCTGATGCCGGCCACGTTGATGAGTACGGCGTGGCCGTGGGGCCGGAACCTCGCGTCGGGGGCCAGCTCACCGGTTCCGATCTCGAACTGGAGGCCTGCCAGCGATCCGTCACTCAGGATCCGGCGTTGGCGGATGTATGTGGCGGTCTCGGCGAACGAGCCGATGAGCGAGAACACGGCCGCTCGTGCATGTCCCACGCTTGTCGGCTCGCCGCGCCATTCGAGGTCGAGGACGAAGGTGTGTTGGTCGTCGGTCGAGGAAGTTCGTACAGCAAGTCGCCCGTCGTTCTGACACCATCGTTCGACATGCGGAAGAAGATGAACCTCTGGTTCCTCAGTGACCCAGAGCGGCTCCTGGAACGCCGCAAGGAGATCACTGACGCCGGGGACGAACCGTTCGGCGTCCCCGACGCCGCGTCCGATTTCGTCGCCTTCCCATCGCATACGAGGACGGTACTCCGGCCTTCTCCCCGGCTCCCGGCCACCAACTAATACCCGCGGGTGCCGTCGAGTTGTTCGCGGAGGAGATCCAGGTGGCCGAGGTGGCGGGCTGTTTCCTCGATCAGGTGGGTCAGGATCCACCGCAGCGACACCGGGGTGTACTGCGGAGGCGTGAAGTCCTGCATCGTGTTGAGGGACAAACGAGCGACTATGCGTCTGGACTGCGCACACGCTGCTTCGTAGTCGCTCAGTAGGTCGCCGATCGCACGACCGCCGGTGGACCAACCTCCGTGCTCGTCACGCTCGAAGGGTTCGTCAGCAAGAGAAGGAAAACTCCCGGCGAACTAGTCGTGCTCGATCTGACGGAGATGCGAGACGACACCGGCAACCGTCATACGCGGAGACGTCTCCAGCAAGGCCCGATCGGCCAGTTCGCTCGGCAGGCCGTCCACCTTGCGATGGACTGTTGCCCGCTGCCAATCCAGGAACCCGGTCAGAACCCCACGCTCGTCGGCAGCCCCGTCAGGAAAGACGCGCTCCACGCTCAGCACGCCTCGAGGACGAAGAAGATGAACCTGGTGACGTCCTTCAGGTGATCTGGGCCGTTGTCGGCGGCGTACGCCTCCTCGAAGTCGTCGTCCTCCATCGTCGCCATGCACCAGACCCTACGAGTTCAGGAGGGCATGCGTTCTTTCTGCAGAAGCTGACGGGACGACGCGAAGCCGAGCCGCTCGTACACCGGCACAGCTTTGCGGCCGGAGTGGACCGTCACCCGGCCGGCTCCGAGCGCCAACGCGTGATCCGCCGCGGCCTGTACCAGCGCCGATCCGACCCGATTGCCGCGGTACTCCGGTACGACGTACACGCTCTGGATGTCAGCCGAACGTCGTGAGGTCGCACCCGGCCTGGGAACCCGCGAAACGATCGCAAGCCACGCCATACCGACAAGTTCGGACTCGTCCAACCGAGCGACGAACGCGAAATGCGAGTCGTTCTCGGCCCACCAGGCAGCAAGATCGACGGCGAACGCCTCGATGGACTGCCCGTCGCGCTGCTCAGGTGCGGCGTTCAGCCAGAGCAACCGAGCCAGTTGTGCCACATCCGTCCGACCTGCGAGGCAAATATCCACCTGGCCAATACTCCCCCAGCTCCCCCGGCACTGGAAAACCATTTCCTGCCTAGCTCATGAGCTTCTGCAGCCGCTCGGCGCTGGTCGTGTCGGCCGGCAGGAACGTCTCGATGGCTAAGCTCGCGGCCGTTACTTCCAGCGGAGCCCCAATGGTGGCGATCAAAGTGAAGAGACGGACCGGTCCCAGGCGGGTCTTGAGGTCAAGGGTGACCATCGGCTGCTGGGCAGCGGCCGTCGGCGGAGCGTCAGGTAGATAGGGCTCGACCTCGTCGAGCAGTTCAGCCAGCGCATGGTCGGCCGTCTCGCGGCTCCTGCGTTTCAGTTGATGAATGAGCGGGAGACTGCAGGCGGCCGTCATCGACGAGATGCTCGGCAGACCGCCCGGATGCACCGACAGACGCAGCATGTTCATCGGTGGCTTCAGGAGTTCGGGATCCACGCCGGCCCACAGCAGCGCCGCCGCGGCATTCGCGTCGATCAGGTTCCATAGACCGTCGACGATCAGCGCCGGGTTGGGCAGGTGGGCGTCGAGCAGCCGACCGAGGGATTCGCGCAGTGGCTGCATGGCCTCGGAGTTGTACGGCTGGTCGAGGTAGATCGGCGCGAACCCGGCCGCGAGCAGCAACCGGTTGCGTTCGGCGATCGGCAGGTCGAGATGGTTCGAGAGATGGACCAACAGCTGACGGCTCGGCTGCGCACGGCCCGTCTCGACGAAGCTCAGATGCTTCGTCGACACCTCGGCCTCGAGCGCCAGTTCCAGCTGACTCAGCCGCCGGTGCGTCCGCCAGAACCGTAGCAGTTCACCGGCGGTCTGTGGCTCCTCCAGGACGGTCATAACAACTGAAGGGTACGGCGGACCGCGGCCGGCCAGCCATTACCCGCGAGGTAACTGCACCAAGGAGGTAATTGAACCGCTCCCCCGGCGCCCCGGATCGTTGACGCCATGAACCCCACCTACACAGCAGTTGCCACCGCGTCAGGCCGCGAGTCCCGCGCCGTCACCGCGGACGGACAGCTCGACATTCAGCTGGCTTTCCCCAAGGAGATGGGCGGAACCGGCGATGGCATCAACCCCGAACAGCTCTTTGCCGTCGGTTGGGCCGCCTGCTTCTCCACCAGCCTCGACCGCGTCGCCCAGGCCCGCGGCATCGACGCCTCGGACGTCGCCGTCACCGCCGAGGTCAGCCTCGTACCCGCTGACGGGAGGTTCGTGCTCGCCGCCGTACTGCGGGTCGAACTCCCCGACCATCTCCACGGCGACTCCGGCAAGAAGTTGCTCGAAGCAACAGAAGCCGTCTGCCCCTACTCCCGCGCCGTGCAGGGCAACATCTCGGTCGGGATCGTCACCGAATGACGCCGTGGTCGGCGAGGAGCGCCTCCAGCACGTCGTGGCCCCGCGTGAAATCCCATAGCTCGGCGTGGAGGCCGGCGGTGCGGGCGCCGGTGATGTTGCGGGCGGTGTCGTCGATGAACAGGATCGTCGACGGGTCGGCGCCGATGCGGTCCGCGGCCCGGGTGAAGAAGGCCGGGTCAGGCTTGGCGACGCCGAGGTCGTACGAATAACAGCTCACGTCGAACAGATCGTCGTACCCGAGTGCCGTCCGCATGTGCGCGCCGCGGTAGCACTCCTGGTTGGTGCCGAGATGTACGCCGTACCCGCTGCGCTTCAGCGCTCGCACGAGGTCGAGCGACTCCTCGATGAGCACGATGTTCTTCCACACGGCGTCGTACACCTCGATCACCGGGATGCTCACGCCGTACCGCACCAACGAAGCCTCCAGCACCGGCAGGTAGTCGCCCTCCCCCGCGAGCATCGGCAGCTCGTCGGACCAGGTCTCATGCAGAAAGTCCCGCGCCCGGTCCCCCAGATATGGCTCCATCGCCGCATACCAACCACCCGGCAGGTCCTGCAGTACGCCGTCCGCGTCGAACAACACGTGCTGGATCCGCGAATCAGCCATGCGAGCGATTCTGCACGAGTTTCAGCTGGTGAGCGTCAGGGTCCCGAAACCACGCGAACCGGAGCCGATTGTCCGGAGAATCAACCGGCGGTACGACGGGAGTCGCGCCGGCAGCCATTGCGCGCTCGTAGAACTCGTCGACGTCCTCACACCAGAACACGACCTCCGTGGACGGAGTGCCGGACGGAGCGACACCCAGCTCGACGAGGTTGTTCGCAACCTCAGCTGAGGTGAGGCCGATCCGGACACCGGCGGCCTCGACCTCGACGTGCTGGATCGGACCGGTCGCCGGTGCGCGGAAGGCCTCGGTCAGGCCGAGACGGGTGTAGAAGGCCAGGCAGGCGTCCACGTCGGCGCAGAACAGGTTGACCTGGAGTTGGGCGATCACACGAGCGAGCTTAGGACCAGGTCGGGTTCGACGGTTTCGTCGGCCGGGATCTCCTCAGCCAGAGCCTCTGGCTCGGCCGGGTCCTGTTGCTGTACGTCGCCGTAGATCGCGGCGACGTACAGCTTCGGGATCAGGCACATCAGGACGGGTCTTGCAGGATGCCGAGCACGTTGCCGTCGGGGTCGGTCAGCGTGGCCACCAGGCGGCCGCCGCCGACGTCCTTCGGTGCGTCCTTCAGGGTGCCGCCGGCAGCGGTGACCTCGGCGATCTTCGCCTCGATGTCGGTGACGTGCCAGTACGCCGTCGGCGAGGTCATGTCGCTGTTCGGCACCAGGCCGATCTGCTGACCCTCGGCCTCGAATCCGACGTAGTACGGCGAGTCGGCCATCGGCTCGACACCGAGCAGTGCGGCATACACCGGCTTGGCCTTCTCGAGGTCGGTGACCGGGTGCAGGATCGTCTTGACGCCTTGCGTGGAAGTCATTTCAGCATCTCCAAACTCGGGTTTCGCTTACTGACTGTCACGTTAGTCGCGCCGACGTCCCCGGTGCTTCTTGATTCCTGACCGGTTAGCCGACGTACTCCGCGAGATGCTTCCCGGTCAGCGTCTTCGGCTTCTTGATGAGCTCCGCCGGAGTGCCCTCGAAGACGATCTTGCCGCCGTCGTGGCCGGCGCCCGGGCCGAGGTCGATGATCCAGTCGGCGTGAGCCATCACGGCTTGGTGATGTTCGATGACGATGACGGACTTGCCGCCGTCGACGAGGCGGTCCAGCAGGCCGAGGAGCTGCTCGACGTCCGCGAGGTGCAGGCCGGTGGTCGGCTCGTCCAGGACGTAGATCCCGCCCTTCTCACCCATGTGCGTCGCCAGCTTGAGCCGCTGCCGCTCGCCGCCGGACAGCGTGGTCAACGGCTGCCCGAGCGACAGGTATCCGAGCCCGACATCGGCCAGCCGCTCGAGGATCTTCTCCGCGGCCGGAGTCCGTGCCCCACCGTCGGCGAAGTACCCCAAGGCCTCCGACACCGGCATCGCCAGCACCTCCGCGATGTTCTTCCCGCCGAACGTGTACTCCAGCACCGCGGCCTGGAAGCGACGACCCTCGCACTCCTCGCACGGCGACTCGACCGTCGCCATCACGCCGAGTTCGGTGTAGATGACCCCAGCGCCCTTACAGGCCGGGCACGCACCCTCGGAGTTCGCGCTGAACAGCGCCGGCTTCACCCCGTTCGCCTTCGCGAACGCCTTCCGGATCGGCTCGAGAAGTCCGGTGTACGTCGCCGGGTTGCTCCGCCGGGAGCCGCGGATCCCGCCCTGATCGATCGCCACGACACCTTCACGATCAGCGATCGACCCACGGATCAGCGAGCTCTTCCCGGAGCCGGCCACGCCGGTCACCACGACCAGCACACCGAGCGGTACGTCGACGTCCACGTCCTGCAGGTTGTTCAAGGAAGCGCCGCGCACCTCCAACGCGCCCGAAGCCGAACGCACCGACGGCTTCACAGAAGCCCTGTCGTCCAGGTGTCGCCCGGTCAACGTCCCGCTGGTACGAAGCTTGTCGAGCGTCCCCTCGAACACCACCTCGCCACCGCCGGCCCCGGCGCCCGGGCCGAGGTCGATGACGTGGTCGGCGATCGCGATCGTCTCCGGCTTGTGCTCGACGACCAGCACGGTGTTGCCCTTGTCGCGCAGCTGCAGCAGCAGGTCGTTCATCCGCTGGATGTCGTGCGGGTGCAGACCGATCGTCGGCTCGTCGAAGACATACGTCACGTCGGTCAGCGACGACCCGAGATGGCGGATCATCTTGGTGCGCTGCGCCTCACCGCCGGACAGCGTGCCCGCGGGCCGCTCCAGCGACAGATACCCGAGGCCGATGTCGACGAACGAGTCGAGCACCTCGCCGAGCGCCTTCAGCAGCGGCGCCACCGAGGGCTCCTTCAACGAGCGGATCCAGGTGGCCAGGTCGGTGATCTGCATCGCGCACAGGTCCGCGATGTTCTTGCCCTTGATCTTCGAGGACCTGGCCTCGGCGCCGAGCCGGGTCCCATTGCAGTCGGGGCAGGTCGTGAACGTCACCGCACGCTCCACGAACGCGCGGATGTGCGGCTGCATCGCGTCGACGTCCTTGGACAGGAACGACCGCTGGATCGCCGGGATGATGCCGTTGTAGGTGAGGTTGATGCCCTCGACCTTGATCTTGGTCGGCTCGCGGTACAGCAGGTCGTGCAGTTCCTTCTTGGTGTACTTCTTGATCGGCTTGTCCGGGTTGAAGAACCCGGAGCCGCGGAAGATCCGCCCGTACCAGCCGTCCATGCTGTAGCCGGGGATGGTGAGCGCGCCCTCGTTCAGCGACTTGTTCTCGTCGTACAGCGCGGTCAGGTCGAAGTCGGTGACCGAGCCCATGCCCTCGCACCGCGGGCACATGCCGCCGGCGTACACCTGCTCGCGGACGACCTTCTTCTCGCCGGCGCCCTTGTCCGCGGTCATCGAACCGGTCGCGGTCCGCTTCGGCACGTTGAACGAGTACGCCGTGGGCGGGCCGACGTGCGGTTCCGCGATCCGGCTGAACAGGATCCGGAGCATCGCGTTCGCGTCGGTCGCCGTACCGACCGTGGAGCGTGGGTTGGCGCCCATCCGCTCCTGGTCGACGAGGATCGCGGTGGTCAGACCGTCGAGTACGTCGACCTCGGGGCGGGCCAGCGTCGGCATGAAGCCCTGCACGAACGCGCTGTACGTCTCGTTGATCAGCCGCTGCGACTCGGCCGCGATCGTGCCGAAGACCAGCGAGCTCTTGCCCGAGCCGGACACGCCGGTGAACGCGGTCAGCCGGCGCTTCGGGATCTCGACGCTGACGTCCTTGAGGTTGTTCACCCGCGCGCCGGTGACCCGGATCATGTCGTGGCTGTCGGCAACGTGTTCGTCGCGGCTCATGTCGGTATCTCCCCCAGGGGTCGGTTAGGAAGCTTGGTTGATCCGGATGTGGTTCCCGGCCGGGTCGCGGAACGCGCAGTCGCGGACGCCGTACGGCTGATCCATTGGCTCCTGGATGACCTCGGCGTCGGTCGCCTGCAGGCGCTCGAACAGACCGTCGAGGTCGTCGGTCTGCAGCACCAGGGTGGCGTACGTGCCCTTGGCCATCATCTCGCCGATGGTACGGCGCTCGTCCTCGGTGAGCCCGGGATCGACGGCCGGCGGCGTCAGGACGATCGAGGTGTCCGGCTGCCCGGGCGGCCCGACCGTGATCCAGCGCATGCCCTCGTACCCGACGTCGAGGCGGATCTCGAAGCCGAGGAGGTCGCGGTAGAAGGCTACGGACGCCTCTGGATCGGTGTGTGGCAGGAAGCTGGCATGAATCTTGATCGTCATGGCGTCAAACTACGTGCCGGACGAGGGAGATGCTTCTCGATTCCTGATCGGTCGCGTTACCTGTTTCGCGACACACGACGGGATGCCGAACGTGGCGTCGCCCGCGCGCTCCTTGTAGACGCTCGGTGGCATGCCGACGAGCTCGGTGAAGCGGGTGCTGAACGTGCCCAGCGACTGACAGCCGACCGCGAAGCACACGTCGGTGACACTCATCCCGCCGCGCCGCAGCAGCATCATCGCCCGCTCGATCCGCCGAGTCATCAGATACCCGTACGGCGACTCTCCGTAAGCACGCTTGAACTCGCGGCTCAGATGCCCCGACGACATGTGCGCACCACGGGCGAGCGCGTCGACGTCCAGCGGCTGCGCGTACTCCCGGTCGATCCGGTCCTTCACCCGCCGCAGCCGCGCCAGATCCGCCAGGCGCTGCTCATCCGTCGTTCCGCTACTCACGGTATAGATCCTGCCAGCTCAACCACCCGAAGTCACCCGCCGGGTTCACGACGGCCTAGCGGCCGGTGGTGCCGTCGAGTTGTTCGCGGATGATGTCGGCGTGGCCCGCGTGGCGGGCGGTCTCGTCGATGACGGCCAGGACGGCCCAGCGAAGGTTGTGGGTCTTGCCGTTGCGGGTCACCGGAGATTCGGGGTCGCCGAGCTTGGCGATGATCTCGTTGGAGGCGGCGCAGGCGGCCTTGTAATCGGCTCGGAGGGTTGTGAGGGAAACGCCGGGGTCGACCTGCATGGAGCGCTTGCCCCGTGAGGCCTTGCCGCCCGCCACCACGTCCTCGATCCACAGGGACTCGACGAAGGTCAGGTGCTGGATCAGGCCGGCCACGTTCGTCCCGGACTCGACCGTACTGCGGCGGGCGTCCGCCTCGCTCAGGCCGGCCAGCTTCTTCAGTACGCCGGCGCGCAGCCTGTCGAGGGTCTCTACGAGCTGTTCGAGTTCGGTCATGTCTTGCACGGGCCGATCGTGGCGACGAGACCGTGGTGATCGGACTTCGGCACCTGGAACCAACCGGTGTCGTCCGAGCACCAACTGGGTTTCACGAAGAGGTGGTCGATCCGGACGAACAGCGCCGCCCATCTGCCGATCTGGGACGGCCGGCCCCACCCGTTCAGCATCGCGTCCTTCAGTGGGCCGGCCAGCACCCGGTAGTCCCGGCCGCGGTCAGTCGTGTTCATGTCGCCGGAGATTACGACTGGGTGTTCGTCGCGGGCTGCTCGCAGTGCGATCTGCTCGATGAGCCGATGATGGTTCGCGACGGTGGTCTCGTACGGAATCGTGTCGGCCGGCGTGTTGTACGACGACCCGCCGGACTTGTACCACGCCTTCGGCACATGGACGGCGAGCAGATCGAAGTCACCGGACGGCGCGTGGACCCGGAGCATGTACCCCGGGAGATCAGGCCCGGGCTGTTCGAGCACGGTCATCGGCCAACGGCTGAAGACCCCGACGGCCGGCCCGTTCCAGTAGGCGACGTGCTCCGGGTAGGCCTCGGACAACCGTTCGGTCAGCGGCTGCCCGATCTCGGAGATCACGAGTACGTCTGCCTTCTGCGCGATCAGGCTGTCGGCGCCTTCGAGTTCGCCGGCGCCGATATTCGCTGCCGCGAACCGCACGCCGCGCCCCGGGTCGACCGTCCCTGACCCGTGCGGGATCCACGGCCCGACCGTACCGACGATCCCGACCAGCAGCGTCGACACCGCGAACGCCATCGCAGCACGCCGACGGCGCCCGAGCACACCCACCACCAACGCCACGATCAACGCCAGCAAAGGCAACAGGATCGCCAGCACATCCGTCACCACACCGAGCCGGTCCCGGAGCAAGAACCATGCCCACGGCAACAATCCGGCGATCACGATCCCGGCGTACCGCCCCGTTCGAGACGGAGCGCCCCCCACCCCTACCTCAGTCCCCTCCACCCCACCAGGCTATGCCACACCAGAAACCAACGCGCCCAGCTGAGGTTCTCCCGTGGGGAATTGATTTACGGCAGGTCGAGCGTGAGTGGTAAATCGTTGAGGAAGCCGACCGCGTCGAACATCGCACCGGCGGACGCCACCCCGGTCCAGCGCGTCTCACCCGCGAGGATCCGGCGTACGGCGCCGACCGCGAGCGGAGCCGAGATCGCATAGATGTCCTGCCCGCCGGCTGTCGCCCGTCGCTCCTCGCCGCCGCTCCTGACCCGGACGTCGACGATGAACGCCTGGTCCGATCGGCCCGCGGCGTCGACAGCGACCGGCGCCGGGGTGTCTGTGTCCGCAAGGTCGCCGGCCGCCTCGACCGTCATATAGGTGCGGACCTCGGGTACGGCGAGGTGGCTCGGGATCGTGACGACATCGGCCATCGTGAACTCCGGGATCACCTGACGCCGGCCGAGCGGCTCAGGGAACGTCCAGTCCTGCCGGGTCGGCTTGTCGTCGTGGTACTGCAGGGCGCCATCGGTGAAGCGGAGCCGGCGGCCGTTGCGCCGGTCGTGCGACACCTGGCCGGCGGCGCGCGTACCGGGCGTGGGGTGCCAACTGGTCAGTCCGTAAGCGACGTGCACCTCGTCGGCGCTCGTCCGGTCCACCAGCGCCGCGGTCGTCAGCAAGTCGCCGAGACCGCCGAAGAACGCCATCGCCGGCACGACCGGGGTGCCGCTGTGCCTGGCGTACGTCGACACGTTGGCCTCGATCTCCGCGGCCACGTCGACGTACGGGATCCCGGCGCGGATGGCCGCGTCGATCACCGGGTTCGCGGTCGCGGCGAACGGGCCCGCGCAGTTGATCACCGCGGCGGCGTTCTTCAGCGCCTGGTCGAGTGCGTGCGGGTCGTCGACCGCCGCAGGGCGGATCTCCAAGTCCCAGAGGGCCTCGAGTGCGCCGGAGTTCCGGCCAGAGGCGATGACCGGCAGACCTTGGCGCAGCAGTTCCTCGACGACGAAACGGCCGGTGTGACCGGTTGCTCCATAGACCACGACAGCGTTCATACGTCGAGTCTCGCCGTACCGGATGAGACATCGTGAGAGTCCGGAACGACACTGTTCGTACACTTTCGGACATGCACACCGTCGCACTGGCGACCGCCGGGCACCTGCTGCACTTCGAGCTCGGTATCGCGTACGAGATCTTCGGCAATCCACCACTCGGGATAGACGAGTGGTACGACGTACGCCTGTGCGGGCCGGGATCCGTCCGCGTCGGCCCGTTCACCGTGGAGCCCGACGACAACCTGGGTTTCCTCGCGCAAGCAGACACCGTCATCGTCCCCGCCCTGGCCGACGTCGACGAGCCGCCATCGCCTGAGCTCGTCGATGCCGTCCGGTCCGCCTACGAGTCGGGGGCCAGAATCGCGTCACTCTGCACCGGCGCCTTCGTCCTCGGTGCAGCCGGATTGCTCGATGGTCGCCTGGCAACGACGCATTGGGGACACGCCGACGCCCTCGCCGCCAGGTATCCAGCGGCGACCGTCGACCCCGACGTCCTCTACACCGACAACGGCAACGTCCTCACCGCGGCCGGCAAAGCAGCCGCGGTCGACCTCTGTCTCCACCTGATCCACCTCGACCACGGCGCGACGGTCGCGAACACGGTCGCCCGGCGTCTCGTCGTACCGCCGCATCGCGCCGGCGGCCAAGCGCAGTTCGTCTCGACGCCGGTCCCGGTGAGCGGCGACCACACGCTCGCGGAGCTGCTCGCGTGGGCGCAGGAGCGGCTGGACCAGCCCTTGACCGTCACCGACCTGGCGCGTCGTGCGAATACCAGCCCGCGCCACCTCGGTCGGCAGTTCCGCGCGGTGACCGGCCAGACGCCACTCCAATGGCTCCTGACCCAACGCGTCCGCCGCGCCCAGCAGTTGCTCGAGGCCACCAATCACAGCATCGAAGCAGTCGCCACGGCCACCGGCCTGGGCACCGCCACCACGCTCCGGCGTCAGTTCAAACGGGTAGTGGGCATTCCGCCCAACACCTACAGAACCTCGTTCCGCAGCCCGTAAGGTGACCGGCATGGACAGCTATCCGCAGCGGATGCACACCGCGTTGGATGCGGTGGATTCGCGAGGCTTGGCAGAGTTCTACCGGGTGTTCCTCGGGCTGCGGTACCGGCCCGGGGACGAGGCGCCGGTGGACGGATCCGAGGACGACGCCAGCTGGCTCGTGCTCGTCGACGAGGACGGGAACCGGCAGCTCGCCGTACAGCAGGTCGACGAATTGGCGCCGTCCACGTGGCCGTCGGCCGAGGTGCCGATGCAGCTGCACATCGACTACGCCGTGCCGTCGCTCGAGGAGCTTCACCGCCATCGCGAGCGGGCCGAGCAGCTCGGTGCGCGCTTGCTGTATGACCGCGAGACGGAGGAGGACGAACCGCTCTACGTCCTCGCCGATCCGGCGGGACATCCGTTCTGCCTGCTGGTCGGACACGTCTGACTCGTCATGAACGAGGCATTGGCGGAGCTGCGCGAGCTGATTCTCGGCGCGCTCGGGCGTGAGCGCGCGATCGACGGGTTGTTGCTGTCGGTCGTCGACGCACCCACGCCCCCGACGGCCGGGCTCGCGTCGCCCACGTTCGCGTTGGTGGCGCAGGGACGCAAGCGGCTGGCGCTCGGCGAGCAGGTGTTTGAGTACGGCGCCGGCGACTACGTGATCGTGTCCGTGGATCTACCGGTGACGGGGCATTTCGTCGAGGCATCGAAGGACGCGCCATGTCTTGGCGTCGGGCTCGAATTACGACCGGAGTCGATCGCCTCGCTGCTCCTCGACGCGAGCGAGAAGCCCGGCGGCGCGGTCCGCGGTCTCACCGTCGACCACGCTCCGGCCGAACTGGTCGACGCGATGATCCGCCTGCTCCGACTGGTCCACCAACCCGACGACGCCCCCGTGCTGGCGCCACTCGTGCAGCGCGAGATCCTCTGGCGCCTACTGCGCAGCCCGCAAGGCGCCGCGGTCCGCGAGATCGGGCTCGCCGACAGCAGCCTGTCGCACGTCGCGCGTGTCATCGGCTGGATCCGCAAGCACTACACCGAGCCGTTCCGGGTCGAGGACCTGGCCGCGATGGCGGGCATGAGCACGTCGGCGTTCCACCGCCACTTCCGCACCGTCACCGAGCTCACCCCGATCCAGTTCCAGAAGAAGATCCGGCTGCACGAAGCCCGGCTCCGCGTGGTCGGCCTCGGCGAGGATGTGACGAGCGCCGGGTACGCCGTGGGCTACGACAGCCCGTCCCAGTTCAGCCGCGAGTACCGCCGCGAGTTCGGTACGCCGCCGAGCCGCGATCGAGCAGGATCAGGCAAGCTGGCGGCAGAATTGATCTAACGAAATCACCGTCTCAGCGCATCTACTGGTGTGGTACCTGTTCCTGACCCAGTAGGAGTTGTGCACGATTATGCAAGTAGCTGTGATCACCGGCGGAAGTTCCGGCATCGGCCAGGGCGCCGCGTTCGAGATTGCGAAGCGCGGTACGGCTGTCGTCGTCACGTACCACGGCAGCCGCGAACGCGGCCTCGACACGGTCGAGCGGATCGAGAAGGACGGCGGTACTGCAGTTGCGCTGCCGCTGGACGTCTCACGGCCGGAGACGTTCACGGAGTTCCGGGCCGCACTGACCGACGTACTGACGCACTGGGATCGGACGACGTTCGACTTCCTCGTCAGCAACGCCGGCGTCGGGCAACCGCCGGTGATGTTCGAGGAGACGACCGAGGACCTGTTCGATCAGATGGTCAACGTCCACCTGAAAGGTCCGTACTTCCTCACGCAGACTCTCCTTCCGTTGATCGCCGACAACGGTTCGATCGTCTACACGACCAGCACGTCCGCGCTCCAGTCGGCGCGGCCGTCGCCCGGGTACTCGGTCTACGCGAGCGTGAAGGGCGCGCAGATCGTGCTCACCCGGTACCTCGCCAAGGAGCTGAGTGTCCGCGGGATCCGGGTCAACGCCGTTGCTCCCGGCGTGACCCGGACCCGCCTCGGTGGCGACGCGTTCTCCGAGCATCCCGAGTGGATTCCCCCGATCGCGGAACGGACCGCGCTCGGCCGGATCGGTGAGTCCGACGACCTCGGCAAGGTCATCGCGTTCCTCGGCTCCCCCGACTCGGGCTGGATCACCGCTCAGACCGTGGAGGCTTCGGGCGGCTACGAGCTCTGACTCCAGGCGTCTCCCCAGTTGGTGCCGCGGGCGGCTCGGTAGGCGTCATCCGACTTGGGCACGATGAGCTGTTGCGCGGCGCCGGCCGACGTACAGAGCTCGAGCACGACCCGGCCTTTCGGTCTGCCCGGCCTGCGGATCACCCGCGCCGGAGCAGGCCGGACCGGGTGGAGCGTGGCGACGACGTAGCTGAATCGCTCTTCCTCGTAGTTGCGGGTGCCGTCCTTGAGGACGCGGTGCAGTTCGGTGCGGGGCAGGCGGGCTGCGAAGTGGCACCAGTCGGTTGGGCACTCGCCTTGATGTGGACAGGGAGCCGCGATCGTGAAGCCGTGGTCGATCAGCTGCTCACGGGCATCGAGCGTACGGCGGTGCCCGTGCGGCGTGCCTGGTTCGACGAGGACGATCGTGGTGGCGAACCGACCGGCGGCCTGGATCAGGGCGCGGCGGAGACTGTCGGTGAGCTCGTTCAACACGTAGCCGATCGTGATCAGGTCCACCGAGCCGGCTGGCGCGCTCGGGTCGCGAGGCTTGCTCCAGCGGCGGAGGTCCTCGGTCGTCCAGCGCCAACTGTTGCCTTCGGCAAGCTGTTGACCCAGGCTGATGGCGGCCGGCTGGCGTTCGATGATCTCGGTGGTGATGTGCGGCCACAGGGATGCAGCTGCCCAGGCCGCGGCGCCGGTTCCGCCGCCGAGGTCGAGGTGGGTGGTGAACGACGCGTCGACGTGACGCTCAGCCGCCGAGAGTGCGGCGTACAGGGCGCGGAAGGTCGCCGGCATGCGGATCACGGCGTACGCGAGGGCGTCGAGGTGGTCGCGCATTCCGGGAGCGGTGTCGTCGACCTGCTCGGTGCGGTAGCGGTGTGAGAGCGCGTCGACCCGGCGGCGTAGTTCGTGGTGCGGGACGCCGTCGACGGCGCGTGCGAGGGCAGCATGAAGTCGGGTGTCCACGGAGGACATGCGGAAGCTCCGGTTCGGTCGGCACGGAGTGCGCGCCGGGGTGGACTCAGCGCACACGTGATCCGCGGCCTGACGCCGCGACGCACCAACCAGGTCCGGAGAGAAGCTGTCAGCGACCTATCAGCAGACAGCGGAGGAGGGATTGGCGCGGAACCGGATCACCTTGCAAGTCATCACGCACCTCCTCGGATTGAGCCGACCGTAGCAGAGCCGCTCTCGTCGCGCGGCCTATTTATCGGCCTATTCATCGGCCTTCAGCCGAGCACAGGCAGACCTTGTTGCCCTGCGGGTCCGCGAGCACGGTGAACGCCGGCGCCTCGTCGTCGTACGCGATCGTGCCGCCCGCGGCGAGTCCGGCCTTGATGCGATCCGGGACGACTTCCAGTGGCAGCCAGAGATCCAGATGGAACCGTTGTCGTGGTGTCGAATGCGGAGAGGTGCCCTGGAACCAGAGGTTCGGGATGCGGCCCGACGGGTCGAGGATGTCGTTTCCCTTGAACGAATCCGTGGTCCCCGTCAGCACTGCCGCCCAGAACGGTCCGATCTCTGGGAGGTCAGCCGTGTCCAGTGCGACCTCCAGCTGCGCCACAGCCGTCGGATCGGCGGTCAGACCGTGGTCCGCCGCGATGGCGCTGATCTGCTCCGCTACAGCTTCATCCCGGCTGGAGACGTCGACGAACGTCGCACCGAGCCGCAGCTCAGGCACCTGGTCGGCGTCCGAGCAGGCCTCGCCGACCGCTTGCACGAACCGCGCTCCTTCGGCCAGCGAGGCGGTCACGAACCTCGTCTGTTGCGCCTGAACCATCTTCCGCCAGTCCGCGAGCACCATGCCGAACCTCCCATCCCGAACGAGGCTAGAACACCGCTCCGACAGTTCTAACCACGTCTACCCACGTCTACCCACGCAGTACGGCGAGATCGCGCTCGGCGTAGATCCGGTGCTGCCACTCCTCGCTCAGGATGCAGCCGAGGCACCGGCTCACCGTGAAGCTCTCCGACTCCGGATACCCCGGCTCCATCACGGGCACAGTCATCTCGCCCAGCCGCTCATCGGTCAACTCGGCGAACACCTCCCGCACGGTCGCCATCCGATCGGCGCGCAACGCGAGCACCTCATCGAGCGACGGCCGTACGGCGCGATCACGGGGCACGCCGGGTATGTCGGGCATCTCGTCGTGGGGCAGATCGAGCGGGTCCCACGGTGCCGGATCGCCCAGTACGGCACGGCGTACCCAGGCGTCCGTCGCGAAGACGAGGTGCCGCTGGGTCTCGATGAACGACCACTCGCCGTCGACCGACTCGTGCAGCAAATCCTCCGGCAGCGCCCGGGCACGCTCGACGGTCTCGGCCCACAACCGCTCGAGCAACTCCCATGCCTCGCGGTAACCGTCCGCGTCGGTCGGGCTCATATTCGCCAGATCGGCCTGCCGGCGGTTCTGCTCGGCGTCCGTCTGCTCCTTGAACTCGGTCACCGGACCACCTTCGCGCGCGCCCGCCCGGGGTTACAAGACGTCCGGTGTGACTGGGTCCGTGATAGACCTGCTGGCGGTTGTCGGTACGACGACACCTTCTGATCGGAACGGAGCGGCATGTACCGCAGGCTCGTGCTCAAGCTGTCCGGGCAGGCGATCGCCGGCCCGGACGAGTTCGGTTTCAACAGCGATCGGCTCACGCACCTCGCCAACGAGGTGATCGCGTTGCGTGCGACCGGCGTACAGGTTGCGGTGGTGGTGGGCGGCGGGAACGTGTTCCGCGGGAACCGCGCCGACGACTGGGGCATCGATCGGGTCGAGGCGGACAACATCGGCATGCTCGGCACGGTCATCAACGCGGTCCTGCTCCGCGGCCGGCTGGCCGCGCTCGGGGCCCACGGCGTACGGCTGATGACCGCGATCCCGATCGACAACCTGGCCGAGCCGTACATCCGGTTGCGGGCGCTGCGGCATCTGGAGAAGGGCTCGATCGTCCTCCTTGCGTGCGGCAACGGGCAGCCGTTCACCACAACCGACTACCCGTCGGTCCAGCGGGCCGTCGAACTCGAGGCCGACGCCCTGCTCGTCGCGAAGAACGGCACCGACGGCGTGTACGACGCCGATCCGAACAAGCACGCCGATGCCAAGCGCTTCGACCACCTCAGCTACACCGAAGTCATCGACCGCGGCCTCGGCGTGATGGACCAGTCCGCCTTCATCCTGGCCCGCGACCACCACCTCCCCCTCCACGTCTTCGACATCGACCGCACCGGCGCCGCCTCCGCCATCGTCAACGGCACCCAGGTCGGCACGACCATCACGTAAGTGGAAGTTGTAGGGATGCGCTAAATGGTTTGGCGCGGCTCGGGCCGAGTTGGTGTACTCGAGAGCGTACGAGCAGGTGTTCAGTAAAGGAGTCCGTCATGCGATCTCGCTTCATGTCTGTTGCTGATCGGACTGTCACCTGTTCAAAGGACATGAAGCTGCGTGGAAGTACTGAATCTTGGGATCCTGGCGCATGTTGACGCCGGAAAGACCAGCCTGACCGAGCGGCTGCTGTACACCGCGGGAGTCATCGACGAGGTCGGTAGCGTCGACGACGGCAGCACCCAGACCGACTCGCTGGCGCTCGAGCGGCAGCGCGGGATCACGATCAAATCCGCGGTCGTCTCGTTCGCGATCGGCGACCTGACGGTCAACCTGATCGACACCCCGGGCCACCCGGACTTCATCGCCGAGGTCGAGCGTGCGCTCAGCGTGCTGGACGGCGCGGTGCTGGTGATCTCCGCGGTCGAGGGTGTCCAGGCGCAGACCCGCGTGCTGATGCGGACGCTGCAACGCCTCCGCATCCCCACCCTGATCTTCGTCAACAAGCTCGACCGACCGGGTGCGCAGTACGACGGTGTGCTCCGTCAGCTCGCGACCAAGCTGACCCCGGCGATCGTCCCGATGGGCGAGGCGAGCCACCTCGGCACGCCCGAGGCGACGTTCAAGCCGATCCTCCAGGAGACCACTCTCGTCGATGTCCTGACCGAGCGCGACGACGACCTCCTCAAGCGGTACGTCGACGGCGAACCGCTCGCACTCGACGAGGCGCTCCGCGCTCAGACCCACCAGGCGAGGGTCCACCCGGTGTACTTCGGATCCGCGATCACGGGCGCCGGCACGGAGGCCCTGACCGACGGCATCCGCGACCTACTCCCCCGCGCCCGCTCCGACGGCACCCAGCTCGACGGCTCCGTCTTCAAGGTCGAACGCGGCCCAGCCGGCGAGAAGATCGCGTACGTCCGCATGTTCTCCGGTACTGCGCACGTCCGCGACCGAGTCCGCTTCCGCGCGAACGACGCGAAGATCACCGCCCTGCACGTGATCGGTGAAGGCCCGGCGAACGCCGTACAGGCCGGCCGGATCGGCAAGTTCTGGGGCCTGGCCGATGTCCAGATCGGTGACCGCATCACCGCGACCGACGACCCCGAGCTCCGGCAGACAACGGCCTTCTTCGCGCCACCCACGCTCGAGACGGTGATCTCCGCGCGGAAGCCGTCCGACAAGGGCAACCTACGCGTCGCGTTGACCCAGCTCGCCGAGCAGGACCCGTTGATCAACCTGCGCCAGGACGACCTCCGCCAGGAGACCTACGTGTCGCTGTACGGCGAGGTGCAGAAGGAGGTCATCGAGACGACGCTGGCGACCGAGTTCGGGATCGTGGTCGACTTCCGTGAGACGACCACGATCTGCATCGAACGGCTCGTCGGCATCGGTGCGGCGGTCGAGTTCAAGAAGAAGGACCTGAACCCGTTCCTGGCCACCATCGGCCTGCGCGTCGAGCCCGCGCCGGTGAACGCCGGCGTGAGTTTCGAACTCGAGGTCGAGCTCGGCTCGATGCCGTACGCGTTCATCAAGGCCGTCGAGGAGACCGTCCGCGAAACGCTGCACCAAGGCATCCACGGCTGGCAGATCCCCGACGCACACGTCGTGATGACGCACTCCGGCTACTCCGCTCGCCAGAGCCATGCCCACGCGGTGTTCGACAAGAGCATGTCCAGCACAGCCGGCGACTTCCGCAACCTCACCCCGCTCGTCCTGATGACGGCCCTCCGACAGGCAGGTACGACGGTGCACGAGCCGATGCACCACTTCCAGCTGGACATTCCGACCGACACCACGCGCGCTGTCCTCGCGACCCTCGCCCGCCTCCGCGCGATCCCGCAGGTACCCGCACTCGCCGCCGAAACCTCAACCCTGGAAGGAGAAATCCCCGCGGCCGCTGTCTACGAACTCGAACAGCAACTCCCCGCCCTCACCCGCGGCGAAGGAGTCCTGGAGTCCGCGTTCGAGCGCTACCACCCCGTCACCGGCCCGATTCCGGAACGGCCTCGCACCGACCACGACCCACGCAACCGCCGCGAGTACCTGCTGCACATTCAGCGGCGGGTATAGGTGCCGTGCACAACGGTCGCGCCGAGGTCGTCGTCCTCGACGATCTCGGCGGCCAGCCCATGCTCGACCATCACCGCACAAGCGACCGGCGCCTGGCGTTCACTCAGCTCGACGAAGAAGTGACCGCCGGGTGCCAGCCAATCCGCTGCCTCGGCAGACACCCGCCGGAACACAGCCAGACCGTCCGCGCCGCCGTCCAAGGTGACGTGCGGTTCGTACAGCCGTGCCTCGGCCGGCAGCAGGCGGATCTCGTCCGTCGGCACATACGGAACGTTCGACAGCAGTACGTCGACCTGCCCACGCAAGCGGTCCGGCAACGCCGTGAACAGATCGCCCTCGTACACCGTGCCGCCCCACGCGAGCAGGTTGCGGCGCGCGCACTCGACCGCGGCAGGCTCGATGTCGGCGGCGTACAAGGTCACCTCGCGCTGGGCTGCGACAGCCGCGCCGAGAGCGCCCGTGCCGCAGGCGAGGTCGACCACGACCGCCCCCGCGGCGGTGACCCGCAACGCCTCCGCCACCAGGAACTCGGTACGGCGACGTGGAATGAATACCCCGCTGTCGACGGCGATCCGCAGCCCGCAGAACGACGCCCAGCCCACGACGTACTCCAACGGCAACCCGGCGACCCGCTGGTCGACCATGGCCGCCAGTTCGGCCTCGTCCCGCGCGGATTCGGCGATCAGCGCCGCCTCGTCTTCGGCGAACACAGACCCGGACGCACGCAGCCGCTCGACAACAGTGATCACAAGACAGATTATCCGAAAGCATTCACTCCGGTGAGCTCCGCCGACACCGTCCACAACCGCGCTGCCGAGGCCGGGTCGATCGCATACGGCCGTACGCCGGGGGCGTCGTCGGTCGACACCTCCGCGATCTCGCAGTCCTCGCAGAACACTCCGCCGATACCGTCGAGCTGCGGCGACGTCGCGGCCCACACCTGCGTCGCGGCACCCTGCTCAGGCGTCTTGAAACCGACGACCGGATTGCCGTCCTCGTCGAGCCAGCCGTAGCCGGCCATCTCCTCGCGCGTCAGGTGCCGCTGCAGCGGAGTCATGATGCCGCCAGGGTGCAGCGCGAACGCCCGTACGCCGGAATCCTTGCCGAGGGCATCGAGCTGGACCGCGAACAGCACGTTCGCGGTCTTCGCCTGTCCGTACGCCTGCCACTTGTCGTACCCGTTCCGGAACTCCAGGTCGTCCCACCGGATGTCCGACCGCCGGTGCCCGGTCGACGACACCGACACGACCCGCGCGCCGCCGTCGGCCACGAGCGCGGGCCACAGCCGGTTCACCAGCGCGAAGTGCCCGAGGTGATTGGTGGCGAACTGGGCCTCCCAGCCCGGCCCGACCCGCGTCTCCGGCGAGGCCATGATCGCCGCGTTGTCGATCATGATGTCGATCGACCGGCCAGACGCGAGGAACCGGTCGGCGAACGCCTTGACGCTTTCCAGATCCCCCAGATCCAGCTCGTCGATCTCCACACCGTCGACGCCGGCCAGCGCCTCCCGCGCCGCGTCCGCCCGCCTGGCCGGCACGACCACCGTCGCGCCCGCGCGGGTCAGCGCCTTCGTCGTCGCCAGACCGAGACCGGAATACCCACCGGTGACGATCGCGAGTTTGCCGGTCAGGTCGATCCCCGCCAGGACCTCGTCCGCAGTGGTGTCGTGCCCGAAACCCGAGCCGATCTTGTGCTGTTCACCCATGCTCAGCAGCCTATGAATTGGAGTGCGCTCAAAGTCAAGCCCCGAGGTGCGGATCCTGCCGCAACGACTCCGCCAACCGCTGCAGCGCCGGGTTGGGATTGTCCGGGCTCCAGCACGCGTGCAGCGTCACCGAATGCGCATCAGCCGCATCCAGCTCGCGGTACCGGACGCCCTCGACCTGCATCGCCATGATCGACCGCGGGATCAGTGCGCATCCGAGTCCGGCCCGGACCAGCGCGAGCATCGTCGGCACCTGCGAGGCGAGCTGGCTCACGGCGTACCGGTCCATCCCGATCATCGCGGCACAGATGTCATGCAGGTACTGCGAACCCTCCGGGCTGTACCCGATGTAGTCGTCGGTCGCATCCACCAGCGCGACCGGCCCGTCCCCGTCGGCCAGCGGATGGGACGCCGGTACGGCGAGCACCAGGTCCTCGGAGTGCACCAGCATCGACTCGAACCGCTCCGGAATCGGCGGCCGCACCAGCCCGAGATCGATCTCCAGATTCGCCAGCGCCTCGAACTGCGCCGGGCTGACGAGCTCGGTCAGCTCGGCGGTCACCCCGGGCGTGCGTTTGCCGACCATGGTCAGGAAGTCCGCGAGTACGGCGTACGCGCCGATCGCCGTGAACGCGAGGCGCAGCGTCCCGGTCGTCCCGTCGGCCGCGCGGCGAGTCGCGACCGGCGCGACGTCGAGGAGCGCGAGGACGCGGCGGGCGTGCTCGAGGAACACGTCGCCGGCCGCCGTCAGCCGGACGCCGCGGCCGGTGCGATCGAACAACCGGACGTCCAGGGTGCGCTCGAGACCCTGGATCTGGCGGGTCAACGGCGGCTGGGTCAGGTTGAGCCGCTGGGCAGCCCGGCCGTAGTGCAGTTCCTCGGCCACCGCGACGAACCCGCGGAGCTGCTGGAGCGACAGATCCATGCCCACACGGTATCGGTTCATACAGAAATGGGCTTGGACCTGCATAACGGAATGCGCTTACCGTCGGCTTATGCCGAAACTCGCCGCGCTCTTCTCGCCCGAACGTGCCGCCGATGTCGTCGACGCCGCCACCCGCCAGCTGCTGGAGGACCGTTTCGAGGTGGTCTGGGCAACGTCGGAGCACACAGCCGGCTCCGGATCCGCTGCGAAACCGCCGGCGCTCGACCCCGCCGCCGTACCCGAGCTGGTCAAAGGCGCCGACGTCCTCCTCACCAGTTGGGGTACGCCGCATCTCGGCAAGGAGCTGTGGTCCGACGGGAACGGCCCGAAGGTCGTCGCGCACGCGGCCGGCACAGTCAAGAACCTGATCGACCCGGTCATCCTGGACCAGGGCGTCGCGGTGTTCTCGGCCGGTCCGCGGATCGCCTGGTCGGTCGGCGAGTACTGCCTCGCGTCGATGCTGACGCTGGCGCGCCGCCTCCCTCGCTTCGACGGTGCCGTCCGAGCGGGCGGGTGGAAGCAGACGGAGTACCGCGGTCACGAGCTGGCCGGCGCGAAGGTCGGCATCATCGGCGCCAGCAGCACTGCACGGGCGTTGATCACCCTGCTGAAGCCGTTCGGCTGCGACCTCGCTGTCTACGATCCGTACCTCAGCGCCGAGCGCGCCGCTGAACTCGGCGTCCGGAGCACCAGCCTCGAGGACGCGGCCACCGCACGGTTCCTCAGCATCCATGTGCCGAACGTTCCCGAGACGAAGGGCATGATCACCCGCGCGCTGATCGAAGGCCTGCCCGACGGCGCGGTCGTCGTGAACTCTTCCCGGGGACCGGCCGTCGACCAGCAAGCACTGCTCGAGCATGCGCTGAACGGGCGGATCTACGCGGCGCTCGACGTCTACGATCCCGAACCGCCGCAGTTCGACGAGAACGTGCTGAACGCCCCGAACCTGTTGCTGACACCGCACATCGCCGGAGACACGGCCGAGGGCCACCTCGCGCTGGCTGGCTACGTGCTCAAGGACGCACTCCGATGGCTCGACGACGGGACCCGGGGACCGAGCTTCGTCGATCCCGCCGCTTGGTCGATCGCTGCTTGAGAGGAACGGCCATGTCTCGCATAACTCAGGTTGAGGTCTTCCCGGTCGCAGTACCGTTCGCACGCCGGTTCGTGCTCGGCAGCGGCGCCGTCGGCTCCCCCGACACGGCGCCCGACCAGGCCGGTGCGGTGATCTTCGTGAAGCTCACGACCGAGGACGGCGTCGTGGGCTGGGGCGAGCAGCGCGCGCTGCCGAGTTGGAGCTACGAGACCGCCGAGACGATGGCGGTCGTGATCCGGCGGCATCTCACACCGATCCTGCTCGAGCTCACGCCGTTCGATGTCGAGCTGTTCCACCAGCGCGCCGCCAAGCGACTCAGTCCGGCGGTGTCGAACGGGTTCCCGTTCGCCCGCGCCGCGATCGACGTCGCGATGCACGACGCGGCCGGCAAGCTGGCCGGCGTACCCGTGCATGCGCTCCTCGGCGGGAAGATCCACGACGAGATCCCGCTCTGCTCGGCGATCGGGGTCGGCGACCAGGACGCCGTACGCGAACATGCGATCCAGTCGGCGGACTACGCGGCGTACAAGGTCAAGATCGGCGGGGACCTGGACGCGGACACCGCTGCCATCGAAACGGTCGCAGAGGTTGCCGACGGCAAGCCGCTGTGGCTCGACGCGAACCAGTCCTACCGGCCGAGTGCACTCAGACAACTGCGCGATCGGACGGCCGGTATCCACACGATTCATTGCATCGAGCAACCGGTGCCGAGCACGGACACGCTGGCGATGGCACGGCTGCACCAGCTGATCGACCTTCCGATCGCGATCGACGAAGGCAGCTTCTCGGCGCAGGACCTGGCTCGGGCGATCCGCCTGGACGCCGCCGACCTGGTCGTGGTCAAGGTCTGCAAGTCGGGGGGACTACGCAACGCGCTCAAGTCCGCCCAGACCGCACTCGCGGGCGGGCTCGAGATTCTGGCCAGTGGCCTGACCGACTGCGGAGTCGCGTTCGCCGCCGCGCTGCACGTGTTCAGTCAGCTCGAGCTCGCACTGCCCGCCGAGCTCAACGGGCCGGAGCTGCTGACCGATCTGTACGTCGAGGGGCTGAGCATCACCAAGGCCGTCGCAACGGTCCCCACCGCCCCTGGACTGGGCGTTGAGGTCGACGAGGAGCGAATCCGCGCCGAGTCGATCGACCTGCTCTACCGGTGAGGAGAACCATGTCTGTATCGATGTCCCGCCGGGGCTTCCTCGGGATGACCGGCTTCGCCGGGCTCGGGGTGGCCGCGGCCGGAACCCTGGCGGGCTGCTCGTCCGGCCCGCCGGCCGGCGCCGCCACCTGGTCCATGTGGTCCAGCAGCGCCGCCGAGAAGAAGGTCTGGGACGACTTCGGCAAGTACGTCGAGCAGCAGCTCAAGGTCAGGTCCATCGCCACCCTGACACCGTCGACCGGCTACCCGACCAAGCTCGATCTCCAGCTGGTCAGCGGTACGGCGAGCCTGGTGACCGCGCTCAACGGCACCCTGATCCCGACGTACGCCGCCCGCGGCGCGCACCGGCCGCTCGACGACCTGATCGCCGCCGACCCGGACTTCTCGCTCGACGACTTCTACGAGACCAGCCGGCGGATCGGGAGCTTCAACGGCAAGACCTACGCGATCGGCTTCGACGTCGCGCCAACGGTCATGTACTACAACAAGGACCTGTTGAACAAGCAAGGCATCCCACTGCCGTCCCGGACCGAACCGATGTCCTGGGCAACGTTCCGCGAGCTGTGCAAGCAGCTCACCAAGCCAGGGCAGCAGTACGGCTTCACCTGCGCGCCGGCCATCGACGACCTGGTGTCGTGGATCTACTGCGCCGGGGGCAACGTGATGAGCGCCGACGCCAGCCGCAGCACGCTCGGTGATCCGGAAGCGATGGAGGCCCTGCAGTACGTCATCGACCTGTTCGTCAAGGACCAGGTCACCCCGCCGATCAAGAACCTGGTCACCGAGAGCTCGCTGTCGAACTTCCTGCAAGGCAATGTCGCGTTCATGCAGAACGGCCCGTGGCAGGTCGTCAACGCGCGCAAGGCGAAGTTCGACTGGGACATCATCCCGTTCCCTGCGGGTGCGGCCGGGAGCAAACCGCGCGTGTCAGGCTCCAGCTTCGCGATTCCATCGGGGGTGCGCGAGGGAGCCGAGCTCGACCTCGCGTGGAAGCTGATGAAGACCCTGACCAGCACCGGCGCACTCGACATCTACGCCAAGGCCGGCCGCAACAACCCGGCCCGGCTCAGCGCCGGCAGCGCGTTCCAGCCGCCGCCCGACAACCTCGGCATCGTCCAGGAGATCCTGGCCGGCAAGCTCGCCGGCGGTCACGCCTTCGACGTCACCACGAACTGGAACCAGGTCAAGCAGCTGCTCGGCCAGGACCTGCCACGCACGTTCCTCGGCCAGGTGAGCGTCCCGGACGCGATCAACGGCCTCACCCCGCGCCTCGACATCCTGATGCGCCAGCACCTCGACACCGTCCGCCAAGCCACCGCCAGGAAGGGGTGAACACCATGGCTCTTTCAACAGCAGACACCGCACCAGCGGTCACTCCCACCCCAACCCGACCGACGTCCAAAGCGACGCCGCGCTGGCGCAGTCGCGAGGCCCTCACTGCCTGGCTGTTCATCCTGCCCAGCCTGATCGGCTTCCTGATCTTCACCACCGGACCGGTCGTTGCCGCAGGCGTCATCTCGCTGCTGAACTGGAACCTGTTCAGCGCACCGACCTGGGCCGGCCTGCACAACTTCGCCCGCCTCGGGCCCGACCCGACGTTCTGGTCCGCGCTCGGCAACACGGCCTACTTCACTCTGGTCAGCGTGCCGCTGACGATCGTCGTCAGCCTCGCCCTGGCGCTGCTGCTCAACCAGGGCGTACGCCGGGTCGCCGTGTTCCGGTCGCTGCTGTTGTTGCCATATGCAACCATCACGGTCGCGGTGGCGTTCGTCTGGATCTGGCTCTACATCCCGCACGACGGCCTGGTGAACGCCGTGCTCGGCTGGTTCGGCATCAACGGACCGGCCTGGCTGATCTCGGACAGCTGGGCGATGCCCGCGCTGATCCTGATGAGCGTCTGGAAGAGCTTCGGCTTCGGCATGGTCGTCTTCCTCGCCGGTCTCCAGGCGATCCCGCAACAGCTCTACGAAGCCGGCCGCGTGGACGGTACGTCGCCGTGGAACAGCTTCCGCCACATCACGTTGCCGATGCTGTCCCCCGCACTGTTCTTCGTCATCGTCACCTCGGTGATCGGATCGTTCCAGGTGTTCGACCAGGCACTGATCATGACGAACGGCGGTCCGGGCACGCGCACCACCACGCTGGTCATGTACATCTACCGGACCGGCTTCGAGAACTACGACCAGGGGTACGCCGCGGCGCAGTCGCTGGTGCTGTTCGCGTTCATCGTGGTGATCACCGCCGGTCAGTTCCTCTTCCAGCGGAGGCTGGTGCACTATGACAACTGAGCTGACAACTGAAGCCATACCACTGGCCTCTAACAAGGCCCTGCAGCGGAAGCTCATTGTCTTCGCGTGCTTCCTGGTCACGGCGCTCACGCTGATCCCGGTCGTGATGATGATCCTGGTCGCGTTCCAGTCCGACGCCGAGTCGATGGCCGCGAAGCCGTCGTTCTGGCCGGGCAGCTGGCATCCGGAGAACCTGACCCGCGCCTTCGAACTGGTCCCGCTCGGGAAGTACCTGCTGAACACGATCTACTTCGCCGCCGGTACGACGATCCTCGAAACGGTCACCGCCGCGCTCGCGGCGTACGCGTTCGCGCGGCTGAGCTTCCCGGGCCGGAGCTGGCTGTTCGGGATCTACCTGGCCACGCTGATGATCCCGTCGCAGGTGACGCTGATCCCGCAGTTCGTGCTGGTGGCGAAGCTGCACGGCATCGACACCTGGCCCGGGATGATCCTGCCGCATGCGTTCACCGCGATCGGGGTGTTCCTGCTGCGGCAGTTCTTCCTCGGCATCCCGCGCGACTACGAGGAGGCCGCCCGGCTGGACGGCGCGAACCGCTGGCAGGCCTTCGTCCGGGTGATCGTGCCACTCGCGGTCCCGGCGATCGCGACGCTGGCCGTGTTCAAGTTCATCGGCCAGTGGAACAACCTGCTCTGGCCGCTCGTCATCTCCAACAGCGACGCGACGCGGACCGCGTCGGTGGGTCTGCAGGTCTGCCAGGACACCAACGGCACCCAGTGGAACTTGTTGCTGATGGCAGCGACCGTCACCACGATCCCGTTGATCGTGCTGTTCTTCCTCACCCAACGCTGGTTCGTCCGAGGCATCACCATGAGCGGGCTGGGAGGCCGCTGAACAATGACCTATCTCTGGTCCGTCTTCACCAAGCCCTGGGCCGGCCTTGCCGGCGACGACCTCGGCCGGCTCGTCGCCGGGATCGGATTCGGCGGCGCCGAGATCCCGGTCCGCGACACGGCGTACGTCACCCCGGCGAACGCGGCTGCCGAGTTGCCGAAGTTCACCGCACAGTTGCGGGCCGAAGGCATCGAACCGATCAGCGTCGCCAGCGACCTGTCGGAGCAGGTGTTCGCCGCCTGCGCCGAGGCCGGTGTGCCGATGATCCGCATCATGGCCGAGCTCGGCCCCGACGGGTACGCCGCATCCGTGCAGCGCAACCGCGTGATGCTCGAGCAGGCCGCCGTACTCATGGAGCGGTACGACGTGCAGGTCGGCGTACAGCCCCATCATGGGCGGTTCGTGTCGTCGACGCTCGGCGTGCTGCAACTGCTCGAAGGACTGCCCGATCGGTACAAGCTCGTGTGGGACGCCGCGCATGATGCACTCGCCGGTGACCACCCTGCGGTGACACTCGAGCTCGGCGCGGACCGACTCGGGATCGTCAACCTGAAGAACGTCCATTACGTCGGCACGGACGGCGGCTGGAAGACGAACTTCGTCGAGGCCGAGGACGGTCTCGCCGACTGGCCGGCCGTGTTCGCAGCACTGCAGAAGATCAACTACACCGGCCCGATCTGCCTGACAGGTCAGTACTCCGATCCCGCCGTACCGGTCGAGGAGCGGCTCGAAAGAGATCTTCGCTTCGCTGTCACATCTGCTGCGCAGCATCCGTCAGGTCAGTGAAGTCAACACTCACGAACCTGATGGAGAACCTCCCATGCAAGCACGGATGACCAACCCCGCAGAGATCCTGCCGGACGCCACCAAAGGGATCCAGAACATCTACAAGGCGATCGGCCAGTCCGGAACGGACGGCAAGATCCTGGAACTCGTGCACCTGCGCGCCAGCCAGATCAACGGCTGCTCCCCGTGCGTGTTCGGCGGGATCAAGTCGGCGCTGAAGAACGGTGAGACCGACGAGCGGCTGCACCAGGTCGCCGCCTGGCGGGACTCCGATCTGTTCACCGGCGCCGAGCGGGCCGCGCTCGAGCTGGCGGAGGCCGCGACCCGGCTGGCCGACAACCCGACCTCGGTCAGTGACGAGATCTGGGCGGCGGCGAGCGAACAGTTCGGCGAGAAGGAACTGTCCGCGATCGTGCTGATGATCGCGCTCACCAACATGTTCAACCGGATCAACACCACCGTGCGCCAGCCCGCCGGCGCCACCTGGTAACGGCTAACGTGAGCCCCGGATGTCGAGAAGACATCCGGGGCTCCGACGTTCCGGGTGAATGGAGGCTGGTATGAAATACATGCTGCTGATCTACGGGAACGACGAGACGTGGAACACCCTGCATGCCAACGGCATCGACGAGGTGATGGACCAGCACCGCAAGCTGACCGCGGAGCTGGAGGCGAGCGGCGAGTTCATCGACGGCCTCGGCCTCACCACCACGAACGCGCGCGTGGTCAGGGTGGTCGACGGGGTGCCGGCGGTCACGGACGGACCGTTCACCGAGGCCAAAGAGGTGCTGGCCGGCTACTACGTCGTCGACTGCGCCGGGCTCGAGCGGGCGGCAGAGATCGCCGCGCGGCTGCCGGAGGCGCCGTACTCGCCGATCGAGATCCGGGAACTCATGGAGCCGATGCCCGGCTAGATCGCGCTGCCGGGTGCGGTCGGCAGGATTCGATCGTGCGGGCGGGTCGAACAACTTGCCGGCCTCAGCTGGGCGTTGACACCTGAGACCGGCGAGTCGCTGACTCAGACTGTTGACGTCCGGACAAGCCCGCTGGACGCGAGGATGACCCCACCTGAGGCAGGCTGGTCACCCATGCCCCGGCCACCTTGGACGAAAACAGTGCTACCAGGCGCAGGCAGTGTGACACCCTCGCCGAGTCGCAGCGTGGTCGTCATTCCGTTGCTCAACCTGAGCATCGCCACGCGTCGCGGTCGCACCGGGCTGATCGACGAGCTCACCTCGTGGATGCCGGTGCAGACCGCCGGTTGGATCGCAGCTCGTCCGAGCCCCGCGTTGCCGTGACTCCTCACATCACGGCACTGCTCGGCGAGCCTTCTCATCGCTGACACACTTCCCCCTTCTCATCGTGAACGTCCCCGAGTGGCGGTGGACGCGGTCGAACGACCGCACACTTCCCCGTCCTCCCCGCACCCGGAAACGACGCGGAAGTGATCAGGCAACCCTCGCTGAGAGTGACGACGTTTTCAAGGGATGGTGATCGGAATCCCGATTACCGGAACTTTTGTCCACGCCTTGTTCTGCAAGGGGAACGACCAACCACCTACTGACCACCGAAGCCAGTGGTAGCAATGCCTTTGATGATCTGTCGCTGGAAGAACAGGAACACCACGACCAGCGGTAACGCGGCGAGGATCGCGGACGCCATGTTCTGCGCGTACTGCAATCCGTAGGCACTCTTGACGGTCTGCAGCCCGACGGGCAGCGTCATCAGGCGCGCGTCGGTCGTGACGATGAACGGCCACAGGAAGTTGTTCCACGCACCGATGAACACGAAGATCCCTACCGCGGCAAGGATCGGCCGGGACAGCGGCAGCACGATCGACCAGAACACCCGCAGCCGGCCCGCACCGTCGACCCGCGCCGCCTCCTCGAGTTCGACCGGGATCTGGTCGAAGAAACGCTTGAGAATCAGCACCATTGCGGGTGCGAACGACTGCGGCAGGATGATCCCCCAGTACGTGTCGACCAGGTTGAACGCCAGCATCTGGCGGAACAACGGCACGATCAGCAGCTGTGGCGGGATGATGATCGCCGCGATGATCGCGGCGTACAACCAACGTTTGCCCTTGAAGTTCACCCGCGAGAACGCGTATCCGGCCAGGGCCGAGGTCGCGACCGTGATCAGCGTGATCGCGACTGACGTGATCAGGCTGTTCCAGGCCCACGAAGGGATGTCACCTGCTGACAACACCTTGCGGTAGGCATCGAAGCTGAACCCGTCCGGCGGGTTCAGCGTGAGCTGCGACGCGCCGGCGTCGGCCTCACTCTTCAGCGACGTCACGACGGCCCACGCGAATGGCACCAGCCAGGTTGCGGCCAGGACCGCAAGAACCAGCAGTGCGGCGATCCTGGACACGCTCCAGGGGTTCTCGCCTGGTTTGTGCGTTTGTTTGACAGTGCCTCGGACGTTGCGGGCCAAAGTGAAGGTGCTCATGCGGCGCTCCTGCGGTTGATCAACTTGTACTGCGCCAGCGACACCAGGACGATCAGCGCGAAGAACAGGTACGAGATGGCTGAGGAGTAGCCGAACCGGTAACCGGTGAAGCCGGACTCGTAGATGTACTGCACGATCGAGCGCGTCTTCCCGGCCGGTCCGCCGTTGGTGAGCATGTAGATCTGGTCGAAGACCTTCAGCGACGCGAGGATCTGCAGCGTCACGATCAGCGCCGTGGTCGGCGTCAGCTGCGGGATCACGATCGAGAACAATTGCCGCCACTTGCCGGCGCCGTCGAGTGCGGCCGCCTCGAACTGCTGCTCTGGAATGTTCTGCAACGCCGCCAGGTAGAGCAGGAAGTTGAACCCGATCGTCCACCACAGCGTGGTGATCACGACCGAGATCATCGCCACCTTCGGATCCTGCAGCCACGCCACCGGCGCCGCGCCGAACTTCGCCAGGACGCCGTTGATCAACCCGAGCGTCGGGTTGTACATCCAGCTCCAGAACATCACGACGACGGTCGAGGCGAGCAGGTACGGCAGGAAGAACGACAGGCGCCACAACCAGCGGCCCGGGAGGCCCAGGTTCACGAGCAACGCGAGAGCGAGCGACAGCACGACGAGCGGGATCGTGCTCAGCGCCGTGAACCACAACGTGTTGCCCAGCGACTTCCACATGTCCGGGTCGCGCAACGCGTCGGCGTAGTTGGCGAAGCCGACCAGTCCGCTGCCCGAACCCGTCAATGTCTCACCGGTGAAGCTCAGATAGAGGCCGTACAGCGCGGGCACGACGAGGAAGAGCCCGAACAGTACGGCGAACGGCGCCGCGAAGGCCCAACCGGTGAGGTTCTCCCCACGCTTGGCCCGCGCCTTGCCTTGAGCACTGACTTCTTTCTCCGCTGCCGTGGCCGGAGTGTCGATGGCAGTCGTCATCTTGTCTCTCCTCTCACACCGGCTGCGGACGGTCGAGCAGCTTGTTCAGCCGGGCGACGAACCCGTCGAACCCGGCCGCCGGGTCACCACTGCCGAGGAACACGTTCTGCACGTTCTCGGCGAAGTAGTTCTGGAAGTCGCTACCGGCGCCGGTGAACCAGGCGTCCGGGTCGTAGTTCACGTACGCCGGAATACCCGCGTAGTTCGACTGCGGCTTCAGCGCTTGGTACTCCGCACTCCTCGCGACCGGCTGGTACGCCGGGATGTGACCGCCGCCGGCCCACTGCACCGACCGCTTCAGGATCTCCGCGACCATCGTGTACACGTGCTTGCGGCGCTCCGGCGACACCTTCGACTGCCGCGGCAGCACGAACGTGTGCGAGTCCGCGTACGCCGCCTGCGTGCCGAACAACGTCGGAATCGGTAGCGCGTCGACGGGCAGCTTGGCGTCCTTGAGCACCGGCAGTTCCCACACGCCGCCGAAGAACATCCCGCTCTCACCGTGCAGGAACTCGCTGGTCGCCGTACCGCCGTCGCCGCTGCGCGAGGCGATCGTGTCGTTGAGCAACGACTGGATGAAGGTCAGGGTCTTGACCGCGGCGTCCTTGTCGACCTGCGCCTGCTGGCCCGGCACGAGCTTCATGTCGGCGCCGGTCTGCCGATAGAGCGTGTAGAACAGCCGCCACATCTGCGAACCGTCACCCAGATAGCCGTACGACAGGCCGTGCTTACCGGTCACCTTCTGCAGCTTGGTCGCGACCTCGGTGAACTCCTCCGGGCTCTTCATGCTCCGCAGGGCGTCGGTGACGCCGGCCTTCGAGGCGTGGTCGGTGTTGTAGTACAGCACGAACGGGTGGGTATCGAGCGCGATCGCGTAGAGCTTTCCGTCGTACTGGCACTTCTCCCAGACGCGGGCCGGGAAGTCACTCTCGTGCAGGCCGACCTCGGCAAGCAGGTCGAGGTCCCACGGCTCGAGCAGACCGCCGGGTGCGTAGCCGGCGATCCGGGACGCGTGCATGATCGCGACATCCGGAGCCCGGCCGCCGGCCGAGGCCATCGCGAGTTTGGTGTAGTACGGCGGTCCCCAGGCGAGCACGGTCTGGGTCGTGTGAAAGCCGAGGTTCGCGCCGTTGACGGCGTCCACCAGGCCTGCCATCACGGTGCCGTCACCGCCGGTCAGAAGGTGCCAGTAACTCAGGTCGGTCGTCTTCCGCGACGCTCCGGGCGCGCAGCCGACGAGCAACCCGGCACCGGCGAGCGCAGCCGCTGTCTTCAGCAGGCCGCGCCGGGAGAGGTCAGTCATTCGGTCTCCTTACGAGAGGCGAACCGAAAATTACATCGTTAGAATGGCCGAAGACAAGACTCCGATGTGGGTTTTTGTGGAAACGTATCCGTTAGCGTTCGGTGCTGGCGCGCTCGACGATGCGGTGCGGGATCATCACCCTGCGTGGCGGCGCATCCTTGTCGGCCATCCGGTCGGCGAGCAGATCGAGCGCGGCCGCGACGAACGCCCGCCGGTCGAAATCGATCGTGGTCAGCGGCGGGATCATGAACTGGCTCTCGAGAATGTTGTCGAACCCGGCGACCAGCGTCTGCTGCGGTACGCCGATGCCCGCGCCCCACAGCGCGGCCAGCGCGCCCGAGGCGAGCGAGTCGGTGAAACAGAAGAACGCGTCGGGCAGTTCGTGGTCGGCCAGGTACTTCCCGACCACGGTCGCCGCACCCTCCGGCCGCCAACGGTCGAGGCTGATCTCGAGCGACGGATCGATCGGTACGCCGGCCTCCTCGAGCGCCTGGCGGTAGCCCGTCGTCCGGAGCCGCGATGCCGCCGTACCGGGGCCTTCGGCCGAGCCTGCGAGCACGCCGGCGCCTGACGATCCGCGCGGGATCTCCGGCGTACCGACGGCTGCGATCCGGCGGCAGCCGCGGGACAGCAGGTGTCTGGTCATGTCACGCGCGGCGGCGACGTTATCGATCGCGACCTGGCTCACGACGTCCTGGTCGACGTCACCGATCAGCACGACCGGCGGCAGCGGACCGGCCGACATGACCGCGCTGTCGTCCAGGTTGACCGGGTTCAGGATCAGGCCGTCGACGAGGTACGCCCGGGCCTTCGAGAGCAGCTCGAACTCGCGCTTGGGCTCGGCCGCGGTCTGCTCGATCTGCACACCCCAGCCCCGCTCGTGGGCCAGCTCGACGACCAGGTGGACGATCTCCGCGGAGTACGGCCGGAGCAGGTCGGGCAGCGCGAGGGCGATCATGCCGGAGCGGCCGTTGCGTAGGCCGCGGGCGCTCATGTTCGGCACGTAGTCGAGCTCGGCCAGGGCGCTCTCCACCCGGGCGCGGGTCTCGGGGCGCACGAACACGACGCCGTTGATCACGTTCGACACCGTCTTCGGCGACACCCCGGCCAGCTTGGCGACATCTTTGACGGTGGGACGCATGTCGGCAATTGTCACACCTGGCCGACGTTGTCACGTATCAGCGCGTAATCAGGGCGCCGCCGTTCACGTGCAGCACCTGACCGGTGAGGTGCCGGGCCGCCGGTGACGCGAGGAAGTGGATCGTGCCGGCGATGTCCTCCGCCTGGCCCTCGCGCTTGGTCAACGTTGCCTGCAGCAACGTCTGGCGGCGCTCGTCGGTGAGGCGTCCGCGGAAGAATTCGGTGTCGGCGGTGAAGCCGGGCGCGACGACGTTCGAGGTGATCCCGCGCGGGCCGAGCTCGGCGGCCATGTCGGCGTTCCACAGCGCGAGCGCGGCCTTGGAAGCGCCGTACGAACCGGGTCCGCGGGCTCCGGCGATCGAGCCGAGGTGGACGACCGCCGTGGTGAGTCGCGGGGCGAGCGCGGTGGTGGTGAGGACGGCGCTGATCAGGTTCGCCTCCAGGTTGGCGAGCCAGTTGGCCTTCAGTTGCCCGAGATCCCCGTCCGGCCGGCCGAAGTCGGTGTTGCCGCCGGCGTTGTTCACGAGCACGTCGACCTGCTCGGGCAACTCGTGGATCAGTCGCTCGATCTGCGCCGGGTCCGTCGCGTCGCAGACCACTCCCCTGGCCCCCAGGTCGGCAGCCGTCTTGGCGAGTACGTCGGCGCGGCGGCCGGTGATCACCACCTCGTCGCCGTCCGCGCGGAATCGTTCCGCGGTCGCCCGCCCGATCCCGGTCGCACCGCCGGTCACCACGATCGTCCTCATCGCACACCTCACGTTTAGCTCTAAATGTTTAGGTCTAAACGTACCATGATCCCTGTGACCGACAACTACCCGCTCGATTCCCCGAGTCCGTACCCCGCGGCGGAGATCGCCCGCGCCTGGCAACGAGAACGCCCCGGTACGCCGACCGACTCGATCGAGATCGTCACTCCGCTGTGGCGGCTGGCCAAGCTGTTCGCGGACGATCGGCGGCGGGTGCTCGCGGATGCCGGGGTCGACCCGGCGACGCTGGATCTGCTGAGCGTGCTGCGGCGCGCGGGTTCGCCGTACGAGCTGACCACCCGCGAACTGTCCCGCCGCACGCTGGTCACCGCCGGCGCCATCTCCCAGCGGGTCACACGCGCCGAGGACAGCGGACTCGTCACGCGCCGTGGAGCCGACGACGGGACTCGAGCGGTCGTTGTCGCGCTCACCCCCGCCGGCCACGACCTCATCGAACGAACCGTCGACCAGGTCCTCACCCGCGAATCCGAGCTCGTCGCCTCCCTCTCCCCCACGGCCCGCACCCAACTAGCCGCCCAGCTCCAGAAGCTCCTGGACGAAGTCACCAAAGCGACCAGCTAGCCCGTAGGCCGCCTTCAGTTGGACAGCTCGGCGGCCAGCGCCTCGATGTGGTCGTGCCAGGCGGCTTGGTGGTCTGCCGTGGAGCCCGTGTGGGTCAGATGCAGGCGGGCCCCGCCGTTGCCGTCCCGGAGGGTCCAGGTGACCTCTCCGTCAGCGGTGGTGTAGGTGAGGCGGGTCGGTTCCTCGACCTCGGTCACCTGGCCGGGGTTGATGCCCTTGGCAACGAAGCTGGGTGGGGGTGGCTTACCAGGGCTGGCGGTCTGCGGTCCGGTCAGAAGGTGCCAGACCTTTTCCTTCGGCTGGACCAACTGGCGTTCGAAGTGGAGGGTGCCGTCGTCCGACACGGCGCCTTGGTCCAGGCCGAAGGCTTTGACGAAGTGTTCGTGGAGCTCGCGGTAGTCGCGTTCCGGGACGGTGTCGCCCAGGACACGCTCGAGAGCGTCGAAGCAGAGCGTCCAGCCGCCGGAGAAGCTGGCCGAGCCGGCGCGGTCGTCGTACGTCGCCGTCAGGTGGAGGGTGCAGCCGGCTGCGGTGGGCTGGAGCTCCCAGCGCAGGACCTCGTCGCCCCACGTGTACTCGATCAGGTGGGGCGGATCGTACGCGCGGATGACGCCGCCGCTCTGCTCGTCGACGGGCGCTCCCGGGTCCTGTTCGAAGGTGAACTTGACCGGGCCGTCGAGCCTGAGGTCCAGCTCGACGGCCGCCGGGAACCACCCAGCCAGCTGAGTCGGGTCGGTGATTGCTCGCCAGACCTTCTCTGCCGGATGCCGCAGGTCCCGCTGCATCCGCAGGACGGTCCGGCCGTTCTCAGAGCTCAGCGTCTCGGTCATGGATCTATATATACCCGGTCCGGCATATACGATCAACCGGCGAAGCGAGCCAGGTCCTTCAATTCGGCGGAGAGGTCGGGCCGGCCGTCGAACATCTCCACCGACAGGTCGGAGTGCGTCCACGAGCCGATGGCTCGGCCGGCCTCGATGATGGCCGGGCGGAGCATGCCGCCGCCGGGGAAGATCGCGGTGGGCAGTTGCTGGAAGCGGTTCTGGTAGCCGAGGAGATAGGCGTCGAACTCCCCCAGCATCCGGACGTCCCGACATCCAGGTAGATCATCGAGCGCAGCCAACTCCCCGGACTCGACTTCGAAGGACTTCGTGGCGACCGCCTCCACGGCACGCCGGGCGGTCGGCACGGGAAGGCCGGACCACGTCGCGAAGTCACGCGCCGTCGCGGGGCCGTAGGCGTTCAAGTAGCGGCGGGCCAGATCCTCCACGTCTCCCGCCAGGTCAAAAGGCTTTCCGAGCCAGTCCCGCACGGCGACCCAGGTCTCTCCTGGCCCATAACACAACCGGCCGAGCAGCCCGGCATACCGGATCAGCGCGTAGACAGCCTGCCCCTTCGGCTCCGCGATCAGTCCGGCCGCAACCAGTACGTCGGCCAGCTCGGCGCGGTTGGACGGACCGTTCGCCAGCAGATGCTCTTCGAGTACGTCGGCCGCGCGAGCACGGACGGGTGCAGGCAGCCCGAGTTCGCCGTACCGGCGTTCCGTGTCCTTGATCAGCTTCGGGCCGAGCAGGCCCAGCAGCGGACCGGCGTCCTCGACAGCGACCAGTTGCAGCGTGCCGCGCATGAACCAGCCGCGGACGACCGAGCGGTCGGTCTCCTGGGCGTGTGTGACGTCGGCGAGCGTGGTCGCGGTGGATCGGGCGCGTACGGCGTACGCGGCGCCGCGCCACGTCTGCGCCTGGAGGCCCCCCGTCCGGCGTACGACGTCGGCCACCCCTCCGGGGCCGGCCTCGTTCACCGGACGCGCCAAACAGTTCGCCTGCATCCTGGCCGCCAGCAACCAGTCCACAGACCTCCGCGCCACTCCAGCATGACACCACGAACCGGACGAGTCCGCATCCCGAAATACGAAACCGCCCCGGTTCGCACCGGGGCGGTTTCGCAAAATCGCGCGTCAGAGGGCGGGCTGGACCAGATCGGCGAACGCCGCCTGGCCGGTGACGTTCGGGTGGTACGACTCACTGACCGGGTTCGACAGGCCGTTGATCCACTCGGGGCTGCCGCACACGGAGTGACCGATGAACTTGCTCGTCGGGTTGACGAACGTGAAACCGGCCGCGCTCGCCGAGGCCTGGATCTTGGAGTTGAGCAGGTCGGCGGTCGCGTTCAGCCGGGTCATCTCGTCGGGGCTGAAGAACGTGCCGGCGTTGCAGTCGGTGCCGTTGAACAGTCGCGGGTACCCGACGACCACGACGTGCGCCGACGCGGCGCGGCTCCGGATCGAGGAGTACAGCGTGTTCAGCCGGCCGGGCAGCGTGTTGTTGATGATCGTCTGGGCGCCTGCGACCGCGCTGGTGCAGTCGCCCAGCCACGACGGCTTCGCGCACTCGGTGATGACCGACGAGAAGCCGGCGTCGTTGCCGCCGACCTGCACCGAGACGATGTTGGTCGAGCTGGTCACCGACGGCAGCTGGTTCGCAGTGACGTCGGCGACCTTCGCGCCGGAGCAGGCCACGAACGTCAGGTTGGCGCCGATCCGGGCCGCATCGATGTACGAGTAGGCCTTGGTGGACCGCTGGCAGGACCCGCTGCTGGAGATGTAGGTGCGGGTCCCGACACCGGAGGCGTAGGAGTCACCGAGTGAGACGTAGTTCGGAGCCGCCGCGTGCGCGACTCCCGGGCTGAGGAGCATCGCTGCGCCGAGGGCCGCAGCGGACAGCAGACTGGCGATGGACTTCATGGGCGGACCGCCTTTGGACGCGAGGGGTGGCGATTGAAGTACTCAACGTCACCTTCGCTGACCGGCGAGTAACACACAAGGTCCTGGTAACAAATTCACCGTGGATTCCCGGTGCCGGTCACCTTCTAGCCGTTCCAGGAGGACAACCCGGGTCCGGTCGGCAACGGATAACACCCGTCTTCCAGCTGAACGCCGGAAGGCAGCAGTCCACTCTCCACGTAGATCGTGTTCGGCAGTGCCGCCAGCACGTGGATGTGTGCCCCACCGCCGTGCGACGCGTACGGCACTCCGAACCCGGCCGCCATCAACCCGATCTCCAGACAGTCCGTCAAACCACCGGCCCGCCGCAGATCGGGTTGTACGACACCGACGCCACCCCGCGCGATCAAGTCCCGGAAGGCTGCCTGCCCGTACCGGTTCTCCCCCGTTGCGATCGGGATGTCCAGCTTCTCGGCCAGCCGCACATGAGCATCGGTGTCCCCTGCCGGCAGCGGCTCCTCGAACCACCGGCAGTCGAGCTCCTCGTACACCCGGCCGCGTCGCAGCGCCTCGGAGTACCCGAAGGCCTGGTTCGCGTCGACCATCAACGGCGCGTCCGGCCCGATGATGTTGCGGACCGCCTTGATCCGCTGGACGTCCTCGGTGAGCGGACCGCTGCCGACCTTCATCTTGACGCCACGGAAGCCCTGCTCCATGGCCTTCGCCGACACGCTCTCCAGCCCCGCGACGTCCAGCTCCAGCCAGCCGACCATCGCGTACGTCGGAATCGCGGACCGCTGCGCTCCGAGCAGCTTCCACACCGGGACGTCGAGCGACTTGCCGAGCAGGTCCCACAACGCCAGATCGATCGCCGAGATGCCGTACGACGACAGCCCGGCGGTCCCCTGGTAATCGGTCAGCGTCTGGAGCTTCTGCCGGATCCCGCGGATCAACGCGGGATCCTCCCCCACGATCGCCGGCGCCAGCTGGTCGGTGATCAGGTGGGCCAGCACCGCGGGCGAGCTCTCGACCCGGCCGAAGTACGTCGTACTGACGCCGCTCACGCCCTCGTCGGTGTCGATCTGCACACGGGTGTGGCCGTTGCGGTCGAGCAACTGGATCGCGTCGCGGACCGCGTGTGCCTTCGGTTCGGAGGTGACTTCGACGCTGATATCGGTGATCTTCATCCGGTCATCCCTTGCCTGCGAGGACGTCTTCGACCTTCTGCTTGACGCTGCCCAGCGCCGCTTCGGCGGTCTTCTTACCGCTCCAGACGTCGTCGAGCACCGGCCGGTAGATGGTCCTGGCACGTTCGATGTAGCGGCTGAAGTTCTCGTTGACCGCGTTGCCGAGCGCCTGCGTCACCAGCGCAAGGTTCGACGGCGCCTGGTCGTCGGGCACGAACAACGCCGACGAGCTCTTCGCCACCGGCATGAACCCGCGCGACTGTGCGAGCAGCTTCGCGGCCTCCGCGCCGGCGGCGTACTTCAGGAAGCTCCACGCGGTGTCGGGATCCTTCGAGGCCTTCGGAACCGCGAGCACGGTCAGCGTGTTGACCGTGGTCCGGCGGACCTTCATCGGCGTCGGGAAGATGTCCCACTTCACCTTCGCGTTCTTGCGCAGGTACGGGATGCCGCTGGTCAGCGCGAGCAGCATCGCGACCTTGCCGGTGCCGAGCTGGGCCAGCGCCCAGTTCGGGGTCTGACGGCCGGCCGTGACGGTCGCGAAGTCCGGGTGCACCTTGTGGACGAGGGACAGGTCGGCAACCCACTGGATCGCCTCGGCGCCCTGCGGCTCGGCCAGCGTGAACCGGGTCGCGTCCTTCGAGTAGATGCCGTCGCCGCCGTTGCTGACCGGGAAGACGGTCTCGAGCGAGGTGTCCGGGAAGACCAGCGCACCCCAGCGCTCGCCGTTCGGCTTGGTCAGCTTCTTCGCCGCGTCGACGAAGTCGTCCCAGGTCCAGCCGCTCTTCGCCCAGTCCTTCGGCGGCAGCTCGACCCCGGCCTCCGCGAACGCGTCGGTGTTGCAGTACAGCACACCGGGGTTGGTCATGATCGGCCAGGCGGCGTGCGCGCCATCGGGCTGCTTGGCGAAGTTGTAGGCGACCGGGAAGTAGTCGTCCGGCTTGATCCCGTCCTTCTCCAGGTACGGACGCAGGTCGAGCAGCGAGCCCTCTGCGTAGTACCCGCGGACGTAGTCGTCGTTGATCCGGATCGCGGTCGGCGCCGCGCCCGACGACAGCACGGTCCGGAGCTTGGTGTCGTAGTCGTCACCGGGGATCGACTGGATGTCGAGCGTTTTGCCGGCCTGCTTGGCCCAGTTCTGCGCCATCGTGTACATCGGGGTACCGCTCTCGGTGTCCCAGGTCATCCAGGAGGCATTACCGCCGCCGCCTCCACCTCCTCCGCTGCCGTTGCTGCCGCAGGCGGCGAGTGGTAGTCCGGCGGCGAGCGCGCCGCCGCCGATGCCGAGGGCCCGGAGTACCGACCGACGGGAGATCTCTGATGCGGGCATGGTCGTTCCTGTTCTCTGAAGTTAATTGGTCCGCAGTTTGGCGACCGCGTCGTCGTCCAGCTCGATGCCCAGACCGGGCAGGTCCCACGGCGTGATCTCGCCGTTCACCGGGACGAGCGGGTTCTTCCAGATCGGTACGTCGTCGAGGATCGGGTTGTGCTCGATGTTGTACTCCTGCGGGTAGACGCACGACGGCGTACTGACCCACAGGTGCGCGTGTGCCGACGTACCGATCGTCTGTTGCGTGTTGTGCACGGTGATCGGCTTGGTGAAGGTGTCGGCGAGCACCGCGATCTTCTTGAACTCGGTGATGCCGCCGCACTTGATGACGTCGGGCTGCAGGATGTCGACCTTGCCGTCCAGGATCAGGTCCCGGAACTGCCAGGTGGTGTACTCCTGCTCCCCCGCCGCGATCGGGATGTCGACCGCGTCGGCCAGCCGTCCGTACGCCGCATAGTCGTGGGCGGCGAGCGGTTCCTCGAAGTGCCACACGCCGAGGTCCTCCAGCGCGTGGGCCAGCTTGATCGCGGTGTGTTCGTAGTACGCGTTGTTGACGTCGACCAGGATCGGGAAGTCGTCCCCGACGAGCTTGCGCACCGCGGTCACGGTCGCGATGGTCTGGTCGAAGCCGTCGTCGTGCATCCACGGCGTCGACGAGTGGATCTTGTAGCCGTGGAATCCCTTCTCCTGGAAGGATTGCGCGCGCTCGGCCTCCTGGTCCGGTGTCATGCTGCGCGACATCGAGCTCGCGTAGACCTTCGCGCTCTGCCGGTACTTGCCCCCGAGGAGCTGGTACGTCGGCAGCCCTGCCGCCTTGCCGAGCAGGTCCCACAGGGCGATGTCGATGCCCGCGATCGCGTTCAGCTGAGCGCCGCCGGGGCCCAGCTTGTACGGCTTGGTGTAGAGCCGGCGCCAGAGCCGCTCGATGTCGGTCGCCTCCTCGCCGATGAGCAGCGGCGCCAGCGCCTGCTCCACGACGCTGTGCGAGACGTGGGCGTTCATCGGGCTGACCTCGCCGACACCGACCAGGCCCTCGTCGGTGTGCACCTTCACGATGTGCAGCTTGTCGAGCAGGATGATCGACTCGATGTTCGTGATCCGCATACTTATCCTTTCAGGCCGGACATCGTGATGCCCTGGACGAAGTACTTCTGGGCCAGCAGGAACAGCAGCAGCGGCGGCAGGATCGTCAGCGTCGCGGCGGCCATCATGAGATTGGTCTGGGTGAAGTACTCACCCTTGAACAGCGCGAGCGCGATCGGCATCGTCTGCAGCCGCGTCGAGTTCAGGAAGATCAGCGGGCCGAAGAGGTCGTTCCACGAGCCCATGAAGGTCAGTGCGCCGACCGCGGCCAGGGCCGGCTTGACCTGCGGGAGCATGATCCGCCAGAAGGTGCCGAAGATCGACGCGCCGTCGAGCTTGGCGGCCTCCTCCAACTCGATCGGTACGCCGCGGAACGCCTGCCGGAGCAGGAACGTGCCGAAGACCGGCGTCAGCACGTTCGGAACCCAGAGCGGGTAGTGGGTGTCGATCCAGCCCATCTGCCGGAACAGCATGTACTGCGGAACCAGGTAGACGATGCCCGGGATCATTGCCGTCGACAACAACAGCGCGAAGGCGAGGTTCTTGAAGGCGAAGTTCAGCCGGGCGAACCCGTACCCGGCCAGCGACGCGAACAGCAGCAGGAAGCCGACGTTGAGTGCGGCGAGCTTGCAGCTGTTCAGGAAGAACGGCAGCAGGCCGTGGCCGGCTTGCGAATAGTTGCCCCATTGGAACTCCGACGGGAGGAACGTCGGCGGCGACTGCAGTACTTCGTTCTCGGGCTTGAGCGATGCGCTGATCATCCAGAGCAGCGGCATCGCGAACACCACGGCGAAGAACAGCAGGACGACGATCAGCACGACGCGGCGCGGGATATGCCGGGGTGGTCGGTTGAAGACTCGGACGGCCCCAGTTGTCGCCTCAGTTGTCGCCTCAGTTGTCATAGTGCACCCACCGTTTCTCCATCCGCCACTGGATCGCGGTGACGACGCCGACGATGACGAACAGCACCCAGCCCATCGCGGAGGCATAGCCCAGCCGGCCGTGCCCGAAGGCGGCCTCGTAGATCTGGAAGATGAACACCGAGGTGGCGTTGTTCGGGCCGCCGGACGTCATCACGTAGATGATCCCGAACACCTGGAACGAGGTGATGAACTGCGTGATCGTGAGGAAGAACAGGCTCGGGGTCAGCAGCGGGAAGACGACCGACCAGAACCGCCGCCAGGCCGACGCCCCGTCCATGGTCGCCGCTTCGATCAGCGACTGGTCGATGCTCTGCAGCCCGGCCAGCAGGATCACCATCGGGTAGCCGACGCCCTGCCAGAGCGCGACGATCATCACCGCGATCAGCGCGGTCTTCGTGTCGGACAGCCAGGCCGGTCCGTGGATGCCGACCGTCTTCAGCGTGGAGTTGAACAGGCCGTTGTCCGGGTTGTACAGCCAGAACCAGACGAAGCCGATCGCGACGACGTTGGTGACCGCGGGCGAGTAGTACAGCGTCCGGAAGATTCCGATGCCTTTGATCTTCTGGTTGCACAGGACGGCGAGTCCGAGCCCGATGAAGATGGTCAGGACGACGACGACCAGGGTGAAGATCACGGTGTTCTTGAGCGACGGCCAGAACGTGTCGTCGGCGGTGAACAGCTCCTTGTAGTTGCCCAGGCCGAGGAACTTCGGCGAGTTCAGCCCGGTCCAGTTGGTCAGCGACACCACCAGGGAGGCTGCCACCGGCGCGAGCTGGAAGAACAGGACCCCGAAGATCACCGGGCCGACGAACAGCCAGCCGGCCAGGTTCTGCCGTTTGGGCTTGACCTTCATGCGTTTGCGCGTCGCGGACGGACCGTCGACCGTCGGTGGCGACACGGTGGGGAGTACGGCGTTCGCCATCGCCTCACACCTCGATTCCGATGTACTTCTCCTCGAGGAATTCGAGGATCCCCTCGGAGCTGCCTTCGCGGCCGAGACCGGACTGCTTGGTCCCGCCGAAGGGCGCTGCCGGGTCGCTGAGCACGCCCCGGTTGACTGCGACCATCCCCGAGTCGATCCGCTGCGCCACTGCGAGCGCCTGCGCGGGATCGCCGTACACGTAGGAGATCAGGCCGTAGATCGTGTCGTTGGCCATCGCGACGGCCTCGTCGACGTCGCTGAAACCGACGATCGCGGTGACCGGCCCGAAGATCTCGGTCTGGTTGATCTCGCTGCCGTGCTTGACGTCGGTGAGCACTGTCGGCGGGTAGAACGCGCCGCCTTCGGGCGTCTCACCGCCCAGCGCGAGGTTGGCGCCTTCGGCAACGGCTCGGTCCACCAGTCCGGCGACCTTGTCGCGCTCCTCCGGTGACACCAGGGCACCGAGGTCGTTCGACCGGTCGGCGCCCGGTCCCATCGTGACGGCCTTCATCGCCGCGGTGATGCGGGTGCTGAACTCGTCCACCAGCGAGTCGTGGACGTAGAACCGATTGGCCGCCGTACAGGCCGATCCGCCGTTGCGCATCTTCGCGACCATCGCGCCCTCCACCGCGGCGTCGACGTCGGCGCCGGGCAGGACGACGAACGGCGCGTTCCCGCCGAGCTCCATCGACGAGCTGACGACCTGGTCGGCCGCCTCGTGCAGGAGCACCCGTCCGACCTCGGTCGAGCCGGTGAACGACAGCTTGCGGACGGCGGGATGGTGCAACATCGCGCTCACCGCGGGGCCTGCCGGCACCGGCGTCACCAGGTTGACGACACCGGCCGGTACGCCGACGCGTCGCAGGACGTCCACGACGTACGCCGCGGTGAGTGGGGTCTGGCTGGCCGGCTTCAGTACTACGGAGCAGCCGGCCGCCAGAGCGGGCGCGATCTTGCGGGTGGCCATCGCGGCCGGGAAGTTCCACGGAGTGACGAGGATCGCGACGCCGATCGGATCCCGGCGTACGACGATCGTCTTGTCGCCGGAGGGTGAGAGGCGGAAATCGCCGCCGATCCGGACCGCCTCCTCGGCGAACCAGCGGAAGAACTCGGTCGCGTACGCCGCCTCGCCGATCGCGTCGGCGTACGCCTTGCCGTTCTCGGCGGTGATGAGTGCGGCGAGCTGCTCGCGTTCCTCGGTCAGTACGTCGAAGGTTGCGCGGAGCAGCTCGGAGCGTTGCCGCGGCGGGGTGGCCGACCAGGCCGCGAGGGCGTCGGCGGCCGCGTCGACAGCCGCGAGGCAGTCCGCCTCGGTGGCCGCGGCGAACTGGGCCAGCTCGGACCCGTCGGCGGGATCGTGGACTGGGAAGCGCCGGCCGTCGGCGGCCGGGCGCCACTGTCCGTCGATGAACAGATCGTGCGGAGAAGTCATCAGGTGGCTCCGGGTATCAGAACTGGTCAGAACGGGTCGGTTCGGTCGCCGGCGTAGGCGGCGCGAGTGATCTCGAGCAGCGCGTCGACATCGAGCGGGCGGGGGTTGTTGTCGATCAGCCGGGCCGACTGCAGGCCCAGTTCGGCGACGTAGTCGAGCTGGTCCTCGGCGAGGCCGAGCTCCTTCAAGGTCGGCGGGATGCCGATGCGGTCCAGCAGCGCGTCGACGGCCTCGATCCCGGCCAGCGCCTGCTGTTGGGTGTTACCTGCTTTCGGTACGCCGAAGAGCTTGGCGATCTCGGCGAACTCCTGGACGCGGGCGGGAGCGTTGTAGCGCATGACGTACGGCAGGAGAACGCCGACCCCGACGCCGTGCGGGGTATGGGTCAGGGCGCCGAGCGGGTACTGCAGCGCGTGTGCGGCCGCGGTGCCGGCGACTCCTAGCGCGTAGCCGCCGGCATTCGCGGCGAGCATGACCGCGGCTCGCGCCTCCTGGTCGTCCGGGTGCTCGAAGGCGATCGGGAGTGCGGTCGCGAGGAGCCCGAGACCCCAGCGAGCGTAGGAGTCGCTGATGACGTTCTTGCCGATGAACACACGACCTTCGGCGAGTGCCGCCTGCGGGCGCTGGATGGCGGTGAACGACTCGACCAGGTGCGAGACCGCGTCCGCTCCGGCGCTGGCCGTGAGGCTGGGCGGGCAGGAGTAGGTCAGCTCGGGGTCGCAGATCGCGACCGACGGAATCAGGTACGGCGAGGAGATGCCGGCCTTGAGTTCACGACGGCTGTCGCTGAGGACGCACACCGGGGTGACCTCGGAGCCGGTGCCTCCGGTGGTCGGTACGGCGATGATCGGGAGCACCGGGCTCGGGACGGCGTTCTCCCCGTAGTACTGATCGATCGGGCCGCCGTGCGTGAGCATCAGCGCGACCGCCTTGGCAAGATCCAAGCAACTGCCGCCGCCGATCCCGATGACGACGTCGATACCGGCGTACTCCATCGCGTCGAAGCACGCGTCGATGTCGGACATCGGCAGCTCCGGAGACGTGTCGCTCCAGACGTGGACCCCGAGGCCGTTGTCCTCGAGATCCGCGAGCAGCTGCGCGAACTCGGGCGACGCGGCCAGCCGTTGATCGGTGCAGACGAGCGCTGAGCTGCCGTACTCCGCGGCGTGGCGTCCGAGCAGAGCGCGCTGGCCGGCGCCGAAGACAACCGTGCGCGGTGCTCGTTGCACGCCGAAGGAGGGGGCGGTGATCGTCATATTCGTGTCCTTGTCCGGTCGTGGGGCGGGATCAGTCGGCCAGAACGGCTTCGCGGCGGGTCCGTGCTGTGTCGCGTGCTGTGTCCAGGCGGGTCAGCTCACGCCACAGGTCGTCGGCGATCTCGATGCCATCGGCAACCGAATCCTGGTACCGCGCGCGGGCGCCGTCACCGGGAACCGCCACCGGCCTGGCCGGGTCGGCGCGGCGGCTGCGGCGTACCTGGTCGAGGTACTCGGTCGCGGAGTGACGGCCGCCGCTCAGCAGGATGAACAGGTCGCCCTTGTTGCTCAGGCGGTCGTCGTCGAGCGTGCCGCCGACATCGGTGCCGTACGCGGCTCCGGTGAGGAAGGTGACCATCGCCCCCAGACCGAGCCCGAGGCCGTACCCCTTCGCTCCCCCGAACGGCGCGATCGATCCGTCCTTGGCCGCCACCGGGTCGACGGTCTCGTTGCCGCCGGCATCCAAAGCCCAGCCCGGCTCCAGCGGTACGCCGCGCAATGCGTGGTCATGCACCTTGCCCATCGAGATCTGCGAGGTGGCCATGTCCAGCACCAGCGGCGGCCGCGCCGGTACTGCGAGCGCCAGCGGGTTGGTGCCGAGCATCGCCTCGGTGCCGCCCCACGGGTGCACCAGCGCCTCGCTGGTCGTGATGCCGAGGCAGACCAGGCCACGGTCGGCCATGCGGCCGGCGTAGTACCCGAGCATGCCGAGGTGGTTGTTGTTGGTGATCGAGCAGACCGCGACGCCGTACTGCTCGGCTGCCGGGACGATCGCTTCCAATGCGCGGACCGCGACCACTGGGCCGAGTCCTTGCTGACCGTCGACGGACAGGAAGCAGGGGCTCATCCAGGTGTGGCAGCCGGTGCTGGTCGGGCTCGCGGTGCCGTTCCCCAGCCGCCTCAGCAGCCTCGGCAGGCGCAGCAGACCGTGCGACGGCATCCCCTTCGCCTCGGCGACGACCAGGAGTTCGGCCTGCTGGGCCGCGGCGAGGTCCGGCACACCGGCGGTGATCAGGAGTCGTTCGGCCAGTGCTTGGGCCGTGAGCAGATCTGTGTGCATGTCGACCGTCCCAGGGTGGAGTCGCTGCATTCGTATTCATCGCCCGATTTCTTGGGAGGCTAGATCAGATCGGATACGATTCGCAATGGTCTGTGAATACGAATCCATGATTTCTGCCGACGGATGGACAACAGATGAGCCAGCGCACCGCAGTGACCAACGGGCGTCCCGGCCGGCCCCGGATGAGCGACGTCGTCTACGAGCGACTGCAGGAGTTCCTGCTGGATGGCCAGATCCAGCCGGGTGAACGGATCCGCGTCGACGAGTTGAGCCGCCGGCTCGGGGTCTCCCAGACCCCGGTCCGGGAGTCGCTGAACCGGCTCGAGGCCGAGGACCTGGTCACGAAAACACATCTGATCGGATATTCCGCCACGCCGAAGCTGACGGCGGAGCGGTTCGAGGATCTGTTCGAGGCCCGGTTCCTGATCGAGCCGTACTGTTCAGGCCTCGCGGCCGGCCGGCACCGCGGCGACGAGGTCGAGCAACTCGCGCGGATCGCCGCCGAGATGCGCGCCCGCTACCAGGCCGGCACGATGTCGTACGGCGCCTTCGCTCGCGCCGACGCCGAGTTCCACGAAGCCGTGATCGCGGCGACCGGCAACAGCTACTTCGGCGAGATCTTCGCCAAGCTCCACTGCCACCTGCAGCTGTTCCGCCTGCTCCGCGACTCGAGCGTCACCGAGGACGCGCTGGACGAGCACGACCTGATCGTGACGGCCATCCGTCGGCGCGACACGCAGGCTGCCGACGCCGCCATGCACGACCACCTGGCTGCCTCCCGCGGCCGCCTCCGCACCGCCTTCGAGTCAACCCCCGACCCAGCCGCCCCCACCCCGCAACCCTGACCCCCGGCGCCCCTCCCCGGGCCCTCCCGGGAACTGGGCACACCTCCCGGGGACCGTGGACAGGCTATTGCCTGTGCCCAGTCACCATGGACTGTTCACGGTCTCGATTCGGGGCCGGGGACGGAGAGCGGGTCGAAGCCGTACGGGAGTTCCAGGCGGTGGGCACGCATCAGCTCGGCGTCGCCCAGCAGGTCGCGGGTCTTGCCGTCGGCGACGATGCGGCCACCGTCCATCAGCAGACTGCGCTCGCAGAGCTGCAGCGCGTACGGAAGGTCGTGCGTGATCATCAGCAGCGTGACGTCCAGCCCGGCGAGGATGTCCGCGAGTTCGCGGCGGGCGGCCGGGTCGAGGTTGCTGGACGGTTCGTCGAGGACCAGGACCTCGGGACGCATCGCCAGCACCGTGGCGACAGCCACGCGGCGGCGTTGGCCGAAGGACAGGTGATGCGGGGCGAGGTCCGCGTGGTCCTGCATCCCGACCTGGACCAGAGCCTCGTGCACCCGGTCGTCGAGCTCGGAACCGCGGAGGCCGAGGTTCGCGGGACCGAAGGCGACGTCGTCGCGGACGGTCGGCATGAAGAGCTGATCGTCCGGGTCCTGGAAGACCAGACCGACCTTGCGGCGGATCTCGCCAAGGTGCTCACGGTGCAGGCCGGTCCCACCGATCTGGATGCGGCCGCTGCCGGTGCCGCCGGCAACTGAGCCGAGGATGCCGTTCAGGTGCAGGACGAGGGTCGTCTTGCCGGCGCCGTTGGGGCCGAGCAGCGCGACCCGTTCCCCGCGCTCGACCGTGAAGTCGACGCCGAAGAGCGCCTGCCGCCCGTCCGGGTAGGCGAACACCAGCCGCTCGACCTGAATCGCAGGACCCTTCACAATCCGACCACCCTCGCCGCTACCGCAACCACGACCGCGACCATCGAGATCGCGACCCCTTCCAGCCACTGTCCGCGCGACGCACCCTGCACACTCAGCAGCGGCATCCGTCCCGTGTAGCCACGCGACCGCATGGCCAGATGCACCCGCTCCCCGCGCTCGAAGCTCCGCACGAACAACGCCCCCACTCCCCCGGCCACCGCCTTCAGATGACCGACCCGGCCGCCCGTATATCCACGGGACTCCCGAGCGACCCGCATCCGGTGCAGATCATCGGACACGACGCTCAGGTAGCGGACCATGAACGACAGGATCGCCACGAGCGTCGCCGGCAATCGCAGCCGTTCCAGCCCGGCCAGCAGGTCCCGCGGCGCGGTCGTTGCCGACAGCAAGATCGCGGCGACCACCCCGAGCGTCCCTTTCGCCAGCACGTTCCAGGCGCCGAGTACACCTGACTGCGACAATTCCAGTCCCAGCACGGACACCTGCGGACCGGTGGCCACGAACGGCAGCAGCAACGCGAAGACGATGAACGGCGTCTCCACCGCGAGCCGCCTCGAGACCACAGGCACCGGCACCTTGGCGACGACGACAGCTGCCACGAGCATCCCGGCGTACACCGCGAAAGCCCAGAAGACGGCGGCCGGTGTCGACACCACGGCCAGTACGAACACCAACAGGGCGACCAGCTTCACCTGCGCCGGGATCCGGTGGACCGGACTGTCCACCGCGACCAGCAGACCGTCCCCTGTCACGGGGCTTCCCGGTCTGGACTGAGGACCGGAGCGACGAGGGAAGCCCGGGAGCAACAGCCCCGTGACCCGCCGCGACGGAGTCGCGGCATCAGTACCGTCACGATGCCTTGTTCGCGCGCAACGACGCGAACTTCGCGATCGCCAGACCGACGACGATCGTCACCAGTACGCCGATGATCCCTGCCAGCGCGCCGGACACCTGCGCGTTGCCGACCCCGTGGACGCCGTAGTCGGCGAGCGGACTGCCCGCGACGGCCGAGTCCTTCGCGGCACCATCGAACCCGAGCTTGGCGCCCACGAACTCCAGCCCGTCCGGATGCGCACTCGCGAACAGGCTCAGCCCGCCCGCGACGACGAGGGTGACCGCGATACCGATCCCCAGCGACCGTCCGGCCGGCTTGGCGGCGATCGGCTTGTCCGGGGACACCGTCGAGGTGTTGCCGTCGGCATCGACCAGGACGAGATCCTGCTGCAGGTGCCGAGCGGCGTACACCAGGTCCGGCCGGGTCGCGACGACAGCACTCAGCACGGCCGCGGTGATCACCGCCTCGCCGATGCCGACGAGGACGTGCCAACCGACCATCGCCGACGCGAGCTTCGCGAGCGGGATGTCCACCGCGCCACCGATCGAGTACAGCCCGGTGAACGCCAGCGCCGCGGCCGGCACCGACACAAGAGCGCCGACAGTCGCCGCCGGCACGACGCTGCCCGCCCACCGCGGCAGCACCTTCAGCAGCGCCCGCGTCAGGAAGTACCCGACCAGGACCGTGATCAGCCCCATCAACGTGATGTTCGTGCCCAGCGCGGTCAGACCGCCGTCGGCGAACAGCAACCCCTGCACCAGCAGCACCGTCGACATCACCAGCACGGCGGTCCACGGCCCGACCAGCGCGGCGGCGAGCGCTCCACCGAGCAGGTGACCGCTCGTCCCGGCGCCGACCGGGAAGTTCACCATCTGCACCGCGAACACGAACGCCGCCGTCAGACCGGCCAGCGCCGGACCGGTCTCACGAAGCTCCCGGTTCGCCCGCTGCAGGCTGAAGCCGACCGCCCCGGCCGCGATCAGGCCGGTGGCGACGGACGTGGGCGCGTCGAAGAAGCCGTCAGGAACATGCACACGCACATTCTTGATCTAGTTGCGACTGATTCGCAACAAGCTGTCTCACAGCGCCTTGAGCGCTTCCCCGATCGCACGGTGGAACGTGGGGTAGGCGAGGATCATCTGCCGCAGCGTATGCACGGGGACGGCGGCATGCACCGCGACCGCGAGCGCGCTGAGCACCTCGCCACCGGTCGGCCCCGCACTGGTCGCACCGACGAGCACCTTGCGGTCGGCGTCCATCACGACCTTGATGAATCCTTCGTTGCCGGCCTTGTGGATCCAGCCGCGCGTCGACGCCGGGATCGGCGTCGAGCCGGTCCGCACGTTCAGCCCCGCGTCCCGGGCCTGCTGCTCGGTCAGCCCGACCGCGCCGATCTCCGGGTCGGTGAACGTCACCCGCGGCATCGCGTGGTAGCTCGCGGTCGGCGCGTCCGGCTCCCGCAGGATGTCGCGGACCGCGATATCGGCCTGGTACATCGCGTTGTGAGTGAACACGCCGACGCCGGTGACGTCGCCGATCGCCCACACCCTGTCGGCGGCCCGGACGTGCTCGTCGACCTCGATCCGGCGGGCCTTGGGGTCGAGGCCTACCTTCTCCAGCCCGAGATCCGCCGTCGCGATCCGACGACCCGTTGCCACCAGCAACTTCTCGCCGGTGGCCGACGCGCCGTTGTCGAGCGTGACGGTGAAGTTGTCCCCGGCGTACCCGACCTGCGTGGCGTGGGCGCCGAGCAGGAACTTCACGCCGTCGCGCTGCAGCGCCTCACGCGCGAGCACGCCGGACTCGGGCTCCTCCATCGACAGCACCTCGTCGGCGCCTTCGACCACGGTCACCTTCACCCCGAAGCGGGCGAACACCTGCGCCAGCTCCATCCCGATCGCGCCGCCGCCGAGGACGATCAGCGAAGCGGGCAGCACCTCGACCTCGATCGCCTCCCGGTTCGTCCAGTACGGCGTACCGGCGAGGCCCTCGATCGGCGGGACGGACGGGACCGTCCCGGTCGCGATCACGATGCCGCGGGCCGCCTCGAACTCACGGTCGCCGGCCTTGACCGTGCTCGGTCCGGTGATCGTCGCGCGGTCCTTGATCACGGTGGCGCCCTTGTTCACCAGCCGATCGATCGCGACCTGGTCGTTCCAGGTGTCGGTCGCCTCTTCGCGGATGCGCTTGGCGACCGGGGTCCAGTCCGGCTGCACGGTCGCCGTACCGGCCATGCCGTCGACGCGACGGGTCTCGGCGATCAGGTTCGCGGCCCGGATCATCATCTTGCTCGGGATGCACCCGTAGTACGGGCATTCGCCGCCCACCAGCCGCGACTCGATGCCGACCACCGACAGGCCTGCCTGCGCCAAGCGTCCGGCCGTCTCCTCTCCGCCGACCCCGAGCCCCACCACGATCACGTCAACCTGTTCACCCATGCGGACAATCTTGCAGAACGACCGGACCGGGCCAACTCTCGCCCCGGCGCGTCATCGCTGCGTAAGCGGCCGTTCACCGCCGGGCACTAGCGTCCTGTACTCGTAGAAGTGAGGACAAGGTTGTTCGATTTCTCTGGTTTCGGCAGCATCAACATCGAGACCGTGATCGCCCTCGTCACGCTGATCGGTACTGCGATCGTGTGGCTGCTCGACCGGTACGTGTGGCGCCGCAAACGGCTCGTCTACCGGGTCCAGGTGGACGCGCAGATCGGGGTGCACCCCCGGCAGAACCGCGCCAAGGAAATGGTCGACATCGAGGTCGTCCACCAGGGCAATGCGGTCCACGATCCGAGCATCGTGCTGCTGCGGGTGGACAACACCGGCACCGACATCGAGGCGAAGGACATGCAGGGCGCGGTGAAGTTCACCTTCCCGGGCCGCAAGATCGTCCGGATGAAGGTGGTCGAGTCACATCCGCCGGACATCGGTGAGCTGCTCGAGGCCGGCATGAAGCCGGCCGATTACGTCGACACTGATGCGATCACGGTGCCGAAGCTGGCGATCAACCGCGGCGACCACTTCAAGTTCCTGCTCGTGCTGTCGGGCAAGGGCAAGGACGTCACCCACTCCGGATACCTGGCCGGCGGGGCCAACGGCGGCGTCTACCACGAACCGCGACCGCGCGGCCCGGGCCGGCGTACGTTGATCTTCGGCGCGACGACGCTGGTGCTGGTCGGCGCTCTCGTCGCGTTCTTCCTCGTCGACGTCCTGCAGCCGCCGCGGAACTGCGCGTCGGGCGAGCTGCGGGTGATCGGATCCACGGCCGTCGAACCGACCATGACCGAGCTGCGCAGCGCGTACGTCGCCGAGTGCTCGAACGCCGATATCACGCTCGCGGCCAACGGCAGTCGCAGCGGTGTCAGCGACCTGAGCGCGCTGGGCGCCAAGGACGGGAGCGCGGCGAGCAAGGTGATCGCAATGTCCGACGGGCCGGCCGTCGACGCGCCCGGACTGAGCGGTGAGGCGGTCGCGGTCGTCGTGTTCGCCGTCGTCGTCAACCGGGCCGCGGACGTGACCGGCCTGACCACGGCCCAGCTGCGCGACATCTACAACGGCAAGGTCACCAACTGGTCGCAGGTCGGCGGCCGGAACCTGCCGATCCGGATGGTCAGCCGCGTCGGCCCGGCGTCCGGCTCACGGCTGGTGTTCCGCGAGAAGGTGCTCGGCGGCGACCAGGAGCTCGGGATCACCTCGGACGACTGCCGGCGCGACGACGACGCGGCAACCACGAAGTACCACCGCTGTGAGGTCGGTACGACGGAGGAGCTGCTCACCCGGGTCAACGAGATCGACGGCGCGATCGGGTACGCCGAGCTCGGCAGCGCCCGCAAGTACCCGCAGCTGACGCCGGTCACGATCGACGGCGTCGTACCGGACACGTCCAAGGTGGCCGACCGCTCGTACAAGTTCTGGGAAGTCGAGCACGCCTACACGTACAAGGCACCGGCGGCGAAGTCGCTGACCGCCGCGTTCCTCGACTACCTGCGCTCGACGCAGGCGCGTCCGGTGCTCGATCGCGGCGACCTGGTTCCGTGCAGCGATCTCCCGGCCGGCTTCTGTGGATAATCCCAGCGGGACGGGACGATCCGGCAGATAATTCCAGCCATGTACGTCATCGCGCACCTCAGTGACCCCCATCTCGACGGCTCCGAGGAGGCGCGGTCGCGGTTGCGCAAGCTCACGTCGTACCTGCGCGAATTCCGACGGCCGGTCGACGTCGTGCTCGTCAGCGGCGACCTCGCGGATCACGGGCTGGAGTCTGAGTACGCCGAGCTCGCCGCGGAGTTGAAGCTGGACGTGCCCGTGCTGGTGTTGCCGGGCAACCACGACGTCAGCGCGCCTTTGCGTGCTGGTCTCGCGGACTTCGTCGACGCGGCCGGCGAAGGGCATCCGGTGCACCAGTTACACGACGTCGGCGGCGCACGATTCGTCCTGCTCGACACGTCCGTGCCGGGTGAGGACCACGGGCTCCTGTCCGCGGAATCACTCGCCTGGCTCGACGGCGTACTGGCTCAACCGGTCGACGGCCCGTTGTTCGTGGCGTTCCACCATCCGCCGTTCGAGCTGAACCATCCCGTCCTCGATCAGTGGCTGCTCCGATCCGGTCCCGAGCTCGAGGCCGTGCTCCGCGGCAAGCCGATCACCGCCATCCTCGCCGGGCATGTGCACAACGGTCTCGCGACCACGTTCGCCGGACTGCCGTTCCTCGTCGCACCAGGCGTCCGCTCGACCCCGCCGCTCCCGTTCGAGCCCCCGGCTCCCGGCGGCGGACTGGTCGACGACACCACCGCTCATCCCGGTCTGGCCCTCCACATCTACACGCCGGGCGCCCCGCTCCAGACTCTCTTCCGCCACCCGGCCTGACCAGTACTGTGCTGACATGTACGTGATCGCGCACCTCAGTGACCCGCATCTCGACGGTTCGGAGAAGGCGCGATCACGGCTCCGGCGGATCACGTCTTACGTCCGTTCTTCGTCGGTGGACGTCGTGCTGGTCAGCGGGGATCTTGCCGATCACGGGCTCGAGGCGGAGTACGCCGAGCTCGCCGGTGAGCTGGCCTTCGACGTACCCGTGCTGGTCCTGCCCGGCAACCACGACGTCAGTGGGCCACTGCGGTCCGGGCTCGCAGCTCTGGTCGACTCTCCCGGCGACGACCACCCGATCCACCAGGTGCGCGAGGTCGGCATCGCCCGCTTCGTCCTAGTCGACAGCACAGTGCCGGGCGCGGGCCATGGCCTGCTGTCCGACGAGTCACTCGCCTGGCTCGACGGCGTACTGCGGGAGCCGTTCGACGGGCCGGTCTTCGTTGCGATGCACCATCCACCGCTCGCGCTGCATCACCCGGTGATGGACCAGTGGATGCTGGAAGAGCAGGACGCGCTGGCCGAAGTACTGACCGGCAAGCCCATCACGGCAATCCTCACGGGCCACGTCCACAACGCGATCGTCACGTCCTTCGCCGGCCACACCGTCCGCGGCGCCCCCGGCATCCGCTCCACCATCCCCCTCCCCTTCGAACCCTCGACGGCGCCCACCGGCAGCGTCGTAGACCCCACTGCTCACCCGGGACTGGCCTTCCACGTCCACGTGAACAGCGAATCCCTCCAAACCGTCTACAGGTATCCGCGATGACTTTCGAACTGCAGCAGGTCGCCCGCGTCGAGTCGAGCCTCCGCGATCTCGCAGACGCTCCACGTCAGGGCGACGAAGGCGCTCCGGACGCGTGGATCGTCTTCGACGCATCGGTCCGGGACGCGCTCGCCGACGTCACGACCGGCGACGAGCTCATCCTCATCACCTGGTTCGACCGCGCAGACCGCGACGTACAAAAGGTCCACCCGCGCAGTGACACCACCCGCCCGCCGACAGGCGTCTTCAGCACCCGCTCCCCCGACCGCCCGAACCCCCTCGGCCTCCACCGCGTCACCGTCCTCGCCGTCGACGACCTCCGCCTCCACGTCAACAACCTCGAAGCCCTCGACGGCACACCCGTCGTCGACGTCAAACCAGTCATCGGCGACATCACCGACCGCTGAAACGGCGGGGGCGGGTGGACAATCGGGTCAGCGGGGACGGTCCTAGGGGAAGGACGGCAGGATGCGTGGTCGAGAGGTGGCGCCCGAAAGTCAGGGTGTGGCGGTGCAGGAGCTGGCCACGGTTGAGCTGGGGCCGGAGCTGCCGGGGATGGAGGGGCGGCGGCTTCGGATGCGGATGGTGACGATCGCGCCAGGAGGGGTGTTCGGGCCGGTTCACGATCACGTGGGCAGGCCGGGGACCGTTTACGTACTCGAGGGAACGATCACGGACCATCGCGACGGTGTGTCGACGGAGTACGGGCCGGGACCGGGCTGGCCGGAGGACCGGAAGACCCTCCACTGGCTGGAGAACAGAGGAACCGTGCCGGCGGTGGAGATCTCGGTCGACATCGTCGGTGCATAGACATCGGGCGCCGGCGGGAACCCCGCCGACGCCCGATCCGATCAAAGGGTGCTGATCAGAAGTTGATCATGTGCCCCTCGAGGCCGTGGAAGGCCTCTTGGAGGGCTTCGCTCAGGGTGGGATGGGCGTGGACGTTGCGCGCCAGTTCCTTGGTGGTGAGGTCCCACTTCTGGGCCAGGGTCAACTCCGGCAGGAGCTCGGTGACCTCGGGGCCGATCAGGTGCGCGCCGAGGAGCTCGCCGTACTTGGCATCGCTGATGACCTTGACGAAGCCGGTCGGGTCGCCGAGGCCGTGTGCCTTGCCGTTCGCGGTGAACGGGAACTTGGCGACCTTGACCTGGAAGCCCTCCAGCCGCGCCTCTTCCTCGGTCCACCCGAAGCTGGCGATCTGCGGCTGGCAGAACGTCGCCCGCGGGATCATCTTGTAGTCGAGCTCCATCGTCTCGTGCCCGGCGATGGTCTCGGCCGCGATCACACCCATCGCCTCGGCCGCGTGCGCGAGCATCAGCTTCGCGGTCACGTCGCCGATGGCGAAGATGTTCGGCACGTTGGTCCGGCAGAAGCCGTCGATGCCGATCGCGCCGCGCTCGGTCAGCTGGACGCCGATCTTGTCCAGGCCGTAGCCGTCGACCCGCGGCTGGAACCCGATCGCCTGCAGGACCTTGTCCGCCTCGATCGTCTTCTGGGCGCCGTCCTTGCCCGTCACCGTCACCTTCACCGAAGCGCCGGAGTCGTCGATCGAGTCGACCCGGGTGCCGGTCAGTACCTCGACGCCGAGCTTCTTGTACGCCTTGGCGAGCTCCTTGGAGACCTCGATGTCCTCCAGCGGCATCACCCGGTCGAGGAACTCGACGATCGTCACCTTCACGCCGTAGTTCGCCAGCACGTAGGCGAACTCGACACCGATCGCGCCGGCGCCGGCGATCACGATCGAGCCGGGCAGCTCCTCGGTGAGGATCTGCTCCTCGTACGTCACCACGCGCTCGCTGAGCTGCGTGCCCGGCAGCAGCTTCGTCGTCGCGCCGGTGGCCACGATGCAGTTGTCGAACGTGACGGTCTCCGACGAGCCGTCGTTCAGCGTCACGTCCAGGGTGTTGGCGTCGGTGAACGAGCCCCAGCCGTCGAACTCGGTGATGTTGTTCTTCTTCATCAGGAAGTGGACGCCCTTGACCCGGCCGTCCGCGACCTTGCGGCTGCGCTGGACCGCGGTCGGGAAGTCGAAGGTCACCTCGCCGCTGATGCCGAAGGTCTTCGCCTCCGTCCGGAAGATGTGCGACAGCTCGGCGTTCCGCAGCAGCGCCTTGGACGGGATACAGCCGACGTTCAGGCAGACACCGCCCCAGTACTTCTTCTCGATGATTGCGGTCTTGAGGCCGAGCTGGGCTGCGCGGATCGCCGCGACGTACCCACCCGGACCCGCGCCGAGGACAACAACGTCAAAGTGCGAGGCCATGCAGTGAACTTTAATAGGTCACCCCAGCGGATCCGACACGAAGGTCGGCACTGTGGCCTGACTCATGGTCACGCTGCGTGTACCGGGGTTCCGTAAGGACCGTACGACGCCTACGCTGGGCAGGCGCGTGAGGCTATGTCATGGGGGACCGATGGATCTGGGGAGACGTCGGGGGCTGCGATTCGCGGCTTTCGGCACACTGCTGGCAGTGGTCGCACTGCCGGCGTACGCCGACGACCCGACACCCCCGCCGCCCGCCTCGGTGACCGACGTCAACCGGTCGCTCGAGCAGCTCCAGGCCGAGGCCGCCGCCGTCCAGGCCGACTTCGCCAAGGCGACCATCGCCTACACGAAGGCGCTGAAGGACGCGCAGAGCGCCGAAGCGGCCGCGAAGAAGGCGGAGGCCACCGCCGCCGTTTCCAAGGGCAAAGCCGACGAGGAGCGCCGCCAGCTCGGCCTCCTGACCGCGCAGGCCTACCAGTTGGGCATCCCGACCGTGATGGGAACCGAGTCCATGCTCTGGTCGCTCGCCCCGGTCGCGGAGAACCTCCAGGAGATCGCCGACCGGCAGACCGCGATCACCCAGCTCGGCAGCACCCAGGTCTCGCAGTACCGGACGGCGATGGAAGCCGAGTCCGAGTCGATCCGGCTCAGGTCGGAAGCGGCCACCAAACGGCAGGCCGCGAACGACGCCGCCGGTAAGGCCCAGGACCTCAGCAAGCAGGTGCAGCAGAAGGCAGCGGACGCATCGGCGGCGATGGCCGACCAGACTGCCGACCTCGACGTCGCCTCCGCGCTGTCCAAGCAGTTGCAACTGGCCCGCAACCAGCAGGCGCTCGCGCGCTGGCAGGCGTACCTGGCCGAGCTGACGACCGCCAAGATCACTCCCCCGGCGGCCGCCGCACTCAAGAACCCTGCCAAGCTCCCGACCGGGCTCGCGCCACTGACCCGCCGGGGTACGCCGATCCCGGGTGTCGCGTCCGCTGCGGTCGCCGGCCGGACCGTACGGGTGATGTCCGCCGAGACGATCCGTGCGGTCAACCAGGCCTTCAGCCTCGTCGGCAAGCCGTACGGCGTGGCAGCGACCGGACCGGACAAGTACGGATGCCTCGGCGCGGCCCGGGTCGCGTGGCAGCCGTACACGACGCTCCCGAACCTGGTCGGCAAGGTGTACCCCGACTATCAGGCCGTGCCGAACGCCCAGATCCAGCCGGGCGACCTGCTCGTGATGGGCAGCAAGTCGCTCGGCCTGGTCCACATCGGCATCGCGCTGGACAACGGCGAGATGATCGCCGCGGACGAGGCCAAGGGCTCGGTCGTCGTCACCACCGTCCCCGACAACCTGTACGCCGCGCTCCGTCCGACCCTCGGTGCGCCGGCGAAGCCTCAGGTCGCCCCGGTCGCGACATCCGACGCGTACGCGTTCCGCTGCGGCAACACCGCAACGTCGTACAACGTCGGCTCGGGCGCCTGGACGTGGCCGCTGCCGGACGGAACCTACGAGATCGGTACGCCGTTCGGTCAGTCCGGCTCGGAGTGGTCGAGCGGGATGCACACCGGCCAGGACTTCCCCGCTCCGGTCGGTACGCCGGTTCGCGCGGTGACGTCAGGCGTTGTCCGGGTGGAGCACCCCGCCTGGGCCGGCAACCTGGTCCGCATCGACCACGGCAACGGGCTGGAGACGCTGTACGCGCACCTGAGTCGCGTCGACGTGACCGACGGGCAGCAAGTACGGGCGGGTCAGCAGATCGGTGCTGTCGGGGCGCTGGGCAACACGACCGGCCCCCACCTGCACTTCGAGGTCCGGCTCGGCGGCGATCCGGTCAACCCGATGCCGTTCCTGGCGACCGGTTCCGCCAGCACCGGCTGGGGTGGTTACAGCAACGGCATGATCCCGGCCAGCAAGCTGTGCGGGATCGGCGGCGGGCACATGCTCCGCTGCGACGCGGCCGCGGCGTACCTGCAACTGTCCAGCGCCTACCGCGCGCAGTTCGGCAAGTCGCTGTGCATCACCGACTCCTACCGCTCGTACGCCTCCCAGGTGGACCTGTACGCGCGCAAGCCGTCTCTGGCCGCCCTCCCCGGCACGTCCAACCACGGCTGGGGCGTGGCCGTCGACCTGTGCGGCGGGATCGACAAGTACAACACCGCCCAATACCAGTGGATGAAGGCGCACGCCCCGAAGTACGGCTGGCTCCACCCGGCCTGGGCCGAGCAGGGCAGCAACCGCGAAGAACCGTGGCACTGGGAGTTCGGCAACCCAGCCAGTTCGTAGCTGACCGGTAGGCTGAAGGCGTGGCCGAGCATGAGAGTCCCGACCGCACCGATCACAACATCACGTTGGATGCTGCGGACGACCGGTGGGAGTGGCGCCGGAAGATTCGCGAGAATCCGCGCAAGCTGATGTTCTACCGGATCGGTGTGGGCGTCCTGGGCGGCCTGCTGATCATCGCCGCACCGCTGACCGGCTGGCTGCCGGGTCCGGGCGGGATCCCGCTGTTCATCGCCGGTCTTGCCGTGCTGGCCAGCGAGTTCGAGTGGGCCCAGCGGCTGCTGTACCGGGTCAGGGACTGGGTGAAGGCACTCACCGCCTGGACCGGCAAGCAGCCCGCCTGGCTGAAGGCCCTCGGGACCCTCGCGCTGTTCCTCTGCGTGCTCGTCGCGATCTGGCTCTACCTGGCCGTGCTGGGAGTTCCGGGCTGGTTCCCGGACTCCTGGGAGTCATTCCTGCACCAGCTTCCCCTCCTTGATTGAGTCTGTGCCGATCGAGTAGGTGGGAAGGTCGATGAGCTCGCTCATCTTCTGCGCCATCTTGATCATCTGGTTGGTGAAGAACGGGATGTCCAGGATCCGGTTCCGCGCCGTCAGCCCGAACCGGGTGGCCGGCGCCATGAACGACCCCGCCCGGCTACCGTCCTGGGTCGTCGACACCGACTTCCGCAGCCGCGCCTCGTACCGGTCGAACGCAGTACGGAAGTCATCGCCTGCCTGCGCCAGCTCCCCCGCGAGCACATAGGCGCCGACGACCGCCGTACCCGTCCCGAGTGCTCCGAACGTCGCGCCGTACCCGGCGTCGCCGAGCAGCACGATCCGGTCGGTGGACCAACGATCCACGCTCACCCGGCTGATCGAGTCGAAGTACAACTCCGTTGCCGACGGCAACCCCTTTAGCAGCTCCGGCACGTGCCAGCCCAGACCGGTGTACTGCGCGCGCAGGATCGCCTTCTGCTGGTCCAGATCGCGCCGGTCGTAGGTCAGCTCCTTCGACTTGAACACGAACAGCGTCTGCGCCAGCCCCGGGTCGCGACGGTCCGCGCCGACGCTCGCCAGCTTCCCCGGCACGTTGTACATCAGCGTGTCCCCGCTGATCCCCAGCGTGTTCGGGACCTCCCAGCCGCCCACGTAGTAGTTCAGGTGGCGCTCGACGACCCGCTCCTTCGGCCACGCCAGCCGCCGTACGACGGAGTGCATGCCGTCTGCGCCGATGACTAGGTCGTAGGTGTCCTCCAGCCCGCTGTCGAACCGCACATCCACGCCGTCCGCGTGCTCCGTCAGAGTCGCGATCGAGTCCCCGAAGCGGTACGCCGCCTGCGCCCGGCTGTGCTCGTAGAGCACCCGCGACAGGTCTGCCCGCAGGACCTCGAGCTCTCCGCCGGCGAACTCGGCCGGCAGCCGCATGAGCTGGCGGCCCGACGCGTCGACGAACCGCATCGCGTTGCCACCGGTCTGCAGCGACCGCAGGTCCGGCAGCACCCCCATGCGGTCCAGAACCGTCGTGAACACCTCGCCGCGGAAGTCCACGGCGTACCCGCCCTGCCGCAGCGTCGGGGCGATCTCGACGACCGTCACGTCGTGCCCGGCCCGCCCGAGCCAGAGCGCCACCGCCGGCCCCGCCACGCTCGCACCCGATACCAGAACCTTCATCGCCATCCTCCTGAACAGTAATTGTGTCTGCTGGACACAGTAAAGTGTATGGTAGACACAGTTCAAGTCGTTTCACGTCGGTTTCAGCTGGAAAGGGATCGAAGGATGTCTGACCTCCTCTGGGGCAAACCCTCGCTGCCGAGCCGCGGCCCGAAGCCGGCGGTGACGCTGGCGGGGATCGCCGAGGCAGGCATCCGGATCGCCGACGCGGAGGGCCTCGACGCGGTCTCGATGCAGCGCATCGCCGACGAACTGCCGGTGACGAAGATGGCGCTCTACCGCTACGTCCCCGGCAAGACCGAGCTGATCGCGGTCATGAGCGACCTAGCCATGGGAGACCCGCCCAACCGCCCCGACCTACCGTGGCGAGAGGCCCTCCACACCTGGTCCATGGACCTGTACGACGGGTTCACGCGCCACCCCTGGCTGCTGTTGTCGACCGTCGGCCGTCGCCTGCTCGGACCGAACGAGCTCACCTGGATCGAGCGCGGCCTGACGGCGCTGACCGGCACCGGCCTGACCGGCGGCGAGCAGTTGGACTCGATCCTGGTCGTCACGAGTCACGTCCGGAACATCGCCCAGCAGTCCACGACGTTCCCCGGCCACACGACCGGACTGACCGAAGAGGACATGCAGGAGTCGCTGACCCAGATCCTCACCACCGAGGCCGAGCGTTTCCCCCACCTCGCGACCGCACTGCGTACGACGGCCGGCAGCGAGAACCAGGGACTGGAGTTCGGACTACAGCGGATCCTGGACGGTCTCGAGCTCCTGATCAGCGGTAGGAAAGCGGCGACTTCACCGCATTGAAACGTTGCCGATAGACCGATGCGGACAACCCGTAGTGCGACTTGAATCGACGGGCGAAGTAGTTCTGGTCCGGCCAGCCGACCGACTCCCCGATCCGGCTGATCGGCAGGTCGGTGTGCAGCAGCCGATCGGCCGCGAGCTCGACCCGATGACGTGACAGGTACGCCATCGGCGGCAGCCCGGTCACCGACTTGAACAATCGGACCAGATATCCGGGCGCGAGGTGCAGTTCGCCGGCCAGGTCGGTCAGCGTCCAGTGCCGCGCCGGATCGGCCTCCATCAACCGCATCGCGTCCAGGACGGCCGGATGCGTGTGCTCGCGCCGGTCGTCACGCTCCGTCACGGTCCGCGCGACGCAACTCAGGTACAACGACAGCCAGCCGATGATCTGGCCGCGGTTGCGGCTGAGCGGCTGATCACGCAGCCGGCGCAATCCTTCGAGGTGTCCGACGGCCTCCTGGACCGTGTCCGGATCGAGGTGCGTGGCGATCATCCCGCGCCGCTGCGCGGAGAACGGCCCGGTCCACAACAGGTAACCCAGTAAGGGATCTTCCCGCGCCCAGGCCAGCTCGCGACGGACCAGATCGGCCGAGAAGCAGCAGTTGTAGACCTCGAGCGCGTCGCAGTCGACGTACTCGTGCCAGACGCCCGGACGCAGCAGGATCGCGTCGCCGGCCTGGAGTTTCTGCCGGCCGGCGAGGCTGTGGTGGACGCCCTCACCACCCGTGACCAGCAGCAGCTCAAAGAAACTGTGCGTATGCAACGGGTGGGATTTTTCGTGCAGGTGTGGACCGGCGTGCACGATCGTCCCTTCGACGAAGTGCAGCACCGTGCCACGGGTCCTCACCGGTTCGTCGGCTGTGTCCGACATGGGTTCACGATACGAGCCAAGGTGCAGATCGTGCTAGACCGAGTGCACTTCGGGCTACTCGCGGGCGACTGCCGGGCACAGGATCGGGGAACAGGCGAAACGTCCCGCCGACAATCAACCAAGAATGACCCCGCTGTGTCAGCGCACCCAATGAATCGTTTCACTCGCGACTTGGAGCCTCATGTCGAACCTCGCCGCACCCACCGCCCTCCGCTTCGAGCATCGACCCGCCCCCGTCGTCGGCATCGGTACCGCGACGCCCCGGATCTCCTGGCAGGTCCCGGCGGCCGACGCCGGCTACGCGCAGACGGCGTACGAGCTCGAGATCAGCACCGGCACGACCCAGGCGTTCACGGTCCAGTCGCCCGACCAGATCCTGGTGCCCTGGCCGGGCGAACCGCTCGGTTCGCGTCAGTCTGCGCAGGTCCGCGTCCGTGTGCGCGGCGGGGATGACGCGGATGATTGGAGTGAGTGGAGCGAGCCCGCGACCGTCGAGGCCGGTCTGCTGTCCGCCGACGACTGGACCGCCCGGTTCGTCAGCCCGCGGGAGAACCCGCACGGCTCCCCTGCTCCGCTGATCGCCGGCGTCTCGACCCTCCCGGAAGGCATCGTCAGGGCTCGCCTCTACGCGACGGCGTACGGGATCTACATCCCCGAGCTCAACGGGCAGCGCGTCGGCACCGAGGAGCTCGCCCCCGGCTGGACGGCGTACCAGTACCGGCTGCGCTACCAGACGTACGACGTGACCGAGCTTGTCCAACCTGGTGAGAACAAGCTCGAGTTCCTCGTCGGCAACGCCTGGTACCGCGGACGCATCGGCTTCATGCACCAGAAGCAGCTGTACGGCGAGCGTCTCGCCGTCCTCGCCCAGCTCGAGGTCACCACCGAGGACGGCCAGGTCCACACGTTCGGCAGCGACGGCTCCTGGACATCTCGCGAGAGCAATGTTCTCGCCGACGACCTGTACGACGGCCAGACCACCGATCTGCGCAAGCAGCCCGGCGAACCGGCACCGGTCGACGTACTCGACGCGGATCTGAACCTGCTCGTCGCTCCTGACGGGCCGCCCGTGCGGATCACCGACGTCCTGCCCGCGATCGAGATCACCACCTCGCCGGCCGGCAAGACGCTCGTCGACTTCGGGCAGAACCTCGTCGGCCGCGTCCGGCTCAAGGTCCGCGGGGGCGCCGAGGGCGACGAGATCGTCGTACGCCACGCAGAGGTCCTGGAGAACGGCGAGCTCGGTGTCCGTCCGCTGCGCTCCGCCAAGGCGACCGACACCTACTTCCTCGCGGGGCCGGACGAGATCGTCCTCGACTCTCCGCTCACCTTCCACGGCTTCCGGTACGCCGAAGTCACCGGCGTAAACGCTCTCGCGAAGGAAGACCTCGAGGCGATCGTCATCGGGTCCGACCTGCAGCGGACCGGCTGGTTCGAGTCGTCGAACGAGCTGCTCAACAAGTTCCACCAGAACGTCGTGTGGGGCATGCGCGGCAACTTCGTCGACGTACCGACCGACTGCCCGCAGCGCGACGAGCGGCTCGGGTGGACCGGCGACATCCAGGTCTTCTCCCCGAGTGCGAGCTTCCTGTTCGACACGGCCGGCTTCCTCACGAACTGGCTCGCCGACCTGTCGGCCGAGCAGCAGAAGGACGGCTCGGTGCCGTACGTCGTACCGGACGTCCTGCGGCACGAGGGTCCGGCCACGGCCGCATGGGGTGACGCGGCAACGATCGTGCCCTGGGTGATCTACGAGCGCAGCGGTGACGCGGGATTGCTTGCCCGGCAACTGCCGAGCATGCGGGCCTGGGTCGACAAGGTTGCCGACCTGGCCGGCAGCGACCTGCTCTGGTCGGGCGGGTTCCAGTTCGGCGACTGGCTCGACCCGACCGCTCCCCCGGAGAACGCCTTCGCCGCCAAGGCGGACCCGGACGTGGTGGCGACCGCGCACCTGGCCCGCTCGGCGGAGGTGGTCGGCAAGACGGCGGAGCTCCTCGGCCATGACGATCTGGCCCGCGAGTACACCGACCTGGCTGCGCGCGTGCGGCAGGCGTTCGCGACCGAGTACACGACCGAGGGCGGCCGCGTATTGAGCGACGCGGCAACCACTTACGCGCTCGCGCTGCAGTGGGCGCTGCTGCCGACCGAGACCCAGCGGCAGCGGGCCGGCGAACGACTCGCCGACCTGGTCCGTACGTCGGGTTTCCGGATCAGTACCGGATTCGTCGGAACGCCGCTGATGGCCGACGCACTGGCCGATTCCGGACATCCTGACCTGGCCTACCGCCTTCTGCTACAGACAGGCTGCCCCTCTTGGCTGTACGCAGTGACGATGGGAGCCACGACGGTCTGGGAGCGCTGGGACAGCATGCTGCCCGACGGCAGCATCAACCCCGGTGAGATGACGTCGTTCAACCACTACGCGCTCGGTGCGGTCGCCGACTGGATGCACCGCCGGGTCGCCGGCCTCGCGGCGGCCGAGCCCGGTTACCGCACGATCGACGTCCGGCCGCTGTTCACCGAGCAGCTCACGAACGCATCCGCCAAGCACCTCACGCCGTACGGCGAGGCGTCGGTCGCGTGGACCCGCTCCGACGGCCACGTCACGCTGTCGGTCACCGTGCCGGTCGGGTCCCGCGCCAAGGTCGACGTACCGGGGCAGGGTCTCGTCGAGGTCGGGCACGGTACGCACGAGTGGACCGCTGACGACCCGTTCGCCGAACTGCCCACACTGCCTGCGGATGCCACCATCCGGCAACTGATGGACCACGAACCGACCTGGACCGCGCTCGCGGCGGCGGCCGCCGAGAACGGGGTCGTCACCGACGACGCCGAACTGGCCGCCCGCCTCGAGCGGTACCTCGACCAGCCGGCCGCCGGACTGGTCGAGGCGATCAGCCCCCGTGGATTCACCCCGAGCGCCGAGGCACTGAAGGCCAAGCTCGAAGCCCTGCTCAACCACTGATCCCGATCACCCGACCAATCCCGGCTTACCGCCCCGCTGCTTTGAACAACATCCTTTGGAGGTCAAGATGAGGTTCCGCCCAGGAACTAGTGGACTGGCGCTTCTCGCCGCCGGTTCGCTGGTACTCACCGCGTGCAGCGCGGGCAGTCTCGGATCGAGTAGTGACTCGGGCAGCAAGGGCTCGGTCGAGATCACGTACCTGATCGGCAACCAGGATCAGGACATCAAAGAGGCCAATCAGCTGATCAAGGACTTCACCGCGAAGAACCCCGGTATCACGATCAAGACCGAGACCCGGCCGGCCGGCACGGAGGGCGACAACATCGTCAAGACCCGGCTGTCGACCGGTGACATGCCCGATGTCTTCGGCTACAACACCGGGTCCCTGTTCCAGGCGATCGCACCACAGAAGAATCTGGTGTCGATCAGCGACCAGCCGTACATCGGCAACCTGGACGACAACTTCAAGAAGACCGTGACCGCCGACGGGCAGGTCTACGGCGTGCCCGTCGGCGGCTTCATGGGTGGCGCCGTGCTCTACAACATCCCGGTGTACCAGAAGCTGGGCCTGAAGGTGCCGAAGACCTGGGCCGAGTTCATGGCCAACAACGCCAAGATCAAGGCCCAGGACCCCGGGGTCGCTCCGGTGATCCAGACGTACGGCGAGACCTGGACCTCGCAGCTGTTCGTCCTCGGCGACTTCCACAACGTCTCCGCTGTCGACCCGTCGTTCGCGGACGACTACACCGCGAACAAGGCGAAGTACGCGACCAACCCGGCCGCGCTGAAGGGCTTCGAGCACACCGAGGCGGTCCACGATGCCGGCTACGAGAACAAGGACTTCGCCTCGGCCAAGCTGCCGGACGGGCTGAAGATGCTTGCCACCGGCAAGGGTGCGCACTACCCGAACCTGTCCGGGGTGGTCGCGAACATGGTCGCCACCTACCCGGACGCGGCCAAGACAGTCGGCCTGTTCGCGCTGCCTGGTGACGACGCGAGCAAGAACGGCCTGACGCTGTGGACGCCGGGCGGGCTGTACATCCCGAAGACCACGACCGGCGACAAGCTGGACGCCGCGAAGAAGTTCCTCGCCTTCGTCGCCAGCCCGGACGGCTGCGCCTCGCAGACCAAAGCCGGCGCACCGACCGGTCCGTACGCCGTCAAGGGCTGCACGCTCGGCAACGACGTACCGCAGGCGATCAAGGACATGCAGCCGTACCTGGACAAGCCGGGGTCGTCGAGCCTGGCGCTGGAGTTCCTGTCGCCGGTCAAGGGCCCGTCGCTCGAGCAGATCACCGTCGAGGTCGGCTCCGGCATCCGCAAGGCGAAGGACGGCGCCGCCCGGTACGACGAGGACGTCAAGAAGCAGGCGCAACAACTCGGTCTGGCAGGTTGGTGAGGTCCGTGACTGTGTCGATCACACAGGAGCGCACCAAGACCGCCCCGGTCACCTCGACGACCGGGGCCAAGGTCTACCGGCCCTATTCGAACTGGTTCTACCTGCCGACCGCGATCATCTACGGCGTGCTGTTCCTCGTCCCGACGTTCGCCTCGCTCTACTTCAGCCTGACCCGGTGGAGTCTGTTCGAGTCGAAGTTCATCGGGCTGGACAACTTCAAGCTGTTCTTCCAGGAACCCGCGCTGGTCAAAGGCTTCACCAACACCCTGATCTACGCCGTCGTCACGTCCGGGTCGAAGGTGGTGCTCGGGCTGCTGCTCGCGGTGCTGCTGACGTCGCAGATCGTTGCCCGGGGCTACCTCCGGTCGGTGGTGTTCTTCCCGGTGCTGGTCTCCACCATCGGCGTCGGCCTGACCTTCACCGTGCTGATGAACCCGGAGAAGGGCCTGATCAACGAGTCGCTCGGACTGCTCGGGATCAGCGGTCCCGGCTGGCTGACCGATCCGAAATGGGCGCTGCTCTCGGTCGCCGCCGTCGACGTGTGGAAGGGCGTCGGTCTCGCCACCCTCATCTACATCGCCGGCATCGTCTCGATCCCGCGTGAGTACATGGAAGCCGCCCGGGTCGACGGCGCCACGTCGTGGCAGCAGTTCTGGCGGATCGTGCTGCCGCTGTCCCGGCCGGCGACCGTCACCGTCATCATCTTGTCGCTGATCGGCGGGCTGCGGTCCTTCGACCTGATCTGGGCGATGACCCGCGGCGGGCCGGGGTTCACCTCGGATGTGATCGCGTCGGTGATCTACAAGCAGTACCAGGCCGGGTTCTACGGCCTGTCGACCGCGGGCAACGTGGTGCTGTTCGTCACCGTCACCGCGATCATCCTGCCGTTGTCGTGGTTCCTCAACCGCAAGGAGGTGGATCTGTGAGCACCGCAGAGCTCGTCAACCACCGGCCGGCGCGCAAGTGGATCCTCAGCACGGTCGCGATCCTGGTCTCGATCGTGGTGTTCGTCATCCCGTTCGCGTTCATCGTGCTCACCGCGGTGAAGGACCGGACCCAGTCCGCGGACCTGAGCTTCTCGTGGCCGCACCAGTTCCGGTTCGTGCAGAACTTCGTCGAGGTGATCAAGGCCCGCGACTTCATGCTGGTGATCGCCTTCATCAACAGCACGATCCTGACCGTGGCCAGCGTCACCGGGATGGTGGTGCTCGCGGCCATGGCCGGGTTCGTGCTGCAGCGGCGCAAGAGCCGCTGGAACGGGTTCATCAACTTCCTGGTGCTGGCCGGGCTGATCATCCCGCCGGCCGTCGTACCGACGATCTGGGTGCTGCAGAAGCTCGGGCTGTTCAAGACCATGCCCGGACTGATCCTGATCGAGATCGCCTACGGGTTGTCGTTCTGCATCCTGTTGTTCCGGGCGTTCGTGGCGACGATCCCGCGGGAGCTCGACGAGGCCGCGATCATCGACGGCGCGGGACCGTTGAAGTTGTTCTTCCGGGTCGTGTTCCCGTTGCTCAGATCGGTCATCGTGACGGTGGTCGTGGTGCAGTCGGTCAACGTGTTCAACGACTTCGTGAACCCGTTGTACTTCCTGCCCGGTGACAACAACGCCACCGTGCAGCTGACCCTCTACAACTTCTCCAGTCAGTTCACGACGCAGTACAACCTGCTGTTCATGGACATCCTGCTCATCACGATCCCGCCGCTGATCATGTTCCTGTTCTTCAACCGGCAGATCGTGGCCGGCCTGACGTCTGGAGCGGTCAAGGGGTAGCCGGTTTGCGGACGATGTGCGCCGCCTGCGCCTTGTCCTTCTCGCCGGGCATCGCCGCGCGCGTCAGGGTCGCCACCTCGGCGAACCCGGCGCCGGCGAGCAGCCCGGCGACGTCCGCGAGGTCGTAGCTGTAGACCTCGAGGTCCAGGTCGTGGCCGTAGGCGTTGCTCAGGTGACGACTGCCGCCGCCGACCTTGAAGCCGTGGACGAGGTAGCCGCCGGGCCGCAGCACGCGGTACAGCTCCGCGAACACCGCCGTCAGGTCCTCGCGTGGAGTGTGAACGAGCGAGTACCACGCGAGGGCGCCGGCGAGCTCACCGTCCTTGATGTCCAGCTCGAACAGCGACCCGACCTCGAACCGCAGCTCCGGGTACTCGCGGCGGGCGACCTCGATCATCCCAGGGGTCAGGTCGACCCCGAACACGTCCAGGCCACGCCCCGCCAGGTACGACGTGATCCGCCCGGTCCCACACCCCAGGTCGCCGACCGGCCCGCTCTCGACCAACTGGGCGAAATAGTCGAGCGCACCCTGCTCGAACGGATCCTCGCGGTGGTAGTCCCGCAGAATCGCGTGATAGTCGACGGCGGCAGCGTTGTATGACCCTCGAATGTCGTTCACGCGAGGACTCTAGAGAGCCCTTCGGACAGTTTCTGGTAGTCCGCGACCGAGTTGTAGGCGTGCGCCGACAAGCGGATGAACTTGCGGTCCTCGAAGCCGGTGAACGTGATCTCGGCCTTGAGTTCGCGTGAGATCCGCATCTTGAGCGCGTCGCCGCCGGACAGGTCGACCGAGGAAGGCAGCTCGACCAGGCGCATCGTCGTCGGCGGGTGGACGACCTCCGCGACGCCGGTGCCCAGCGACTTCGCCACGATCCGTGCGCCCTCCTCGACCAACGCGGTCAGCTGGGGACGCCGGGTCGGCCAGTCCAGGTCGGCCAGGACACGCAGCGACTCGGGCGCCGCGATCCACGGCACGTAGTCGTACGTGCCCTGCATGTCGAAGCGCTCCGGCATCCGCTCGTCGTACTCCGACCAGGAGACGATCAGCGGCATCGTTGCCGTGCGCCACCGTTCCGCGACCACCAGCCCGGCGGTCGCGCGCGGCGCGGCCGGCCACTTGTGAAAGTTGCCGGTCCAGAAGTCGGCGCCCGCGGCGGCCGGGGCGTCGATCAACGCCGGGGCGTGCGCGCCGTCGACCACGATCGGTACGCCGTGCGCGTGCGCCGCCTCGACCAACGCGTCGACCGGCAGGACCTTCGCCGTACCGGAGGTGATCTGGTCGACGATCAGCGCGGAGGCGTTGTCGAGGTGTTCGGCGATCAGCGAGACCACGGTGTCGTCGTCGGCCTCGAGCGGGATATGCACGATGACGATCTCGGCCTGGCGTGCCTTCGCGAACCGCTCGGCGGCGTACCGGACCGCGCCGTAGGTGTGGTCGGTCAGCACGATCCGGCTGCCTGCCGGGATCGGCAGCGTGGCGAGCGCGACGGTGACGCCGGCGCTCGCGTTCGGGACGAGCGCGAATCCGGCCGGGTCTGTCTCCAGGAACGCCGCCAGCGCCAGCCGGCTCGTGGTGAGCCGGTCGGCGACCGTGCGGAACCAGACCATAGGGTTGGCGTCCATCTCCACCCGGAGGGCGGCCATCAGGTCCTGGGTCCGGCGCGGCACAGCGCCGTACGAACCGTGGTTGAGGTGGAGGACGCCTGGATCGAGGGTCCACAGGTCGGGGCGGGGGCTGAGTACCGTCACCACGCAAACGGTACATACTTCCAGGCGTGCATCCCTACCTCGTCCATGACGGCCCGATCGCGATGGCTCATCGAGGCGGCGCGAAACACCCCGACAACATCGGCTACGAGAACTCGTTGCACGCGTTCCAGAACGCGGTCGACCTCGGGTACACCTACCTCGAGACCGACCTGCACGCGACCAGTGACGGCGTCGTGATCGCGTTCCACGACGACAAGCTCGACCGGGTCACCGACCGGACCGGCGTGGTTGCCGACCTGCCGTGGTCAGAGGTCAGCAAGGCCAAGATCAACGGTCACGAGCCGATCCCGCGCCTGGACGAACTGCTCGAGCACTTCCCGGACATCCGCTTCAACCTCGACATCAAGGCGGAGGGTGGTCTCGAGCCGGCGGCCCGCGTGCTCAAGGCCGCGAACGCGGTCGAGCGGGTCTGCGTCTCGTCGTTCTCCCAGTCCCGGGTACGCCGGATACGCAAGCTGCTCGGCCCGCGGCTGTGCACCGGGTACGGCGAGTTCGAGATCGTGCTGATCCGGTTCCTGCCGTTCGCGCTGCCGTCGGCCGGTGCCTGCCTGCAGATCCCGCAGGCGTACGGACCGCTGCGGGTCCTCACACCGGGGTTGATCCGCCGAGCGCATGCCAGGGGCAAGCAAGTGCACGTCTGGACCGTCGACGACCCGGCGGAGATGCGGCGAATGCTCGATGCCGGGGTCGACGGCATCATCACCGACCGCACCGACCTGCTGAAGGACGTCCTGGTCGAACGGGGCCAGTGGCCATAACGGGCACTGAAGTGTTATCCGCGGGTACCCCGGATCGTCCCGCGGACCTGACACACTTCCGCGCATGGGACTTCTCTCCGCCCCGGCCGCGGTGGACAAGCGTGAGTACTGGGGGTTCAGCCTCTACGACTGGGCGAACTCCGGTTATGTCACCACGGTTGGCACCGTCCTGTTCGCGCCGTACCTGACCTCGGTCGCGGAGACCGCCGCCTGCGGGTACTCCGGAACGACGGACCACCCGTGCCGCACCAACCTCGACGTACTCGGGCTCGGCATCTCCCCCGGATCGCTCGCGTTCTACGTCGTGACCGTGGCGACACTGGTGTCGGCGCTGTTCCTGCCGGTGGTCGGCGCGATCGCGGACCGGATGGCCCGCAAGAAGCTGCTGATGTGCGGGTTCGCGTGGACCGGTGCGCTGGCGGCCTGCTGCATGGTGTTCGTCGGCGGCGGCCGCTGGGAACTCGGTGCGCTGCTGCTGTTCATCGGCAATCTGTGCCTGGGCTCGTCGCTGGTCGTGTACGACTCGATCCTGATCGACATCGCACCACCGGATCAGCGCGACGCGGTTTCGTCCCGTGCCTGGGCCTTCGGGTACGCCGGCGGGTTCATCCTGCTCCTGATCAACCTGGCCGTGGTCACGGCGCACGACGCACTCGGGATGAGCCAGGGCACTGCGGTACGCCTGAGTCTCCTCAGCGCCGGGCTGTGGTGGGGCCTGTTCACGTTCTTCCCGTTCCTGCGGCTACGGGATCGTCCACCGACCAGCGTCGTGCAGGTCCGCAGCGGCAGCCTGGTACGGCAGAGCTTCGGTCAGCTGGCGGCGACGCTGAAGCACCTGCGCAGCTACCCGATGACGATGCTGTTCCTGATCGCGTACCTGTTCTTCAACGACGGCATCCAGACGGTCATCTCGGTCTCCTCGACGTACGGCGAGAAGCAGCTCGGGTTCGAGACGCAGGTGCTGATCGCGACGATCCTGATGGTGCAGTTCGTGGCGTTCTTCGGCGCGATCGTGTTCGGGCGGGTGGCGGCGCGGTACGGCGCTCATCGCACGATCACCGGCGGTCTGGTGATCTGGATGCTGATCGTGATCGCCGGGTTCCTGTTGCCGGCGCACCAGATCGTGCCGTTCCTCGCGATGGGGGCGGCGATCGGGATCGTGCTGGGCGGGACGCAGGCGCTGTCGCGGTCCGCGTTCAGCCAGCTGATCCCGAAGGGGCGCGAGGCGGAGTACTTCTCGCTCTATCAGGCGGGCGAGCGCGGTACGTCGTGGCTGGGCACGCTGGTCTTCGGGCTGGTCCACCAGATCACGGGGTCCTATCGCCCAGCGATCGTGGCGCTCGGCCTGTTCTTCGTGGTCGGGCTGGTGCTGCTGGTCCGCGTCGACATGCGTCGCGGCATCACCGAGGCGGGCAACGCTCAGCCGAGCATCGTCTAGACCACCGAGGCCACGAAGGCTCGTACTTCGTCCGTCGTCGGACGGACGCCTGTCCGATCCGCGAAGAGCAGGTGGGCGGAGCCGATCAATGTGAGGCCTAGGGAGTTCAGGTCGGCGTCGGCGCGGATCCGGCCGAGCTCCTGCTCTGCGGTCAGGTAGTCGAGGATGATGCGCCCGGCGTCGGTGAGGATCGGTACGCCGGTCGGCACCGCTTCCCGGAGCCGGGCCCGCAGGCCGTCGCGCGAGATCGTCAGACTCACGATCGCCACCGCGACCGAGCCGAACAGGTCGGTCAGCATCGTCGTCAGGTTGTCGACGACAATCCCCTGCCCGACGGCGTTCCGCAGTACCTGTGCCTGGTCGTCGAGGCGGCGGATCCGGTCCAGGACGAGCTCGGCGAGGAAACCGTCGAAGTCGGTGAAGTGCTTGTGCAGGACGCCCTTCGCGCACCCGGCCTCGGTCGTCACCGCTCGGCTGGTGAGCGCCTCGGGCCCGTCCCGCAGCAACACCCGCTCCGCGGCGTCGAACAACTGCTCCCGCGCATCCCGCATCGCCACGCCGGTCGGCAACTCGTCTCCCTTGACATAAGTGGGCATGCGCCCACTACCGTGGGCACATGCCCACTCTACCGTCAGAACCATCGCAGGAGCGATCGCAGGAGCCGCCGGCGGCGCCCGCCGGACCCGACGGGCGCGACCCGCATCGGCACCGGGAGATGGCTGAGTCGTTCGGGGCCGATCCGGGGCGGTACGACCGAGCCCGGCCTCGCTACCCCGACGCTCTGATCGAGGCGGTTGTTGCTTCCTCGTCCGGGCCCGCGCTGCTCGACGTCGGGTGCGGCACGGGGATCGCCGCGCGGCAGTTCCAGGCTGCCGGTTGCCAAGTGCTCGGCGTCGAGGTGGACGAGCGCATGGCCGCGTTCGCCCGCGGTACCGGTGTCGAGGTCGAGGTGTCGTCGTTCGAGAGCTGGGATCCGGCCGGTCGCACGTTCGACGCGCTCGTCGCCGGTATGACCTGGCATTGGATCGATCCGGGTGCGGGTTCCGCGAAGGCCGCCGAGGTCCTCAAGCCAGGCGGCCGGTTCGCGGTCTTCTGGTACGTGCTGCAGCCGCCGCCCGAGCTGGGTGCCGCGTTCGCCGCAGTACACCGCGACGTGCTTCCGGACAGTCCGGTCAACTCGCGGGTCGCCGCCTCTCCGCTCGGCGCCTACGAGCATTTCCTCGACCGCGCCGCCGACAGCCTGACCGCGACCGGCGGCTTCACCGACCTCGAGCGGCCGACGTACCCCTGGAGTCGCGTCTACACCCGCGACGAGTGGCTCGACCAACTTCGTACGAGCGGAATCGCCAAACCCCTCGCCGACGCCGGCAAGCTCGACGAGATGCTCGAGCGGACCGGAGCCGCCATCGACGCAGCGGGCGGCAGCTTCACGCTCGACTCCACCGCCGTAGCCCTCACCGCCACCCGCGGATAAACGTGCGCCCGGCCGGGGTGCTGGCCGGGCGCACGGTCTGTGGTGGGGTGGATCAGCGCGACGAGGGCGTCGCGCTCGGGTTGCGGAAGCCGCCGCCGAACCCGCCGAAGCCGCCTTGGCGGACGGAGTTCGCGGTGATGGTTCCGTTCGCGTTCTGGCCGGTGACGACGACCTGCTCGCCGGTCTTGAGATCGGCAGCGGTCCCCTTGGAGGTGATCTCGTAGGTCGTGTCGCCGTTGAGCTTCACGGTCACGTTGCCGCTCTGCGTCTTCACGACCAGCTCGGAACTGTTCGCCGAGACGACGGTGCCGACGGTGCCGCCGCCACCCGGGAACTGCCGCTGCCCCTGCCCCTGTCCGTTCTGACCGGCGCCTCCCCCGCCGTTCTGCCCGCGGAAGCCGCCGTACCCACCGGCACCACGCCCGGCCTGCGGCTGGTTCGACGAGCTGTCGGAAGCGAACGCCGCATGCAGCCCGGCCCCACCGGCGAGACCGACGGCGAGTACGACGACGCCGGCCAGGATCGCCGTCGCCAGCGGCAGGGCGAGCGTCTTCTTCGGCTTGAGCGCCGCGTCGACCTCCTCATCGGACCCGATCTGGGCGAACTCATCGGGCGTCTGGTTACTCATGCAAAGACCCTCATTCGTGTCGTAGTGCGTCGATGGGACGGAGTCCGGCGGCTCGGTGCGCCGGCATGCTGCCGAAGAACAGGCCGACCGCCGCGGACACGCCGAGCGCGAGTCCGATCGACGACGGCACCAGCGCCGGCTGCACACCGGCCAACTGGAAGCGGGTGACGATCAGCGCGACTCCGACACCGACGGCGCCGCCGAGCAGGCTGAGCAGCGTCGCCTCGATCAGGAACTGCCCGAGGATCGTGCGCCGCCGGGCACCGAGCGCCTTCCGGATCCCGATCTCGCGGGTCCGCTCGGTGACCGTGACCAGCATGATGTTCGTGACGCCGATCCCGCCGACGACCAGGCTGATCGCGGCGACCGTCGCCAGCAGCGCGGTGAACGTCGCGGCGGTGTCCTGGCTGGTTTGCAGGATCTGCGCGGAGTTCGTGATACGGAACGGCGACGCCTGATCCGCCGGCACCTGGTGGCGAGCGGTCAGCAACTGCGTGACCTCGGCCTGTGCGGTGTCGACCCGATCGGTGGCCTTGGCCTGCACGACGATCTGGCTGAGTGCGCCGTACCCCGCCTGGGTCGCGCGGAGCGTGCTGATCGGCACGATCGCGGTCGCGTTCGGGTCGTTGAAGCCGGTGCTGTCCTTGCTGGCCAGCACCCCGCGGACGACGAAGTCCACGGCACCGAGCTTGATCGTCTGACCGACGGCGCTCGCCGGCCGGGTGAACAATTCGGTCGCGGTCGTCTGCCCGAGCAGGATGACCCGCTGCGACGTGTCGACGTCCTCCTGGGTGAAAGACGTCCCGATTCCGACCGGCGTGTTGGTGGCCGGCAGGTACGCCGGGGTCGTACCGATCACCTGGTTGACGGTGTAGCTGGTGTCGCCGTTGGTCGCCGTACTCCCGCTGCTCGTCATCACCGGGGCGACCGAGGAGACGTCCGGCGCGAGCCGCGCGTCGGCCAACGCGGCCGCATCGTCGAGGGTCAGGCTGTACTGCTGGGCCGCCGGTCCTGCCTGGCCACGCTGGAAGCCGCCACCGCCACCGGTGGTGGACACCGTGAGCAGGTTGGTACCCATCGCCTCCAGTCGCGCCTGGACTGCCTTGCCCGACCCGTTGCCGACAGCAACGAGAACGATGACCGCGCCGACCCCGATCGACACGCCGAGGACGGTGAGCAGGGATCTGAGTTTGTTCGCGGTGAGGCCGCGGAGCGCGGCGCCCATCAGGTCGCGGGGTGACATCAGCGCGTCACCTCGTCGGAGACGATCCGGCCGTCGGCGACCTGCACCAACCGCCGGGCCCGAGCGGCGACGTCGTGCTCGTGGGTGATCACGATGATCGTCCGGCCGTCGGCGTGCAGTCCGTCGAACATGCCCAGCACCTCGTCGGTCGAGTGCGCGTCCAGGTTGCCGGTCGGCTCGTCGGCGAGCAGGATCCGCGGACCCGTCGCGAGCGCACGGGCGATCGCGACCCGCTGCTGCTGACCGCCGGACAGCTGGTTCGGCCGGTGCCCGGTGCGGTCCGCGAGACCGACGAGCTCCAGCGCGCGGTTGGCGCGCCGCCGGCGCTCGGCCCTGCGCAGATGTGCGTAGGTCAGCGGCAGTTCGACGTTCGCCAGAGCGCTGGTCCGCGGGATCAGGTTGAACGACTGGAAGATGAACCCGATCTTGCGGCCGCGGACCAGCGCCTGCTGGTCCTCGCTCAGCCGGGCGACGTCGCTGCCGTCCAGCCAGTACTCGCCGCGCGACGGCACGTCGAGGCAGCCGAGGATGTTCATCAACGTGGACTTGCCGGATCCGGACGAGCCCATCACCGCGACGTACTCCCCGGCATGGACGCGCAGCGACACTCCCTGGAGAGCGTGTACTGCGGTCTCACCGTGGCCGTAGGTCTTGGTGACGTCCCGGATGTCGATCAGGGCGTCAGCGGCCACGGAAGCCACCGCCGCCGCCGTTACCAGCACCGCCACCGCCACCGCCGCCGAAGCCGGCCGGGAACTGTCCGGTACCGCCTAGCCCCTGTCGCCCCTGGCCGTTCTGGGTGCCGGTGTTGCCGATCGCACCCTGCAGCAACTCGATCTGGTCGCCCTCGTTCAGGCCGGACGTGATCTGCGTGAAGCTGCCACCGCGTACGCCGACCTTCACCTCCCGCGTCCCGCTGCCGTCAGCCATCGTCACGGTGTACGTCGTACCGCTCGTGGCGATCGCCGTACTCGGGACGTAGAGCGCGTTGGCGGCCTTCGCGGTCTGGACGGTGACGTTCGCGGTCTGGCCGATCCGGGCGTTCGCGGGCAGCTTGGCGAGGCTGAAGGTGGCCGAGTACGACACGACGCCGTTGGTCGTGGTCGGGGTCGGCGAGACCGATGCCAGCGACGCGGTGAGCGTCGTACCGGGCTCGGCGTTCAGGGTCACGGTCGCGGACTGGCCGGCCTTGATCTTGACCGCGTCGGCCTCGGCGAACGCGGCGATGACCTGGAGGGCCTTCAGGTCGGCGATGTCGACGAAGCCGGTGCCGGAGGTGGACGAGGCGCTCGAGCTTGACCCTGTACCTGAGGTTGAGCCTTGACCGCCGTTGCTACCGCTCCCCGAGGCCCCGCCTGAACCCGAGCTCGACCCGCCGGTGACCGAGCCGACCGCGCCGTTGATGGCTGTGATGGTGCCGGCGATCGGCGCCTTCAGCGTGGTCGCGTCGACCGCGGCCCGGGCGGCGTCGACGTTCTGGTCGGCCTGTTCCTTGTCCGCCTTGGCCTTCGCCAGGTTCGCCTCGGCGTTGCTGACGGCAACTTGCGGACTCTGACCCTGACTCTGACCTTGACCTTGAGACTGGGATTGCTGCTGCTGTTGACCGTTCGTCGGCGTCGGCGACGGGGAGGCGGAGGCCTCGTCGGCTGCTTCGAGGGCGTCCTGGGCGTCGCTGAGTGTCTCGTCGGCTGCGCTGACCGAGTTCTCCGCGGCGATCTGGTTCTGCTGGGCGATCACGAGCTGGCGATTGGCGTCCGACGGGTCGATCTTCGCGATCGCGGCGCCCTTGGCCACCACCTGACCGACCTTGACCAGGACCTGGGTGACCGTGCCCGAGGTCTCGAACTGCGGCGACGCCGTCTGCGAGCTCTGCAAGGTGCCACTGGAGCTGACGCTCGCGGTGACGTCTCCGCGTTGGACCGCCACCGTGGGCCGGGTCGCGCTGGCGGCCGGCGGATCCTTCTTGAAGAACAGGAAGTAGGCGGTGATGGCGATGACGAGCACGATGGCGACCAGCGCCACGTTCACGAAACTGAGGCCACGGAGCTTGTGGCGGGGTAGCACCATGGATGCAGACGTTAAGGACAGATGCTGAGGAGGAGATCCTCGATTCCTGGCAACCGGCTGTGAACCGGATATCGATTTGGTGCGTCGTACGTCGGGCGGTTCGCGACACACCGTGATCTGTGAACACCTGACGACAGCCGGTCACAACGGCACTATCACGGGCCGTCAGGTGCGTACATACGGCTCGGACATGCCAAAATGGGAATGATCCGGGCCGGCCGACCGTTGGCACGGATGACGATCTCGGAGGTTTGACATGTCTAATCGCGTACTGCGTGGTTCGGGGCTGGGTGGGGTCAGCTTCGAGGATGACCGTGGTGTTGAGTTCGCTCCCCGCCAGATGATCACGTACGACTGCCCCCGCGGTCACGTGGTCGAGGTCACCATGGCGCACGACGCCGAGGTGCCCGCGGTCTGGGAGTGCCCCCACTGCGGCAGCGAGGCCGCCCGGTCGACCGGTGAGAAGCCGGAGCCGAAGCAGGAGAAGCCGGCCCGTACGCACTGGGACATGCTGCGCGAGCGCCGGAGCATCTCGGAACTCGAGGAGCTGCTGGCCGAGCGGGTCGAGTTGCTCCGCAAGGGCGAGATCGGCCCGGCGCACCTGCACCGGACCAAGCGCACGGCCTGACCCCACGTGAGAACCCTCACCGCAACGGCGCGGTGAGGGTTTCTTTCTGCTCCGATTTGCCTAAAGCCTTTAGGTAATTCCATAATGAGTTATGGCAAGAGCAGGGTTGACCGGCGAGCGGCTCGCACAAGCGGGCGCCGAGCTGGCCGACGAGGTCGGCTTCGACCAGGTCACCGTGTCCGCGCTCGCGCGGCAGTTCGGCGTCCAGGTCGCCAGCCTCTACTCGCACGTCCGCAGCTCCGCGGACCTCAAGGTGCGCATCGCCACCGTCGCCCTCACCGAGCTGGCCGACCAGGCCGCCGCCGCCCTAGCCGGCCGAGCCGGTCGCGATGCACTGTCCGCCCTGGCCGACGTCTATCGCGACTACGCCCGCAAACACCCGGGCCGCTACACCGCAACCCGCTTCGTGCCCGGTAGCCCGACTCCCGAACAGGTCGAAGCTGGACGAAGGCACTCGGAGCTCGTCCGGGCCGTCCTGCGCGGATACGACCTCGACGAGCCCGCCCAGACAGACGCAGTACGTCTGCTCGGCAGCACCATCCACGGCTATATCCAACTCGAGTCAGCCGGCACGTTCGCCTTCACCGAGCCGAGCTCCGACGACAGTTGGCCACGCATCATCGACGCCCTCGACACCCTCCTTCGCAGCTGGAGCTGACCTTGATCACCACCCCCATCACCATCGAGCTGCTCCCCGGCGCGCTCGAGCTCGAAACGACCGGTCGCGGCGTCCTCCCCCACCGCCTCCCCGCCTGGGCGCGGGAGCAGTACGACGACGCCCAGATGACGATGGTCGAGGCCCAGCCCTCCGGCGTCCGCCTCGTCTTCTCCACCCGAGCGACCGTCATCGAGCTCGACACGCTGCCGACCAAGCGCGACTACACCGGCGCTCCCCCGCGCCCGGACGGCGTGTACGACGTACTCGTCGACGGCCGACTCGTCACCCAGCTGACCGCAACGGGCGGCGACGTCATCACGATCGACCTGACCACGGGCGCCACCGAGACCCGCGAGGGCGAGCCGCAGACCCTGCACATAGCGGGACTGTCCGCAGCGGCGAAGACCGTCGAGATCTGGCTGCCGCACGACGAGACCACCGAACTCGTTGCCCTGCGCACCGACGCGCCGGTCGAGCCGTTCCCGGCCGCGGGCCGCGTCTGGCTGCACCACGGCAGCTCAATCAGCCACGGCTCGAACGCGACTCATCCGACCGGCACCTGGCCGGCCCTCGCCGCGGCTCAGGCCGGGGTGGAGCTGGTCAACCTGGGCTTCGGCGGCAGCGCGTTCCTGCAGCCGTTCATCGCCCGGACGATCCGCGACACCCCCGCCGACCTGGTCAGCGTCAAGCTCGGCATCAACATCGTGAACTCGGACAGCCTCCGCCTCCGCTCGTTCACACCCGCCGTCCACGGCTTCCTCGACACCATCCGCGACGGCCACCCCGACACACCGCTCCTGGTCGTCTCCCCCATCCTCTGCCCGATCCACGAGGACACTCCGGGTCCGACCGGTTGGGATCTGTCCGCGCTGGCCGCCGGCGAACTCCGCTTCGTTGCCACCGGCAACCCTGACGAGATCCCGGCCGGCAAACTGACCCTGTCGGTCATCCGCGCCGAGCTCGCCCGCATCACCGCCCAGCGCGCCGCCTCAGACCCCAACCTCCACTACCTGGACGGCCGCACGCTGTACGGCGAGGCAGACAACGCCAAGCACCCGCTCTCCGACGATCTGCATCCCGGCCCCGAGACCCACGAGAGTATGGCTGCTCGCTTCACCGAGCACGTCTTCAAGGACGTGTTCAGCGACTGAGCGTGTTCAGCGACTGACCGTAGCGATCGCCTGGACGGCGCGGACGCGTCCGTCGGTCAGCGCCTCGGTCAGGTGCGCCACGCGCTCGCGGAAGGTCGGAACGAACGCGTGCAGCCCGAGCGGGCTCGGTGGTTGTGACTGGATCATCCGCATCATGGAGCCGACCTGGTCGGTGAGATCCGCCCAGTGCGTGACGGTGAAGCCGGCGGCCTCGATCTCGGTGCGTACGACGCTCGGCGGGACGAGGAAGCTGTGATCCGTGCCGTCCGCCCAGGGCAGCGGATAGTCGAGCTCACGGCCGTCGCCGGCCATGATGTCCCACAGCGCGAGCCGCCCGCCGTCCCGCAGTACTCGCCTGGCCTCTTGGTAGAGCAGGTCCTTCCGCGCGACATTCATCTGCACATGCTGGCTGAACACGACGTCGACGGACCCGTCGTCCAGCGGCAGCGAGGTCACGTCTCCCTGCCGTACGACGATCTTGTCATCGAGGCCGACGAGCCGGTTGAGCCAGTGCGCGGTCTCGCAGTACTCGTCGGACAGGTCCACTGCGGTCACCGCGCACCCGAAGCGGTCCGCCAGGTATCGCGCCGTACCGCCGATACCCGAGCCGTCGTCGAGCAGCTCGCTCTCGGGCGTCAGCTCGAGCAGATCCACCAACTGGACCGTCGCCAGCCGACCGCCGGTGTGGTAGTCCTCGACCAGCGCGAGATCGGCGGGCTTCAGCCCGTCCAGATCCTTGCCCGCAGCAACCAGCGCTGCGGTGATGCCGTCGCGCACTCTGCCGGTCGCATACTGCGCGGGAACGGTTGAGTCGTTCATATCAATGCCTCCTTGAGTGATGTACGGCGATCCGGCGGCACAGTGGTGCGCATATCAGGACGCCTCCTCGACGCCGTGCCGGCCGGCGAAGCGGGCGATCGCGTCGGCGAGAAGCCGCGGCTGTTCGCTGGTGGTCAGATGGCCGCCGGGGAACGTGATGATCTCGGCTTCGGGGACGCGCTCGCGCGTGGCGTCGACCTGGCGGTGCTCGTACGGGTCTTCAACGCTGCCACCGACCGCGAGGGCAACGGAGCCCTTCAGCTCGCGGGCAATCGCGGCGAAGTCCCAGCGACCCGCATTGTGACGGTGTTCCTTGACGAAGCCCGCGCCCTCGTGCAGGAACCTCGCACCGTCGCGCCGTGCGAGCGCCGACCACACCTCGGCCATTTCAGCCTCATCCGGCTCGTTCCCCTGCGAGTACAGCCGCGCCTGCTTGAAACCCTGGGCGAGCACGGTCGGCGACTTCTGCGAGCGCTTGGCCAGAAACGCCCCGATCGGCGACCTCAGGAGCGGCGTGCTCCGCCAGGGATGGGAGTGAGCGTCGGCGTACAGACCGCCGTTGATCATGAACACTGCAGTGATGACCGGTCCGCCCGGCCGTTCCAGCTGCCGGCGCAACAACTCGAGCAACGCCAGCGAGGTGTAGTCGAACGTCACGACGACGGTACGACGTACCCCGTGGTGCCGCCACCATGCTCCGATCAGATCGGCACGCTCCACGGTCGAATACGCATAGCCCCGCGGCTTGTCGGAGTCGCCCTGTCCCACAGGTTCGACGTACAGCCGCGGACCGAGACCGGCCGGCAAGAGCCGGTCGACCTGCGCCCAGCCGTACGAGCCTTCGGGGAATCCGGGCAGCATCGTCAGCCAGACCGCATCCGGACTCACCGCGCCGGTAGTTCGGCCGAAGACCCTGATCAGCCCGGTCCGCGCCTCACCCTCCGCGTGGGTCAGGAGACGAGCCGCGGCCGCGTCGTACCAGCGGCGCTCACCCCCGCCGAACCATTCCTCCGCCGTCACCAACGCCGAGTCCTTGTCCTTGCCCTTGTTCTCGCCCTTGGCCCCGCCCTTGTCCTTGTCCAGTTGCCGCCCTGGTTCCGCGACTGTGTTCCCGTCCATCGGACGCCTCCTCTTTCGTGGACACTGTCCACATTAGCGTTCTTGGTGGACGGTGTCCACATTGCTATCCTGACCGCGTGACGACGGCCGATCCAGCACCGCAAGCTCCGCCCCGACGCCGGCGCCCCCGCGGCGATGTCCGCGCCGGCCTGGTCGCGGCCGGGGTCGAACTGGCCCGCGCCGGCGGTCCGGACGCCGTCGTACTGCGGGAGGCGACCCGCGCCGTCGGCGTCGTACCGAACGCGGCCTACCGGCATTTCGCCGACCGCGACGAGTTGCTCGCCGAGGTCTGCTCGGCCGCCATGCTCGAGCTGGCCGACCGGATGACTGCCGAGATCGCCCGCGTCCGTGGCAAGCGCGGCAACCCCGAGGCCGCCCAGCGTCGCCTCGGCGCGATCGGTACGGCGTACATGCGGTTCGCCCACGAGGAGCCCGGCCTGTTCGCGGCCGCTTACGCCCTTCCTGAGCAGCATCCGTACGGCGCCGCGGAAGTGCCCGACCGCACTCCACTGAGCCTCCTGCGGGCTGCCCTGGACGAGTTGGTCGAAGCCGGCGTCCTAGCGCCGGAACGCCGCGCGGGCATCGAGTACCCGATCTGGGCCACGGTCCACGGCACAGCGACTCTCACGACCCACGGGCCGCTCCGCGACCTCACCGAGTCGCAGCTCCGTCAGGTCGAGGCGCAGACCCTGGCCTTCATCGGCGACAGCCTCACGCAGTAGCGGTCTGGTCAGCAGCTGTCTGGTCGGCCGCGGTCGTCAGCCCCGGCTGGAGGCGTCGTACGACTTCGAGGTGGTCGGCGGTCCACAGCATGCGGATCGCCGTCGGCGTTGCACGGCCGTCCGCGTCGTACAGGTCGCGGCGAACCGCCTCGACCAGGCGGTGCTTCGTCTCGTGGTCGTACGCGAGCGGCTCAGGGATCCGGCCTTGTACGTCGAGCGCCGCTGCCAGGGTCGTGTACCAGTCGAGCAGGCGGTCCGCCAACGCGAGCAGGGCCGACTGGGCGGCAGCACGGTCCTCGGACGGCGGCTGGCCGTCGGCGGACCGCTCCCACAACTCCAGTACGGCGTCCGCTGCCAGCCGGACAGCGACGACGCCAGTGACGAGCGCTGTCATCTCGCTCAGCGGGATCGGCTTCGGGCCGCGTTCGGCGAGGTACGTGCGGAAGGCATCATCGAGTCGACGGGCTGCTGCGGCGGCTCGGCGACTGTCTTGCGGTGTGCTTGGACGTGACCCGGGTACGCAGCAGGACACGGCGTAGCCGACGGCTCCGACGAGGTAGTTCACGCTGTCGACGTACGCCTCCGATAAAGCCTTGCCGACAGCGGCGGATGCTCCTCGTGGCCAGAACAACAGCCCGACGAGGACGCTGACGGCGCAGCCGAGTGCGATGTCCTCGATGCGGAACAGGATCAGCGACCAGCCTTCCGGCGCGGCGATGTTGAACAGGATCACCAGCGTGACGGTGAACGCTGCCTGACCGGCTGCGAACGAGACCGCGGCCGGGACGATGCCTGCGAACAGCACCGCGATCGGCAGCAGGATCCACAACGCGATCCGGTTCTCGCCGATCAGGGCCAGGAGGCCCGCCCCCAGCACCGAGCCGACGACTGTGCCGCCGATCGCGCGGTAGGCGTTCTGGCCGGTGTTCAGCGCGTTCGAGCGAAGTACCGACAGCGCTCCGAGGATGACCCAGAAGCCGTGGGCCACGCCGGTGAAGTTGGCGACGCCGACTGCGATCGCCAGTCCGACCGCGCCGCGGATGCTGTTGTGCAGCCAGACCGAGTGCGGCTCGAGGTGCGCGGCGGCGCGTTCGGCGGCGCTGGCGAAGGGCGCTGTCAGCGATTTCGGCTCGCGGCCGAGCAGACGGTCCGTCCAGCCACGCTGGTCCGCGACGCGAGCGGTCTCGACGTTCTGCCCGATCAGCAGGACGCCGAACGCCAGCTCCTGTGCTCGGAAGGACACGTTCAGGGCGCCGAAGAAGCTCGCCATCCCCGTCGCCGGCCCAACCGGCAGCCGGGCGACCGCGCCCTTTTCGAGCGCGGTGACGGCATCGCGGAGCTCTGCGGTCGCGGCGGTCAGTTTGTCCGGTGCGAGGGTCAGGTCTTCCAATAGCTCGGCGCTGAGCTCGAGTACGGTCGCCGCGGCGAAGTGCACTGCCGACGATTCCGGGTCCTCGCCGGCTCCACGGTTCGCGGCGGGGCCGGACTCGTTGAGGATCGTGGTCAGCCAGGTGAGCTCGTCGACGAGGCGGACGAGTGCTCTGGAGCCGGTGGAGAGGCCGGTCGGCCGGTAGGGCGTCGCGGTGAACGTACGGCGGAGCTCATGGATGAGGGTGGTCGTCTGCTCGGTCCGCAGCGTGCAGACCTCGACGGTGTCACTGGCCTCGGCACGCAGCTGCATCGCAGCGGCTCGGCATACTCGCGCCGCCGGCAGGCTCAGCGGATCGACTGCGGCTCGGGGCCACAGCAGCGAGACGGCAAGGACTGACGCCAGTCCTGCGATCGCAACGCCGGCGAGTCGGTCCGGCAGCATCGACACCGGCGTCGGTGTTGCCACCGAGAGGATGAACGCCAGCAGCAACGAAGTGCTCGCGCCGGCCAGCACCGAGCTGACGACACCGGCGAACAGTACGGCGAAAGCTACGACGACTGTGCCCGCGATCGCTGACCAGGTTGACTGGCCGGCCAACGTACCCAACGAGACGAGCACGAGCCAGGCGATCGCGAGCTGGACCTGTGCGCGCAAGCGCTGGATGGTGCTGCCCGTGAAGTCGACGAGCAACAACATCGCGAACGCCCCGAACGCAGCGAACGTCGCCACGACAGGCGCCCGAAGAACCTCAGCGCAGAACGCGAACAGCGTAGGCATCACCAACGCCGTCCGCCCCGCCCGCCGAGTAGCGGCCAGCCCGGTATCCCGCCGGCGCAACCACGCCACCACCCGCCCGACCGTCGTCACCCCGACAGTCTCCCCCACCCGCGCCCGGCCTGGTAGGCATCTCGCGAGAGACCCGTGGAGGAACCCCGCGAGGTCGGGCCTACTTCTTGTCCGGGTCGATGACCTCGCCCTGGATCACGTCGTCGGAGGAGGACTGACGTGGTGGAGTCGGACCCCCGCCGGGGCCAGGGATGAAGCCGCCGAGGCCCGCAGTACCGAGTTGTGTGTTGAGGCGGCGGGTGAAGAACGACGACATGGCCCGTCGAGCGAGCGGTCGGGTGAACGGGAGTACGAAGAAGAAGCCGAAGATGTCGGTGACGAAGCCGGGGGTCAGCAGGAGGGTGCCGCCGACGAGGGTGAGGGCGGCGTCGGAGAGCTCGCGGCCGGGCATCCTGCCGGTCTTGAAGGCGGCCTGGAGAGCGTTCCAGGCGCGTCGGCCCTCACGCTTGATGATCCAGGCTCCGAGCGCGCTCTCGACGAGGAGCAGGGCGACCGTCGGCCAGCCGCCGATGACCTGACCGATCTGGATGATCACGTAGATCTCCAGGATCGGCACCACCAGCAGCGCCAGCGCGATGAACCACGGCATGTTCTACCCCTTCGACCGACACCTTTGAGCGACACCTTTGAGCAACATCTCTGAGCGACACCGCCAAGAGCACAGTCACCCCAGTGTTACAGGTCAGGCCGGGACCTTCTCGCGAGTCCGGGTGGAATCAGGGGCGGGTGGGGGTTCCGGGTCGGCACCACGGCGGCGACGCCTGGCGATCAGCGCGAGGACCAGGCCGACGAGACCGAGGCCGGTCAGGATCCACTCCGGCCAGCTGCCGAGCGTGGTCGCCAGCGTGTGCCCGTCGCGGACCGGCACGGTCGCGACGTACACGTCGGACACGAACTGGCCCGACTTGTGCTCGACCGTCCCGTCCGGACGGATCACGCCGGAGATGCCGCTCGTCGACGCGATCAGCACGGTCCGGCCGGTCTCGATCGCGCGCATCCGGGTGATCGCGAACTGCTGCTCGGGCTGACCGGTCCCGCCGTACGTCGCGTTGTTGGTCTGCACGATCAGGACCTGTGCGCCGCCCTTCACCACATCCTGGATGACGTTGTCGTACGCGAGCTCGAAGCAGATCACGTCGCCGTACGTGACACCCTTGATCGGCATGACCCCGGGACCGACGCCCGGCACGGTCTGCGCGCCGATCATCTCCAGCCGCTTGATGTACGGCAGCAGCTGGTTGCGGAACGGGATGTACTCACCGAACGGCACCGGGTGCCGCTTCGCGTATCGCTGCCCGGGCCCGGTGACCGGATCCCAGACGATGCCCGTGGTCTGCCGCTCGTTCGGACCGGGTCCTTCGGTGACGGCGCCGACGAGGATCGGTACGTCGACCGCGCGCACGGCCTCCTCGATGTCGGCCCGGGTCTCGTCGTCCTTGTACGGGTCGATGTCGGTCGAGTTCTCCGGCCAGATCACGAGGTCCGGCTTCATCTCCGTCCCGGCCTGGACGCGCTTCTCCAGGTCGAGGGTCGCGTTCATGTGGTTCTTGGTGACCGTCCGAGCCCGCCCAAGGAACTCCAGCCCCTTGCCGGGGACGTTGCCCTGCACCATCGCGGCCTTCACGGTCTTCCCGTCGCCCTGGATCGACAGGTGGATCAGCGAGCTGCCGAACACGATCGCCAGACCGGCAACCAACGCCACGGCCCGCAGGCGCAGCCCGCTGGCCCGGCGGAGTCCGGCGTACACGAGGACGCCGACGAACGCGACGACGAAGCTCAGCCCCGGGATGCCGACGTACGCCGCCAGTTTGCCCAGCGACGCATCGGAGAAGGCCCACGCGAGCCGTCCCCACGGGAACCCGCCGAACGGCACCGACGCGGTCGCGAACTCGGTCGCCACCCACAGCGCCGGGATCCACAGCATCCACAGCTTCAGCTTCAGCACCTGCGTCGCGAACAACCCGAAGACGGCATAGAACAGTCCCTCGAGTACTGCGAGGGCGATCGCCGCGTCGCCGCCGATCACACTCAGCCACGGGACCAGGACCGCGTAGTACGTGATGCCGAACCCGGCGCCGACGAGGAAGCCGGCCTTCATCGAGATCCCGTCCAGCGCGGCCAGCAGCAGCGGTACGGCGACGATCGTCAGCCAGGGGTGGTCGTGCGGTTCGAACGCGAAGCCGAGCAGTGCGCCGGCGGCGACCGCCACCACCACTCTCGGCAGGACCCGCCCCACAGCCTTCAATCGGTCCACGCCGTAACCCCTTTGTCCTCACATCCCGGCCGATACCGGTCGCACGACCGTACAACGTTCGGGGCACGTGAATGTATCCGGTCAGTAGCCAATGGGCACCGAATGCGGAAAGTGAAGGGGTGTCAGCACAGCGCGACGAAGTGAGAAGGCCTCGGTTCCGGCGCGGTGTCACGGTCCGTGAATAGAGGAAAGAGGCTCAGCGTGCCTTCGGACCAACCGCCGATGCGCTGGCTGCGAACCGTCCGGCTGTTGTCTACTGGCCGCCGAGCCTCTTCCACCTCTGCCCCGCGGGGGGCTAACCACCGGCGATCTCAGCCCCCGTCGACTCAAGCCTGGCTCTGACCTGGTCAGCGTCGCGGGATCATCGGTGGCCGAACTTCGTGTGACCGTTGAACAAACGGGATATGACGACTCCCAAAACGATGCTCGCTGGCGGCGACGGTGTCAACCTCTCCCCCGGCTCCTTGAGCCCGTTGTAACACTATCGCCTGCCCCGCAAGGGAAAACGAGCAACTCTCACCCGGGTCACGTTACAGAGCCGTCTCGGCACTCCACGTGATCGTTACCCAGGGCAACCAATCGTCACTGAACCGGTACGACGACGGTTCCCTTTGCGCGTGTGATCACAAGCGGTTCGTCCAGTTCTTCGGCGGCCGACGCGGACTTGTCGGGGCGGCCGCGGCAGACGACGTACGCGCTGAACTCGAGGTCGCGGCTGCGGTTGCCGACCCGGGTGATCGTTGCCTTCACCTCCACAACGTCGCCGGCCCGAAGCGGCTGCAGGAACTGCACGTCGGAGTACGACGCGAACAGGCCTTCATCGCCGTCGGACCGGATGCACACCTCGGTCGCGACATCTCCGAACAGCGCCAGCACGTACGCGCCGTCGACCAGGTTCCCGGCGTAGTGGGCGTGGCTGTAGGGGACGTACCGCCGATGCGTGGCGGTCAGCCCGATGGTTGCCTTCGACACCTATGCGCTCCTCTTCGCGGGGATCTTCTTGGTCACCAGGGCGTCGACCAGGTAGCTGGCCACCTCACCCGGGGTGGTGCCGCGGCCGAACACCCGGTCGACGCCGAGCTCGCCGGCCATCTGCTCGGTGAAACGGGGGCCGCCGGCAACTAGTACGGGCCGGGCGTCCTCGGCGTACGCCTCCCGGAAGGCCGCGGACATCTCCTTGGTGTTGAGTACGTGCGCCTCGCGCTGCGTCACCACCTGGGACACGAGGATCGCGTCGGCCTTGTCGGCCTTCGCGCGGCGGACCAGCTCTGGTACGGCGACCTGGGCGCCGAGGTTCACGACCTTCAGCTCGCGGTAGTACTCCAGGCCCTTCTCGCCGGCGAAGCCCTTGATGTTGAGGATCGCGTCGATGCCGACCGTGTGCGCGTCGGTGCCGATGCAGGCGCCGACCACCGTCAGCCGGCGGCGCAGGCCCTTGCGGATCGCGAGGTTGACCTCCTTCGGCGACAGCAGTGGGTAGTCGCGCTCGATCACCTCGACCTTCGAGGTGTCGACCAGGTGGTTCACCGGACCGTAGACGACGAAGAACGTGAAGTCCGGGCCGATCGGCTTCGAGTGCACGACCAGGGCGGGATCCATGCCCATCTTGTTGGCCAGTTGCACCGCGGCGCCCTCGGCCCGCTTGTCGTGCGGAACCGGCAGCGTGAACGACAGCTGCACCATCCCGTCACCGGTCGTGTCCCCATAGGGCCGGACGATGCTCATCGGGTGCCCTCTTCCAGCAGCTCGATCGCGGGGTTGTAGTACTCGGAGGACTTCTTCGCGACACCGTCCAGACCACGGCCCGCGTCCTGCGGACGTTTCATCAGGCCGAACGTGCCGTCGCCGATCGCGTTCAGCAGACCGTCGTCGACGATCTCTTCCAGCAGCTCCACCGACTCTCCCAGCACCTGCCGCGCACGCTGGGCGATGAACCCGTTCGGCTCCGGCCGGAAGTCCTCGTGAAGGTTGCCTGCGGCACCCAACACGTAGCGGACGTTCTGCAGCGCCAGGTCGCGGTCGGAGATCCACGGCGTCACGACCGCCTCGGTCATCATCCCGACCAGCAGGATGCCCTGGCCGGTCATCGCGCCGACCAGGTTGAAGAACCCGTCCAGCAGGTACCCGCGGAAGACGTCGCCGGTCATGTGCCGCGTCGGCGGCATCCATTTCAGCGGCGCGTTCGGGAACAGCTGCCGGGCCAGCATCGCGTGCGCCAGCTCCATCCGGAACGAGTCCGGCAGATCCGGGTTGATCTCGAACGCGTGCCCGAGACCGAGCTGCCAGTCCTCGAGGCCGGCCTCCTTGGCGAAGTACTCGTTCAGGAGCTGCGACACCGTGACAGTGTGTGCGGCCTCGACGGCGTCGGCGGTGGTCAGGTAGTTGTCCTCGCCGGTGTTGATGATGATCCCGGCCCGGGCGTGGATCTGCCGGCTGAACCGCTGGTCGACGAACGTCCGGATCGGGTTGATGTCGCGGAACAGGATCCCGTACATCGAGTCGTTCAGCATCATGTCGAGCCGCTCGAGCCCGGCCAGCGTCGCGATCTCCGGCATGCACAGCCCCGACGCGTAGTTCGTCAGCCGGACGTAGCGGCCCAACTCACGCGAGGAGTCGTCGAGGGCCGCACGCATCAGGCGGAAGTTCTCCTGGGTCGCGTAGGTGCCGGCGAAGCCTTCGCGGGTCGCGCCCTCCGGGACGTAGTCCAGCAGCGACTGTCCGGTCGACCGGATCACCGCGATGATGTCGGCGCCTTCCCGCGCGGCCGCCTGCGCCTGCGGGATGTCCTCGTAGATGTCGCCGGTGGCAACGATCAGGTAGATCCACGGCCGCTGCTTCGGGTCGCCGTGCCGCTTGATCAGCCGGTCGCGTTCGCGCCGTCGGCCGTCGATCCGCTTCATCCCAGCGGTAGCAGCTTTGCGGGCCGCCGATCGAGCCCGCGCCAGATCCCGGCCCTCGGGCATCCGAAACGTGACCGAACCGGACGCCGCCTTCTGCGCCAGCACGGCCAGGTCCTCGGCCTCACCGCGGATCAGCGCATCCCACACCGGCAACGCGAGCCCGTGCTCGAGCCCGACGTCAGCGCGGACGGTGTCGGCGAGCCGGTTCACCCACGGGATGCCCTCGGTGTCCGCGCCGGTCAGCCCGGCAAGCCGCAGTACCGCTCGTTCGACGGAGACGGTGGTGTGCTGCTGGGCCAGCTTGACGATCGGCTTCCCGGCCTTGCGGGCCAGACTGCGCGCCTTCCGGACGGTGACCGGATCAAGGTCGAGCTTCTTCACTGGGACCATCCCTCGACTTCGTAGATGACGCGACCGCCCACGGCCGTCCGCAGGCAGGTAGGAGTTCCCTCGCTCAGATCCGGCAGCACCGGCACACCGGCGCGCGGGTCGGTCGACCAGGCGGCGACCCGCTCGTCCGGGGTCTGTACGACCAGGTCCGCATCGGTCTGCCAGATCGCGTACGTCGCTGCTGTGCCCGGCGCGAGTACTCCGGCATCGTCGATGCCGGCGGCCCGCCAGCCGCCGCGTGTGTGCGCCTGGAACGCGGCGCGCACGGTGATCCGCTCGGACTTCTCGTGGTGGAACGCGGCCGCACGGACCGCCTCCCATCCGCCGAGCTCCGTCACGGGCGCATCCGATCCGAACGCCAGTACGACGCCTGCGCGGGCCAGCGAGCCGAACGGGTTCATACCCTGCCAGCGATCGCCCACGCGCTCGGCGTACATGCCGTCCGGGCCGCCCCACAGGCCGTCGAACATCGGTTGCACACTGGCCACGACGCCGCAGCGGGCCACGGTGGCGATCGTTGCCTCGTCGACCATTTCGACGTGCTCGAGCCGGTGCCGGGCCGCGACGAGGGCTTGGATGCCGACCTTCTCGGCGGCGAGCGCGAAGCCGCGGGCGATGTTGTCGAGCGCCTGGTCACCGATGCAGTGGAAGCCTGCCTGGACGTTGCGCTCGGTGCAGGCGATCACGTGATCGGCGATCTGCTCGGCCGTGAGGTAGGCGTGGCCGCGGTGATCCGCGCGGTCGGCGTACGGCGTCCTCAGTGCCGCTGTGCGCGAGCCCAGCGCACCGTCTGCGTTCAGGTCGCCCGCTAGTCCGGCCAGGCCGTACGTGTCGATGTGCTCGAACACGCCGGGTTCACCCCAGTACAGCGTCGCCGACAGGCCGAGCTCGTCGGCGACCTCACGAACGATCGGCAGCTCCCACAACGGCCCGATGTGCGGCGCAGCCATCTCGTGAAAGGCGCCGATGCCCTTCGCGGCCATGGCGTTCAGAGCAGCTCGGATCTCCTGCCGACGCTGGTCGGGGCCGACCAACTCGCTCAACGCGTCGCGGACCGCGTGGTTGGCGTGCCGCTCGACACGTCCGCTCTCGTCGAAGCCCTCACCCCGCGCCACGTCGAACAGGCCCGACGAGACCACGCCGGAGTGCCCGTCGATGCGGGACAGGTACACGCGCCGACCGCCGCCGGCACGGTCCAGCTCCGCTGCCGTCGGCGGACGGCCCTCCGGCCACACCGTCTCGTCCCAGCCGGCGCTGTCGATGACTGCGTCCTCCGGCAGGTTCGCCGCGAAGGCTGCCAGCTTGTCGAGGGCGTTGCCCAACGACGTCGTACCGGCCAGGTCGAGACCGGTCAGCACGGCTCCGGTGCCCGCGGCATGCACGTGGGCGTCGACGAAAGCAGGCGTGACCAGCTTGCCGTCGAGGTCGATCACCTCGTCCGCGCCCTCGGCGTACGAGCTCGCGCCGGTATCGTCGCCCAGCCACGTCACCACTCCGTCATCGAAGGCGATCGCGGTGGCGTGAGGGTCGGCAGGCGAGTAGACGGAACCGTTCGTCAGAAGTGTGCGCACGAACTAATCCTCCGCCAGCCTGCTCTCGAACAGACCACGGACACCCGGCTCGGCACGCAACAGCTCCAACGCGAAGTCCGCGTGCCCGGGCACGTAGCCGTTGCCGACCAGCATCGTCACGTCCGCCGCCAGCCCCTCCGCGCCGAGCGCCGCGGCCGAGAACGACGTCGCCATCGAGAAGAAGATCACCGTGCCGCCGGCGGCGGTCGACAGGACGGCGCCGTGCTCACACCCGGGAACGTCGACGCAGACAACGGTGATGTCCGCGGGTCCCCCGGCCTCCCCGACCGCATTCGCGAGCGCCACCGGATCGCGGGCATCGGCCAAGGCGACGACATCGGCGATCCCGGCCTGCGTCAGCTTGTCCTGCTCGGTCTGGAACGGCACGATCCCGATCGTCCGGGCCGCTCCGGCCGAGCGGGCCGCGGCCAGCGACAACGACCCGGATTTGCCTGCGCCGCCAATAACTGACACGACAGGCTTTATGCCTTTGTCGACATACGAACGGACCACGCGAGCGGTCAGCGCGGGTGCGCCGCAGACGTCCATGACCGCCAGCGAGAGCTCAGGCTTGAGGTCGTCGGGCAGCTTCGCGACGATCGACCGGGCGAACAGGATCGCGTGACCCTGCGCCGGAACCTGCTCGCTCTTGCCGTCCCAGTCCTTCAGCTCGTCGGTGATCTGCAGCGGGGTCAGCGTCAGCGAGACCAGCGTCGCGACGCGGTCGCCCTTCTGTACGCCGAGCGGCGAGTCCGGGCCGGCCTCGTCGACCACGCCGACGAGCATGCCGCCGGAGCCGGTGACCGGGTTCTGCATCTTGCCGCGAGCCTTGACGATGTCCAGGACCGCGGCGCGGATCGCCGCACCGTCGCCGCCGTGCGCCTCGGCCAGCTGGCGGTACGACGCGGCGTCGAGGTTGAGCCGCTCGACCGCGATCCGGACCTCGTCGGGCCAGATCTCCGGACGTGCGTCGAGGCTGTCCGCCGCTTGCGGCAACACGCCGGACGGCGCGAGTACGCGATGCAGTCCTACCGGACTCGATGACACATGTCCTCCTCGTAGCGGTCAGGCAAAATACTACTCAGACCACGCCTTGACGAGAATTCTTGCGGCGTACTGTTGGATCTGAGGGAAGTTCTATCGCTATCCTCACATGAGACCGCATCACCACCGAAGTCCTGCGGAGGGACCCGTGACCGATCTGATCACCCCGGAGCTGGCTCGTTCGGAGCCTGGCGACGGCCAGCCGTACGCGTACCGGCGGGCCGAGCTGGTCGAGCCGGACTGGACCCGGCTGCGCGGCTGGAAGGACGTCACGGCCGAGGAATGGCGCTCGGTGCAGTGGCAGCGGTCGCACTGCGTGAAGAACGTGAAGCAGTTGCGTGAGGTGATGGGCGACCTGCTCGAGGACCGGTTCTACGACGACCTGACCCGCGACCAGGCCGAGCGCGCGACGATGTCGATGCTGCTGCCGCCGCAGATGCTCAACACGATCGTGCCGTCCGGTGCCGCCGACTACACGGAGGCGTTCTACGCGGACCCGGTCCGCCGCTACATGCTGCCGGTGTTCAGCGACCGTCGTTCCGACTGGCCGTCGCACCCGCACGCAACCCGGGACTCGTTGCACGAGCACGAGATGTGGGCCACGGAGGGGTTGACCCACCGATACCCGACCAAGGTCCTTGCGGAGATCCTGCCCACGTGTCCGCAGTACTGCGGCCACTGCACCCGCATGGACCTGGTCGGGAACTCGACGCCGGTCATCGACAAGCTCAAGTTCGTCGCCAAGCCGCAGACCCGGCTCGACAACATGCTCGACTACCTGCGCCGTACGCCGGGTGTCCGCGACGTGGTCGTTTCCGGCGGCGACGTGGCGAACATGCCGTGGCCGCGGCTCGAGTCGTTCCTGATGAGCCTGCTGGAGATCGAGAACATCCGCGACATCCGGCTCGCGACCAAGGCGCTGATGGGGATGCCGCAGCACTGGCTGTCGTCCGACGTCCTGGCCGGCGTGGAGCGCGTCGCGTCGGTGGCGCGCAACCGGGGCGTGATGATCGCGATGCACACGCATGTGAACGCGGCCCAGTCCGTGACGCCGCTGGTCGCCGAGGCGTCGAAGGCGATGCTGGAGGCCGGCCTGCGCGACGTCCGTAACCAGGGCGTGCTGATGCGCGGCGTCAACGACTCGGTGCACCAGCTGCTCGACCTGTGCTTCGCGCTGCTCGACGGCGCGAACATCACGCCGTACTACTTCTACATGTGCGACATGATCCCGTTCTCCGAGCACTGGCGAGTGTCGGTGCGCGACGCGCAGCACCTGCAGCACGGCATCCTCGGATACCTCCCCGGCTTCGCGACGCCGCGCATCGTCTGCGACGTCCCGTACGTCGGCAAGCGCTGGGTGCACCAACTTTCGGAGTACGACGAGGTCCGCGGCATCTCGTACTGGAAGAAGAACTACCGCACCGGCATCGAGCAGCAGGATCCCGAGGCGCTGAACCGCACCTACGAGTACTACGACCCGATCGACACCCTCCCGGTCGAGGGCCAGCAGTGGTGGACCCAGCACGCCGGCACCACCCTCGCCGAAGCCGAACAACGAGCCGCCGCCTCCCGCGCGGCCGCCGAGGCCCAGAAGTCGCTGGACCTCTCCTGAATCCGTCTTCGGTGCCACCAATGCAGGGGGTGGCACCGGAGGCGACACCCCTTGAATTGGTGGCCTACTGAGCGACCGCCAAACCTTTCAGCTCGGCGAAGGTTTTGATGGTGGGGCCGGGCCAGTGTGGGGCTGTGTTGGCGTGCTCGAGCGTGCGGATGGCGTGCATGCCCAGGGATGCAGCGGCGGGCAGTTCGTTGTCGTTGCCGTCGCCAACGAAGATGCACTCGGTCGGGTCCACACCCAGGGCATTGCATGCCGTGAGGTAGATCGCCGGCTCGGGTTTCGCGGCACCCACCTCGGCGGAGAACGCGGTCGCGTCGAAGTACGGCGCGAGCGGGCTCGCGGGCCACTGGAGTTGGGTCTCGGCAGTGATGTTGCTGACCAGCCCGATCCGCCAGCCCGCGGCCTTGAACGCGGCGAGTGTGCTCAACGTCGTCGCGGGAGCGGCACCGAGCAGGCGCTGGGCGAGCGTACGACGAAGACTCGTTGCCTCCTGCACCTGTTCGTCGGTCGGGGTGCCGCCGCAGCGTTCCGCGATCAGCCGGAGCGTGTTCGGCAGATCGCCGTACGCCCCGATGAAGCGCTCGTACGACGCCGCGTCGAACGCCTGCTGGAAGGCGAGGGCGTCGACACCGAGCGCGGCGCCCATCCGCTCGTTGACCAGGGCACGCTCGGCCTCACCGCCGGGGATCAGCGTGCTGAACAGGTCCGACAGCAGCGCCCTCACAGGGCGGGCGGCCGGCGCTCGTACGGCGTGCTCAGGACGATCGTCGTCGTGGTGGAGACGTTGGCCCGGGCCCGGATCACGGCCAGCAGGTTCTCCAGCGCGGCCGGCGAGGCGACCCGGACGACGAGGATGTAGCTGGAGTCGCCCGCGACCGAGTAACAGGACTCGATCTCCGGTACGTCGCGGAGCCGCTCGGGCGAGTCGTCCGGCTGGGACGGATCGATCGGCCGGATCGAGATCAGCGCGGTCAGCGGCAGACCCAGCGCGGTGTGGTCGACGCTGGCGGCGTACCCCTGGATGATGCCGCGCTGCTCGAGGCGCTTGACCCGTTGGTGCACGGCCGACGTGGACAGGCCGGTCGCCTTGCCCAGGTCGGTGAAGCTCATCCTGCCGTCGGTCGCGAGCAGCCCGACGATCTTGCGGTCCAGGTCCTCCATCTCGCAGACATTACGCGAACTGTCCGTCGCGAGCAGCCATTGTGTTCGCGGATCAGACGCCCGATCAGCCACGCAAGGCGGTCAGCACTGCCAGCACCCGGCGGTTCACATCCACCGACGGCTCCAGACCGAGCTTGCGGAACAGCTGCGCGCTGGCCGCCTCGACGGTCCGTTCGCTGATCGCCAATTCGGCCGCAATCGCCGAATTCGACCTGCCCTCGGCCATCAGGGCCAGGATCTCGCGCTCTCGCGGCGTCAAACCGGTCAGCGGCGAACCCGGCCGCCGGCGCTCCATCAACCGCGCCACGATCGTCGGATCGAGGACGCATTCCCGCTCGGCCACTCGTCGCAGGGCGTCCACCAGTACGGCGATGTCCGAGACCCGTTCCTTGAGCAGATACCCCAGACCGGCCGGCTGGTCGGCCAGCAAGCGCTGGGCGTACCGGGCCTCCAGATGCTGGCTCAGCAGCACGACCGCGGTCGCTGGATACCGGTCGCGGATCTGCCGCGCGGCGACCAGGCCCTCGTCCTTGTGACCCGGCGGCATCCGGATGTCGACGATCGCAACGTCCGGTTCCTCCAGCGCGACCAGCCGCAGGAGTTCGTCGGCATCGCCTGCCTCACCGGCGACTTCGATTCCCGCGTCGGACAGCAGCCGGGCCAGACCCGACCGCACCAGCATCATGTCATCGGCTACGACGACTCGCACGGCATCACCGCCTCCAGTTGCCGACCGTCCTGCGACACCACCAACTCTCCCTCGCTCGCGCCGATCCGGTCCTCGAGAGCGGTCAGGTCGGCGCGGCGAACCACCGCACCCCCCGGTTCCAGCGTGGCACGGGCGATGAGCCGGCCGTCCTCCAGCCGTACGGCGATGGCGCAGTGCGTCGTCGCCGTCGGAGCGCCGACGGATCCCAGCACCGCCGCGACGGTCGCATACGCCGCCGTCGCCGTCTCGAGTGGGAGTTCGCGATCGACGCTTACGTCCAGCGTCGCCGGTACGTCGGATGCCATCACGAGTTCCTCGAGAGCTGCGCCGAGACCTTCGTCCTCGAGCACGCTCGGAAAGAGCCCGTGCGCCAGGCGCCGCAACCGCGCCAGCGAATCCAGCACGTTCCCCTCGGCCCGCGCGATCCGCGCGGCCGTTGCGTCGCGGTCGGTGGTCGCAACCTTGTTGCCGACAGCATCCATGCCGTCGGGACCGCCGTCGGGACTACCGGCCGCCTGCAGCTCGGACGAGGCGACCCGTAGCTGAAGTGCCGCACCGATCAGGCGTTGCTGCGCACCGTCGTGCAGATCTCGTTCGATCCGGCGACGTTCGGCATCGGACGCGCTGACAACCCGCCGCCGCGACGCTCGCACCTGCACCTGCCGGGCCAGCGCGACGGCGGACAACTGCGCATTCCGCAGCGCGAGTCTGGTCGCCGGGCTCAGGCCGGCCGCGACGTCCACCGGATTGATCCGGCGACCCAGCACCAGCCGCGCAACCGGCCCTGAACTGTCGGTCAGCAGGACACACCGCTCAGTGGGCGGTCCGCCATCCACCTCGGCGCCGGCCGGGTCGAGCCACCGATCCTCGCCTGGAAAGGCGAACTGTACGGCAACAACCGCGCCGCCGATGAAGGTCTCCGGTCGCATCCCCGCGACCAGCGCGGCAATCTCGGCGCGGAGCTGCAGCAGCCGGATCCGGACGAAGCACACGACGGCACCGACGACGCCTACGACTACCACCTCCAGCGGAAGGTTCACCGAGCCACCGCCGGCGCGATCGAAGGCGAACCAGCGCAGAATCACCGTCGCCGCCAGGATCACCACCGCGAGCCGCACCCCGACCCGGACCGCCGACCGCCGGGCGAGCGCGGCAACCACCGCCGCCGCGGCTACGGTCAGGCAGGCGGCGGCGAGCACTGCGGTCCGAGTTCCGGCGACCGGTGCGAGGACCGACGGCACCTCCGCACAGATCTGCCGGCAAGCCGGGTGTTCGAACGGGTCGTAACCGAGGAGCAGGACCACCGTCGCCCCAGCCGCCAGTCCAACCACAGGTACGCGCCAACGTACGTGCCCGGCCACGCCCGCCAATGCCGCCACGGTGAGCGGCGCCGCGCTCAATGCCGCCACCCTCAGCCGGTCCGGTAGCCACGGCTCACCGGCCAGCAATGGTGCGACAGCCGCGAGCAGCGCCAGCGCAAGGCCGACCGACGTACCTCGAGCCGCAGCGGCGCTCAGCCAGATAGCCGCAACGACCACCGCAACTGACACAGCGATGGTCACCAAGAACCAGGCCGGCAGACTCGCGGCCTGAGCCGACCCGGAATCCTCCAAGACACGGGGCAGTACGACGGAGACCACCGCGGCCGATCCAACCACGGTCGCAGTCACTGCTGTGCCGAGCCGGGCCGCACCGACAGGAGTGGTCATATCGGCCATTGTGGGCCCGTCACACGCCCCGAGGGTGCAGTGTTATCCACATTGGCTGCCGTGCCAACACGGTCGGCACCGCGCAGGCATCTGCCTAACGTCGGAGTACCGGATGTCGTCCAAGCGGGGCTCAGGCGCCGGGAATCTCAGCGGGAGGTACCCATGAACAGGCAACGCGTCACGGCCGCGCTGGTCGCGGTCACACTCGCGGCGGCCACAATCACCGCCTGCAGCACGGCCGGCAGTCTCGACAAGGCGGGCGGAGACACCGCGGTCCTCACGCTGGCCACCCTCGACGACGTGAACGACAACGGCCAGTCCTACGGGCCGCAGGCGTTCGTCGACAGTCTCGTCGCTGTCTCCGGCGGTCGCCTCCGGGTGGATGTGAAGAAGGAGTACGGCGGCAAAGGGGCCGACGCCGAGACGAAAGTGGTCAAGGCGATTGCCACCGGTGCGGTCGACGGCGGCTGGCCGTCCACCCGCGCCTTCGCGAGCGCCGGTATCGGCGGCTTCGGAGCGGTCGAAGCCCCGATGACGATCACCAACTACACAGCCGAGAAGGCCCTCGTCACCTCGCCGGTCGCCGGCCACCTGCTCGACCGGTTGGAGCACACCGGAGTGATCGGACTCGGGCTGGCCGTCGGCCCGCTTCGCCGGCCGTTCGCCACCAAGGCGGCGCTGGTCTCGCCGTCCGCGTGGGCCGGAGTACGGTTCCGGAGCTTCAACTCGCCGACCCAGGAGGCGACCGTCCGCGCGCTCGGCGGTACGCCGGTGAGTGCCGGGTTCGACTGGGTCGACCAGGCCCGGGAGGGCAAGCTCACCGGGGTCGAGCTCGACATCGCCCAGTACGTGGCGAACGGCCCCGGCCCTACCACCTTCGGCACCGGGAACGTGGTGCTCTGGCCGAAGGTGTTCGTGCTCAGCTTCAGCCGGCAGCGCTTCGACGCACTCACCGAGCAGCAGCGCACCTGGATTCGTGAAGCGGCCAAGAAGGCGACCGCCGCCTCCGTCGACGCGGTGTACGACGAGAGCACGCCGGCCACGCGACTGTGCGGGCAGGGCATCAAGTTCCTCGACGCGGCACCCGACCAGCTCGCGGAGCTGCGCCGAACGCTCCGTCCGGTGCTCGCCGGCCTGGCAACGGACCCCTTGTTCCACGAGATCGAGGCGATCGCACAGCGCAACCCGGAAGTCGAGGTCCCGACCGTGCCGATCGTGTGCAAGGATAATTCGCAGAACTTCCAGGCAGGAAAGCCACCGGCGACACTGTCCAAACTGCCTCCCGGCGTCTACCGGGTGGGCATCACGTCGGCGGACCTCGCCGCGGCAGGTCAGAGCCAGGATCCTGGGCTCCGTGGGACCTGGACCCTGGCGATCCGGCAGGGCGAGTATCGGCTCAGCTGCCGGCCGATCAGCGAGCCAGGTGTGGAGTGCGCGGCGTCGACATACGACGGACCGCTCGACGCCGGTGAGGTCCGGGGCATGGGAAACACCGTCTACTTCAGCTATCGGCCCGCACTCCTGGCCAAGCTGACCGGATGTCTGCTGCCGGTGTCCGACACGGTGCCGAACCACTGCTTCCCGGGCGGTGGGCCGATCCGGATGAGCTGGAAGCTGGAAGGCCGGACGCTCATCCTCGGGGACTACGTGAGTGACTGGACGAACTTGCAGTACCTGATCAAGCCTTGGCAGAAGATCGTCTAGCGCACCGGGACGGTCGCGCTCACTGTCGTACCGGCTCCGGGTGGACTCACCACTTGGAGCCGGCCGCTGTACGCCGCCAGTCTGTCGGCCAGACCGGTCAGCCCTGAGCCGGAAGGATCTGCCCCACCTCGTCCGTTGTCGGTGACAACGAGTCGAAGGTCTCGGCTCGATCCGCTGAGTTCGATCCTGATCCGGGTGGCTCCGGCATGCTTGATCGCGTTGGTCAGCGCCTCGGAGCAGACGAAGTACAGCGCAGACTCGACCCCCGTTCCTGCCGCCGCGTCCGGGGCACAGGTGACCTTGACGTCGGCCGGAGCGCTCCGTGCCAGCGTCTCCAGCGCCGCCCGGAGGAGGCCGTTGCCCAGTCCGGCGGGCGGGACTCCGGTCACCAGATCCTCGATCTCGGTGATCGCGGTCGCGAGTGACTCCGCCACCGATCGCAGCGAAGAGATCCGGGTCCGCTCCAGCTCACTTCGCGCCTCGATCAGAAGGCTCAGCACGTTGTCCCGAAGCTCTTCGGCCATCGCGATCCGTTGTGCATCGGTCGCAGCGACGACCCGCGCTCGCGCTGCCTCCAGCTCGGCCAGGCGGACCAACTGCTCGTCGTGCAGACGTGCGTTCGTCACCGCCAGCCGGACGGCAGATGAGACCGCCTGCGCGGTGACTGCGTCGGCGAGTGCGGGCGAACTGTGCTCGACGACGGCCAGCGGACCGTCGTCGCCGGCGACGACCAGCCAACCTGGCTCAGGCTCGATCGCTTCTCCGTCGGAGGTTGCGTAACCCTGGCCGACCCGACGATGGACCCGTAGGGTGCGATCGTCCAGCGTATCCGCGAGAATCGCCGCGAAACCTGGCAGCCCGGCTGCCGGCGTACCCGCCAGCGCCTCGTCGGCGAGCCTTCGCCGGACCTGTTCCACCGTCCACGCCGCAACGGGGTAGGCGATCGCGATCACGAGCAGCACAACCTCGTAGCTCAGCAGCGCCAACGCAGGATCGAACGGCCCGTCCTGTCGGGACCAGGTCCAGGCCGTCCCGAGTACCGCCGCGACGGCCGCAGCCGATGCGACCGGATACCAATGCGTCGCCGGGCGGACCAGCATCACCAGGGCCGCGATCGCGTACAGCACCGCAAGCCCCAGCTGCGAGACCAGGCCGACGGCGGCCGGCACGGCGAGCGCGACCACGAGCCAGCTGAGGCGACCCCGAACCTTGCCCGTCGGAAAGCTCGCCAGCGCGAGAAGGAGCAGACCATGGTGAACGGACAAGACCCCGGGTACCACCGACTCGAGCAGCCAGGTCACGCCGACCGCGGCGACCACGACACGTTGGCGGCCGGCACCGACCGGCACCGCGGCGGCTGCCAGGAAGCTCACGCCGACGGCGAGATCCATCACCTGCGCCTCGATCATGCCTCAGGGTGTAGGCGCGGAGCGGTGATCGGCAACTGTCGGGCGGTTGTGAAAGCATCTCCTCATGGCTGACAGACCCCAGCGCTTGATGCTGCTCGACACCGCGTCGCTGTACTTCCGTGCGTTCTTCGGCGTGCCGGACACGATGAAGGCCGCCGACGGTACGCCGACCAACGCGATCCGCGGGCTGCTCGACTTCATCGCGCGCCTCGCCGAGAACCACCGGCCGACCCATCTGGTCGCCTGCTGGGACGACAACTGGCGGCCGTCCTGGCGGGTCGCGCTGATTCCGTCGTACAAGGCGCAGCGGGTCGAATTCGTGACGCCGAAGGGCGAGCAGGTCGAGGACGTACCGGACCGGCTCGAGGTCCAGGTGCCGTACATCCGCGCCTGCCTCGAGGCGATCGGGATCGCGATCGTGGGCGCCCCAGACCACGAGGCGGACGACGTGATCGGCACGCTCTCGCACCAGGCGACGATGCCGGTCGACGTGGTCACCGGCGACCGGGACCTGTTCCAGCTGATCGACGACAGCCGCGGCATCCGGATCGTGTACACGGCGGCACGCGGCGTCGGCCGGGCCGAGGTGTACGACGAGAAGGCGCTGCTGGCGAAGTACGAGATCCCGGCTCAGCGGTACGCCGATTTCGCGACGCTGCGCGGGGACGCCTCCGACGGGCTGCCCGGCGTGAAGGGCATCGGCGAGAAGACGGCCGCCGCGCTCGTCACGGCGTACGGCGATCTGGATGCGATCCGCGCCGCCGCGGCCGACCCGAGTACGCCGATGTCGCCCGGGGTGAAGAAGAAGATCCTCGCGGACAGCGACTACCTGGACGTCGCGCCGAAGGTCGTCGCCGTCGCGAAGGACGCGCCGGTCGGGAAGTACGACGCGCGCATCCCGCAGGAGATCAGGGATCCGGAGCGGTGGCTCGACCTCGTCGAACTGCTCGAGCTCGGCAGCAGCGCGCAACGGGTGATGTCGGCGCTGAACCTGGGACCGAAAGCATGAGCCGCACGCGTGAGCTGGCGGAGGGGTTCCGGGACGAGATCGTCGCGCTGCGGCGGGCGTTGCATCAGGTCCCGGAGTACGACCTGGATCTGCCGAAGTCGCAGCAGTTGATCCTGGAAGCGTTGGCCGGCCTGCCGTTGGAGATCACGCTCGGCAAGGAGCTGTCCTCGGTGACCGCCGTACTGCGAGGTGGCGGTGGGCCCGGTCCGGTTGTCTTGTTGCGCGGAGACATGGATGCGCTGCCGGTGACCGAGCGGACCGACGTGCCCTACGTCTCGCAGCACCCTGGGATGATGCATGCGTGTGGTCATGACCTGCATGTCGCGGGGCTGGTCGGCGCGGCGAAGGTGCTGTCTGCTCTGCAGGCGGAGTTGCCCGGTGATGTGGTGTTCATGTTCCAGCCCGGCGAGGAGACGTCGGGCGGGGCGCCGATCATGATCCGCGAGGGTGTGCTGAACGCGGCGGGCCGGCGGGCCGATGCGGCGTACGGGCTGCACGTCGGGTCGGCGTCGCAGCCGTTGGGGATGTGGAGCAGCAAGCCGGGGTCGTTCATGGCCGCGGCAGACCAGTTGCATGTGCGGGTGGTCGGTTCGGGGACGCACGGGTCGACGCCGTACCGCGGGAAGGACCCGATCCCGGTGCTGTGCGAGATCGTCGGGGCGCTGCAGACGATGATCACGCGGCAGTTCGACGTGTTCGACCCGGTCGTGCTCACGGTCGGACGGATCGCCGGTGGGACGAAGGAGAACATCATCCCGGACGACGCGATGTTCGACGCGACGGTCCGGACGTTCTCCGCGGAGACCCGCGCGAAAGTGGAGCTGGCGTCAACCCAACTGGTCGAGTCGATGGCCGCGGCCCACGGGTTGAAGGCCGAGGTCGAGTACCAGATCGGCTATCCGGTGACGGTCAACGACACCGCGGAGTACGAGTTCGCCCGCGACACGATAGTCGACCTTTTCGGCGACGACCGCTTCCGCGAACGCCCCAACCCGCGCTGCGGCGCCGAGGACTTCTCCTACATCCTGGAGGAGATCCCGGGCGTGTACCTCAACCTCAGCGCCTGCCGCTCCGCCGACCCAGACGCCGCCCCCGACAACCACTCCCCCTTGGCCGACTTCGACGACTCCATCCTCCCGGACGGAGCCGCCCTCCTCGCCGAGCTCGCGATACGCCGGTTGGCACGCGGCGTATGACGGACTTCCGGTCGCGCCGGATGGTGGTGAAGGGCAACGAGGCCGCGGTCCGGGCGTTCGCCGATCAGCAAGGATGGCCGCTGGTCGACGGCTCGGACCCTGGCGAGCTCTCCTGGAGAGCCGACGATGGCGTCTCCCTGGAGTACACGGTCGACCCGTTGTCGCTCACCCCGTACGTCGTGGTGTCGGGCGCCGAGCAGTCCGCAGTCTCGGAGGTGACGCGCGTCGTCGCCGACCAAGGGCCGGTCTGGACTTTGGACGAGCTGCTCGTCGACGTGTCTGCCAGCCCGGGGCCGGCGGCGGTTGCCCGAGCCGGCGTGGGGGCGCCGGACGAGTACGACGCACGATTCTTCGCCTGCATCACCGCCGCGATGAAGGACCCGGACACGGCAGTTCGCGAGGCGGCGCTGTACGCGACGGCGTACTCGGCGTACCCGCAGTATCACGATCACCTGGTCGAGGTCGCCCAGACGGACCCGGACCCGGACCGCCAGGAGGACGCCGACCTGATCCTGGAGTCGTTCGACTAGGGAGAATTCCCGATGTCGCGGGCGGTCGGGGGCCAGCAGAATCGCGGTCATGCCCTTTGTTGATGTGCCCGGCGGATACCTGTACTACGAGCAGCACGGCGCCGGCCCGGATGTCGTCCTGCTGAACGGCGGTCTCACCGACACGCGGATGTGGAGTTCCACGGTCGCGTGGCTGGCGGACGTAGCTCGCGTGACGGTGTGGGACTGCCGGGACCGCGGCCTGTCGTCCGTGTCTTTGTCCGAGTACGAGGAGCTCGCCGACCTGGCCGCGGTCCTGGATGTCGCCGGGGTCTCGCGGGCGACGCTGCTCGGGGTGTCCGACGGGGCGCGGCAGGCGTTGGCGTTCGCCCATCGGTATCCGGCGCGGGTGGCTCGGGTCTGCGCGGTTGCCGGGTCGTTCGGCGAGTTCCCGTCGCCGACGGCGGCCGAGGCGGCGGCGCGGGTGGTGATGCGGGCTCACTTCGCCCAGCAGGCGAAGATCCTCGAGGCCGGCGACATCCCGACAGCCGCGGCGAACGACGTCACCGCCTGGTGCCCCGCGGTCGACCTCGACGCTCACCGCCTCCTGGTCGGCCTCGCGATCGCGAACTCCCGGATCATGCTCATGCCCGAGGACAATGCCCGCGAGCTCGATCCCCCGATCAAACACCGCTTCGCCGAACTCGCAGTACCGGTCTCCGTCCTGGTCGGCGAACACGACTTCCAAGGCACCCAACTCTGGGCCCACCGCCTGGCATCCGAAGCCCCGAACACCACCCTGACCGTCCTCCCGAACGCGGACCACATGCCTATGCTCTCCGCACCCGACGACTTCCGGACGTTTGTCCTCGACGCCCTCGCCGGCACTAATCCAGCGCCCGCTCCAGCCACGACATGAACGCGCCGTAGTCCGCCGACACCGACATGACGATCTCGGCCCCGTCGTCGTGTCTGCTCATCCGCGCGATCTCGTCGAGCACAACCCGCTCCCGCACGAAGCGGACACCCGGCCACAACATCGCCGCCGCCAGCGTCAGCGCGTCGTGCTGCATGGTGCCCGGGTACTTCGCCATCCAGCGATCGCAGTGTTCGCGGAGCACGCGCTCGAACGGGCGCGCGTCCGGCTGAGCCCATCGCTGGTACAGCGGAGAGTCCTTGGTGATCTCCATCGCCGGGGTGAACGTCACGTCGGACACCACGAACGTCGGCAGCCACGGCTCCAGCGCCGGCAGCATCCGGATCGCAGCCTCCGGGTCCACCCGGAAGTTGTGCTCCGCCCGCGCGGGATCCCGGTAGTTGATCGCACCGCCCATCTGCGTCACGACCAACTGCGACACCAGCTCAGGCCGCTCGGCCTGCAGCCTGGCGAGGTTGGACAACGGCCCCATCCCCACCCAGCGAATCCGCCCGGCCGTCGCCGTACAAAGCTCACTCACCGCCCCAACCACGTCGGTCCCCTGCCGCGGGACCTCCGCCGGACACAATCCGTCGATCACCCACATCCGGCTGTTCCCGAGGTCGGCCCCTGCCACCACCCGAACATCCGTCCGCCCCACCAGATCCAGCAAGTACCGCGCAAACCGAGCCCGCTCCCCGCCGTACTCGTCACCGGTAATCACCAACCGCAGCTCAGGCACCAACCGAGCAGCAACGACCAGCGCGACCGTGTCATCCGGATCCCCACCAACATCGGTATCGATGATCATCGGCGCATGGGCGATCGCCGGCACACCGACGGCCGGGGGCGGCCCACCCCGAATCAGCGGACCGGCAAGCTCCTCGAACTCCTCAAAGCTCGCGCTCGTCCCGGCCAACGCCGCCCACTCGTCCCCGGGCTTGCCCTCGCCGCCACCCATCGCCACCTCCGCTGCTCCGCATGGAATTGAACATGGATGGAGGGGACGCCGTTCGGCGTCCCCTCCGTGTGGTGCTTGTTGTCAGCGGGCCATGGGGCGGCCGGCTGGGGTTGCTATCGGTGCTGCCATGGCGGCGGCTTCTTCGTCTATGTCTACTACGGCGCCGCTGAACTGGGCGTTGTAGAGGCGGGCGTAGGCGCCGTCGACGGCGAGGAGTTCGTTGTGGTTGCCCTGTTCGACGATCGCGCCGTTCTCCATGACCAGGATGAGGTCGGCGTCGCGGATGGTGGAGAGGCGGTGCGCGATGACGAAGCTGGTTCGGTCCGAGCGCAGGGCGGCCATGGCGCGTTGGACCAGGACCTCCGTGCGGGTGTCGACCGAGCTGGTGGCCTCGTCGAGGATGAGCAACTGCGGGTCGGCCAGGAACGCTCGCGCGATGGTGAGCAGCTGCTTCTCACCGGCGCTGACGTTGCTGCCTTCCTCGTCGATCACCGTGTCGTACCCGTCCGGCAGGCTGTGCACGAAGCGGTCGACGTACGTCGCCTTCGCGGCGGCCAGCATGTCCTCCTCGGTGGCGTCCAGGTTGCCGTAGAGGATGTTGTCGCGGATCGTGCCGCCGAACAGCCAGGTGTCCTGCAGCACCATGCCGATCCGCGAGCGCAGGTCGTGCCGCGTCAGCTCGGTGATGTCGACACCGTCGAGCGTGATCCTGCCGCCGTTGAGCTCGTAGAACCGCATGATCAGGTTGACCAGCGTCGTCTTGCCGGCACCGGTCGGGCCGACGATCGCGACCGTCTGCCCCGGCTCCGCGACCAGGCTCAGGTCGGTGATCAGCGGCTTCTCCGGGTCGTACGAGAACGAGACGTGCTCGAACTCGACCCGTCCGCGCGCGTCGGTGACCTTCTCCGGCGTCGCGTCGTCCGGGATCTGCTCCTCCGCGTCGAGTACTTCGAACACGCGCTCAGCGGACGCGACACCCGACTGCAACAGGTTCGCCATCGAGGCGACCTGGGTCAGCGGCTGGGTGAACTGCCGCGAGTACTGGATGAACGCCTGCACGTCGCCCAGCGACATCGTGCCGGACGCGACCCGCAGACCGCCGAGGACCGCGATGACCACGTAGTTCAGGTTCCCGACGAACATCATCACCGGCATGATCAGCCCGGAGATGAACTGCGCCCCGAACGCGGCCTGGAACAGGTCGTCGTTCTTCTTCGCGAACTCGGCCTCGATCTCCTTCTGCCGGCCGAAGACCTTCACCAGCTCGTGACCGGTGAACGCCTCCTCGATCTGCCCGTTCAGCGCTCCGGTGTGACGCCACTGGGCGATGAACCGGACCTGCGAGCGCTTGGCGATCGTCGCAGTCAGGATCATCGTGATCGGGATCGTGACCAGCGCGATCAGCGCCAGCACCGGGGAGATCACGAACATCAGCGTGATCACGCCGATGACCGTCAGCAGCGAGGTGAGCAGCTGGCTCAGCGTCTGCTGCAGGCTGGTCGAGATGTTGTCGATGTCGTTCGTCACCCGGCTGAGCAGCTCACCGCGTGGCGCACCGTCGAAGTAGCTCAGCGGCAGCCGGTTCAGCTTCGCCTCGACGTCGGCGCGCAGCGACAGGATCGTCCGCTGTACGACGCCGTTCAGGATGTAGCCCTGCGCCCAGGAGAGGAAGAACGCACCGGCGTACAGCGCCAGGACCAGCAGCAGAACGTTGCGTAGAGCATCGAAGTCGATGCCCACGCCTGGGACCAGGTCGATCCCCTGCAGCAGGTCGGCCAGCCGGCCGTTGCCGGAGGCCCGGGTCTGCTCGATCACCTGCGCCTTGGTCAGCCCGCTCGGCAGATGCTTGCCGATCGCGCCGGCGAAGATGATGTCGGTCGCACGGCCGAGGATCTTCGGGCCGAGCACGGACAGACCGACGCTGCAGACCGCCAGCAGGATGACGCCGGACACCTGCAGCCGGTGCGGGCGCAGCCGCCCGAGCAACCGCTTCGCCGACGGCAGGAAGTTCATGGACTTGTCGCCGGGAATACCTCCCGGCGGCCCGAACCCACGACCGGTGGTCGGCCGCTCGGTCGCCTTCACAGCCTTGGGTGCCTTCACAGCCTTGGGTGCCTTCACAGCCTTGGGCGCCTGCCCGTTCGGGGACGGCGTGTTCTCCTCGCTCATGCCGCCTCCTCCGCGGAACGCTGGGACTCGACGATCTCGACGTACGTCGGACACGTCTCGAGCAACTCGTCGTGCGTGCCCTTGCCGACGATCGCACCGTCCTCGATCACGACGATCTGGTCGGCGTCGATGATCGTCGACACGCGCTGCGCGACGACCACCACACAGGCCTCCCGGGTCACCGGCCGCAGCGCCGCCCGCAATCGGGCGTCGGTCGACAGGTCCAGCGCCGAGAACGAGTCGTCGAACAGGTAGATCTCCGGCTTGCGGACCAGCGCCCGCGCGATCGCGAGCCGCTGCCGCTGACCGCCGGACACGTTCGTGCCGCCCTGCGCGATCGGCGCGTCCAGCCCTTCGGCCATCGCCTCGACGAAGTCCTTGCCCTGGGCAATCTCCAGGGCCGCCCAGAGCTCCTCGTCGGTGGCGTCCGGGTTGCCGTACCGCAGGTTGCTGGCGACCGTCCCGGAGAACAGGTAGGGACGTTGCGGCACCAGGCCGATCCGCTCCCACAGCGCCTCGGGCTCGATCTCGCGTACGTCGATGCCGTCGACCAGAACCCGTCCCTCGGTCGCGTCGAACAACCGCGGCACCAGCGAGAGCAGCGTCGTCTTACCAGCACCCGTGCTGCCGATGATCGCGGTCGTCTGGCCCGGCGAGGCGACGAGGTTGATGTCGTGCAGCACCGGCTCGGCCGCGCCCGGGTACTTGAACGAGGCGTGCTCGAAGACGAGCTGCCCGCGACCGGTGAAGGTCCTGATCGGCGTGACCGGCGGCCGCACCGACGAATCCGTGTCGAGTACTTCGGAGATCCGATCCGCGCAGACCGACGCTCGCGGGACCATGATCATCACGAACACGCCCATCATCACCGAGAACAGGATCTGGATCAGGTAGCTCAGGAAGGCGGTCAGCGCGCCGACCTCCATCGTCCCGTTCTCGATCCGGGAGGCGCCGAACCACAGCACCGCCACGCTCGACAGGTTCAGGATCAGCATCACGGTCGGGAAGATCAGTGCCATCAACCGGCCGGCCTTGATCGCGGTGTCGGTCAGGTTCTGGTTGGCCTCGCCGAAGCGCTCGACCTCGTGCGGCTCGCGGACGAACGCGCGGACCACCCGGATGCCGGAGATCTGCTCGCGCAGTACCCGGTTCACCCCGTCGATGTTCTTCTGCATCTTCCGGAACTGCGGGACCATCCGGCTCGCGATGAAGCCGACACACGCGGCCAGCAGCGGCACGGCGACCGCGACCAGCCAGGACAGCCCGACGTCCTCGCGGACCGCCATGATCACGCCACCGACCATCGTGATCGGCGCCGCGACCAGCATCGTCGTGGTCATCACGACCAGCATCTGGATCTGCTGTACGTCGTTGGTGCTCCGCGAGATCAGCGTCGGCGCGCCGAACTGGTTCACCTCGCGGGCGGAGAACTCACCGACCCGGTGGAAGACCGCGGCGCGGACGTCCCGCCCGAACAGGGCGGCCGTCTTCGCACCGAAGTACACCGCCGTGATCGTGCAGAGGATCTGCACCAGGCTGACGGCGAGCATCCAGCCGCCGGTGCGCATGATGTAAGCGGTGTCGCCCTTGGCCACACCGTTGTCGATGATGTCGGCGTTGAGGCTGGGCAGGTAGAGAGAGGCGATCGTCCCGACCAGCTGCAGGACCACCACCAAGGACAGGTTTCCCGCGTACGGACGCAGGTGCGTACGCAAGACACGAAGTAACATCAATCATCCCCAGAGTCGTGATGGCGGGCACCGCCGAGCGCGTACTCGACGATGTCCTCGGTGGCCGGTGGCTGACCGGTGTGGTGCTTGCGGAGGCCGTCGAACGCGAAGTCGACGATCTCCTCGGCGGTCAGCGCGTGGCCGCCGGAAATCAGTGGGTGGGTGGCCGAGAAGGTCAGCAGTCCGAGATGGCGGACCACGTCTTCGGGCGGCAGTCGCAACTGGTCCGCGTCCGGCCGGATCAGGTCCGCGAACGCCAGGTTCGCCAGGTCCGAGTGCCGCTGGCGGCGCGCCTCGTCCATCGGGGTCGCGTGCCGGAACTCCGGTGGCCGGCGGATCCGCAACGCGAACATCAGCTTGAACACCCCGCGCAACCGCTTCTGACCGATCTCTACCGCGGCGATGGTCCGCTCGCGCAGCGGCAGTGAGGGGTCGACCCGCTGGATCGCCCGGACCAGGTCCGAGGTGTCGAACACGGTCGCCATCGCGGCCTCGATCAGCGCGTCCTTGCTGCCGAACGCACGGAAGATCGTCCCCTCGGCGATCCCGGCCGCCTCGGCGATCTGCTTGGTGCTGACGTCGGCCCCGAACTCCTCCAGCAACGGCAGCGCGGCCTCGACGATGGCCGCGCGTCGCTCGTCAGGTGGCAGTGGGGTCGCTCGTGGTGTCACGGATCAAAGGTAACTGAGTGAGTACTCACTCACAACTGCATTTATCCCTCCGGTGCAGACCGGTTCACCACCAGCGCGGAAACGCCGTCCAGCAGGCGTCCCAGACCATATTCGAACGCATGATCGACATCGTATGGGGCATCGAACTCACTCCCGACCGCAGTGCCGACCCGTGCCGCCAGCGGGAACTTCGCGAGGTCACTGATCTGATCCAGGTGCGGGACGTGCGCCAGCCACCACTCCTTGTCCGTCATACCTGATCGGAGGATCACCTTGTGCGCCTCGACGGCCGTTCGTACAGCGCCGTGCACGTAACCGTTGACGAGCGCGACAGTCGCGTCCATCTCCACATCACTGAGACCGATCCCCTCGACCGCGCCCAGCTCCCACTCGTACTTCGCCATCACGTTGGGACCGAGCGGCGGGCGGCTGATCGCGACCTGGAGCATCCACGGATGCCGCAGGTACAGCTCGCGGTTCTCGCGGGCGACCTCGTCGAGCTTGGCCCGCCACTCCCCCGGTACGTCGCGGCGCGGCAGCTCGCCATACACGGTGTCGAGCATGACGTCGAGCAACTCACCCTTGCCCGGGAAGTAGCGGTACAGCGTCATGGCGCCGACACCGAGGTCGTCGGCGACCCGGCGCATCGACATCGCGGCGAGACCGTCGGTGTCCGCGACCCTCAGCGCCGCCGTGACGATCTGGTCGACGGTCAGTGCCGGCTTCGGTCCGCGCGTCGGCTTCGGGCGGCGTCGCCAGAGCAGCTCGAGGCTTCTCGCGGGATCGCCGCTACCGCTGTACTCCTGATTCATGCGCGTCGTTCTTCTCGTCGGCTATACTTCGTACAGTGTACGCAGTTGACCTCAATCTTTGTCGAGGTTCTAGCGTCGGGTTTTGTCGGTGGGGCACGGAATCATCGACGGTCCACGATCGATCGGTTCGGCGGAGCCTGGAGACACAGCTGTGAGTATGGAGATGACCGCGTGGAACTCGCTGTACCACGCGATGCACGCGCAGGACGAGAAACGTCCGTTCTCGAAGGCGACGTTGCGGCGGATCCTCGCGTTCGCGCGCCCGCACCGCACCCAGCTGGTCTGGTTCCTCGTGATGAGCGTCGGGGCCGCCGTGCTCGCGGTGGCGACTCCGGTGCTGGCCGGCGAGGTGGTCAACGCGATCGTCGGCGGGAAGGCCTTCAGCGTCGTGCTGCGCTTCGCGGTGCTGATCGCGGTGATCGCGATCGCGGAGGCCGGGCTGAGCATGCTGACGCGGTGGCTGTCGGCGCAGATCGGTGAGGGACTGATCCTCGACCTGCGGACGGCGGTCTTCGACCACATCCAGCGGATGCCGATCGCGTTCTTCACCCGCACCCGGACCGGCGCGCTGGTCTCCCGGCTGAACAACGACGTGATCGGGGCGCAGCGGGCCTTCAGCGACACGTTGTCCGGTGTGGTCGGCAACCTGGTGATGCTCGTGCTGACGCTGGTGGTGATGCTGCGGGAGTCGTGGCAGATCACTCTGCTCGCGCTGGTGATCCTGCCGGTCTTCGTCATTCCGGCCCGGCGGGTCGGACAACGGCTGGCGTCGCTCGAGCGGGAGGCGGCGAACTACAACGCCACGATGAGCACGCAGATGACCGAGCGGTTCTCGGCGCCGGGTGCGACGTTGGTGAAGCTGTTCGGGCGGCCGGCGCGGGAGTCGCTGGAGTTCGCGATTCGCGCGCGACGCGTGCGGGACATCGGCGTACGGACGGCGATGGTGCAGTGGATCTTCGTGACGGCGTTGACGTTGGTGTCGGCGCTTGCGCTGGCTGTTGTCTATGGCCTCGGCGGGTTCTACGCGTTGCGGGACCAGCTCGATGCGGGCGCAGTCGTGTCGATGGCGCTCTTGCTGACACGGTTGTACGCGCCGCTGACTGCGCTGGCGAGTGCGCGGCTCGAGGTGATGACGGCGCTGGTGAGCTTCGAGCGGGTCTTCGAAGTACTGGATCTCGAGCCGCTCATCAAGGACAAGCCGGACGCGAAGCGGGTGCCTGAGGGGCCGGTGGCGGTGGAGTTCGCGAATGTGAGCTTTGCGTATCCGTCGGCGGACAAGGTCTCGCTGGCTTCGCTCGAAGAGGTCGCGAAGCTGGATACCCGGGGCGGGGTCGAGGTGTTGCACGACGTCTCGTTCCGGGCGGAGCCCGGGCAGATGGTGGCGCTCGTCGGGTCGTCCGGCGCGGGGAAGTCGACGATCGCCCAGCTGATTCCGCGGTTGTACGACGTGGACTCGGGGGCGGTGAAGCTTGCCGGGGCCGACGTGCGGGATGTGTCGGCGGAGTCGTTGCGGGAGACGCTCGGCATGGTGACGCAGGACGGTCATCTCTTTCACGATTCGATCCGGGAGAACCTGCTGCTCGCGCGGCCGGAGGCCTCCGAGGAGGACCTGTGGGATTCGCTGGAGCGGGCCCGGCTGGGTGAGCTGATCCGGTCGTTGCCCGATCAGCTCGACACGGTCGTCGGTGAGCGTGGGTACCGGCTGTCGGGTGGTGAGCGGCAGCGGTTGACGATCGCGCGGTTGCTGCTCGCACAGCCCCGGGTCGTGATCCTCGACGAGGCGACCGCCGCGCTGGACTCGACGAACGAGGCCGCGGTGCAGGCGGCGCTGACGGAAGCGCTTGCCGGCCGTACGGCGGTGGTGATCGCGCACCGGCTGTCGACGATCCGGGCCGCGGACCAGATCCTCGTGATCGAGGCCGGGCGGATCGTGGAGCGCGGCCGGCATGCGGAGCTGCTGGCGGCCGGCGGGCGGTACGAGGAGCTCTACCGGACCCAGTTCGAGCAGCCTGGTGCGGACACGGCGGTGGTAGCTGTCTAGATGGTTGCTTGAGGCATCGGTAGCGGGTTGTTCGATGAATAGCGGCATATAGCACGCCAATGGGCAAACATCCCGCCAGCGGGCCGGGGTCACGTCGGCGTACGAACGGTTGAGCAGGAGGTTGTCGGGTTGGTGGGAACGGGGCAGGAGCTGGCTGGATGCGCGGTGGTCTTCCGGCCGGCGGATCCACCACGGACAAGCCGAATAGCCTTCTGGGACCCTGCCGGCGGTGAGCTTCCACTGGGCGTCGGTGAGCAGGTCGAGCTGCAGTTGGTCCTCAATTCCCGGCTTCAGTCGGTGCGGGCGATCGAGTTGCCGGTCGCGGACGCGGTTCCGGTGCTCGGACGGATGCGGCGAGCGGCGGGGGCTCACGAGTCGGCGGCGTTCTGGGGTGGAGCCTCGCTCGTCGCCTTGCAGCTAGTTGCTCGCGGCAAGCTTCTTCCAGGCGTCTCCCCCGGCGGCTACGACGCCTGGCGCGTCGGCCCCCTCGACACCGACGACGTCACCCGAATCCTCACCCTCGCCGAATCCATGCCCCCCTCAGCCCGAGCCCTCCCACTACCAACCGCTTCCGGTCCAGCCGGATCCGCTTCCCCGCCCGCAACCGTCTCCCGCCCGGCTGCGCCGGAGCCCGCGGCCGGCTCGGCCGGCGCCGGCTCACCTCGCGCACTCGCGGGTGCATCCGGCTCGGCCGGGACCGGCTCACCTCGCGCACTCGCGGGTGCGTCCGGCTCCGGCGCGGTGGGAGGCGCGTCTGCTTCGCCGGCCGTGGGCGGTGGGGTGCGGTTGCCAGTGGCGGAGGAGTTGGTGCGGGAGTTTCTGGATGCGGTTGCTGATGGCATGCCTCGATCGCCTGCTGCGGGGAAGGCGCACCGGACGAATCTGTTCACCAGCGCGACGCCGCAGCGGGCCGGGCGGTTGCGGAGTTGGGCGGATGAGGTTTCGGCGGGGCTCGACAGCGGGGTCCGGATCTCGTTGCGGATCGAGTTGGCTGACTCATTGGTGTTCAGCGCGGTCGTGCAGCTGCACAGCCTGAAGGACCCGACGCTTGTGCGGGACGCGGACGACGTCTGGGCCGAGGATGTTCCCGGCTTCGGGCCACGGGCCCGGATCGACGCGACGCTCGCGATCCGTCGTGCCGCGCGGGTCTGGCCGGCGCTCCAGCGGTTGCTCGATTCCGCCATACCAAACCGTATGGAACTGTCCGACGAAGAGGTCGCCGAGCTGCTCGCCGGGTCGGCGCGGCGGTTGACGGCCGCCGGGGTCGATCTGCACTGGCCACGTAGCCTCGGCCGAGCGCTCACGGCCCGCGCCGCGATCACCTCCGCGGACGGACCGCCGAGCGACCTCCCCGGATTCTTCGGCGGCGACAAGACGCTCGACTTCAGCTGGCAGGTCGCGGTCGGCGACGACCCCCTGACCGAGACCGAGCTCGACCAGCTCGCCGAAGCCACCCGCCCGGTCGTTCGCCTGCGCGACCAGTGGATGCTGATCGATCCCGAGCTCGCCCGCAAAGCTCGCGAGCGCATCCTCAAACCAGTCACCCCGATCGACGCCCTCGGCGCGGCACTCACCGGCACCACCGAGATCGACGGCCGCCAGATCACCGTCACCCCGACCAAGTGGCTCGACGACCTCCGCGCCCGCATCGCCGACCCCGACGCCCACGACCGGGCCGACGAGCCCATAGAAGCACCCGTCGCGCTGCAGGCAACACTGCGCGACTACCAGCTGCGCGGTCTGCGTTGGCTCGCAAGGATGACCTCGCTCGGCCTCGGCGGTTGCCTCGCCGACGACATGGGTCTTGGCAAGACGATCACGCTCATCGCACTCCACCTCCACCGCCAACAGTCCACGGACACCACCGGCCCGACCCTCGTCGTCTGCCCCGCGTCACTCCTCGGCAACTGGGAGCGCGAGGTCCAGCGGTTCGCCCCCGGCACCCCGGTACGCCGGTTCCACGGCACCGCTCGCTCACTCGACGACGCACAGGACGGTTTCGTGCTGACGACGTACGGGACCCTGCGCCGCGACGCCGCACGACTGGCCGGCCATCGGTGGGGCCTGGTCGTCGCCGACGAGGCGCAACACGTGAAGAACCCGTCATCCGGTACGGCGAAGGCGCTACGGACCGTGCCGGGACAAGCGCGGGTCGCGCTGACCGGCACGCCAGTCGAGAACAATCTGTCCGAGTTGTGGGCGATCCTCGACTGGACCACACCTGGACTGCTCGGCCGACTCGGGACGTTCCGCAACCAGTGGGCCGCGCCGATCGAGGCCGACAAGGACGAGGAAGTCGCCGCACGCCTCGCGAAGCTGGTCCGCCCGTTCCTGCTGAGACGCAAGAAGTCCGACCCGGGCATCGCACCGGAGCTACCGCCGAAGACCGAGACCGATCAGCCGGTCTCGCTCACCCGCGAGCAGGTCGTGTTGTACGAGGCAACAGTCCGCGAGCTGATGGCCGAGGTCCGGGCAAGCAACCAGATGGCGCGACGCGGCCTGATCGTCAAGCTGCTCACCGGTCTCAAGCAGATCTGCAACCACCCGGCGCAGTACCTGAAGGAAGGCGACAACGCTCGCCTCACCGGTCGCTCCGGCAAGCTGGAACTACTCGACGAGCTGCTCGAGACCATCGTCGCCGAGGACGGCGCTGTCCTCGTCTTCACGCAGTACGTCGCCATGGCCCGACTGCTCGAGCGGCACCTCGACGGACGCGGCATCCAGACCCAGCTCCTCCACGGCGGCACGCCCGTCCCACAGCGCGAAGCGATGGTCGACCGGTTCCAGGCAGGCGAGGTGACCGTCTTCCTCCTGTCGCTCAAGGCTGCCGGCACCGGTCTCAACCTGACCCGCGCCGATCACGTCGTGCACTACGACCGCTGGTGGAATCCGGCCGTCGAGGATCAGGCGACCGACCGTGCGTACCGGATCGGGCAGACGCGTCCGGTGCAGGTTCACCGATTGATTGCCGAAGGCACCATCGAGGACCGGATCGCCGCGATGCTCGCCGCCAAACGCGAGCTGGCCGAAGCCGTTCTCAGCGGCGGCGAGGCCGCGTTGACCGAGCTGTCGGACGCGGAGCTTGCCGATCTCGTCGAGCTGCGGGGAGGTCGGCGATGAACGACGCACAGGGATTCCCGGCGTTCGCGCGGCAACAGCGGAGTACGCGGGGGCGGTCGTGGTGGGCACGGGCGTGGGTGCAGGCGATGGAGGACACGTCGCTCGACTCCGACCAGCTGCGCAAGGGCCGCCGGTATGCGAACTCGGGACAGGTTGGGACCATCACGATCAGCCCGGGCCGGATCGCCGCCACGGTCTACTCCCCCGAAGACACGTACGAGTCGGTCGTCCATGTCGACGAGTTGAGCGCCGAGGACTGGCGACGGTTCAGTGAGCAGGTCGCGGCGCGGTCCGGCCACATCGCGGCGTTGCTGGACGGCGAGATGCCGCATGACCTGGTCGAGGCCGCGGCCGACGCAGGAGTCACGCTCTTGCCAGGCATCGGCGACCTCGACCCGAGCTGCACGTGCGACGCATGGGAGCTGCCCTGCCAGCACGCGGCCGCTCTCTGCTATCAGGTCGCGTGGCTCCTCGACGCCGACCCGTTCGTCCTGCTACTGCTTCGCGGCCGCACGCGCGAGAGCCTCCTCGACGGACTCCAAGCCTCGGAACAAGCCTCGGAACTGACCGAGCCCGGGATCTCAGTGGCTGAGGTCCTCGCGGCCGCCTCCGCAGAATTGCCGGACGTGCCCGACCTACCGAAGAAGGTCGGCCTCGACGACCTGGCGGTAACGGCTGTCGAACCACCGGAAGGCATCGGGCCGGCCGTCCTCCAACTCCTCGTCCTCGACGCGGCCCGCCGGGCCAGAGCCATCCTCAACGCTCTCCTCCACGCGATCCCGGAGCCACAACCGTTGGACGAGTGGCAGGACACGATCCGCCTCGCCGCCGACTTCCTCGAGCTCACCACACCGTTGACCGAGGCAACCGGCCAGGACCTTGCCCTCGGCATCCAAGCCTGGCGGTACGGCGGCGCGCCCGGCCTCGACGTACTCGAACACACCTGGACGCCCAACCCCGCCGACCTCAACCGGGCCCGGACCGGGCTCCAAGCGGCGGACGTCACCGCCTCGGACAACCGACTGACCATCGGCACCGACGCCCAGGTCAGGCTCGATCGCAACGGCCGATGGCACCCGTACCGGCTCGTCGACGGCGTCTGGACGCCGGCCGCTCCGCCATCCATAGATCCGTTCGTCGCCGACTGGTAAATCCGGTGCATCCACATCGTCCGCCCGGTTAGGGTGGCCGCGACTTCGAAGGAGGAGGTGGGTTGATGACCGCGACGTTCCGGGCTGCCGCACGCCCGGTCACTCAACCTCATCCACCAACCTTCGAAAGGGACCACCGTTGTCCATCACCTGGAACACCCGCGTCGAGACACCGCCCGACGTCGAACTGATCCGCGATATCACCCGGCAGGCGTTCGGCCGCCAGTACGAGGTCGACTTCCTCGACGCCCATCGGGCCGACCCGGTCGCCTGGCTCCCCGGTTTCATGATCGTCGCGACCACGCCCGACGATCAGCCGGTCGCCTACGCAGCCCTCACCCGCTGCCACATCGGCGACAAGCCCGTCCTCTCGCTCGGGCCGGTCGCCGTGCTTCCGGCGTACCAGAAGCAAGGTGCCGGCAGTGCGGCCGTGCGGGCCGCACTGGCCACGGCGCGTGATGGTGGCGAAGGAACGGTTGTCGTGCTCGGTCACGACACGTACTACCCGCGGTTCGGATTCCGGCAGGCGACCGAGTTCGGCGTCCATCACCCGCAGTACGACGGACCGAATCTGATGGCGCTCGCGCTGGACGACCGCGCCGTACCGGCCGGGGAGCTCACGTACCCCGTCACCGTCTGACATCGGGTCGCCGGAGGCCGTGCTGCAGCCTCCGGCGACCCCAACGGTCGTCGGCGTTGAACGTTCCACTCCGAGTACGGCGAGCGGTCGTAAAAGGTTCAGCCAAACTCGCCGAATCACTTGCGCACCCACCTTGTATACATGAAACAGTCGACGGAACCGCCTACTCAGGAGCCCGCGATGACTCGTCGACTTCCGCTGTCCCTGACCCGTTTCACCGTGAGTAACCGCCGCCGGAAAGCGGCCGGTGTCGGCGCCGCCGTCATCGCGCTGGCGCTGGTCGGCACAGCCTGCTCCCCCGTTGAGCCGGCCGGGAACGACGCCAGCAGCGGCACGCAGTCACCGGCCGGGCAGGACGTGTTCGGCGAGCCTGCCGATGCATCGCAGGTCAAGCAGGGCGGGACGCTGACCGTTGCCTTGTCCGCCGACCCGGACAAACTCGACCCGACGCTGTCGCGCAGCCTCTACTCGCGCTACGTCTTCCACACGATGTGCGAGAAGCTCTACGACCTCGGATCGGACGCGAAGATCGTGCCGCAGCTCGCCACCGCGCTGCCGACGATCTCCTCCGACGGTCTGAGCCTGACGATCCCGTTGAAGCAGGGCGTGAAGTTCGCCGACGGCGGGACCTTCGACTCGAACGCGGTGAAGATCTCGCTGAACCGCGACCTCACACTCGCCGGCTCCGCCCGCAAGAGCGAGCTCGGTCCGATCACCTCGATCGAGACGCCGGACCCGAAGACGGTCGTGATCAAGCTGTCCAAGCCGTTCGCCCCACTGACCGCCGCGCTGGCCGACCGGGCCGGCATGGTGCTCAGCCCGGCCGCCGTCGCGAAGCTCGGTGCGAACTTCTCCAATGCGCCGGTCTGCGTCGGCCCGTTCAAGTTCGCCAGCCGTGTCGCGCAGAACTCGATCAAGGTCGTGAAGGACCCGATGTACTACGACGCCGCGAAGGTGCACCTCGACGCGATCGAGTACCGGATCATCACCGACTCGAGCATCCGCTCGGCGAACCTGAAGTCCGGGGACGCGCAGGTGGCCGACTCGTTGTCGACGCAGGACACCCCGGCGCTGCAGAAGGACGACAGTGTGACGGTGCTGCAGTCGCAGTCGCTCGGGTACCAAGGTCTGACGATCAACATCGGCAACTCGAACGGCATCGGGAACCCGCTCAAGTCGCTCGGTACTCCGCTCGCCAAGGACCCGCGGGTGCGGCAGGCGCTGGCGTTGTCGATCGACCGCGACGCGTTGGTGAAGTCGCTCTTCGGCGGCCTCAACACCGTTGCCTGCTCCCCGATCTCCCCGAAGAGCGAGTTCACCTCGGATGCGGCGCAGGTCTGCCCGGCGCACGATCCGGCGAAGGCGAAGAAGTTGCTCGCCGACGCCGGCGTGAGTACGCCGTACAAGGTCGAGATGGTGACGTCGAACAACCCGGACAGCCTGCGGCTCGCCCAGGCGTTGCAGGGGATGGTGAAGGAGGGCGGATTCGACCTGGTGATCAAGCCGGTCGAGTACGCCGCGCTGCTCGACCAGCAGGACCGTGGTGACTTCGAACTGCTCCAGCTCGGATGGTCCGGCCGGGTCGACCCCGACGCCAACATCTTCAACTTCGTCGGCACCACCGGCAGCCAGAACGTCTCCGGCTACAGCAGCCCGGACCTCGACAAGCTCCTCACCGACGCGCGTCAGTCCACCGACCAGGCGCAGCGCGTCAAGCTGTACGGCGACGTGGTCACCAAGCTCCAGCAGGACGACCCGATCATCTACATGTACCGGCAGCGCAACCTGACCGGCGTCTCCAAGAAGCTGCTCGGCATCCAGGTCTACCCGGACGGCGTGATCCGCACAGCCTTCGCGGGATTCGCCAAGTGAGGCGGTACCTGCTCAACCGGCTGTGGCAGAGCGTGGTGACGCTCGTGCTCGCGACGATCGTGGTGTTCGTCGGAGTCCGGGCGTTGCCGGGCGATCCGGCGTTGGCGCTGGCCGGTGAGGATCGGGATCCGGAGTCGCTGCGGGCGATCCGGCAGCAGTACGGGCTGGATCAGTCGTGGCTGGTGCAGTTCTGGCAGTTCGTCAGTCACGCCGCGCGGGGCGATCTGGGCCAGTCGATCCGGACCGGCGCCCCGGTGCGGTCGATGATCTTCAGCGCGTTGCCGGTGACGATCGAATTGTCGGTGCTCGCGATCCTGATCGCCGGCGTCATCGGCGTCGGCGCAGGAGTCGTGGCCGCGGTACGCCGGGGTGGGCCGGCCGAATGGGCCGCGAACGCCCTTGCGCTGCTGGGATTGTCGGTGCCGCATTTCTGGCTCGGGCTGATGGCGATCCTGTACCTGTCCGTTGCCCTCGGCCTCTTTCCCGCGTCCGGCTTCGTCCCGTTCTTCACCAACCCGGTGGACAACCTCCACCACCTCATCCTGCCCGCGCTGATCCTCGGCACCGGCCTGGCCGCGGTGATCATGCGCCAGACCAGATCCTCGATGCTCGACGCACTCGGTGCCGACTACATCCGGACGGCCGAAGCCAAAGGCCTCCCGCCCAAGGCAGTGATCGGAAAGCATGCCCTGCGCAACAGTCTCATCGTCGTCGTCACGATCGTCGGGCTCCAGCTGGGCGCGCTGATCTCGGGCGCCGTCGTCACCGAGCGGATCTTCGCGCTGCCCGGGTTCGGCAAGCTCACCGTCGACGCCGTCTTCCAGCGCGACTACCCGGTCATCCAGGCGGTCGTGCTCGTCACGGCGACGGCGTACATCGTGATCAACCTGCTAGTCGATCTCCTGTACTCGGTCATCGACCCGCGGATCCGCGTGCGAGGTGAGGCATGATGGCAGTCGCCGAAGCGATCGCGCCGCCGCGGAGCAACAGCCGCCGAGTGGTACGCCGGGTGTTCCGCAACCCGCTCGCACTGACCGGCCTCGCAGTACTCGCGATCGCGGTCATCCTGGCGGTGTTCGCGAACTGGCTGGCGCCGCACGAACCCACCCAGACGAACCTCGGCAACGCGTTCGCCCCGCCAGGGACGGCCGGGTACCTGCTGGGCACCGACGACCTCGGCCGGGATGTTCTGTCGCGCATCATGTTCGGGCTGCGTGCGTCGTTGCACGTCGGCATTCTCGCGGTCGCGTTCTCGCTGGTGATCGGCGTACCGCTCGGGCTGATCGCGGGATACTTCCGCACGGTCGACGCGCTGATCTCGCGGCTCACCGACCTGGTCCTGGCGTTCCCGTTCCTGATCCTCGCGGTCGGACTGGCCGCGATCCGCGGCGCGAGCCTCGGCAACGCGGCGATCGCGATCGGCATCGCGCAGATCCCCGGCATGATCCGGATCGTCCGCTCGGAGACGCTGCGGCTCAAGTCGCTCGACTTCGTCTCAGCCGCGATCGTCGAGGGCGCCAGCGATGCGTGGGTGCTCGGCCGGCACATCCTGCCGAACGCCGGCTCGGCCGTCATCGTCCAGGCGACCGTCGGCATCCCGGCCGCGATCCTCGGCGAGGCCGTGCTGTCCTTTCTCGGCCTCGGCATCCAGCCGCCGGCGCCGAGCCTCGGCACAATGCTGGCCGACGCCCAGCAGTTCGCGTCCCGAGCGCCTTGGGCCGCCGTCATGCCAGGTGTCGCGATCATGCTGCTGACGCTGGCGTTCAACATCGTCGGCGACAGCCTCCGCGACGCCCTCGATCCGAAGGCGAGCCGTCGATGACCGTAGCTACTAATGGGCAAGTCCTGGCAGTCAAAGACCTGTCCGTCACGTTCCGGACCGAGGACGGCCGGGTGTCGGCGGTCGACAACGTCAGCTTCGAGGTCGCGGACGGCGAAGTGCTCGCGGTCGTCGGCGAATCCGGCTGCGGCAAGAGCGTCACCGCGATGAGCATCGCCGGTCTGCTCCCCCGCACCGCGACCGTCGACGGTTCGGTCCGGCTCGACGGCACCGAGCTGATCGGCGCCGACAAGCGCACGCTCCGCTCGATCCGTGGCCGCGAGGTCGCGTACATCTTCCAGGAGCCGATGACCTCGCTGAACCCGGTCTTCACCGTCGGCCACCAGATCAGCGAAGTACTGCGAACGCACATCGGCCTGAACCGTCAGGCAGCAGAGGCCCGCGCGATCGAGCTGCTGAAGCTCGTCGGCATCCCGTCCGCGGAGCGTCGTATCAGCGACTATCCACACCAGCTCTCCGGCGGGATGCGCCAGCGGGTGATGATCGCGATGGCAGTTGCCTGCGATCCGAAGGTCCTGATCGCCGACGAGCCCACCACAGCGCTCGACGTCACGATCCAGGCCGGCATCCTCGACGTGCTGCGAGGACTGCGCGAACGCCTCGGCACGAGCATCGTCCTGATCACGCACGACCTCGGCGTCGTCGCGGACCTCGCCGACCGGGTCGCGGTGATGTACGCCGGGCGCGTGGTCGAGACCGCGGAGGTGCACGAGATCTTCGCCAAGCCCCAGCACCCGTACACGGTCGGACTGCTCGGTGCGTCGCCGGCCGCCGGACGGCATGCGGAGACTGATCGACTGAGCGAGATCCCCGGCCTGGTGCCGGTCCTGTCCGAGCAGCCGGACGCGTGTACGTTCGCCGACCGCTGCTCCCGGGCGAGCGAGACCTGTACGACGTCGCAGCCCGAGCTCACGGACGGCGTACATCGGGTCGCGTGCTGGCACCCGGTCCGAGAAGCCGTGGAGGTCTGATGGAATCCCTCGCCCTCGAGGTGGAGGACCTCGTCATGCACTTCGGCCCGGTGCGCGCCGTCGACGGCGTTACGCTCCGGATCAAGCAAGGCTCTGTGGTCGCGTTGGTCGGCGAGAGCGGCAGCGGGAAATCGACCGTTGGCCGTTGCATAGTCCGGCTGCTGGAGCCCACCGATGGAACGGTCCGGCTGGCGGGAGTCGACGTGACGCATCTGTCCCGTCGTCAACTCCGGCCGCATCGCCGCGACGTGTCGATCGTCTTCCAGGACCCGGCCGGCTCGCTCGACCCCCGGTTTACCGTCGGCGACATCGTGGGCGAGCCGCTGCGGCTGATGCGACGCAAGGACATCCCGGCCAAAGGTCGTGAGGCACTGCGCCGCGTCGGTCTGCGCCCTGAGGTCGCGCAGCGCGCCCCACATGAGCTGTCGGGCGGTCAGCGCCAGCGGGTGAGCATTGCGCGCGCATTGATCTCCGAGCCTCGGTTACTGGTCGCAGACGAGCCGACCAGTGCGCTGGACGTGTCGGTGCAGGCCTCCGTCCTCAATCTGCTCGCCGACCTCCAGCGGGACCTCGGGTTTGCCTGTCTCTTCATCACGCACGACCTGTCCGCGGTCGAGTACCTCGCGGACGAGGTCGCGGTGATGTACCTCGGCCAGTTGGTCGAGCAGGGTCCGCGGGCCCGCATCTTCGGGAGCCCGTCCCATCCGTACACGCAAGCGCTGCTGTCCGCGGCGCCCGTACCCGATCCAGCCGAGCAGCGTGCCCGACGGCCCGTCCTACTGGGCGACGACCTGCCGTCGGCGCTCGATCCGCCGCCCGGGTGCCGCTTCCACACCAGATGCCCGGTTGCCGTGGACAAATGCCGGACAGTCGTGCCGGAGACCCGCACGATCGGCGAGGCTGGACACCAGGTGGCCTGCCACCTCGTCAACGACGACGGCACCGGACCCGACGTACGACCTACTAAAGGAGTTGCCCGATGACGTTCACCACCCGGCCCACGCTGCGCGGCACGTTCGGGATGGTTTCGTCCACGCATTGGCTGGCGTCGCAGTCGGCCATGCGGATCCTCGAGCTCGGTGGGAACGCGTTCGACGCGGGCGCCGCGGCCGGATTCGTGCTGCACGTGGTCGAACCGCACCTCAACGGGCCCGGTGGTGAGGTGCCGGCGATCATCGCGACCGCCGACGACCCCGCGCCGCGCGTGCTGTGCGGCCAAGGTGTCGCCCCGGCCGGCGCGACGATCGAGTACTACCGCTCGCTCGGCCTCACGCTGGTGCCCGGCTCAGGCCCGCTGGCGGCGACGGTCCCGGGTGCCGTCGACGCCTGGCTGCTGCTGCTGCGTGATCACGGCACGCTGCCGCTGCGCGTCGTACTGGAGCCGGCGATCGAGTACGCGCGCGACGGCCATCCGCTGGTGCCGCGGGTCGCCGACACGATCAGCACCGTGCAGGAGTTGTTCGAGAACCACTGGCAGACGTCGGCCGCACTCTGGCTCAAGGACGGCCGGCCGGTGACTGGACGGTTCAGCAACGAGGCGTACGCCGCGACGCTCGAGAAGCTCGTCGTCGAAGGCGAGGCGGCCGGGGCAGACCGGCAGTCCCAGATCGAGCAGGCGCGGAAGAGCTGGCGGGAAGGGTTCGTCGCCGAGGCGGTCGACAAGTTCGCGCGGCTGCCACACCGCGACTCCAGCGGCGAGGACCACGTTGGGCTGATCACGGGCGATGACATGGCCGCCTTCGAGGCGACCTGGGAGGACCCCGCGACGTACGACTGGAACGGGTACACGGTCGCCAAGACCGGGCCTTGGGGCCAGGGGCCGGGACTGCTGCAGTCCCTCGCCGTACTCTCGGCGCTCGGCGACGTCGACCTGAACAGCGCCGAGGGTGTGCACACGACGGTCGAGGTCATGAAGCTGTCGTACGCCGACCGCGAGGCCTGGTACGGCGACGGCGCCGACGTACCGCTCGACACGCTCCTGTCGCCCGGGTACGCCGCCGACCGGGCGAAGCTGATCGGTCGGAACGCATCGCTCGACCTTCGACCCGGCAGTCCGGACGGGCGCGAGCCGCGGCTCGCGTCCGTTGCCACCGGCAACAGCATCGGCACCGAAACCGGCGACGCCACCACCGGCGAGCCGACGGTGTCGTCCGGTGGCGTGACCCGCGGCGACACCTGCCACGTCGACGTGATCGACAAGTGGGGCAACCTGATCTCCGCGACGCCGAGCGGTGGTTGGCTGCAGTCCTCGCCGACGATCCCGGAGCTCGGGTTCTGCCTCGGCAGCCGGGCGCAGATGTTCTGGCTCGAGGAAGGACTGCCGGCCTCGCTCGCGCCCGGCAAGCGGCCGCGCACCACGTTGACGCCGACCCTCGTACTCCGCGACGGCGAACCGCTGATGGCGTGTGGATCGCCCGGTGGCGACCAGCAGGACCAGTGGCAGTTGCTGTTCCTGCTCCGGCACCTCGGCGCCGGGATGGATCTGCAGGAGGCGATCGACGCCCCGGCCTGGCACACGACCGGTTTCCCGTCGTCGTTCTACCCGCGCACGACCGAGCCCGGCGGCCTGGTGATGGAGACCCGGGTCGGCAAGGACATCCGCGACGAGCTGGTACGGCGCGGGCACGTCGTCACCGATTCGGATGCGTGGAGCCTCGGCCGGCTGTGTGCCGTACGGAAGGAAGCCGACGGTGTGCTCGCCGCGGCGGCCAACCCGCGTGGGATGCAGGGCTACGCGGTCGGGCGCTGACCGAACGCCGCCTTCGCGGCCGCCTCCACGTGCAGACGGGCGGCCGTGGTGGCGGCTGCCGCGTCGCGTGCCTCGATGGCGTCGACAAGGCGGACATGTTCCTCGGACGAGTGCGGCGCGCGCTGGGCGGCGCCGACGCGGAACACCCAGTGGACGTGGTAGTACATCGCCGATGAGATCGAGTGCAGCCAGCGGTTCTCGCTGACCTCGATCACGGCCCGGTGGAACGCACTGTTGAGCTCGGCGACGCGGTCGAAGTCCTCGACCTCGGTGGCTTTGCTCGCGTCGTCGATCAGCCTGCGCAAGGTGGCGATCCCCTCGGACGTCGCACGTTCTGCCGCGAGACCCGCGGCCAGCGTTTCGAGCTGCTCACGCACGGCGAACAGGTCGCGGACCGCGGTCTCGTCGAGCGTCGCGACGACGGCGCCACGGCGCGGGAGGATCTGGACGAACCCCTCGGCCTCGACCACTCGGAGCGCCTCACGCACCGGGTTCCGCGAGACACCGAAGTCGTCCGCGAGCCGGGTCTCGGTCAGCCGCTCCCCCTGGCGGTAATCGCCGTCGATGATCCGCCGGCGCAGCTCCGCGAGCACCTGCTCGCGCAGCGCGACATGATCGGCACCGATCGTGCGGATCGCCGGGTCCCGCGTGGCCTCCCCATCCAGTTGCTCCACCCGTTAGCTCCTCTCCCCGTCGCCTCTCCCCGTGTGACCTGCGCGCCACGGTAGCCGATCGACCGACCGGCGGCACGTGATCCCGCGATCGGGTTAAATTGGCGGCTTGAGCGTCCGACTGATTCCGCTGACGGATCCCGACTGCCGGCCGTCCAGCCGCCGCATCGCGTGGCTCGCCGCCGAGGACGACGGCACGCCGGTGGGGTCCGCGTTCCTCCGGCTCGACAGCCGGCCCAGCCACGCGCATCTGGGTGAGTTCGAGCTCACCGTGCATCCGGCCGAGCGGCGCCGCGGTATCGGGTCGCAGTTGCTCGATGCGGTGGTCGCCGGTGCGCGCGACAACGGGGTGCAGGCGCTACTCGCCGATGTGAACGTCGAGTCTGTCGGCGACCAGTTCCTCGAGCATCACGGCTTCGAGATCGGGCTGACACTGATCTACACGCGGCTCGATCTGTCCGACGCGGTTCCCGACGTACCGGAAGTGCCTGGGTATCGCTTGATCTCGTGGGAGGGCGTCGTACCGGATGAGCTGGTGCAGTCGTTCACCGATGCCCGCACCGGGATGGACGACGCACCGACGGGGACGATCTCAGTCGGCGCGGACGTCTGGGACGTCGAGCGGACGCGGCACGCCGCGCAGGTCATTGCCCAACGCGGCGATCACCTTTCCGTCGTTGCAGCCCTCGACGAGACCGGGCAGATCGTTGGCTTCACCGAGGTCGTCGTGCCAGGCGATGGGAAGGGCGACGGGCAGCACTACGGCACCGCCGTACTCCCCGCCCACCGCGGCCGCGGCCTCGCCCTCTGGATGAAGGCCGCCCAGATCCACACGACCCGCCACCGCTTCCCCGACCTCGACGGCCTGCTCACCGACACCGTCGACACCAACACGCCCATGCGGCGAATCAACGACCGACTCGGCTACCGCCCGGGCTACGAGGTCAACCGCCGCAAGCTGGACGTCTGACTACTGGCCGAGGATGCGCTGTACGGCCGCGGTCGTGATCGGGTGGTAGCCCGGACGGGCTTTGGCGAAGACCTCGGCGGCGAAGGCTCGATCGGTGCCGGCCAGGGCCTGGTAGACGGGCAGGACCAGTTTCATCCGACCGACCTTGGTGAGGAACTCGGCCATCTCGGCGTACGCCGCCTCGTAGCTGCTGGCGGCGACGATCTGGTACCAGCGGCGGGCGATCTCGCCGTTCGCAGTTCCGGTGAGACCGAACGCGCGATCCAGCTGCTGCAGGAGAAGCGGGCTCAGTACGTCGGGGGCCGCGTCGAGGAAGCGCAGCCACTCCTGCGTCGTCCACTGCCCCGCGCCCTGCGGTAGCTCGCCCGTCTTCAGCCAGAGATCGCGCGCCTCGTCGACCACCTGGAACCGCTGCGACACCGCACGCGCCGCGAACGCCGGGATGCCCGGCTCGTACAACCAGGCCGCCAGTTCCTCGGCCGTCACCACGTCCGGGTGCTCCGAGAGCAGGTGCTCCTGCAGGTGCTCGACGAAGTTGTCGGTGTTGATGCTCCGGAACGCGAACCGGTCGAAGTACCCGCGCAGGAACGGATCGAACACCTCGCGCGAGAACCGCTCCTCCAGCCACGACAGGAACCACGACCCCTTCAGCGGGCCGGTCGACGTCTTGCCGTGGTACTCCGAGCGGTGGTGCAGGCCGGGCAGCTCGACCGCCAGCTCGGCCGGCGTCAGCGGGTCGAGCTTAACGACCGTCGCGTGCTGCTTGATCGCGGTCTCCATCAGCGCGAACTCGGTCCCGTAGACAGCCTCGACGATCCGGTTCTCGACGTACGACGTGAAGCCCTCGTTCAGCCAGATATCGTCCCAGCTGTCCTGCGTGACGAGGTTGCCCGACCAGCTGTGCGCGAGCTCGTGCGCGATCACGCTGACCAGCGACTTGTCCCCGATCACCACGGTCGGCGTCGCGAACGTCATCCGCGGGTTCTCCATGCCGCCGTACGGGAACGACGGCGGAAGCACGAGCAGGTCGTACCGGCCCCAGCGATACGGGCCGAACAGCTCCTCGGTGACCCGCATCATCTCTTCGGTGTCGGAGAACTCGGTCGCCGCCTGCCGCACCGTCGCGGGCTCCGCCCAGACGCCGGACCGCTCGCCGAGCGGCTCGAACACCAGGTCGCCCGCCGCGATCGCCAGCAGGTACGACGGAATCGGCTCGGGCATCACCACGTCGTACGAGCCGGTCCGGCGCGACGTCGTACCGTTGTCGGCACTCATCAGCACCATCAGCTCCGGCGGCGCGGTCACGTGGGCGGCGTAGCTGAACCGCACGCTCGGGGTGTCCTGGACCGGGACCCAGCTGCGGGCATGGATCGCCTGCGACTGACTGAACATGAACGGCATCACGCCGCCGGCCGTCATCGCGGGCTCCAGCCACTGCAGACCGGTCGCGGTCGGAGCCGTCCGGTAGCTCACCTTGACCCGCGGATGCCTCGACGTACGGATCGTCAGCGCGGCGCCGAGCTCCGTGTCCGGAACGGCCAGGCTGTACTCGAGCGGCTCCCAGTCGTCGCCTGACGGACCCTCGACCTGCCCCTCGACCCCCAGCACGGTGAGGTCGCGGGTGTCCAGGACGAGGCGGTCACCGCTGTTTGACTCTGTGCCGGTCCAGGCGAGGGTGTGCGTGGCACTCCCGGCCAGCACCTTCTCGTCGAAGTCGAGCACAAGATCCAGCTCGAGATGGGTGGTCCGAACCAGGGCAGGCTCGGCGTAGGAGTGGCGATCGTGCGTCACGGAAGCTCCCCGAGTGAGGCGTCCGGGGAACAGTACCCAGGTCCCAGCCCGATCGGTCGTCCGATCTGAGCCAGCCGCACCACCGTGCCAAAACCCTGCTTCGGTCCTGACACAGGTTGCGGAAATGGGGGTGCGACCTAGCAGACTGTGACCATGATGACCCAGGGGAATCCGGAGCTGGTGCTGAAAAGGCGGCCGTTCGGATCCTGGCTGCTCGGTCCGGCCGACCAGAGCGCGCGGCGGCTGCGTTTGCGCCTGCAGGTCCTGATGACGACGTTCTCGATCGGCACCAACCTGATCGGCGCGCTGGTGGTGTTCGTCCTCGCGGTCTACGTGCTCCCGGGCCCGTCGCTGATCGATCAGCTGCAGCTCGCCGACGCGATCATCATCCCGGCGTACTTCGTGCTCGCGATCGCCGTCGGCTGCGTCTGGAGCACGCGGCTGACCCGTCGGGTGACGCGCTGGGTGGAGCTCGAGCGACCGGCCACCCGCCGGGAGCAGATCGCCACGCTGCAGTTGCCGCTGCGACTCACGCTCATCCAGGTGCTGCTCTGGCTGGTCGCCGCCGTGATCTTCACCGTGATGACTGTGCTCCTGCAGCCGGAGAACGCGCTGCGCGTCGCCCTCACGGTCATCGACGGCGCGATCATCACCTGTTCGGTCTCGTATCTGCTCACCGAGTTCGCGCTCCGGCCGGTCGCTGCGCGGGCGCTGGCCGACTCGTCGCCGCCGCGACGGCTGCTCGCGGCGGGGTTGAAGGCGCGGACGGTCTTCTTCTGGGCGGTGGGTTCCGGCGTACCGGTGGCCGGGCTGATGCTGGCCGCCGTCCTCGCGTTGATCGAGGGCGATGTCACCCCGACGCGACTCTCGGTCGTGATCCTTGCCTTGGGCATCGTGGCGCTCGGCAACGGTTGGCTGCTGACGATGCTGTCGGCGCGGTCCGTGGTGGCGCCGGTCCGGTCGGTGCGGGACGCGCTGAGTCTGATCGGCGAGGGCCGGCTCGATGTGAGCATCCCGGTCTTCGACGGCACCGAGCTGGGTTCGCTGCAGGCCGGGTTCAACCGGATGGCCGAAGGACTGCGCGACCGCGAGCGGATCCGGGATGTCTTCGGCCGGTACGTCGGTCCCGGTGTCGTGCAGGAAGCGCTGAGCAGCGACCGGCTCGGCGGCGAGGAGCGGTACGTCGCGGTGCTGTTCGTCGATCTGGTCGGCTCGACCGAACTCGCGATGAACCGGCCGCCGACCGAGGTCGTGCAGCTGCTCAACCGGTTCTTCGCGATCGTGGTCGACGAGGTGGATCGGCAGGGCGGGTTCGTGAACAAGTTCGCCGGTGATGCGGCGCTGGCGATCTTCGGGGCGCCGGCCGAGCTCGCGGATCCGGCCGGGAGCGCGTTGTGCGCCGGACGGGAGCTGGCGCGCCGGCTCGACGAAGAGTTGCCGGAGGCAACCGCCGGGATCGGCGTGACGGCCGGGATCGTGGTGGCCGGTACGGTCGGCGACGTACGGCGGCACGAATACACCGTGATCGGCGATCCGGTGAACGAGGCGGCGCGGCTGAGCGAGCTGGCGAAGGCTGCACCGGGTCGGTTGATCGCCTCGATGGCCGCGGTCGAGCAGTCGGCGCCGGTCGAGGCTGATCAGTGGCGGACGACCGAGCAGATCACCGTGCGCGGACGGTCGGCTCCGACCCGGTTGGCTGTTCCTGGTTGATCAGCTGATGCAGCAGCGCGGAGCCGTACAGCATCGCCTTGGTCTGGCGGTCGTGCGCTGCGCGGCGCTCGGCGATCGCAGTACGCAGAGCCTCCGTGCTGCCAGTCCTTCGGAGGCCGTCGAGGACGGGCCTGATCTGCTCGAAGTAGTAGCGGCCTTGTCGGAGCATGTGAATGATCCGTGCGTCCCGGACCTGTTCGGGGCCATAGCGGCGGTACTTCGTTCCCGGCTCTCGGGTTGGCGCGAGCAGGCCCGCGGCTTCCCAGACTCGTAGCGCCGAGGTGCGAATGCCGAGGCGGTGCGCCAACTCTCCGACGAGCAGGGACGGCCCGGTGAGTTCGTCGACGTTCTCGGCGGCGAGTGCGGCGAGGGCTTCACTTGCGGCGTCGGTTGCGAGGCGTTGCTCGTGGAGTGCGGCGTGGGCTGCATCGACGAGGCGGTAGGCGAGGCCTTCGTCTCCGGCGTGGACGGCGCGCATGATCTCGGTGGCGGTCTCCGCGCCGAAGCCCGGCGCGAGCGCGCGGTACGTCAACAGCGCCGAGACGTGCTCCGGGCCGTACTGCCGGTATCCGGTGTCGGACCGCGGCGCCGGCGGCAGGATGCCGGCCGCTTCGTAGTTGCGAACGAGCTGGGTCGAGACCCCGGCCCGGCGCGCCAGGTCAACCGGCCGGAGCCCCATCTGTCACCGGCCGCCGGAGACGTCGACCGTCGTCCCGGTCATGTACGACGCGCGATCCGAGGCGAGGAACGCGATCACCTCCGCGACCTCCTCGGCCTTGCCGGGACGGGCCAGCGGAGGCGTCGCACCGAGGCGATCCAGCCTGCCCGCCTCGTGAATGTCGGTCTCGATCAGTCCGGGGCGCACACCCAGCACCCGGATCCCTTCCTTCGCGACCTCGTTGCCCAGGCCCGTGGTCAGCGCGTCGACGGCAGCCTTGCTCGCGGCGTAGTCGACGTACTCGCCGGCCGATCCGAGGACCGCCGCGCGAGACGAGACGTTGACGATCACTCCCCCGGCGCCGCCGTACGCCGTGGACATCCGACGTACCGCCGCACCGGCCACGAGGAATGCGCTGATCGAGTTGATCCGGAACACCCGGTCGAGCCGGTCGACGTCGTACTCCGCGACGCGGCCGCCGGGCGAGACGACACCGGCATTGTTGATCACGGCACCGATCGGACCGAGCTCGGCGGTCACGGTGTCGAACAGGCGCTCGATCTGGTCCGGCTCGACGACATCAGCCTGTACGGCGATCGCGCGCCGGCCGAGCTCCTCGCACGCCTTCACCACGCGGGCCGCCTCGTCGGCCCGCGTCCGGTAGTTGACGCCGACGTCCCAGCCGTCCTTTGCGAGCGCGATCGAAGCGGCCGCGCCGATCCCGCGACTCCCACCCGTGACCAGCACTACCCCACTTCCGACAATCATGCGGCCTACTCTGTCACGCAGGGTCACGCAGGCGGAATTGCGAACCCCAGCTGGGTCTCGGTGTCGTTGAATCCGACCGAGCGGTAGATCCGGATCGCGAGGTAGTCCGGATCCGCGACCATCACCAGCGTCCGGGCGCCGGCCTCGGTCAGCCCGTACGTCGACGCGTGGTGGACGAGGGTGCTGGCCAGACCGCGACCGCGATCCTCGGGCGACGTCTGCACGTTCTGGAAACGCGCGACGCCCTTGCCGTCGAACATCAACCCGAGCGAACTCTGCAGCCGATCGCCTTCGAACGCGCCGAACCACTTGCCGTGGCCGGCATCGACCAGCTCTCGCTCCGTGGCCACCTTGCGCCGGGTGAAGTCCTCGTACGCGGCGTCGACCGTCATGCTCGCGGTGGCGAGGCTCTGATCGAACAGCTGCGCCCAGTCATCGTCGCTGTCCAGGAAGCGGTACGTCGACTCGGTGTTCGGCCGGGGCGGCGGGACGACCCGGTCGGCCGTCATCACGACGCTCCGGTCGACCTTGAGGCCGGCGGCGGTCACCTCGTCCTCCGCGCCGATCTCGCCGTCCACACTATCGATGCCGAGGGCAACGTGTTCCGCGGCCGGGAACTCGCGGCGGAAGTCGTCCAGGCGGATCTTCGCGTCGTCCGGCGCGAACGGTGTGCGGTACAGCAGGAAGTTGCCCCACCAGAAGCCGGGGTTGGCCGGCGTACGCACGACCACGTACTCACCGGTGTCGCGGAACGTGCTTCCGCCTAGCTCCAGCAGCAACAGGTCGGTGCGGTAACCGAGGCTAGTGATCTCCACACTTCCATCCTCACCGTCGCGTCAATCGAGTTCTCCTTGACATGCAGCCATCCGGCTGCCTATGTTTGTCATGCAGCCGAACGGCTGCATGACTATCGGAGGCGTGATGGACGACGAGGTGTTCCGTGCGCTGGCCGACCCGAGCCGGCGGCAGCTGCTCGACATGCTGAACGCCCGCAACGGCCAGACGCTGCGCGAGCTCTGCGCCGGGCTGGACATGGCGCGGCAGTCGGTGAGCAAGCACCTCACGATCCTCGAGACCGCGAATCTCGTCACCACCGTGTGGCGTGGACGCGAGAAGCTGCACTACCTCAACGCCGAGCCGATCAACGCGATCGCCGACCGCTGGATCACGCAGTACGACCGTAGGCGGGCGCAGCTGTTCGCCGATCTCAAGACGGCTTTGGAGGCCGAACCCACCATGAGCGACAACGACTTCGTCTACACGACCTACATCAAGACCACGCCGGAGCGGCTCTGGCAGGCGCTCACCGAGCCGAAGTTCACCGAGCAGTACTGGAACCTGTCCCACGAGACCGATTGGAAACCCGGCTCGGAGATGGTCTGGCACATGGGCGACGTGTCGATGGCCGGCCCGGGGCAGGTCGTGCTCGAGCACACGCCGTACACACGGTTGTCGTACGCCTGGCACCACATCACGCCGGACTTCGCGAAGGCCGTCGATCTACCGGCCGACGTGTACGAGAAGACCAGCCGCGAGCCGCTGTCCACGGCGACGTTCGAGCTGGAGCCGGTGGATGACAAGGTGAAGCTGACCGTGATCCACAGCGGCTTCGGGCCGGACAGTGTTCTGCGAACCATGATCCAAGAAGGATGGCCGGCGCTGCTGTCCGACCTGAAATCCCTTCTGGAACTGTCCCCTGTGCACTAGGAGCGCTACGGGCGCTTGTGAATGACCAGGGGTAGGACGGCGGTGGCACCGGCTTCTCGGAGTTTGGCCGTGGCCACCGTGACGGGCCACTGGGACGACGTGGCGTCGACGAGCAGGAGGATCATGCGGCCGGCGATTGCCTGGGCTGTGACGTCGTCGACCTGGAGGCCGTCTCGCCAGACTCTTGCCTCTTCGGCTGAGGAGAGGTCGTCGGTGTAGCCGGTGCGATCGACGGTCAGCTCGGCCCGGTCGAGGCGGCCGACGGTGGCCACGTGGTCGGCGATGGCCGAGGTGAGCTCCGGATGACCGCCGGCGGCCAGTGGTACGACGACCTCCGGGCGTCCCGACCACGAACCGCGCCACCGCGACAGCGCGGCCACTGCACCGGACTTCAGGGCCTCCAACGCGTCGGGCTCCGGCGAACCGCCGAATGCTCCCTGCAGAACCTCGCGCCACTCGGGGGCGTCGGCGTACACGATGATGCGGCCGGGCTCGGCCGACAGGCCGGGCGGGATCTTCCCGCGGGCGCCGAACGCACCGCCGGGCCACATCTTGCGCGGCTCGAGCACGTGGACCTCGCCGCGGAGCAAGCCGACGATGGTCGCCACCGTCTCCGGGTCGGGTCGCGACTCCAGCGGCGCCGGCAACTCCCCCAGACAGACCGAGCAGCGCCCGCACGGCTCCGCCGACGGGTCGTCCAGCGACTCCTGGAGAAGTTGCATCAAGCAACGATCACCGCGGGTGTACGCGCGCATGATGTCGGCCTCGCGCCGGCGCACCGACACGATCCCGTCGTAGTGCTCCGCGTCGAAGCTCCAGTCTGCCCCGGTCCGCACCCAGCCTCGCTCGACCCGGTCGACCGCTCCGTCCACGGCAAGCTGCTTCAACATCAACTCGACCCGCGTCCGACGCAGACCGGTCTCCGCCTCCAGCGCCGGCGCGGTCGCCGGCTCGTCCGGACCGTAGCCCTCCAACGCCCGCAGCAGGCGCTGCACGTTCTCCGGAACCGGGATCGTCGCCGTCGCGAAGTAGTCCCACACGCCCGAGTCAGCGTCCGACGGCAGCAACGCCACCACCGCATGATCGATCCCGCGCCCGGCACGACCGACCTGCTGGTAGTACGACACCGGCGACGGCGGTGATCCCACATGCACCACGAACCCGAGGTCGGGCTTGTCGTACCCCATCCCCAACGCGGACGTCGCGATCAGCGCCTTCAACTGATTCGCCCGCAGCGCGTCCTCGAGGCTCTCCCGCTCCCCGGCCTCCAGCTGACCCGTATACGCCGCGACCGGCACGTCCCGCCCGTGGACCTCTTGAATCACCGAGGCCAGCCGCTGCGCATCCGCGACGGTCAACGCGTAGACAATCCCGGACCCCGGAAGCTTCGGGAGCTGATCGACAACCCACGCGAATCGATCGAGCGGAGAGAGCTTGTCCACGACGGCAAGCTGCAGACTCGCCCGCGCGAGCGGCCCACGCAGTACGAGGGTCGACTCGCCCAGCTGCTTCGCCACATCCTCGGTCACCCGCGAGTTGGCCGTGGCTGTCGTCGCAAGCACCGGCGTCTTGGGGTTGAGCTGCTGCAGCACGTCGGACACCCGGCGATAGTCCGGCCGGAAGTCATGCCCCCAGTCCGACACCGCATGCGCCTCGTCGATGACCAGCAGCCCGACCTGCCCGGCCAGCCCGTCGAGCACCCGCCGCCCGAACCCCGGGTTGGCCAACCGCTCCGGCGACACCAGCAGGACGTCGATCGCGCCCGACCGCAGGTCGTGCTCGATGCCTGACCAGGCGTCGATGTTGTTCGAGTTCAGCGTCGCGGCGCGCAATCCGGCCCGGCTCGCGGCCGCGACCTGATCGCGCATCAGCGACAGCAGCGGTGAAACCACCAGCGTCGGCCCAGCGCCCTCCGACCGTCTGATCGCGGTCGCAGCCCAGTACACAGCTGACTTGCCCCAGCCGGTCGCCTGCACGACGAGCACCCGCGCCGCCGGCTCGCACAGCGCTGCGACCGCCGTCTCCTGATCGGCACGCAGGCGCGCGTCGTCACCGGCGATCGCCCGGATCACGTCACCGGCGACCTTCGCCCGCGCCTCGGTCAGGCTCGCACTGGAGTCGGGGTTCGCGTTGGTCTCAGCCATGCCGGAAACCCTAGACGCCCGCACCCCCAGTCCGCTGGCCGCGGCCCCGGAGCTGTGGATAACCTCAGGCGCACTTGTCTGGATTACACGACCCCGGATGACACGGCTCGCCGTCGTTGTCCATCAGCCGACGCGGTCCCGGCCCCTTCGCGGCCAAGGCGTCGTACGGGTTTGCCAGCGCACAGCGGTCGAGGGACAGGCAGCCGCAGCCGACACAGTCCTTGAAGTCGTCGCGGAGCTGCTCGAGATGCAGGATCCGGCGGTCGAGCTCGGCCTGCCAGCACTCCGAGATGCGCTCCCAGTCGGCCCGCGTCGGCGTCCGGTTCTCCGGCAGCAGCTTCAAGATCGCGGCGACCTCGGCCAGCGGTACGCCGACCCGCTGGGCGATCCGCACCAACGCCACCCGGCGCAAGGTGTCCCGCTTGTACCGGCGCTGGTTCCCCGACGTACGGCGGCTCAGGATCAAGCCCTGGCGTTCGTAGAAGTGCAGTGCGGAGATCGCCACGCCACTGCGTCGCGACAGCTGCCCGACCGTCAGCTCACCAGGCTCGATATCCATCGCCATCCTTCCAACCTCAACTTATATCGAGGCTAGCGGACAGGGTCAGGCGGTCACGAGCCGGCGTCCGATGCTCGCGGACATCAGCGCGGCCGCCGCGCAGAGCCCGCCGGCCAGGTACCAGGCCAGGTTGTAGCTGCCCTGCGCGTCCCGGATCGCACCGGCGCCGGTCGCCGCCAGCGCGGCGCCGACCTGGTGCGACGCGAACACCCAGCCGAACACGATCGGCCCGTCCTGCCCGAACCACTCACGGCACAGCGCGACGGTCGGCGGCACAGTGGCCACCCAGTCCAGCCCGTAGAAGATGATGAACACCCACGTGCTCGGCGCAGCGGTCGGTCCAAGCAGCGACGGCAGTACGAGCAGCGAGAGTCCCCGCAGCGAGTAGTAGGCGATCAGCAGGAACCGTGGATCCCACCGGTCGGTCAGATAGCCCGAGAAGATCGTCCCGCCGACATCGAACAGACCCACCAGCGCCAACAACGACGCAGCGGTCGTCGCGGGCATGCCGTGGTCGTGCGCTGCCGTGACGAAGTGCGTGCCGACCAGACCGTTCGTCGACGCGCCACAGATCGCGAATCCACCCGCGAGCAGCCAGAACGCAGGCCGCCGTACGGCCATCCCCAGCGCACGCACTGCTCGTACTGCGCTGCTGCCCGTCGTCTCGACCCGCTGGCCCGCAGTACTCCCCTCCGGAGCGCCGTACGCCCTCAGCCCGACGTCGCTCGGGTAGTCACGGAGGAACAGCAGCACCAGCGGTACGACGGCCAGCGCAGCGCCACCGGCCACCAGCGCAGGCACGCGCCAACCGTGGTGCGACGCCAGGGACGCGATCAGTGGCAGGAAGACCAGCTGGCCGGTCGCCCCGGCCGCCGTGAGGATCCCGGTGACCAGACCGCGGCGCTGGACGAACCAGCGCCCGGTGATCGTCGCCACGAACGTCATCGACATCGATCCGGTGCCTACACCGACCAGCAGTCCCCAGCAGAGCAGCAACTGCCACGCAGACGTCATGAAGACGGTCAGCCCGCTGCCCAGCGCGATCAGCACCAGCGCGCCGCTGACGACCTTGCGCAGCCCGAGCCGGTCCATCAGCGCCGCAGCGAACGGCGAGATGCCGCCGTACAGCAGCAGGTTGATCGAGACCGCCGACGAGATGGTCGCGTGCGACCACCCGAACTCCTCGTGCAGCGGATCGAGCAGCACACTGGGCACCGAACGGAACCCGGCCGCACCGATCAGGGTCACGAACCCCACTACGGCGACCGCCCAGGCGAGGTGCACCCGGGGAGCCTTCTTCGTCTCGAGAATCTGCGTCACCCGATCAAGGGTGCGGGTTCGACCGCGATCGAACTAGTGGCCAGATGGACAACATGTGTCAAAATATGGCCATGTCCAAACGGAGCCCTCGTCACCTGACCTCCGTGGGTCCGCACGTGGTCGCCGTCCTCGCCCTCGAGCCGGTCGTCGGGTTCGACCTGACCATCCCGCCGACCGTCCTGGGCGCGGCGACCAAGGCCGACGGCACGAAGCTGTACGACGTCCGCATCTGCGGCCTCGGCGGCCCGGTCCGGGCGGGAGCGGGCTTCAATCTCGTCCCGGACCACGGACCCGAAGCGCTGGCCGAGGCCGACACCGTGATCGTGCCCGGCACCTACATCCACCAGCCGCGGTACGACGGCACGCTACCCGACGACCTCGCCGCCGCGCTCGCGACGATCCGCCCGGGGACCCGGATCGCCTCGATCTGCACCGGAGCCTTCGTCCTCGGCGCGGCCGGCTACCTGGACGGCCGGCCCGCGACCACGCACTGGGAGCGGGCCGAGTTGTTCCGCAGCGTCTACCCGCAGGTGAAGCTCGACGAGGACAAGCTGTTCATCGACGACGGCGACATCCTCACGTCGGCCGGTCTGGCCGCGGGCGTCGACCTCTGCCTGCACCTGATCCGCCGGGACTTCGGCAGCGAGGTCGCGAATCGGGCTGCCCGGCACTGTGTCGTGCCGCCGTGGCGGGACGGCGGACAGTCGCAGTACATCGAGCGGGCCATTCCACAGGAGGGCAGCGAGGGTACGTCGCCGACGCGGGCGTGGGCGCTCGCACGACTCGGCGAGGAGATCAGCCTGGCCGCGATGGCGGCGTACGCGCAGATGAGCGTGCGCACGTTCAGCCGGCGCTTCAAGGCCGAGACCGGACAGTCACCCGGCACCTGGCTGCTGCAGCAGCGCGTGCGGCACGCCTGCAACCTGCTGGAGACGACCGACCTGTCGGTCGACCGTGTCGCCCACGAAGCAGGTCTCGGGACCGCCGCGTCGCTGCGCCACCACCTTCGCTCGGAGCTCGGAGTCTCGCCGCTCGCCTACCGCAAGACCTTCCGCGCCGGCTGAACCTCAGAGCACCACGAGGTCGTGCGGCTGGTTGTTCATCGACTCGCCACCGTCCGCGGTGACCACGACGATGTCCTCGATCCGCGCACCCCAGCGGCCCGGCTGATAGATGCCCGGCTCGACACTGAACGCCATCCCCGCCTCGAGCGGCAGGTCGTTACCCGCCACGATGTACGGCTCCTCGTGCACGTCCAGCCCGATCCCGTGCCCGGTCCGGTGGATGAAGTACTCACCGAAGCCCGCCGCCGCGATCACGTCCCGCGCGGCCGCGTCGATCGACTCCGCGGTCGCACCAGGCCGAACGGCGTCCACCGCGGCCTGCTGAGCCTGCTGCAGTACGGCGTACGTCGCGGTCACGTCGGCGTCCCGCGGTGCGCCGACGGCGTACGTGCGGGTCGAGTCGGAGTTGTAGCCCTCGGCAACTGGTCCGCCGATGTCGACGACCACCACGTCCCCGGACTCGATGACCCGCTCGGACAGCGCATGGTGCGGGCTGGCGCCGTTCGGACCGCTCGCGACGATCACGAAGTCCGCCTCGGTGTGGCCCTCCTCGACGATCGCAGCGGCGATGTCGGCGCCGACCTCCGCCTCCGTCCGCCCCGGCCGCAGCCACTCGCCGACGCGGGCATGAACCCGGTCGATCGCCGCGCCCGCCTTCCGCAAGGCCTCGATCTCGGCCGCGTCCTTGCGCATCCGCAACTCCCGGACGATCGGCCCGGCCAGCACCTGCTCGGCCTTCGGCAATGCGTCGCGGATCGCCAGCACATGCAGCGCCGGCGTGAAGTCGCTGACCGCGACCCGGTCAACACCACCGAGCCGCTCGGCCGCCAGGTTGTACGGATCCACACCGTCCACCCAAGTGATGACGTCGACCCCGAGCTCTTCCAAGCCGGTGAACCCCGGCGCCTCGAGCTTCGGCACGACGAGCGCCGGGGAACCGTCCGCAGGGATCAGCAGCGCGGTGAGCCGCTCGAACGAACCCCCCGGCTGACCGATCAAGTAGCGCAGATCCGAGCCCGGCGCGATCACCAGACCGGTGCCCGCCGCGGCCTCGCGGGCGCGATCGAGACGGGAACGAAGGACGGCGAAGTCGGGAATCGGGGGCAATGCTGAGCGACGGGCCATGGGGTCGACTCTAAAACCGTCCGGAGCGATTGCTAAAACCTCCTGCATGACTCTGCACCATGTGGCCTTCGGTGAGGGCGTTCCGGTTCTTGCGTTGCACGGCTGGACTCCCGACCACCGGCTGATGACCGGCTGCCTCGAACCGATCTTCAGCCAACTGACCGGATACCGGCGGCTCTACCCCGACCTGCCCGCGATGGGCCAGAGCCCGGCCGGAGACATCGACAGCTCCGACGGGATCATGGCCGCGGTCCGGGAGTTCATCGACGAGCAGATCGGTGACGAGCCGTTCCTGCTCATGGGCGAGTCGTACGGCGGATACCTGTCCCGCGGGCTGGTCGCCGAGCGCCCCGAGCAGATCCTGGGCATGGGCTTGATCTGCCCGACCGGCACGCTCTGGCACAAGGACCGGAAGGTGCCCGAACACGTCGTACTGCGGACCGAGCCGGGTGTGCTCGAATCGCTGACCGAGGGCGAAGACTTCACCGAGCTGGCGGTGGTCCAGACCGCGGCCGCGCTGGCCGCCTATCGCGCCGATGTCGCACCCGGTGTCGCGATCGCGGACCTGGCTGCCATGGACCGGATCCAGGAGAACTGGGCGCTGTCGACAGCTCCGGAGAGCGGGCCGGTCTACACCCGGCCGACGTTGGTGCTGTGCGGGCGGCAGGATGCGGTCACCGGGTACGAGGACTGGTACGAACTGCTCCCCCACTACCCGCGCGCGACGTTCGCCGTCCTCGATGTGGCCGGGCACAACTTGCAGATCGAGCAGCCTGAGTTGCTCGGCGCACTGGTACGGGAGTGGTTGCAAAGAATCGGTTAGGCCTCCCGCGCGTGGCTACCAGCGGGTAATGTCGGCCGCATGGTGACTGGGAAGCGTCCGTTCGGCTGGCCGTTGCTTGTCGCGCTGACCAACGGGCGGACCGGGATCTCCGACGAACGGTTGGCCGCTGCCGTGCGGGACAAGGTGATCCTGGTGACCGGCTCGTCGTACGGCATCGGCGAGGCGACCGCACGACGGTTGGCTGCGGCCGGAGCGACGGTGTTGCTCGTGGCGCGGACCAGGGAACAGTTGCAGGTCGTGGCCGACGAGATCCGGGCCGCGGGCGGGTCGGCGTACGTCTATCCGGCGAACCTTGCCGACCCTGCGGCGGTCGAGGAGCTCGTGCGGACGGTACTGGCCGAGCACGAGCGGGTCGACGTACTGGTAAGCAACGCGGGCAAGTCGATCAGGCGGTCGGTCGCGGATACGTATCAGCGGTTCCACGACATCGAGCGGACCAACGCGATCAACTACCTCGGCCCGGCGAAGCTCGTGCTCGAGTTGCTCCCGTCGATGCGTGAGCGCCGGTCGGGTCACATCGTGAACGTGTCGACGGCCGGGGTGCGGACTCCGCCGATGGCGCGGTGGTCGGCGTACCTGGCCTCGAAGAGTGCCTTTGACGTGTGGCTGCGCTGCGTGGCGCAAGAGGTGCGCGGGGACGGGGTGACGACGTCGACCGTGTACATGGGGCTCGTGCACACCCGGATGAGTGAGCCGACGCCCCTGCTCAACAAGATGCCGGGCCTCACGCCCGAGCAGGCCGCCGATCAGGTGTGTACGGCGGTGGCGGAGCGGCCGCACAACATCACCCCACCGTTCGTCCGGCCGGCCGATGCCGTGGGCAACTTGTTGCGGGTGCCGACGGACCGGCTCCTCGAGCAGTACTTCCGGCGTACCGGAGGCGGGAAGAAGCGATGAGAGCGATCCGCCCGATCGGGCCGATGCGTCCACCGGAGTGGCTGATCCAGGGGGCGGCCGAGGTCGGCGAGCTGTCGGTCGCGCTGATCCGGTCCGGGGTCTGGCGATCGGCCGGGCCGGCGCAGCTCGTGCGGATCGAGCGCGCGCTGCGGACCTGGGGGCAGTCGATGGCCGCGCTCGGGGTGATCGCGGCGATCCGGTATCCCGATCGCGCGGCGGTGATCTCGGGTGACCGCCGGCTCACGTACGCCGAGCTGGACCGCCGGTGCGAGCGGATCGCGGCCGGCCTCCACGCGCAATACGACATCGTTGCCGGGAGCAAGGTCGCCGTGCTCTGCCGAAACCACATCGGCTTCCTGGAGGCGACGCTAGCTGCGTCCCGGATCGGTGCCGACGTCCTCTTCGTCAACACCGAGTTCGCCCCGCCGCAACTCAAGTCGGTCCTGGGACGCCACCACCCGCACCTCCTCGTCCACGATCCGGAGTTCGCCGCTCCGGCCGAGCTCCCGGCCGTCCTGGCAAGCCCTGCCGGCCTGGACGAGCTCGCGGACAGCCGAGCCCCGAGTGCGCCAGCTCCTCCGACGCCCGGGCACATCACCATTCTCACGTCCGGGACGACGGGCACGCCGAAGGCGGCGCCGCGGGTGCCGACCGCGCTGGGATTGGCGGGGTTGACGGCCAGTGCGCTCAGTCGGTTCGGGGTGCGGTCCGGTGAGCCGGTGGTTATCGGGCCGCCGCTGTTTCACGGCCTCGGGTTGTTGACGTCGATGCTGGCGTTGTTTCTCGGGGCGCCGTTGGTGTTGCGGCCGCGGTTCGACGCCGCGACCTTGCTCGAGGATGTGCAAACGACTCGAGCGGGTGCGGTGGTCGCCGTGCCGGTGATGTTGCGGCGGTTGCTCGAGTTGGGGCCGGAGGCGATCGCGGAGTACGACCTGCGTTCGTTGCGGGCCGTGATCTCCGGGGCATCGCAGCTTGGTGTGCCACTGGCCGAGCGGTTCATCGAGCGGTTCGGTCCGGTGCTCTGTGACGCGTACGGGTCGAGCGAGGTCGGCATCGCCACGATCGCCAACTCCGCGGACCTGCTCGACGCGCCCGGCACGGTCGGTCGCCCATGCCTCGGGAGCTCGATCCGGATCCTCGACGACCAGGACCGCGAGGTGCCGACCGGCACGACCGGGCGAATCTTCGCAGGTGGCGGGCTGGTGTTCGGTGGGTACTCCGACGGATCGAGCAAGACCGTGGTCGACGGCCGGATGAGCACCGGCGATCTCGGCCATCTCGACAAGGCCGGCCGGTTGTTCGTCGACGGTCGCGAGGACGACATGATCGTCTCCGGCGGCGAGAACGTGTACCCGGTCGAGGTCGAGGAGTGCCTCGCGGCGTACCCCGCGGTCGCCGAGGCGGTCGTCACCGGCGTACCGGACGAGGATTTCGGTCAACGTCTCGTGGCGTACGTCGTACTGCGCGGGCCGGCGACCGAGGACGAACTGATCGCGCATGTGAAAGCGAGCCTTGCCCGCTACAAGACCCCGCGCCAGATCATCATCCTCGACGAGTTCCCGCGCAACGCCACCGGCAAGGTCCTGCGCAGCCAACTCACCCCGCCGTGAACAGACCGTAGAACCGCGTCCTTCTTTCTCATCTCCGCACGACACTTGTCCTGCGGTGGCGGCGATTGATGGGAGAGTGGGTGCTGTGAAGATTCTCGTCGGATACGTACCAACGCCCGAAGGTGAGGCGGCGCTGGCCGCTGCGGCGACCGAGGCCGAGCTGCGCGGCGCCTCGGTCCTGCTGCTGAACACCAGCCGTGGCGACTCCTACATCGACGCCCGCTACGCCAACGCCGACGAGATGGCTGCCGCCGAGGCCAAGCTGCGCGAGCAGGGCGTCGAGGTGACGATCCAGCAGGCGGTCACCGAAGGTGATGTGGCCGGCGCGCTGCTCAAGGCGGCCGCTGCGGAGGACGTCGGCCTGATCGTGCTCGGTCTCCGTCGCCGCTCCCCCGTCGGCAAGCTGATCCTCGGCAGCACCGCTCAGCGCGTTCTGCTCGAGTCGCCCGTCCCGGTTCTCGCCGTCAAGGTCCCGTCGCCGCACGACTGAGCGCAAGAACGCGGAACCCGCTCCGACCCTCGGGTGAACGGGCGCCTTCGGGGTGCCCCGGAGCGGAAGGAACTGCCGATGTCATATCCCGAGGTTGGCGTCGGGCTGCCGGTGGTCGGGCTGCGCGGGCCGGATGCGGTCGTCGAGGTCGCGACGGCCGCCGAGGAGCTCGGATTCGCGGCGGTGTCGGTCTTCGAGCGGCTGCTGGTGCCGGCGGCGCCGGATTGGGTGAACCACGCCGGGTTGCCGAGGGAGTCGGCGTACGACGCCTTGGAGACGCTGACGTACGTCGCGGCGCGGACCGAGCGGGTGCGGTTGCACACCGCCGTACTCGTGCCGCTGTTCCAGCAGCCGGTCGTGCTGGCGCGGCGGGTTGCGACCATCGATCAGCTCTCCGGCGGCCGGATGGACCTGGGCATCGCGCTCGGTTGGCTGCCGGAGGAGTTCGTCGCCGCCGGCGTGCCGGCGCGCGGGCGGGTGGCGGCCTTCGAGGAGTCGGTCGCCGTACTGCGGGCTTGCTGGGGGCCTGATCCGGTCGAGTTCAGCGGCGAGCATTACACCGTGCCGATGGCGACGCTCGGGCCGAAGCCGGTGGCGCCGCTGACGCTGTACGGCGGTGGGGTCGCGCGGCCGGCGATCGAACGTGCTGCCCGGATCGCGGACGGGCTGACGCTTGCGCATCGCGACTGGGAGTCCACGTGTGCGGCGATCAGCTGGTATCACGAGGCGGGCGGTTCGGGGCCGATCATCCTCCGGGCGGGGCCGATGAAACCGCATCCGATGCTGCAGGGGCCGGTGGGTTTCACACCCGAGGCGATCCTCGACGACCTGCAGCGGGCGGCCGCCGAAGGGATCGCTCGGGTGGACTGGGACCTCAACCTCGTCGGCACGCCGATCCCGGAGCAGATCGCGGCGTTGAAGGCGCTGGCGGGCCACCTGCGGTAATCCGGGTGAGTGGCTGGGCGTGGCCGCCTAAACTGGACTGGTTATGCCTGATGCCCGGACCGAGTCCCCGAGTCCATCCCCAGTTCCTTCCAAGGACCCAGTCGCCACTCGGCGACCCCGTCGCCGCAGGCCGAGGTCGGCGGCCAAGACCCCCACTCCCGCGCCCACCGGCGACGGCTCCTCCAGCGACGGAGTGAGTCTGGCGGATGCGGTTGCTCGGTTGGACGAGCTCACGGCGTACGACCGGGAGCAGTTGGGGAAGCGGCTGGAGCGCGTCCGGACCACCAAGGAAGCCCGGAAGCGTGAGCAGGCGCTGCACGGAGTGCTCGGCGCGATCGAGCAGGCCGAGCGCAGGGTCGAGCTCCGGCGGAACGCCGTACCGGAGATCACCTATCCGGAAGAGCTGCCGGTCAGCCAGCTGAAGGACGAGATCGCGGCGGCGATCCGCGACAACCAGGTAGTGGTGGTCGCCGGTGAGACCGGTTCGGGCAAGACGACCCAGATCCCCAAGATCTGTCTCGAGCTCGGGCGCGGCATCCGCGGCATGATCGGACATACCCAGCCCCGCCGGCTCGCCGCGCGGACGGTCGCCGAGCGGATCGCCGAAGAGCTCGGCACCGAGCTCGGCGAGACGATCGGTTTCGCCGTCCGGTTCACCGACAAGGTCAGCGAGCGGTCGCTGGTGAAACTGATGACCGACGGCATCCTGCTGAACGAGCTCCAGCGCGACCGCGACCTCACCCGCTACGACACCCTCATCATCGACGAGGCACACGAGCGCAGCCTGAACATCGATTTCATCCTCGGCTACCTCAAGCGCCTCCTCCCCCGCCGCCCCGACCTCAAGGTCATCATCACCTCGGCGACCATCGACCCGGAGCGCTTCGCCGCGCACTTCGCCGACGCGCAGGGCAACCCGGCCCCGATCGTCGAGGTGTCCGGCCGGACCTATCCGGTCGAGGTGCGGTACCGGCCGGTCAACGACCCGGAGGACCCGGCGACGATCGACCGCGACCAGACCCAGGCGATCCTGGACGCGGTCGACGAGCTCGAGTACGAGGCCGACGGCGACATCCTGGTGTTCCTCAGCGGTGAGCGGGAGATCCGCGACACCGCCGACGCGCTGAACGACAAGTTCCGCGGCGAACGGCGTACGACGGAGATCCTGCCGCTCTACGCCCGGCTCTCGAACGCCGAGCAGCACCGGGTCTTCCAATCGCACTCGAGCCGTCGGATCGTGCTCGCGACCAACGTCGCCGAGACCTCGCTGACCGTCCCCGGCATCAAGTACGTCATCGATCCCGGTACGGCGCGCATCTCGCGCTACAGCCACCGCACCAAGGTTCAGCACCTGCCGATCGAGCCGGTCTCGCAGGCGAGCGCCAACCAGCGCAAGGGCCGCAGCGGCCGGACCAGCGACGGCATCTGCATCCGGCTGTACTCCGAAGAGGACTTCGAGAACCGCCCCGAGTTCACCGACCCGGAGATCCTGCGCACGAACCTGGCCTCGGTCATCCTGCAGATGACCGCGATCGGGCTCGGCGACATCGCGGCCTTCCCGTTCATCGACGAGCCCGACAAACGCAGTATCACCGACGGCCTGCAACTGCTCACCGAACTCGGCGCGATCGACACCCCGAAGGGCGGCCGGCTGACCCCGATCGGCCGCCAGCTCGCCCAGATCCCGCTGGATCCGCGGCTGGCCCGGATGATCGTCGAGGCCGACAAGCACGCGTGCGTCCGCGAGGTCATGGTCATCGCCGCGGCGCTGTCCATCCAGGACCCGCGCGAGCGACCGACGGACGCCGAGGCGCAGGCCCAGCAGGCACACGCCCGGTTCCGCGATCCGAACAGCGACTTCCTCGGCTATCTGAACCTCTGGAGCTACCTGAAGAAGCAGCAGAAGGAGCTGTCCGGCAACCAGTTCCGCCGGATGTGCCGCAGCGAGTACCTCAACTACTTGCGCGTCCGCGAGTGGCAGGACATCTACGCCCAGCTCCGTCAGGTCGCGTCCCAGATCGGCGTCAAGCTCAACAGCGGCGAGCCCGCCGACCCGCAGAGCGTGCACATCTCGCTGATGTCGGGCCTGCTGTCGCATCTCGGAATGAAGGACCCCGCCAACCAGCATCAGTACATCGGCGCCCGCGGCACCAAGTTCGCGATCTTTCCCGGCTCCGGCCTGTTCAAGAAGCCGCCGCAGTTCGTGATGGCCGCCGAGCTGGTCGAGACTTCGCGGTTGTGGGCGCGGGTGAACGCGAAGATCGAGCCCGAGTGGGCCGAGGACCTCGCACCGCACCTGATCAAACGGTCGTACTCCGAACCGCACTGGGAACGCAAAGCCGGCGCCGTGATGGCGTACGAGAAGGTCACGCTGTACGGCGTACCGATCGTTGCCAGACGCAAGGTGAACTACGGCAAGGTCGACCCGGAGGTATCGCGCGAGCTGTTCATCCGGCACGCGCTGGTCGAGGGTGACTGGGACACGCACCACAAGTTCTTCCACGAGAACCGCAAGCTGATCGAGGAAGTCGAGGAGCTCGAGGAGCGCACCCGGCGCCGTGACCTGCTCGTCGACGACGAGACGCTGTTCGCGTTCTACGACGAGCGGATCGGCCCCGAGGTCGTCACCGGACGGCACTTCGACACCTGGTGGAAGACCGCGCGGCAACGCGATCACGACCTGCTCGACTTCGAGCGGTCGCTCGTGGTTCGCGAGGGCGCGGAGGTCAAGGAGGAGGAGTTCCCGCTGCATTGGGTGCAGAACGGGATGACCTTCGACCTGACGTATGCGTTCGAGCCGGGTACGGACGCGGACGGTGTGACGGTCCACATCCCGCTGCTCGTGCTCAACCAGGTCACCGCGGACGGATTCGAGTGGAGCGTGCCGGGCTTCCGCGAGGAACTGGTCACCACCCTGATCAAGTCCTTGCCGAAGACCATCCGGCGCAACATCGTGCCGGCGCCGGATCACGCCCGCCAGATCCTGCCCGAGCTGGACCCGGCCTCCGGGCCGCTCACCGATGCGATGGCTCGCGCGCTGCGGGAGCTGCGCGGTGTCGTGATCGAGCCGGGCGACTGGGACTGGAGCCGGGTGCCGGAGCATCTGCGGATGACGTTCCGGGTCGAGGACGACAAGCACAAGACTGTTGCTGAGAGCAAGGACCTCGCGAAGCTGAAGGAGAAGCTGAAGCCGAAGACCACGGCGGCGATCTCGCAGGTCGCGTCGAAGGCGGTCAGTGGGCTGGAGAAGTCCGGGCTGACCGACTGGACGTTCGGTGACCTGCCGCGCAGCTTCTCCGAACGCCGCAACGGCCTGACGGTGGCCGGCTACCCGGCACTCGTCGACGAGGGCAAGACAGTCGCGATCCGGCTGCAGGAGACCGAGCGCGATCAGGCCGCCGCGATGTGGGCGGGCACGCGCCGGCTCTTGCTGCTGACGATGCCCTCGGTGATCGACGTCGTGCAGCGGCAGCTGAGCAACCAGCAGAAGATGACGCTGATGGCGGGTCCGCATCGCAATGTCGGCGAGTTGCTGGACGACGCGATCGGCGCGGCCGTCGATCAGTTGATGACGGCCGCGGGTGGTCCGGCGTGGAACCTCACGGCGTTCGCGATCCTGCGTGACGCCGTACGGTCGGACCTTGCCGACACCGTGCTGACGATCCTGCAGCAGGTGGAGCAGGTGCTCGGGCATGCCCGGACCGTCGACAAGCAGATCTCGCGCGCGTCGAGCCCGGCGCTGATCGTAGCGTTGTCCGACGTCCGCGGTCAGCTCGAACGGCTGGTCCACCCGGGCTTCATCACCGAGACCGGCGCCAAGCGGCTCCCGGACCTGGTGCGTTACCTGCGCGGTATGGAGCAACGGCTCGACAAGCTCGGCGAGAACGCGGCGCGCGACCGCTCCGGCATGGCCATCGTCCAGACGCTCACCGACGAGTACGAGAAGCGTTTGCGCGCCGTGCCGACCGGCAAGTACCCGAGCCCCGAGCTGCTCGAGGTCCGGTGGATGCTCGAGGAGCTGCGGATCAGCCTGTTCGCGCAGACGCTCGGTACGCCGTACCCGATCTCGGAGAAGCGGATCCGGAAGGCGTTGGCAGACGCCTAGCTCTCGAGCAGGCGGCGGGCGTGTTCGTGGACGGCGGCGCGGAGTTCGGGTGGTTCGAGGATCTCGAACGGCCAGTGGATGCGGATGACCCCTGAGACGAGGGGGCCCAGGTCGTTCGCGGCTAAACGGACCTCGCAGGTGTTCGCGTCGATGGGGTCGACCACGCCCTGGCTCGGCGGAATGAGCCGGGCGACGGTCGCCGCGTCGGTGTGTACGCGGACCCGGGCGACGATGTCCCACGGCGCCACTCCGGTGCCCTCGGCAACTAGCGCGACCGGGTCGGGCGGGTCCTCGAACCGGTAGCGCGATCCGGTCAGCACAGGCTCGCTGATGCGGTCGACGCGGAACGTGCGCCAGGCCTGGCGATCGCGGTCACGGGCTACGAGGTACCAGCGGCGGCCGGTATGCACGATCTGCAGCGGCTCGACGCTGCGCTCGGACTCACTGCCGTCGTGCGTCCGATAGCGGAACCGGATCCCTTCGATATGACGGCAACCGGCGGCCAGAGTTACCAGCACCTCGCCGTCGACCTGGGGCAACTCTCCCTGCGGCAGTTGCGTGGTGTGCGCGCCGATGGCCGCGACCCGCTCCTGCAACCGGGTGGGCAGGACCTGATGAAGTTTGGCCAGCGCCGAGATCGCGGCTTCCTCGACGCCCGACACGGTCGTGGTCGTCGCGACGCGCAGGCCGACCGCGATCGCGACAGCCTCCTCGTCCTCGAGCAGCAGCGGTGGAAGCCGTCCGCCCGGGCCGAGGCGGTAGCCGCCGCCGATCCCGGCCTCGGCGTCGACCGGGTAGCCCAGCGAGCGCAGGCGCGTCACGTCCCGCCGTACGGTCCGCGGCGTGACGTCCAGCCTCGATGCCAGCTCGGCGCCGTCCCACTGGGGGCGCGAGTGCAGCAAGGAGAGCAAGCGGAGCAATCTGGCCGCGGTATCCATGGTCATGCGATTATGCCTCGACCTGCGGACCGATCCTGTCCGCAGGTCGTCCTACGGTGGCTCCATGACGACGCTCTCGCAGAATCTCCTGGACCTGTCCGACTTCGCCTGGCAGCGCCTGCGGGACCGGGTGCAGGGTCTCACCGACGATGAGTACTTCTGGGAACCGTTCGACGGCTGCTGGTCGGTGCGCGAGACCGCGGACGGGTATGTCCCCGACGGCAGCCTGATCCCGCCGGAGCCGGCGCCGTTCACCACACTGGCGTGGCGGATCACTCACATCGTCGACATCCTGCAGGAGGACCGCACGGCCACCTGGTTCGGTAACCAGCCCGACCCGGAGGACGGCCAGCCGCCCGTGCCGGGCTCCGCGTCGGATGCTCTGACCGCGCTGGATCATGCGTACGACGTCTGGCGGCGCCGTCTCGCCGCGCTCAGCCAGGACGTCCTCGACCGCCCGATGGGCGAGCCCGCGGGGCTGTACGCCGAGCACGATGGCACATCCTTCGCGCTGCACATCCTGGACGAACTGATCCATCACGGCGCGGAGGTCGGCACCGTTCGCGACTTCTATCGGGGAGTGCACCCCGAGGACCCGTTCGCGGCCGCCCTCGCAGGTGAGGTCACAGCGGCCGCGCGACCGGCGCTTCTCGCGGAGGCCGCCGCAGCGCAGCGATGGGAGGTCATCCCGAAACTCGCCGACCTGGGCTTCGGCGTCGACGAGCGCACGCCGGACGGCTTCACCGCAGCGCACCTTGCGGCCGGAACCGGCACGCTGGACACACTCAAGTTCCTGGTCGAGCGCGGCGCCGACCTGTCGTCGACCGATCCGCGCTTCAACGCCGACGTGCTCGGGTGGGCGAAATGGTTCAAGCAGTCGGACGCGATCGCATACCTCGAATCGCTCTAGGGCACGAAGGCGCGCTGCGAGCGGCGGCGGAAGTCGCGGGGTGGGAGCTCGTGGGCCGCGGTGAAGGTGCGGGTGAAGTACGACTGGCTGGTGAATCCGCAGCGAGCGGCGATGGCGGCGATCGGGGTGTTGGTTGCCGCTAGCAAGGATGCGGCGTGTTCGAGGCGCAGATCGGTGACGAAGGCCGTCGGCGTGACACCGTACGCGGTGCGCATCGAGCGGGACAGGTGGGCGGGACTGACGCCGGCGAGCTCGAGCAGCCGGGGTACGCCGCCGCGCAGGTTCTGCTCGGCACGCATCGCAGTACACGCCCTGGCCAGCCAGTCGGGTACGCCGGGAGCCGTGGTGCCGGTCGGCACGAGCCGTTCCAGCAGCTCGATCCAGAAGCGCAGCAGGTCGTACGAGCTCGGGCTGTCCTGGAAGCGGGCCAGGGCCTGCTCGAAGACGGGGATCGCCAGCGGCTGGTGGAAGGTGACCGGGCCGCGGGACGACCAGCTCGCGGTGCGGGTCAGGTCGAGGAAGCCTTGCCAGATCGAGCTCGGGAAGGCGACGTTGACGAACTCGAGGCCGTCCGGCATCGAGCCGCGGACCGCATGCCGGTCGCTCGGGCGGACCAGGACCACATCCCCCGGGCGGAGCTGTTCGACGCCGGTCGTCAGCAGGTGCTCGCCGCTGCCGGACACGATGCCCATGAACTCGTGGAAGTCCGCGTGGGTGTGCAGCTCGGTGTCGCGGGAGCGGGCCGGGATCCGCACCCGCGCCGCGTGGTACGGCCGGCCGAACGCGTGCGCCTCGAACCGCAGCACGTGAGTCACGTCAACACAGTACAAATTCCCGTCAGCCCATTGCTAGTATGCCGGGACCCCGAACCGCACGCTGGAAGCATGTTCGAAACAGACGGCTACGTCATCTTCCGCGATGTCATCGACCACGAGCTGATCAAGGAAGTGAACGATCATGTCGAATGGCTACAGGCCCGGCATCCCGACGTACGGCCCGAGCAACTCGGGCATGTGTACCTGCGCGACGACCCGTTCTGGGTGCGGCTGGTGAGCGACGACCGGCTCGTCGACATCGCCCAGCGGTTCGTCGGACCGGACATCGCGCTGTTCGCCTCCCACTACATCTCCAAGCCGCCGTACTCCGGACAGCCGGTGCTGTGGCATCAGGACGCCGCCTTCTGGCCGCTCGACCCGATGGAGGTGGTGACGCTGTGGCTGGCCGTCGACCACTCGACACCGGAGAACGGATGCGTGCGCGTCGTCCCGGGCAGCCACCTGTCCGGGGTGGCGGGGATGCGCGACAACACCGAGGTCGAGAGCGTGCTCGGCAAGGAGATCGCGGTCGAGGTCGACGAGAACGAGGCGGTCGACATGGTGCTGGCGCCCGGCGACGTCGAGGTCCATCACCCGAACATCGTCCACGGCAGCAACGCGAACACGTCGCCGAACCGGCGCTGCGGGCTGACGATCCGCTACATCCCGACGTCGACGCGGATCACCGACCCGGAGACGCCGTACCCGAGTGCGTTCCACCTGCGCGGTGCACCGGGGGTGAACAGCTACCAGCCGCGGCCGGCGTACGTCGAGGGGCGGCACTTCCCGTTCACGGGCAGCAGCGCCTGGGTCTGAACATGCGAAGGCCCGCCCCGGGTGGGGCGGGCCTTCGACGGGTTACTCGAGGCAGATCCGGAACGGGTGGCCCGCCGGGTCGGCGTAGATCCGCCAGCCGCGCGCGTTCTCCGCGGGCGGCGGGTCCAGTGGGTCGAGCGGTTCGGCGCCGAGGGCGACCACGGTCGCGTGACCGCTCGAGAGGTCCTCGACGATCAGGTCGAGATGGAGATCCTGCGCGTCGGTGCCGGGCCAGGTGGCCGGCACGTACTGCTCCGAGCGCCGGAAGGCCAGCGTCGAGAACCCGAGCGAGGAGCCGGGGCCGGTCAGGCTCCGCCAGTCGTCGTCACCGTTCTCGTCGATGTCCAGCCCCAGCAGCGCTGAGTAGAACTGGGCGAGCTCGAGTGGGTCCGGGCATTCCAGCACCACCGAGCCGAGCCGCCCGGCAGTACTGCCCGGCTGCTCTGCCACCTGCGTCATCTGTCCTCCACATTCTGTTGCGTCAGCCTGCGTCCTCGTCCGGGGCAGGCCCGGCCAGGTCCCTCTTCTCGGAAGGCCCGGCCGCCTACGATGACAGGTCGGGGGGACAATTCGCACCTTTCGACACGCGTTCTCGACCAGTGAGCCGATCGCTGACAGTGAAGGTTCGGTCTCGCTACCACTAAGTCTGCGGTACGCCGGTAGCGCGCCGGCGCTCTCCGAGCTTGCGGATCTTGGCCCGCGTCCCGCAGTCCTCCATCGCGCACCAGCGGCGGGAACCGTTCCGGCTACGGTCCAGGAACAGCCAGCCGCAGCCGCCGTCGTCGACCGGGCAGGCCCGCAGCTGCCGCAGCTCGACCGTCCGGATCAACTCGACCGCCGCCATGACCAGCCGGTCCGGGATGAGCTGCGCGGGCGAGGTACCGACGACCAGCTCCGCGATGCCTCGGTCTCGTCGCTCGCCGGGGATCAGCATCGAACGCGCGGCCGCGGCGGACCAGCGCAACATCAAGCGCTCGAAGGCAGATCCCTCGCTGCGCTTGACTCCGTCCGTCGCCACGACAGCGCCGGCCGCCCGTGGCGCAAGCACGTCGTACGTCGCCTCGCGAATCTCCACCGTCGCTCCGAGCGCCTTGACGGCCAGCTCCGGTGCCGAACGCCAGGTGCCCTCGACGGCGCTGTAGTCACGCAGATCGATCAGCTCGATCCGGCGGCTCCAGTCCAGCAGCGCGCCCGGCGAGGTGAGGTAGTCGTGCTCGATCGAGGCGCCTCGGACGCGCGGGGTGACCGTGTTCACCAGGTCGAGGGCAGGATGTCCGCCCACGATGCGAAATCTGGTGTGAGAACTGTCGGTCATAGGTGAGATGCTACCAGCATCACTTCTTTTACCGGGATCAGGTGACCTCATGACCCTCTCGTCCCGCCGAGCCGCCGCCGCGCTGGTGTTCCTCGGCGTCTCGACGTTCTCCTTCGTCACCATCGAGGTGCTGCCGATCGGGCTGCTCACCGTGATGGCCGACGATCTCGGCCGGTCGCGGTCCCAGATCGGCCTCCTCGTCACCGGGTACGCCGTCGTCGTCGTGCTCGCCTCCATCCCACTGGCGCGGCTCACCACGCATCTCCCGCGCCGCCTGGTGCTCGGCGGCACGCTCGCCGTCCTCACCGTGGCGACCGCGCTCTCCGCCGCCGCCCCGACGTACGAGGTGCTGTTCGCCGGGCGGCTGGTGATCGCGATCTCGCAGGCGCTGTTCTGGTCGATCGCGCCGCCGATCGCGACGAGCCTGTTCCCGCCGGAGCTCCGCGGCCGGGTGGTCGCGCGGCTCGCGATCGGCACGGCGCTGGCGCCGATCCTCGGGATCCCGTTCGGCACGTGGCTCGGCGAGCAGGCCGGCTGGCGGGTCCCGTTCGTGGTGATGGCCGTGCTCGGAGCGGCCGCCTTCACCGGCATCGTGACGCTGCTGCCGCGCACCGAGGTCCAGGACAGTCCGTCGCGTCGGGGCAGCGCTCCGGACCTGCGTGGGTATGTCGTGCTGCTGGTGGCCGCCTCGATCGGGGTCACCGGCTTCCTGACGTTCAACACCTACGTCACGCCGTTCCTGCTGGACATCACTGGCTTCTCCTCCGACGCGCTCGGTCCGATGCTGCTGGCCAGCGGAGCGGGCGGGTTCGCAGGCACGCTGATCGTCGGCCGGGTCCTCGATCGGTATCCGTGGGGTTCGGTCGTCTTCCCGTTCGGGCTCATCACCGTCGGCTTGCTGGGCCTGTTCGCCCTCGGAGAGCACAAGGTGGCGACGATCATCCTGGTCGCGTTGATCGGGCTGTCCTTCAGTGCGCTCGCGGTCGCGGCGCAGAGCCGCACGCTGCAGGTCGCTCCTGGCAACACCGACATCGCGTCGGCCGGCGCGAGTTCGGCGTTCAACGTCGGCATCGCCGCCGGTGCGTTCGTCGGTGGCGCACTGATCGACCACACGACGGTCCGCAGCGTCGCGCTCGCCGGTGGGCTGCTAACCGCGATCGCGGCGCTGGTGATGCTGTGCGAGCCGTGGCTGGCCCGTCGCCGGCAGCGGGTGGAAGAGTACGACCATGACCGCCAGGTTTGTGAAGAGGCGGCCTGACGCGCCACCAGACTTCTTCCCCGTCGAGGCTGCCGGTCTGCGCTGGCTCGCCGTACCGGGTGGTGTGCCGGTGGCCGAGCCGCTGGACGTCTCCCCCACCCAGCTGACGACCAGAATGCTCGACGCGGTGCCGCCGACCGATGCCTTGGCAGAGGACTTCGGCCGGCGGCTGGCCGTCACTCACGATGCCGGCGCCCGGCACTACGGCGTACCGCCGGATGGTTGGGACGGCGACGGCTACATCGGCGCGATCGCACTGCCGCACGCACTCGACCCGGTGACGTCGTGGGGCGAGTTCTACGCCAACTTGCGCCTCCGGCCGTATTTGCGGGCGGCGGACAGCAAGCTCGATGTCTTCGAGCGGCTGTGCAGCCGTCTGGAAGCAGGCGTGTACGACGACACGTCCGACGTACCGTCGCGGATCCACGGCGACCTGTGGTCGGGCAATGTGCTCTGGACCGCGGACGGCGTACATCTGATCGACCCCGCCGCGCACGGCGGCCACCGCGAGACGGACCTCGCGATGCTCGGCCTCTTCGGACTGCCCAGGCTCGAGCGGGTGCTGCGGGCGTACGACGAAGTACACCCGCTCACGGACGGTTGGCGCGAGCGGATCGGGCTCCATCAACTGCATCCGTTGCTGGTGCACGCGGTCCTGTTCGGCGGGTCCTATCTCGCGCAGGCGACGGCTCTCGCCCAGAAGTTTTGAAGGGACTTGACGAATTATGAGGGGGCGCGAACACTTTCGATCATGATTCCGCAGCCCACGGCGCAGCAGGCGCTGGCCGATGAGACGTTCTTGCTGGAGGCCGACGCCACGATCGGCCTCGACGACCCCTCCGCCCAGCTGATCGCTGACCGGTTCGCAGCGCAGCTCCGTCGCTCCACCGGATACGCCCTGCCGGTGCAGGGCGGGACCGGCACGATCACGCTGTCCACCAGTGGCCCGGAGTCCCTGGGCGCCGAAGGCTACGAGCTCCGCGCGGACGCGTCCGGTGTCACTGTCACCGCAACCACCGCCGAGGGCCTCTTCCGCGGCGTCACCACGCTCCGCCAGCTCCTGCCAGCCAAGGCCGAAGCCGACGCCGCACAGGACGGCCCGTGGGAGATCGCGGGTACGACGATCTCCGACTCCCCGCGGTACGAGTACCGCGGGGTCATGCTCGACGTCACCCGACACTTCTTCACGGTCGACCAGGTGAAGAGGTTCATCGACCTGGTGTCGCAGTACAAGCTCAACCGGCTGCACCTGCACCTGTCCGACGACCAGGGCTGGCGCATCCAAGTGGACTCCTGGCCGCGGCTCACCGAGCACGGCGGCAGCCTGCAGGTGGGCGGCGGCGCCGGCGGTTACTACACGAAGGCGGAGTACGCCGACCTCGTCCAGTACGCCGCGGAGCACTACATCACCGTCGTACCGGAGATCGACACCCCTGGTCACACCAACGCGGCGCTCGCGTCGTACGCCGAGCTGAACAAGGGCGACCAGGCCCCGGACCTCTACACCGAGACCGAGGTCGGTTTCAGCTCGTTCGCCATCGACAAGGACGTCACGTACGAGTTCCTCGACGACGTGTTCCGGGAGGTGGCCGAGCAGACTCCCGGTGAACTCCTGCACCTCGGCGGGGACGAGGCCCACTCGACACCGCACTCGGAGTACCTCGACTTCGTGCCCAAGGCCGCCGAGCTGGTGCTGAAGCACGGCAAGCGGGTGATGGGGTGGCACGAGATCGCCGACGGGCCGCTGCCTGCCGGAACCGTCGTGCAGTACTGGGGCACCGAGGACCCGAAGGCTCAGGTGCTGGCGCAGAAGGCGGTCGAGCAGGGCGCCACGCTGGTGCTCTCCCCCGCCAACCGGGCGTATCTGGACATGAAGTACGACGCCGAGACGCCTCTCGGCCTCGACTGGGCCGGTCTGGTCAGCGTGGAGCAGTCCTACAGCTGGAACCCGGCCACACTGGTCCCGGGCATACCCGCGAGCGCCATCATCGGCGTCGAGGCGCCGCTGTGGACGGAGACGCTGGACGACCTGGAGAAGGTCGAGTTCATGGTGTTCCCGCGGTTGCCGGGTATCGCCGAGCTCGGCTGGTCGCGGGAGTCCGCGCTCGACTGGACGGCGTACCGCGAGCGTCTGGCCGAACAGGGTCCGCGCTGGGAGGCGCTCGGGGTCAATTTCTACCGGGCGCCGGAGATCGACTGGCGTTAACTGCTGAGGATCCGGTCGAGCAGCCACGCCGTGGTGGCGTCCACGTCCTGCTCGGCCACCGTGTGAGTGGCGCGGTGCGCGGCGTCGTCGTCCTGGGCGTCGCGCACCTCCAGCCGATACACGTACCGGTCGGGCTGCGGGCGGCCGGAGCCCAGGTCCTTCGCGCCGAGCGCCCGAACCGCGTCCTCGAGCTTGGCCGCGTCGGGCTGGTCGCTGGTGTCCAACTCAGCGTGCTTGGTCAGCCCGGCGAAACCCCCGCTGCGGGTCACTGTCACGATCACGCTTGCCTCCCTCGGAGTGCTTGTTCATGCCCGCGCGACACGCCGGGACGAATGATCAGAAAAATGCGCCCGCTACCCGGCGTACCGGTCAATTGTCCTTCGTTGCCATCGTGCCGCACCCGTCCGCGGCCGCGAATCAGCAGGTAGACGCCGGATTTCGGGCTTCGCACCGATCCTCCGGAGGCCGCATCGACGCGACCACAGAGCGTAACGGCCCCTGACAATCAGCGACACGTGTTTGTGGTCACCCCTACCATCAGGCCGCAGAACGGCTACAGTTATGGCGTTGCAGTTTTGGACTCCCTGACTTTGCTGTGCTGCATGGCCGGTCTGTCGTCTGGGGCCTTTCGGCGACGCGTGATCCATGAGGTGTGGTTCACGGATTGTTATAAGCCATCGAGGAGATAGACAAATGGCTGTCGGTACTGTCAAGTGGTTCAACGCTGACAAGGGCTTCGGCTTCATCACCCCGGATGACGGTGGCGCGGACGTGTTCGCGCACTACTCGGCCATCCAGATGTCGGGCTTCCGCTCGCTGGACGAGAACCAGCGGGTCGAGTTCGAGATCACCCAGGGCCAGAAGGGGCTGCAGGCGGAGAACATCCGCGCGATCTGAGGCTTCGGATCACCCTTTCTTGAACCAGTAGAGGGGCCGCACACCATCAGGTGTGCGGCCCCTCCGCCGTTCCCGGTCTAATAGGACCGTGACCAACAGCCCCCGTAGCAGCCCCCGTAGCCCGCGGTACGGCCGGCCCGACGAAGACGCCGGGGAGCGGCTCGACCGGCAATGGAACGAACTGCTCCAGGAACTCCGGCTGGCCCAGACCGGCACGCAGATCCTGTTCGCGTTCCTGCTCAGCATCGCGTTCCAGACCCGTTTCCAGGACGCGGACAGCTTCACCCACGACGTGTACGCCGTCACGCTGATCGCGTCCGCACTGGCCGTCGGCCTGTTCCTCGCACCGGTGTCGTTCCACCGGATCATCTACCGCCAGAAGCTCCGCGACCGCATGCTCCCGATCGCCAATCGGATGACGATCGGCGGCATGCTCCTGCTGATCGTCGCCATCGCCGGCGGTGTCCTGCTCGCCGCGGACGTCGTACTCTCCCGCCCGGTCGCGATCATCGTCGTCGCCGTCGTCCTGCTCCTGTTCGCCCTCTTCTGGTACGTCGTCCCCGCCTGGGTCCGGCGTGCTAACGCAGACGAGGAATGACTTCGGTCGCAACCTGTTCCAGGACGTCCTCGGAGCCGCCGTACACGCCTTCCGCGCGCGGCCAGTGGGTGATGAGGTCGGTGAAGCCGAGGGCGGCTGCGCGGGCGGTGATCTCCTCGAAGGCCGTGGGGCTCGAGAGTGCGTACTGCGCGTTGTCCATCGACAGGTAGCGGTCGAGGTGGCGACCGTCCAGCGCGTCATCGAGGCGATGGCTGAGGTCGGCGAGGGAGGCGAACCAGGTGTCGAGGCTCGTCTTGTCGCCACCGGTCGTCATCCAGCCGTCGCCGCGTTCGGCGGCGAAGCGGACCGAGCGCGGGCCGTTTCCGGCCAGGATGAGCGGGACTCTCGGTTGCTGGACGCAGCCGGGCAGCGTGCGGCCGTTGCGGGTCTCGTAGTACTCGCCCTTGAAGTCGACGCGATCGGTTGTCAGCAGGGTGTCCAGCAGCGTCACGAACTCCTCGTACCGGTCCTGCCGCTGCCGCGGGGTGAGGTCCGGGCCGCCCTGGATGGTCGCATCCAGGCTGCCGCCGGCCCCGATCCCGCACAGGAAGCGGCCGCCGGAGACGTCGTCGATGGCGAGGATGTCGCGGGTCAACGCCAACGGGTGCCGGAAGTTCGGCGACGTGACGAACGTGCCGAGCTTGATCCTCGAGGTGACCGTCGCGGCCGCCGTCAGGGTCGGCGTGGTCCCGAACCACGGTGAGTCCTGCAGACCGCTCCAGGTCAGGTGGTCATAGGTCCACGCATGGTCGAACCCGTACTCTTCCGCCTGCCGCCACCGCCGTGCGGCGTCCTGCCAGCGGTACTCCGGCAGGATCGCAATCCCGAAACGCATGACCGCCACACTAAGGCGTCGGGAACGTCGCCAGAGAACTGGTGCCGATGCTGCCCAGCCAGACCTTGCCGTCACGTTCGCGGACGCCGGTCGGCATGTGGAACCCCGGGTGCTGCGCGCGCAGGTCGTGCACCAGCTCGCCGTCCTCGTCGTACGCCTGGATCTCGATGATGTCGGCGGCCTTCGGCTTCAGGGCGTCCGGGAGCGCCCAGACGATCTTGCGGAAAACCGGCGACTTGGGCAGCAGGAAGTCGAGTACGGCGTTGCGCGGCGAACCGACCGCGACCCAGATCAGCCCGTCCGACCCCCGCGCGATGTTGTCCGGCAGCCCCGGGATCGACGCGATCTGCACCGGCTCGGCGCCCTCGGTCGTCAGGTCCAGCTTGTACAGCCCGTACGTCGCCGTCTCGGCCCAGAAGAGCGTACGGCGATCGTGGCTGAGCGCCACGCCGTTCGGGAACGCGCGTCCGGTCGCCAGCCGGGTGACCTCGCCGTCCGGCGTACGGCGGTAGATGCTGCCGGTGGTGGAGTGTTCGAGCAGGTCGGCCATCCACTCGTCGATGCCGAACCGGGTCGACGAGTCGGTGAAGTAGATCGTGCCGTCCTCGGTGACGTCGGCGTTGTTGCAGAACCGCATCGGACGGCCGTCTATCTCGGACAGCAGCGTCGCGATCCGGTTGTTCTTGTCGAGGGTCAGCAGGCCGCGGTTCGCGTCGCAGATCAACACCTTGCCGTCGGGCAGCCACTCCAGGCCGAGCGGCCGGCCGCCGGTGTCGGCGAGCGTGCTGATGGTCTTGCCGTCCGCGCTGACGCGCAGGATGCGGCCGTCGTACAGGCCGGTGAGGACGCTGCCGTCGTCGTCGATCAGCGTGTCCTCGGGACCCGCGCCGGGCAGCGCGACCACGTCCACGTCGACGTTCTTCGGGTGCCGCACCGGCGGAGCGGGCGGCGGGGTCCAGCGAACGGGCGCGATCGACGTCATGCCGCAGACCCTAGCGCGCTGCGCCGGTGCACTCACACTGCGCCACCCAACGCCACCCAACGCGACCCAACGCCGCCCAACGCCGCCCAACGCCGCAGCCCGGACCGACCAGGTCGATCCGGGCTGGGCGCGGTGCTCGCGGTGCTCGAGGTACAGCTCAGAAGATGACTTCGCCGCGGGCGCGGCGGGCGCGGAGCTTCTCGAGCGCTTCGTCGAGGATCTCCTGGGCCTCCTGCTCGGAGCGGCGCTCCTTCACATAGGCCAGGTGCGTCTTGTACGGCTCGATCTTCGGCGGCGGGGGCGGGTTGTTCACATCGGTGCTGGTCGGAAGACCGCACCGCGGACAGTCCCACTCCTCCGGGATCGACGCCTCGACCGCGAACCAGGTCGCGGTCTCGTGCCCGTTCGCACAGAAGAACACGATGCGCTGCCGGGGCGCGGTGTCGCCGCGCTCCGCCTCGCCCATCGGCCCGGCACCGACCCGGCTGCCACGAATCGCACTGCCTCCACCAGCCACGGGAACCGACCCCTCAGCCGAGCTTGTAGAGCAGGCCGACCGCGACGATGCTGGCGAACCAGATCAGACCGACACCGATCGTGATCCGGTCCAGGTTCCGCTCCGCGACCGACGAGCCGCCCAGGCTGGACGACACACCGCCACCGAACAGGTCCGAGAGGCCGCCACCGCGGCCTTTGTGCAGCAGTACGAGCAGCGTCAGGAACAGGCTGCAGACGATCACGACGATCGAGAAAGCGAGAATCACGAGGAGTAGCCTAACTGAAGGTCCAGGTAACGGCAGATGCCGGCGAACTCGTCCACCTGAAGGCTCGCGCCTCCGACCAGGCAGCCGTCGACATCCGGTTGGGCCATGATGCCACCTGCACTGGCCATCTTCACCGATCCACCGTAAAGAATCCGTACCGAGTCGGCGACCGAGGGTGAGATCGTCTCCTCCAGCCGGCCACGGATCGCGGCGATGACCTCCTGCGCGTCCTCCGGGGTCGCCACCTCGCCGGTGCCGATCGCCCAGACCGGCTCGTAGGCGATGACGAGCTTGCGGACGTCGTCCGCCTTGATCCCGGCGAGCGCGGCGTCGATCTGCTCCACGCAGTGCGCCACGTGGCCGTCGGCCTGGCGGACCTCCAGGCCCTCGCCGACGCACACGATCGGGATCAGTCCGGACTCGAGCGCCTTCGCGGTCTTGGCGTTGACCACCTCGTTGGTCTCGTGGTGGTACTGCCGGCGCTCGGAGTGGCCGGTCAGCACGTACGTGCAGCCGAGCTTGGAGAGCATCGACGCGGCGATCTCGCCGGTGTACGCGCCGGGGTCGTGCGTGGACACGTCCTGGGCGCCGTACTTGATCTTCATCCGGTCACCGTCGACCAGCGTCTGCACGCTGCGGAGGTCGGTGAACGGCGGCAGCACGGCCACCTCGACCCGCTCGAAGTCGTGCTTCTTGTCCTGCAGCGTCCACGACAGCTTCTGCAGCAGGTGCACGGCCTCGACGTGGTTGAGGTTCATCTTCCAGTTGCCCGCCATGAGTGGCGTACGGGCAGCGTCTGCCATGGTTGCTCAGTCCTCTTCCAGTACGGCGAGACCCGGGAGCTCCTTGCCCTCCAGGTATTCGAGCGAGGCGCCACCGCCGGTGGAGATGTGCCCGAACGCGTCGTCCGCGAAGCCTAGCTGCCGTACGGCGGCCGCGGAGTCACCGCCACCGACGACACTCAGCCCGTCCACCTCGGTCAACGCCTGCGCGACGGCCTTGGTTCCGCCGGCGAACGCGGCCATCTCGAAGACACCCATCGGGCCGTTCCAGAACACGGTCTTCGCGCCGGCGATCTCGGCCGCGAACGCCTTGCCGGAGTCCGGACCGATGTCGAGGCCGAGCTGGTCGGCCGGGATCGCGTCGGCCGCGACGACGGTGGCCGGCGAGTCACCCTTGAACTCGGGCGCGACCACGATGTCGGTCGGCAGCACGATCTTGTCGCCGGCGTCCTTCAGGTACCCGCGGACGACGTCCAGCTGGTCTTCCTCGAGCAGGCTCTTGCCGACCTCGTGGCCCTGTGCCTTCAGGAACGTGAAGACCATGCCGCCGCCGATCAGCAGCCTGTCGGCCTTGGCCAGCAGGTTGTCGATCACCGCGAGCTTGTCCGACACCTTCGCGCCGCCGAGCACGACGACATACGGACGGGCGGGGTCCTCGGTCAGCTTCTTCAGCACCTCGACCTCGGCGAGCACCAGGCCGCCGGCCGCGTGCGGGAGCTTGCGGGCCACGTCGTACACGCTGGCCTGCTTGCGGTGCACGACGCCGAAGCCGTCGCTGACGAAGACGTCGGCCAGCGCCGCGAGCTCATCGGCCAGCGCGCCGCGCTCGGCCTCGTCCTTGCTCTCCTCGCGCGGGTCGTACCGCACGTTCTCGAGCAGCAGGACCTCGCCCTCGTCGAGCTCCTGGACCGCCTCCTGGGCGCTCTCGCCGGTGACGTCGGTCGCGAAGTGCACGGTGATGCCCTCGGGCTGCAGCAGCTCGCCGAGCCGCTTGGCCACCGGCGCCAGCGTGTACGCCGGGTTCGGCTCGCCCTTCGGACGGCCGAGGTGCGCGGTGACGATCACCTTCGCGCCGGCCTTGGCGAGCTTGATCAGGGTCGGCAGCGAGGCCCGGATGCGGCCGTCGTCGCCGATCACCTCGTCCTTGATCGGCACGTTCAGGTCGGACCGGACCAGTACCCGCTGGCCCGCCAGGTCGCCGAGATCTTCGATGGTCTTCACAGTTCAGCTTTCTCGGGTGAACGAGCTTGCGCCCGAAGAAGCACCAGGGCTCTCCGGACGCAAGCGGGGGAACATCAGAGCTGTCTCAGCTGGGTCAGAGCGAGGCCCCGACGTGCTTCACCAGGTCGACGAGGCGGTTGGAGTAGCCCCACTCGTTGTCGTACCAGCCGACGACCTTGACCTGGTTGCCGATCACCTTGGTCAGACCGGCGTCGAAGATGCAGGAGGCCGGGTCGGTGACGATGTCGGTGGAGACGATCTCGTCCTCGGTGTAGGTCAGGTAGCCCTTCAGCGAGCCCTCGGCCGCGGCGGCCTTGTAGGCCTCCTTGACCTCGTCGACGGTGACCTCACGGCCGACGGTGACGGTCAGGTCGGTGGCCGAGCCGGTCGGCACCGGCACGCGCAGCGCGTAGCCGTCCAGCTTGCCCTTGAGCTCCGGCAGCACCAGGCCGATCGCCTTCGCGGCGCCGGTCGAGGTCGGCACGATGTTCAGCGCGGCGGCGCGGGCGCGACGCAGGTCCTTGTGCGGGCCGTCCTGCAGGTTCTGGTCCTGGGTGTACGCGTGGATCGTGGTCATCAGACCCTTCTCGATCGTGAACGCGTCGTTGAGGACCTTGGCCAGCGGGGCGATGCAGTTCGTGGTGCAGGACGCGTTCGAGATCACGGTGTGCTTCTCGGCGTCGTACAGCTCGTGGTTCACGCCCATCACCACGGTCAGGTCCTCGTTCTTCGCCGGGGCGGAGATGATGACCTTCTTGGCGCCGTTGTCGGCGTGGGTCTTCGCCTTGGTGGCGTCGGTGAAGAAGCCGGTCGACTCGATCACCACGTCGGCGCCGACGTCGGACCACTTCAGGTTGGCCGGGTCGCGCTCGGCGAACGCCTTGAAGCTCTTGCCGCCGACGGTGATGTCGTCGTCGGTCGCGGAGACCTCGCCCGGGAAGCGGCCCAGGATCGAGTCGTACTTCAGCAGGTGAGCGAGGGTCTGATTGTCGGTCAAGTCGTTGACGGCGACGACCTCGATGTCGGCACCGGACGCCTGCACGGCGCGGAAGAAGTTACGGCCGATCCGGCCGAAGCCGTTGATACCTACGCGTACGGTCACGGGACTGCGTCTCCTCAGATCTGGCGTTCGAGCACTGCCCTACAGTCCGAACACTAGCCCAACAGCCCACCTGGCCAACTGGTAGCGTCCACATCAGACCACCATGACCCGCGGGTAGCCGTCCGAGCAGACCACCCGGACGCACAACTGCCCCGGAAACCTCCCGGGGCAGCCGGTTGAATACCAGTTGACCAGCTGGTGACCTCAATACCCGAGCGCAGCACCCGTCGCGCGCGCCGGCGAGGCACCGCCGGTCTGTTCCTTCGCACCGTCCGCGCTCGCTGCCGGCGCCGCGCTCCCGGCCGGTGCGTGCCCGGTGTTCAGCAGCTTCGCGGCCAACGCCGCATCACCGGGCGCCCCGATGCCGAGCGCGCCTTTGACCGCATCCAGCCGACCGGGCTGGTCGGCCTGGAACCCGTCATCCGGCCAGCTCGCGACGACCGGCTCCGGATCGGCGACCATCTTGTTCTGTTGCTCTTGCTGCTTGCGGTACTCCTCCAGAGCCCGCTGCCGTTCCATCTCCTTGATGGCGTTCTCGGTCCGGACGCGCTCCAACTCGTCGCGCGCCCTTGCCTCGTCCTCTGCCGTACCCATCGGTCTCCGATCGTCGTGGTGCGACGATGCAACCAGACGTGTGGGAGCCGGATGAGCCGTTTCAGATAACGATCCGGTCAGGCCGGGTCGAGCATTTCCGGCGTCAGGTTGGCCTCGGTGTTGGGGATGCCGAGGTCGGCGGCGCGCTTGTCGGCCATGGCGAGCAGGCGGCGGATGCGGCCGGCGACCGCGTCCTTGGTGAGAGCCGGCTCGTGCAGCTGGCCGAGCTCCTCGAGGCTCGCCTGCTTGTGCTCCAGGCGCAGCTTGCCCGCGATCTGCAGGTGATCGGGTACGTCGTCGCCGAGGATCTCCAGCGCCCGCTCGACCCGCGCTCCGGCCGCGACCGCAGCCCGGGCGGAGCGACGCAGGTTCGCGTCGTCGAAGTTCGCCAGCCGGTTCGCCGTCGCGCGGACCTCGCGCCGCATCCGACGCTCCTCCCACGCCAGCACCGACTCGTGCGCACCCAGCCGGGTCAGCAGGGCACCGATCGCGTCACCGTCGCGGATCACGACGCGGTCGACGTTCCGCACCTCGCGGGCCTTCGAGCCGATGCCGAGCCGCCGCGCCGCACCGACCAGAGCCAGCGCCGCCTCCGGACCGGGGCACGTCACCTCGAGCGACGACGACCGGCCGGGCTCGGTCAGCGAGCCATGCGCGAGGAACGCACCCCGCCAAGCCGCGACGGCATCACACGAAGCGCCGGACACGACTGCCGGCGGAAGACCCCGCACCGGCCGGCCACGGTTGTCCACCAGCCCGGTCTGCCGCGCGAGCGCGTCGCCGTCGCGGACCACCCGGACGACGTACTTCGTCTGCTTGCGGATGCCGGACGGGGAAATGACCACGACGTCCGACGGGTGACCGAAGATCTCCGCGATGTCCTTGCGCAGCCGCCGGGCCGCGGCGCCGCTGTCGAGCTCGGCCTCCACGACGATCCGTCCGGACACCAGGTGCAGCCCGCCCGCGAACCGCAGGATCGACGAGACCTCGGCCTTGCGGCAACACGGTTTCGTCACCTGAATACTGGTCAGCTCGGACTTCACCTGTGCTGTCATCGCCATGAAGGCCATCCTCCCACCCATGTCAAAGACCCTTGGACCACCAACGGCCCCGAGCCGTTGCGGTTACGGGCATCCGGGGCGCTGCAACCTTCCGGCACCGTGATCGCGTTACCCCGGCGACAGTGTGAGAGGAGGCGCATGAAGGCATCGGATGAAGCCGAGTTCACCGATTTCGCGGCCGCCATGATCCGGCGGCTGCGGCGTACGGCGTACCTGATGTGCGGCGACTGGCACCGCGCCGAGGACGCCGCGCAGGACGCCCTGGTCAAGGTGTACCGCCGCTGGAACCGGATCGACCGCACGCACGGCATCAACAGCTACGCCCACCAGTGCTTGGTCACGTCGGTCTTCGACCAGTCCCGCAAGCCGTGGCGGCGCGAGCGGTTCGTCGACGCGGACGACCTGGACCGGATCCTGCCCGACGCGGCCGGCGCCGTCGACGACCGGATGCTCGTCGTCGAGGCCCTGGCCGCGCTGCCGCCGAGCCAACGCGCGTGCGTCGTACTGCGTCACTACGGCGATCTCAGCATCGAACAGACCGCCGCCGTCCTCGGGATCGGCGTCGGCGGCGTGAAGAGCCAGACCTCCCGGGCCCTCACCCGCCTCCGCGAACTTCTCGACCAGACCGAAAGGAGCGCCCCGTGAACAACGAGATCGAACACCTGCTGGCGACCGCCGCCGACGACACCGACCGGCCGCTGAACACCGACATCGACGACCTGCTGATCCGGGCCCGGCGTTCGGTCCGCCGTACCAGGATTGCGACCGCCTCCACCGCGGTCCTCACGACGGCGGCGATCATCGGCGGCATCGCCACCTGGTCCGCGACCCGCGACGAGAGCGCCGGCCCGGCCGGTACGCCGGGTCAGACCATCACGATCGACGTCAAGACCGGCCGCATCATCGACAACGAGACCGGCAAGACGGTCGTACCGGCACCGCCCGTCAGCCCGCTGTCCGATGCCGAGGTGCTTGGTCGCTGCTCGCAGTACGACCTGGCCTACCGACGTCTCGCCCAGAGCGGGCGCAAGACCGCCGACAAGGCCGGTCCGATCAACGCACGGTGGAAGGTCGTCGTGAAGAGCGGCGATCAGTCCGTGCTGAACGCCCTGCTCCTGTCACCGGACGAGTCGATCGTTGCGACGTGCACCATGAGCTCGCCGACCAAGCCGGACAGCATGGCGCGCTCCGCCACAGCGGATGTCGCTGCAAGGAGTCAATACCGGGCACCGCTGTCCGGGCAGGATGGGTTCCGGATCCCGGTGCCCGGGGTGGCGCGGGTGCTGCTGGACGTCGCCGGAGAAAGCAACCCGCGTGAGGCCCTCGTCGGTACCGACGGATTCGTCACCCTCGGCCGTCCCGCCAAGGAGCACACGCTGATCACGCTGGATCGGATCCGCGGCTACGACGCCACCGGCAAGAAGGTGTACGACGAGACGCCCAAGCCGTTCGCTGCCCCGGCCCGGACCGTCGATCCGGCGGTGACCGTCAAGACCGCGCAAGCGATCACGCCGGTGGTCGTGCTCACCAAGGAGCCCGGGACCGGGAGGCCGCTCATCGCCGCGCCGCCCGTCAGTCCGCTCACCGACGAACAGGTCACCACTCGATGCGAAGGCGTCGACGAGATCTACTTCAAGGATCTCGACAAGGGCGGCGTGAACACCGACGACGCAGTGATCAAGGCCGCCGGACCCATCTCGCGGGCGTGGCAGGTGGCGCTCAAGACCGGCACCGGGGACAAGCTGACGGCCTTGCTGATCTCGCCGGACAAGCGCGTGTTCGCGTGGTGCCACATGCTGACGCCGACGGCCAAGGGTGCGTACGACTACACCCGCGGCGCGGTCCAGGCCGACGGGAAGTTCGCGAAGTCGCCCGACTTCGCGATGGTGCCCGACGGGGTCGCGCAGATCGTCGTCGACCTGCCGACGGGCCCGACGCGGGCACTGATGTCGAACGGCTTCTTCATCTGGGGCCTGACCGGCGGGAACTCCGACGTCAAGAGTGTCCAGGTGCGTGGGTACGACGCCCAGGGCAAGCAGATCTACAACCAGCCGATGGACCTGGACGTCGACTTCGACTAGCTGAAGATCTCGCGGTAGACCTTCGCCAGCTTGTCCGGGGCGTGGTGCAGCTCCTGATCGTCGTCGGCGATATCGGCGATCACCAGCTCGGCCCCGAGGGATTCCGCCGTACGGCGGAGTGACTCGGGGTCGGGCACGTGGCCGGTGTCGGCGAGGACGACGTCGATCCGCAGGTCCGGGGCGTGGGCGGCCAGCACCTCGAGGTGAGTCTCGGGTGAGAAGCCGTCGGTCTCCCCCTTCTGCTCTCCCAGGTTGAGCGTGAGAAGGCGGCGGGCACTGGTCAGCTCGAGACCGCGGCAGAGCTCGGGGACCAGCAGATTCGGGATGACGGACGTGAACCACGAGCCCGGGCCGACCACGACCCAGTCGGCCTCCGCGATGGCGACGAGTGCCTCCGGACACGCGGGCGGGTCGGCCGGGTCGAGCGCGACGTCGACCACGTGTCCGTCAGTCGTCGCCACCTCGGCCTGACCGCGGATCTCGGTGATCGCCTCGGGATGGGCCGGATCGAGCCCGAGCACCCGCGCGGTGATATCCAGCGGGACCGAGGACATCGGCAGGACCCGCCCTTGGGCACCGAGCAGTCGCGCGACCCAGTCGAGTCCGTCGACAGCCTCGCCGAGCAGCTCCCACAACGCAACGATCAGCAGGTTGCCGACGGCATGGTCGTGCAGCTCACCGTTGCTGCGGAAGCGATGCTGCAGTACGTCGGCCCACGTGCGCCCCCACTCGTCGTCGCGGCACAACGCGGCCAGCGCCATCCGCAGATCACCCGGAGGCAGTACGCCGAGCTCCTGGCGCAACCGCCCGGACGAGCCGCCGTTGTCGGCGACCGTGACGACCGCGGTCAGCTGGTCGGTGACGTGACGAAGCGCGGAGAGAGAGGCAGCCAAGCCGTGTCCCCCACCTAGTGCTACGACCTTTGGGGACCTCGTCACTCACGCCCCAGATCACGATGTACCACCAACGTCGGTGAGCCCTTCTCGCGCAGCCTGCGGGCGATCTCCTCGGCCATCGCGACGCTGCGGTGCTTTCCCCCGGTGCAGCCGATCGCGACGGTGACGAAGCGCTTGCCCTCGTTCAGGTAGCCGCTCCGCAAGGTGTCCAGCACGTCCACATAGTTCTGCAGGAACTGCTGGGCCAGCGGATGGCCGAGCACGAAGTCTGACACAGGCTTGTCCTGCCCGGTCATCGGGCGCAGGTCCGGCTGCCAGTACGGGTTCGGGATGAAGCGCATGTCCGCGACCACGTCGGCGTCGACCGGGATGCCGTACTTGAACCCGAACGACACCACGGTCGCGCGCAGCTCGGCGTTCTCCTCGTCGCCGAACGCGTTCACGATCTTCGCGGCGAGCTGGTGGATGTTGAGGCTCGACGTGTCGATGACCAGATCCGCGCCGGCCCGGATGTCGCCGAGCAGCTCGCGCTCGCGCTGGATGCCGTCGAGCAGCCGGCCCTCGCCCTGCAAGGGATGCGGCCGCCGGACACTCTCCTGCCGGCGCACGATCACATCGTCGGACGCCTCCAGGAACAGCGTCAGCGGGCGGTAGCCCTTCAGCCGCAAGTCGTGGATGGCCGAGCTCAGCTCCTCGAAGAACAGGCCGGTCCGGACGTCGACCACGACCGCGAGCCGCGGTGCCGCACCGGTGCCGATGACCTGCTCGACGAGCGTGGTGAGGAACATCGGCGGCAGGTTGTCCACGACGAACCAGCCGAGGTCCTCCAGTACGTCGGCGACGGAGCTTCGTCCCGCGCCGGACATGCCGGACACGATGATGAGGTTGCCGCCCGTGTCGTCCATCAGTTCTCAGTTCTCCCTGGGTCCCCGTCAGCCACGTCCGTCGACTGCAGTCCGGCCGGCGCCGGCACGTCGTCGCCCAGTATCTCGCCCGTGGCCGTGTTGACCGACGGTGCCCGGCCGGTTTCCGCCTTCGTTGCGGCAGCGTTCACCGCAAGTACGACGGACTCGGCCAGCCGGGGCCCGAATCCGGGGAGATTCGCCACTTCGTCGACGGTGGCCTGACGCAACTTCTTCAGCGAGCCGAAATGGCGAAGCAGCGTCTTGCGCCGCACCTCGCCCAGACCGGGGACGTCGTCGAGCGTGCTCTCGACCATCGACTTCGATCGCCGGCTGCGGTGGTGCGTGATCGCGAACCGGTGCGCCTCGTCCCGCAGTCGCTGCAGGAGGTACAGGCCTTCCGACGTACGGGAGAAGATGACCGGATCCTCCTCGTCGGGGAGCCAGACCTCCTCCAGCCGCTTGGCGAGACCGCAGACCGGGATGTCGCCGAGCCCCAGCTCGTCCATCGCCTGGCGGGCCGCGGCAACCTGAGGCGGACCACCGTCGACCACGACGAGCCCTGGCGCATAGGAGAACTTCTTCGCCCGCCCGGTCTCGGGATCGATCAGCGCGCCGCTCGGGTCTTCGTCCGCGGTCATCGTGGCGCGCTCGTCGAGGAGGCGCTTGAAGCGGCGGGTCAGGACCTCGGCGATCGAGGCGACGTCGTTCTGGCCGTCGACGCCCTTGATCACGAACCGCCGGTACTCGCTCTTGCGGGGCAGGCCGTCCTCGAAGACGACCATCGAGGCGACCACCTCGGTGCCTTGCAGGTTCGACACGTCGTAGCACTCCAGCCGCAGCGGCGCCTCGGGCAGGTCGAGCCCGGCCTGGATCTCCTCGAGCGCCTGGTTGCGGGTGGTCAGATCGCTGGCCCGCTTGGTCTTGTGCATGGTCAGCGTCTGCAGCGCGTTCCGCTCGACGGTCTCCATCAGCGCCTTCTTGTCGCCGCGCTGCGGGACCCGGATCGACACCCGCGCACCGCGGATCCCCTCCAGCCACTCGGTCAGCGCGTCGGCGTCCTCCGGCATCGTCGGGACCAGGATCTCGCGCGGGATCGCATCGACCGAGTCGTCGGCGTACATCTGCTGGATGAAGCGCGAGACGAGGTCGCCGGCGGTTGCCGTGCCGTCGGCCTTGTCGGCGATCCAGCCGCGCTCACCGCGGATCCGGCCGCCGCGGACATAGAAGATCTGCACGGCGACCTCGAGCGGGTCCTCGCTCAGCGCGATCACATCGGTGTCGGTGCCGTCGCCGAGAACCACTGCGTTCTTGGCCAGCGCCTTCTCCAGCGCCGCTAGGTCGTCGCGGATCTTCGCGGCCCGCTCGTACTCCAGCTCGGCCGCCGCGGCTTTCATCTCCTTCTCCAGCCGGCGCACGTACGTCGCGGTCTGGCCGGACAGGAACGCGGCGAAGTCGTCGACGATCTGGCGGTGCTCCTCCTGGCTCACCTGTCCGGTGCAGGGCGCGGCACACTTGCCGATGTACCCGAGCAGGCAGGGCCGGCCGATCTGGCGGTGCCGGTTGAAGACGCCCTTGCTGCACGAGCGCATCGGGAACACCCGCAGCAGCAGGTCGACGGTCTCGCGGATGGCCCAGGCGTGGCTGTACGGACCGAAGTACTTCACGCCCTTCTTCTTCTGACCCCGGCCGACCATCACCCGCGGGTAGTCCTCGTTGAGGGTGATGGCGAGCCACGGGTACGACTTGTCGTCGCGGTACTTCACGTTGAAGCGCGGGTCGTACTCCTTGATCCAGGAGTACTCCAGCTGCAGCGATTCGACCTCGCTGGCGACCACGGTCCACTCGACCTTCGAGGCCGTCGTCACCATCGCCTGCGTCCGCGGGTGCAGGTTCACCAGATCCTGGAAGTACGACGACAACCGGGCCCGCAGGTTCTTCGCCTTGCCGACGTAGATGACCCGCCCGGCGGAGTCGCTGAAACGGTAGACGCCGGGTGAGTCGGGGATCGATCCCGGAGCGGGACGGTACGAGGACGGATCAGCCACCCAACCACCCTAGTTCGGGTCGCCGACAATCCGGAATTCCGGCAAAGTCTCCACTGCTGGTTCAATGACAGACTTGAAGGTATGACGATCGACGAACTGGATCGGATGATCCGCGCGTACGACGGTGTCCGGGTGCTCGAGGCCCAGGACGACCTCTTCTACCTCTACGACCCGGCCGCCGACCTCCCGCCGGAGCGACAGCAGCCGTTCGCCACCATTGTCACCGGCGACCACTACGAGAAGGTGTCCCGGCTGGACGAGCCCGGCGCCTGGCGGCTGAACCTCGGCCTCACCAAGGCGACGTACACCTCGCTCTTCGGTCCGGTGCCGACCGAGCGGGACGCGGACTGGGTGCTCGACTCGGGGCATGACTACACCGCACGCAACACGCTGATGCCGCACCCGTTCTACGCCGCTCAGTACTGGGTTGCCGTGGTGAGTCCGGTCGAGGCGGCGCCGCTCGTCCCGTTGGTGCAGGAGGCGTACGAGTTCGCGGCTCGTAAGTACGCCAACCATCAATCCCGCCAAACCCAGTGAACTTTGCAGTCGTGTTGCGGCTTGGCCCATAAGCCCGGTTTGACCCCCGGTTGGGATGAGCGACGTCTCTAGCGTGTGACCCAGGGTAGATGTGCAGGACCTTTGCGTGAGGCAACAAGGCCTTGCGCTGACTCGAGGGAGTTCCGCCCATGTCCCCATCCCTGAGCAGGCCGCGCGTCCCACTGCGTCGTTTCTTCGCGACACTCGCGGCGTCAGCGCTCGCGGTGACCGGCATCGTCGCGTCGGCGGCCGACAGCAACGCGTCCGGACAGGCGCCGGTGACCGTCCGCGGCGCCGGCAGTTCGAACGCGATCCCCGGCAGCTACATCGTCGTCCTCAGCGGTCAGCGGTCGCAGGCGCAGACCCGGGTCACCACGCAGAGCCTGGCGACGAGCTACGACGTCGAGGTCAAGGACCAGTACGACGCCTCGATCAAGGGCTTCTCCGCGAATATGAGTGCGGACCAGGCGAAGAAGCTCGCCGGTGATTCGCGGGTCGCGTTCGTGCAGCAGAACCAGAAGATCACCGTCAGCCAGGACGACCCGCCGTGGGGCCTGGACAGGGTCGACCAGCGCGACCTGCCGCTGGACAAGAAGTACGAGGCCTCGACCACCGCCGACAACGTGAACGTCTACGTGATCGACACCGGAATCTACGCCAAGCACAAGGACTTCGGTGACCGCGCGTCGGTCGGCACCGACACCGTCGGCGACGGCCAGAACGGCGTCGACTGCATGGGCCACGGCAGCCATGTGGCAGGCACGATCGCGGGTACGACGTACGGCCTGGCCAAGGGCGCGAAGGTGATCGCGGTCCGCGTTCTGGACTGCAAGGGATCCGGCTCGACCGAGTCCGTGGTGGCCGGGATCGACTGGGTGACCAAGAACGCCAAGAAGCCCGCGGTCGCGAACATGAGCCTGGGCGGTGGCGCGGACGATGCGCTGGACGCGGCGGTCAAGGCCTCGGTCGGCGCCGGCATCACCTATGCCGTTGCCGCTGGCAACGACAGCGCGGACGCCTGCCTGAGCTCGCCGGCCCGGGAGCCTTCGGCGATCACCGTCGGCGCGACCGACGACCAGGACAAGCGCGCGTCGTTCTCGAACTTCGGCAAGTGCGTCGACCTGTTCGCGCCGGGGGTCGACATCACCTCGGTCGGCATCACCGACCCGGACGCGACCGCGAAGATGAGCGGTACGTCGATGGCGACGCCACACGTGACCGGCGGGATCGCGCTCTACCTGGCCGGTCACCCGGACGCCACACCGGCCGACGTCGCGACGGCGCTGGTCGGCAACTCGACGCCGGACAAGGTCGGCGACCCGGGCGACGCCTCGCCGAACAAGCTGCTGTACGTCGGGAAGGCCGACCCGTCCTGACCTGACGCAAAGGGCCCGGCCGGTCGGCCGGGCCCTTTCGCAGGTCAGGCGGACTGAACGATGTTGATGCCCTCGACGGCGACGTTCACCGCGGGCAGCGGCGACTGCGCCGGACCGCTGGCCACGCTGCCGTCGGTGATCTTGAAGTGGCTGTTGTGGAACGGGCAGACGATCTGTCCGTCTTCGACCGAGCCGACGATGTTGCCCTGGTGCGTGCAGACCGCGGAGAAGCCCTTGTACTGACCCGCGGTCGGCTGGGTCACCACGACCTTGGCGTCGGTGAACACCTTCCCGCCGCCGACCGGTACGTCGGACACCGGGCCGAGGACCGTCCCGCCGCCGGCCGGGGCGCTCGACGACGGTGCACTCGACGACGCGCTAGGGGTGCTCGCCGTGGGCGCGGAACTCGAGCCGGTGGCCGACGGCGTCGAGGCGCCACCGCCGGAGGCGTTGTCGCTGCCGCCGCAGGCCGCGAGGATCGGGGCGCTGGCACCCACCAGCGCGGCCATGGCCGCGCAGCGGAGCACCGTCCTCCGGTCGCGCCGACCGTCCGCCGCTGCGCTGGGCACGGCCTCGGTCTGCTGCGGGGTGGCTGGTGCCATCGTGTCATCGCTCATGAATCTGGACCTCCAGGAGCCTGCTGGTCGAAGTAGTTGAACGCTATACACCGGTTCAAACGACCGGGTGACCTGAACGGTTCAACGGCTTCAGGATTGAACCGCAGTTTGAAGGTTTGCTGTGAGCCGGCTGCGAATCTGCTGTCCGCGACCCCCCGCGAGGGCTCGCGTCGACCGGGTGCCTGACAGACTTTGGGCGTGGGGAAGGCCATGGGATGACAGGAACGACGAACGACTCGACCGTCCTGCGGGCGATCGCGGACCTCGCACCGATGTGGATGCCGGGCTGTGTCGTCGACACCGCCGAGCGCACGGTGGAGGTCGGCTGGGGCCGCGGTGCGCTGCAGATGTCCGCGGTCGTCGGGCTGGGCGAGATCATCGATCGATGCAACCAGGTCCCGCAGCACCGCTGGGCCGAGCAGATCGAGGCGTGGCTCCGCGCCGTCGTCGCCGAGGGTGAGCTGGCCACCGAGGAGCACCGGTTCGGCGACGTCGCGGAGCGGCAGCGGGCGTTGCTGGTTCAACGCGGGTGGTCCGCCCGCACGGCCGGCCCGGTGGCCGACGCGCTGATCCCGTTCGGGGACCATTTCGAGGTCGTGGTGTTCATCCGCACCGGTACCGCGCTGCGACGGCTGACCGTCGTACGGCGATCGATGCTCGGCCTCGGCGATCCGGCCGTGCCGTCACCGGTGCAGCTCACGCTGGAGCAGATCTCCGACCTGCGGCCGGTCGAGCACGACGGGTTCTCGGTGCTCAGCCGGGACGACGACCCGCTCGTGTCGATGGCGGTCGTCGATCGCGAGAATCTGCTGCCGCAGGCGTCTCTCGGCCTGGGCGTGCTGCTCGGCGTACCGCGGTTGAGCACGGTCGCCTTCTGTGCCGCGGATGCCGGGCAGGAGGCGGCGGACGGGCTGGCGAGGTTCGTCGCGGACACCTATCGCGACGCGCCTGACCAGTGCAGTCCGGACGTGTTCTGGCTGCAGGGCGACCGGATGGTCCAGGTGCCGGTCACGTTGGCGGAGCCGCCGACAGTCATGCTGCCGGCGGCGCTCCTGCCGTCACCGCGCCGTACCTGGGTCCGGCACCTCGTCCAGCAGCTGTTCCGCCGCTGACGAAAGGGCTGGTCAGCCGGCGACGCGTTTCCGGGTCGCCGTCTTCTTCGCCGGCGCGGTCTTCTTCACCGTTTTCTTAGCGACAGCCTTCTTCGCCACCGTCTTCTTCGCGACGGCCTTCTTCGCCGGCGCCGCCGGGGCTGCCTTCGCGGCCTGCTGCCTCGCGCTCGGCTTCGCCGCCCGACCCTCGAGGATCTCGGCCAGGAACTGCCCGGTGTACGACGCCGGGTTCGCCGCGACCTCCTCCGGGGTACCTTCCGCGACCAGCGTGCCGCCGCGGCGGCCGCCGTCCGGACCGAGGTCGATCAGCCAGTCGGCCGTCTTGATCACGTCGAGGTTGTGCTCGATGACCAGCACCGAGTTGCCCTTGTCCACCAGACCGCTCAGCACGCCCAGCAGCTTGCGGATGTCCTCGAAGTGCAGTCCGGTCGTCGGCTCGTCGAGCACGTACACCGTCCGGCCGGTCGAACGCCGCTGCAGCTCCGACGCGAGCTTCACCCGCTGCGCCTCACCGCCGGACAGCGTCGGCGCCGGCTGACCGAGTCGCACATACCCGAGGCCGACCTCGACGAGTGTCTTCAGGTGCCGTGAGATCGCCGGGATCGCCGCGAAGAACTCCGACGCCTCCTCGATCGGCATGTCCAGCACGTCCGCGACCGTCTTGCCCTTGTAGTGCACCTCGAGCGTCTCACGGTTGTACCGCGCGCCGTGGCACACCTCGCACGGGACATACACGTCCGGGAGGAAGTTCATCTCGATCTTCAGCGTGCCGTCACCCGAGCAGGCCTCGCACCGGCCGCCCTTGACGTTGAACGAGAACCGACCCTGCTGGTACCCGCGGACCTTCGCCTCCGGCGTCTCCGCGAACAGCTTGCGGATGTGGTCCCACACTCCGGTGTAGGTGGCCGGGTTGGACCGCGGGGTCCGCCCGATCGGCGACTGGTCGACGTGGATGACCTTGTCGACCAGCTCCATCCCGGAGATCTTCGTGTGCCGGCCAGGCACCGCGCGGGCACCGTAGATCTGCCGCGCCAGCGACGTGTACAGGATGTCGTTGACCAGCGTCGACTTGCCCGACCCCGACACACCCGTGACCGCGACGAACACCCCGAGCGGGATCGTGACGTCGATGTCCTTCAGGTTGTTCTGCCGGGCGCCGTACACCGTCAGCTCGCGGCCCTCGGTCAGCGGCCGCCGGACGGCGGGGATCGGGATCTCCCGGCGACCGGAGACGTACTGACCGGTGATCGAGTCCGGGTGGTTGCGCAGGTCCTCGACCGTGCCGGAGACGACGACCTGGCCGCCGTGCTCACCGGCGCCGGGGCCGATGTCGACGACCCAGTCGGCGTGGTCGATGGTGTCCTCGTCGTGCTCGACGACGATCAGCGTGTTGCCGAGCTCCTTGAGCCGGACGAGCGTCTCGATCAGCCGCCGGTTGTCCCGCTGGTGCAGACCGATCGACGGCTCGTCGAGCACATACAGCACGCCGACCAGACCCGAACCGATCTGGGTCGCGAGCCGGATCCGCTGCGCCTCACCGCCGGACAGCGAACCCGCCGGCCGGCTCAGCGCGAGGTAGTCCAGGCCGACGTCGAGCAGGAACCGCAGCCGCTCGCCGATCTCCTTGACCACCCGCTCCGCGATCTGCTTCTCCCGCGGGCTCAGCTCCATCTGCAGGAGGAAGTCGTGCACCTCGTCGATCGACATCGCGCTGATCTCCGCGATGTTCTTCCCGCCGAGCGTGACCGCCAGCGAGATCGGCTTCAGCCGCGCGCCGTTGCAGGCCAGGCACGGCACCTCGCGCATGTACTCCTCGAAGCGCTCCCGGCCGGTGTCGCTGGACGCCTCCGTGTGCCGGCGCTCGACATACGGGATCACGCCTTCGAAGCTGGTGTAGTACGACCGCTCGCGGCCGTAGCGGTTCTGGTACGAGACGTGGACCTGCTTGTCGTGGCCGGTGAGCAGCGCCTTCTTCGCCTTCGCCGGCAGCTCGCCGAACGGCGTGCTGGTCTTGAACTTCAGGTCCTTGGCCAGCGCGTCGAGCAGGCGCTCGAAGTACTGCGAGACGTTCTGCCCGGCCCACGGCTGGATCGCGCCCTCGTCGAGAGACTTGGACGGATCCGGCACCAGCAGCTCCGGGTCGACCTCCATCCGGGTGCCGAGCCCGGTGCAGACCGGGCAGGCGCCGTACGGCGAGTTGAACGAGAACGACCGCGGCTCGAGCTCGTCGATGGCCAGCGGGTGATCGTTCGGACAGGCGAGCTTCTCGGAGAAGCGACGCTCGCGGTGCGGGTCGTCTTCCGGGAGGTCGACGAAGTCGAGCACGACCAGACCGCTGGCCAGCCCGAGCGCGGTCTCCACCGAGTCGGTGAGTCGCTGCTTGGCCGAACCCTTCACCGCGAGCCGGTCGACGATCACGTCGATGTTGTGCTTCTTCTGCTTGTCGAGCTTCGGCGGATCGGTCAGCTGGATCGTCTCACCGTCCACGCGGGCCCGGGAGAAGCCTTGACCGGTCAGCTGCCGGAACAGGTCGAGATACTCCCCCTTGCGGCCGCGGACGACCGGGGCGAGCACCTGGAACCGGGTGCCCTCGTCCAGCTCGAGCACCCGGTCGACGATCTGCTGCGGCGTCTGCCGCGCGATCGGCTCGCCACACTCCGGGCAGTGCGGCCGCCCGGCCCGGGCGAACAGTAGCCGGAGGTAGTCGTAGACCTCGGTGATCGTGCCGACGGTCGACCGCGGGTTGCGCGAGGTGGACTTCTGGTCGATCGAGACGGCCGGCGACAGCCCCTCGATGAAGTCGACGTCCGGTTTGTCCATCTGCCCCAGGAACTGGCGGGCATACGCCGAGAGGGACTCGACGTAGCGCCGCTGGCCCTCGGCGAAGATCGTGTCGAAGGCCAGGCTGGACTTGCCGGACCCGGACAGTCCGGTGAAGACGATCATGGCGTCCCGCGGCAGGTCGACCGAGACGTCCTTCAGGTTGTGCTCACGCGCTCCGCGCACGATCAGACGGTCAGACACAAGCTCACTCTCAGCCGTTCTCGAGGGTATCCGGGGCATGCCCCGTCATGCTAACGAGGCCCACCGACAAAAACTTCCGCCGCCGGACGCACTGCTTTCTCCGCGGGGTGCTTCGAAAGTATATTCGATCGCCGAGGGTGGTCTGCGCAGCCGGCGCGATCAGTGCGAGGATCGGCGGTGTCGCACAGGATCACCCGACATCCAGGGAGAGGCGCATGCCGGAGTACCACGGGAACGTCAAGGTCGGCGGACCGGCCCAGACACACGAGCTGGCGCAGTTGATGATCACCAAGGTCGCCGTCGGGCCGATGGACAACAACGCCTACCTGCTGCGGTGCCGTCAGACCGACGAGCAGGTCCTGATCGACGCCGCGAACGACGCGGACACGCTGCTCCAGCTGATCGGTGACGGCGGCCTCGCGCGGGTCGTGACCACGCACCGCCACCAGGACCACTGGGAAGCGCTGGCCGAGGTCGTCGCGCGAACCGGCGCCACCACCGTCGCCGGGCGGTACGACTCCGAGGGCATCCCGGTCCCGACCGACCAGCTCGTCGACGACGGCGACCACATCGCCGTCGGCCAGTGCAGCCTGCGGGTGATCCACCTCGTCGGCCACACCCCCGGCTCGATCGCCCTGGTGTACGACGACCCGGACGGCGCCCCGCACCTGTTCACCGGCGACTCACTGTTCCCGGGCGGCGTGGGCAACACCCAGGGCGACGCCGAGCGCTTCACCTCGCTGATCAACGACGTCGAGACCAAGCTGTTCAACGAGCTCCCCGACGAGACCTGGGTCTACCCCGGCCACGGCTCCGACACCACCCTCGGCACCGAGCGCCCGCACCTCGCCGTGTGGCGTGAGCGCGGCTGGTGACCGGATTCGCCGACTACGAGCCGGGGGTCGCCCGGCAGACCGTCGACGTACAGGTGCGTCCAGGAGAACTGCGTGACCTGGACGCGTGTGCCGAGCTGATCGTGTCGCGGACCCACGGGTCCGCGGCCGAGCGGCGCGAGCGCCTCGTGGCCGACCTCGCCGACCCGGACAAATACATCGCCGTCGCGGTCGTGGGCGACGAGGTCGTCGGGTACGGCGGAGTGATCCGCCACGAACTCAAACCCGACGACCCGCCGACGACCGCTCCCACGGGGTTCTACCTGATCGGCCTGATCGTCTCCCCCGCCTGGCGACGCCACGGCATCGGCGAGCTCCTGACCCGCGACCGCCTGCGCTGGACCGCGGAACGCGCCGACGCCGTCTACTACTTCGCCAACCAGGCGAACGCCGCGATCCTCGACCTCAACAAGAGGTTCGGGTTCACCGAGGTCACCCGCGACTTCATCTTCCCGGGAGCCCCGCTGAAACCCGGCACCTGCGTCCTCCTGCGGGTCGGCCTCAACGGTCGGTGAGCTCGGCGGGGTACGCGATCACGTCGACCAGGGCGTTGTTCCGGATCGCGGTGATCTCCGTACGGCGGGCGATCGCGTCCTCGAACAGCTGCCGCTGCAGCGACTGAGCGTCCCGGAGCGGTACGCCGTCCACCGCCAGCACCAGATCTCCTTGACGCAGGCCTGCGGCGGCGGCCGGGCTCGCCGGGATCACCTCGACGACCCGGAGCGCCGTCCGCTGGTCGAACCGTTCGGCAAGTGACGGGCGGAGCGGTGCAGGCGTCGTGACGAGGCCGAGGTACGCGCGGCGTACGCGGCTGTCGTGCAGGAGCGAGTAGATGATCCGGCGGGTCGTGGGGTTGATCGGGACGGCAAGGCCGAGGCCGATCCCGGCGACCGCGGTGTTGATGCCGATCACGCGACCGTTGCCGTCGGCCAGCGCTCCCCCGGAGTTGCCCGGGTTCAGCGCGGCGTCGGTCTGGATGACGTCCTCGATGATCCGCTGCGCCGAACCGCTCCGCACCGGCAGCGATCGGCCGAGCGCGCTCACCACACCGGCGGTCACGCTCCCGGCCAGGCCGAGTGGGTTACCCACGGCAACCACCAGGTTCCCGACCTTCAGGTGATCCGCGTCGCCGTACTCCGGCGGATCGGGGATGTCGCGGTCGGCCCGCAGCACGGCGAGATCGGACAGTCGATCGACTCCGACGACGCGGGCCTGTGCCGTCGTCCCGTCGGCGAACTCCGCGGACGCCTCGGATCCGTCGCCGACCACGTGCGCGTTCGTGAGCAGGTGACCGTCGCCGGTCAGCACCACCCCGGAGCCGGATGAGTCGCCGCGCCGACTGTGGATCCGCAGGCTCGCGACCCGCGGGATCAGGTGTTCGGCCACCCCCGAGACCACCCGGGAGTAGGCATCCAGTACGTCGTCCCCAGCAATCTCGTCAGTCATCGTCACGCCTCCTGAATTACAGGATTACACCGCAAGCAAACTCGGGCCAGCAGGTGAAGCCCGCCACAATCCTGACCGATCGGTTGAAAACTGGCCGATCGGTCAGTCAAGATGCTGACATGGCAGTCACCACCCCCGCCCGGGAGCGGACCAGGCACGAGATCGTCCGGCAGGCGATGAACCTGTTCCAGGCCGGTGGGTACAACGCGACGTCACTCCAGGACATCGCGACCGCGGCCGGCTGCTCGAAGGCGACGGTGCTGTACCACTTCAGCGGCAAGCCGGCCGTCCTCGCAGCCGTCCTCGAGCCCGCCGCGGCCGACGTCGCCGAGCTGGTCAAGGCCGCGGCCCAGCTGCCCCGCGCCGAGGCGCAGGAGCTGGCGATCCAGCGCTTCATCGATCTCGCCGTCGAGCACCGTGGGGTGGTCGACGTGCTCCAGGACATCCTGGCGGTGATCGAGCAGATGCCCGAGTTCGGGCAGCTGGTCGCCGACGGCATGCGACTGACCGACTACATGGCCGGGTCCGACGACCCGCTCGAACGGGACCTCGCCAAGTTCGCCATCAACGGACTGCTCGGCGAGTGCCGGCATTCCGGGGAACGCACCGACGACGACCTCCGAAGACTCTGCGACATCGCCCTGCGGAGACTCCTCCGCCGCGCCTGAGCCCTGCCCCCGCCCTCCGCCGTCGCGCGGACGATCACCTCTGCCCGTACGCCGTACCGACCCGAACGGATGCACTTCCCGATGGCCAATCTGCTGTACCGGCTCGGCCGGTTCTCCTATCAGCGCAGGCGGCTCGTGGCCGCAGTGTGGGCGCTTTTCCTCGTCCTGCTGGGCGTCGGCGCGCTGACGCTGGGCGGCAAGACCGCGAACACGTTCTCGATCCCGGGCACCGAGTCGCAGCGGGCGCTCGATGCGCTCAAGCAGGAGCTGCCGGCCGCAAGCGGTGCGTCGTCCACCGTCGTGGTGAAGGCGCCCGAGGGCAAGACGCTCGCCGACCCGACCGTGAAGGCCGCGGTCGGCGCGACGGTTGCCAGGGTCGCCAAGGTGCCCGAGGTGATCGGTGCGGTCGACCCGTTCGACAGCAAGGCGATCAGCCCGGACGGTACGACGGGACTGATCAGCGTCCAGTTCGACAAGCCGGCCGACGAGCTGTCACACGAGAGCGTCGACGGGTACGACGGTCTGAGCGGGCTGAGTTCGGGTGATCTCAAGGTCGTCCCGGGCGGGCAGATCAAGGCCGGAGTCCCCGAGATCGGTGCGACCGAGGTGATCGGTGTCGCGGTGGCTGCCGTCGTACTGGTCGTGACGTTCGGGTCGCTCGTCGCCGCCGGCATGACGCTGGTGACGGCGCTGCTCGGCGTACTGGCCGGAATGGCCGGCCTGTTCATCGTGACCGCGTTCACCGATGTCTCGTCGACGGCGCCGATCCTCGCGTTGATGCTCGGGCTTGCGGTGGGGATCGACTACTCGTTGTTCATCAGCTCGCGGCACCGCTCGCAGCTGGGTGAAGGGATGGATCCGGAGGAGTCCGTCGCGCGGGCGACCGCGACGGCCGGGTCGGCGGTGTTGTTCGCCGGTGCGACCGTGGTCATCGCGTTGGCCGGGTTGTCGGTGGTCGGCGTGCCGTTCCTGACCGCGATGGGTCTCGCCGCTGCCGCGACGGTGCTGACCGCCGTACTGGTCGCTCTGACGTTGCTGCCGGCGTTGCTCGGCTTCGTCGGGAACCGGGTGCTGCCGCGGAAGTTGCGCAAGGCACCGACCGCGGCTGTGCACAAGGAGGGGTTCGGTTTCCGCTGGGGCCGGTTGGTGACACGGCTGCGGGTGCCGATCGTTGCTGTCGGCATCATCGGGCTCGGATTCCTGGCGATCCCGGTGAAGGACATGCAGCTCGCGCTGCCGGACGGCGCGTCGGCGGCGGCCGGAACCAACCAGCGGGTCGCGTACGACCTGACGGCCGCCGCGTTCGGACCGGGCGCGAACGGACCGCTGGTGGTCGTTGTGCAGAGCAACGACCCGGTGACCTCGAACGCGCTGGCACAGCAGGTGCTGGGCAAGGCCCAGGGTCTGCCCGACGTCGTCGCCGCACAGCCCGCCGCGGCAAGTCAGGACGGTACGACACGGTTGCTGCAGGTGATCCCGAAGAGCGGACCGGCCAGCGAGGAGACCTCCGACCTGGTCAAGGACCTGCGCTCCGCGGTGAAGCCGCTCGCCACCGGCGACGCGAGCATCTCCGTGACCGGCAACACCGCGGTCGGGATCGACGTGTCGAACAAGCTCTCCGACGCGTTGCCGACGTACCTGTTCGTCGTGATCGGGTTGTCGTTCCTGCTGTTGCTGCTCGCGTTCCGGTCGGTGCTGGTGCCGTTGAAGGCGACGCTCGGGTTCGTGCTGACGATCGGGGCGACGTTCGGGATCACGGTCGCGGTGTTCCAGCAGGGCCACCTGGCGAAGCTGGTCGGGATCGACTCCCCCGGTCCGCTGGTGAGCTTCCTGCCGATCATCATGATGGGCATCCTGTTCGGGCTCGCGATGGACTACGAGGTGTTCATCGTGTCCCGCGTCCGTGAGGAGTTCGTCCACGGCCGGCACGCGAACGACGCGACCATCCAGGGCCTCGGCCACGGCGCCCGTGTCGTCACCGCAGCCGCACTGATCATGGCGTCGGTCTTCGCCGGCTTCATCCTGGTCGACGATCCGATCATCAAGGCGATCGGCTTCGGCCTCACGATCGGCGTGCTGATCGATGCCTTCGTGGTCCGGATGACGCTGGTTCCCGCGATCCTCAGCCTGCTGGGCGACCGCGCCTGGTGGTTCCCGAAGTGGCTCGACCGGATCACCCCGAGGGTCGACATCGAGGGCGAGTCACTGAACGTCCCCGATAAGCCGGAGGAGAAGGAACTCGCAGAGGTCCACTGACAGCAAAAGGGGCACCGACAGTGTCGGTGCCCCTCTTCGCGTGTCGGGCTGACAGGACTTGAACCTGCGACCCCCGGTCCCCCAGACCGGTGCGCTACCAAACTGCGCCACAGCCCGATGCTCGCCGTTGAGGTGAGCGGGCTTTACCTTACAGCATTCGGTGACCTGGTCCTGACCAGGGCACCTCAGCGCTTCTTGTTCTTCTGGCGGGCCCGGATCTGGACGTGCACCGGGCTGCCGACGAAGCCGAAGTCCTCGCGCAGGCGGCGCTCGATGAAGCGCTGGTACGACGCCTCGATCTGGCCGGAGGTGAAGATCGCGAAGGTCGGCGGCATGGTCGTGGCCTGGGTGCCGAACAGGATCTTCGGCTGCTTGCCGGAGCGGACCGGGTGCGGGTGCGCGGCCACCAGGCGGCCCAGGAAAGCGTTCAGCTGACCGGTCGGGACACGGGTCTGCCAGCCCTCGAGCGCGGCCTCGATCGCGGGCACCAGCTTCTCCATGTGCCAGCCGGTGAGCGCGCTGATGTTCACCCGCGGCGCCCAGCGGAACTGCACCAGGTCGCGGTCGATCTCGCGCTCCAGGTAGTAGCGCCGCTCCTCGTCCATCAGGTCCCACTTGTTGTACGCGATCACCAGCGCCTTGCCGGCTTCCTCGACCGCGTTCATGATCCGCAGGTCCTGCTCGGTGATCGACTGCGAGGCGTCGATGACGACCACGACCACCTCGGCCCGCTCGATCGCGGCGTTGGTCCGCAGCGAGGCGTAGTACTCGTGGCCCTGGGAGTTCTTCACCTTGCGCCGGATGCCGGCGGTGTCGATGAACCGCCACTCCTTGCCGCCGAGCGTGATCAGCTCGTCCACCGGGTCGACCGTCGTCCCGGCGACGTCGCTGACGACGACCCGGTCCTCCTTGGCGACCTTGTTCAGCAGGGAGGACTTGCCGACGTTCGGCTTCCCGACGATCGCGACCCGCCGCGGGCCGCTGAGCTCGCCGTCGCGCTCGGGCGGCGCCTCGGGCAGCGCAGCGAGCACGGCGTCCAGCATGTCGCCGGTGCCCCGGCCGTGCATCGCGGAGACCGGGAACGGCTCGCCGATGCCCAGGCTCCACAGGTTCATCGCCTCGGACTCGACACGCTGGTCGTCGACCTTGTTCGCGGCGAGCACGACGGGCTTGCCGGACTTCCGCAGTACGCGGACGACCGCTTCGTCGGCGTCGGTGATGCCGACCACCGCGTCGACCACGAACAGCACCGCGTCGGCCGCGTTGATCGCGACCTCCGCCTGGGCCGCGACCAGGGCGGCCATGCCGACCGCGTCCGGGTCCCAGCCGCCGGTGTCGACGACCGTGAACTCCCGGCCGGCCCAGTTGGCGTCGTACGACACGCGGTCCCGGGTCACGCCCGGGGTGTCCTCCACGACCGCCTCGCGGCGGCCGATGATGCGGTTGACCAGCGTGGACTTGCCCACGTTCGGCCGCCCGACGATCGCGAGCACCGGGAGCGGGCCCGTGTCCTCACGGTCGTGCGTCGGTACTTCGGTGGGCAGGTCAGTCATCAGGGTCCTTCTCGTCTCGCCAGCCCGGAAGAGGGTGGCCGGTTTCTTCGACGGCCGCCTTCACATGGGCGCGCAGCACGTCGCCGATGTGGTCGGCAACCGCCTGTACGTCGGAATGTCTCCTAGGAAAGGGTACGCGGTCGACGGCGAACGGCTCGCCATACACGATGTCGACCCGGCTCCCGGCCGGTGGATGACCCTCCACGCTACCCAACGGCAGACGTGTCCCCATCAGCGCCACCGGCAGGATCGGGGCCCCGGTGACCATCGCCAGATACGCCACGCCGATCCGGATCCGGCTGAAATCGCCCGGCCCACGGGTGCCCTCCGGGTAGATGTTCAGCACCCGCCCGTCCCGCAGCACCTGGATCGACCGCCGGACGGCGAGCATGTCGTACGACGACCGGTCGACCGGGATCTGGCCGATCCGGCGCAGGAACGCGCCCTGGAGACCGCCGAAGACCTCGATCTTGCCGAGCTGGTGCAGCATCCGCGGCGCCATCGCGCCGAGCAGCGGCGCGTCCAGCAGACTCAGGTGGTTCGGCGTCATCAGCAGCGGGCCGGTCATCGGGAACCGGTCCTCATGGTGGATGGTCAGGTTGTACTTGTGCCGGAAGTACGGCCTGGCGAGCTTCCGCATCGGCAGCGCCATCCGGTACGGCAACGGCGGCAGATCATCGGTGCGGGGCAGATCCTTGTGCCCGGTGACTTCCGCCGTCATCGATCCTGGCCTTGAGGGACAGTCTCCTTTGCCAGTCGGCTGATCGCGTCGATGACCTCCTCGAGGCTCATGTACGTCGAGTCGATCGTGACAGCGCCGTCGGAGGCGACCTGGAACTCCGACACGGTCGAGTCGTCGGCGTCGCGCCGGATGATCTGGTCCCGCAGCTGCTCCGCGGTCAACGAGCCGACCTCGGCGCCGCGGCGCGCCATCCGGGCCTCCTGGTCGGCGGTCAGCAGCACCTTCAGCTCGGCGTCGGTCGCGACCACGGTGGCGATGTCGCGGCCCTCGACCACGATCCCGCCGCTCGGTTGGGCGTTGTCGATGATGGCCCGCTGCCGCCGGATCAGCTCCTTGCGCACGTCGAGGTTGGTGGCGATCTTCGAGACCACCTCGCTGATCCGCGGCTCCCGGATCGCGGCCGTGACGTCGGTCCCGTCGGCGATCACGAACTGGTGGCCGGGGTCGGTGCTGATCTCCAGGCGCAGGTCCCGGGCCCGCTGCGCGACCGCGGCGGTGTCGTCCAGCTCCAGCCCGTGCTCGACCGCCGACCAGGTCACCGCGCGGTACATCGCCCCGGTGTCGAGGAACCGCAGTCCGAGCCGGGTGGCCACTCCGCGGGCGGTGCTCGACTTACCGGAGCCGCTCGGGCCGTCCACAGCGATGATCATGCCCCGAAGATTACCTTCGCAGGGGGACAGAATTACCGGTGGACCACCCATCCACGCTCGGTCAGCACGTCGACCAGTTGGTCGACCGAGGCGGGTTTGACGGCGAGCTCGACCTCGCCGACCGGGCGGCCCGGGCTGTGGTCGATGCGGAGATCCTCGACGTTGGCGCCGGACTCGGCCGCGTCGGCGAACAGTTTGGCCAGCTGACCAGGGCGGTCGGGGATCGTCACCAGGACCGTGACCAGGTCGATGTGCGGCGTACCGTGCTTGCCGGGGACCCGGACCGCGCCGGAGACGCCCTGGCCGAGGATCGCGGTCAGTTCGTCGCCTGCCTCTTCCTTGCCTAAGGCAACGAGGAGGCGGTCGAGCTCGCCGCGGATCTGCTCCAGCAGGCCGGTCAGCGCACCCGAGTTCGCGGACACGATCTGGGTCCAGAGCGTGGGGTCGCCGGCCGCGATCCGGGTGACGTCGCGGACCCCCTGCCCGGACAGCTCCAGGTGGGACGACGGTGCGTCGGCCAGCGTCCCAGCAGCCAGCGCAGACATCAGGTGCGGCAGGTGCGACACCCTGGCGACGCCGAGGTCGTGGTCCTCGACAGACATCTCGACGGTACGGGCGCCGGCCGCCTCGGCAAGCCGGCGTACCAGGTCGACCGCTTCCGGAGAGCTCGTCTCGTGCGGAGTGATCGCCCAGGTGGCGCCGTCGAACAGGTCGGCACGCCCGGCGAGCGGACCGTTCCGCTCGGAGCCGGCCATCGGGTGACTGCCGACGTACCGGCTGAGATCGCCGGTCAGACGGCGGGCGTCGGCGAGTGGTTTGGACTTCACGCTGGCCGCATCCGTCACCACCGCGTCGGTCTGCTCGAGCTGCTCGGCCACCACCGCGCCGACATGGTCCGGCGGTACGGCGACCACGACCAACTGCGGCTCGATCTGGACCAGGCGCGAGCCGGCACCGATCCGCTCTGCCATCAGCGCGTTGTCGGGGTTCCCGTCAACGAGCTCCACGACCACGCCCAGGCGGGCGAGCGCCAAGCCGATCGACGTACCGATCAGGCCGGTGCCGACGATGCGAACCGGACCGCGGAGCTCGCTCACTGAGCGCCCGTGAGATCTGGACGAAGGGCGACGGCACCGTGGAGGTAGACGTGCTGGATCTTGTCGCGGGAGCGCGGTGTCTCGGTGTGCACCATCAACCGGACCACCCGCGGCAGTGCGTGCGGGACCGGGATCTCCTGCATACACATCAGCGGTACGTCGGTCAGCCCGATCTGCCGCCCCGCGACGGCCGGGAACTCCGAACGCAGGTCCGACGTGACGGTGAACAGGATGCTGATCAGATCCTCGTTCTCCAGATCGTTCGCCTCCAGGACCGCCTTCACCAGCTCCGCGGACCGCTCGAGCAGGTGCTCGCGCTCGTCCACGTCCAGCTGGGTGGCACCCCGGATCGCCCGTACCGCCACGTGCTCGCCTCCATACGCCGTTTCCGGTTGGTCGCCGGTTCATCTCCCCCAACCCTAGGCCAGAGTAGTCAAGGAGTGGACAGCCGTCTCGGATCGTGCACGGCGCGAACGGGTGCGACCCTTAACCCAGCTGGGCCGCGGCGGCGTCGACCGTCTGCTCGAGCAGGAGCGCGATCGTCATCGGCCCGACGCCGCCCGGGACCGGCGTGATCAGGCGGGCCACCTCGGCCGCCTCCTCGAAGTGCACGTCGCCCACGTTGCCCTCGTTGTAGCCGGCGTCGACGACGACCGCGCCCGGCTTCAGCCAGTCGCCGCGAACGAAGTTCGCCTTGCCGACGGCCGCGATCACCACATCCGCGGTCCGGACCAGCTCGGGCAGGTCCCGGGTCCGCGAGTGCGCATAGGTCACCGTCGCGTTCGATGCCAGTAGCAACATCCCGGCCGGCTTGCCGAGGATCGGGCTGCGGCCGATCACGACCGCGTGCGCCCCTTCGAGCGGTACGTCGTACGCCGCGAGCAGCCGCATGATCCCGCCCGGCGTCGCGGACCGGAACCCCGGATCCCCGAACGCCATCGCCGCGAAGGACCGCATGGTCACGCCGTCGACATCCTTGGCCGGGTCGATCGCCTCGAACGCGGCCCGCTCGTCGATCTGCGCCGGCACCGGGTGCTGCAGCAGGATCCCGTGCACCTCCAGATCCTCGGACAGCTTCCGGATCTCGGCGACCAGCTCGTCGGTCGTCGTCTCGGCCGGCAGGACGACGCTCCGCGAGGCGATCCCGGCCTTCTTCGACCGGTTCTGCTTCATCCGCACGTACGTCGCCGACGCCGGGTCGTCACCGACCAGCACGGTCGCCAGGCACGGCTGCACGCCATACTGCTCCCGCAGCGCGGCTGCGCGCTCCGCCGCCTTGGCCACCATCTCGGCGGCGAGGTCGGTCCCAGTCATCAGCTCGGCAGTCATCTGCGCACTCCTCCTCGTCAAAGGGTGCCCAGGCGCGCGGCGAAAGCCGGATGGCAGACCGTTCCCCGGTGGTCGTCCACCTCAGCGCCAGTCGCGGTCCGCCCTCAGGATACCGGCCCGCCGGACCACCCCGCCTCTTCGATGAACCTGTCGGCCACCCCGTCGCCGATCCGGATCGGGACCTTGCTGTGCGGGAGGCGGACGTCGCGGATCTCGTTGGCCTGCGTGACCAGGTGCTCGATCTCGTCGCGGGCGGTCGCCACGTCGGACGAGTTGCCCTCCGCCTGCGCCTCGAACACGCGCAGCGCCTGGCGCAGCGCGCCGCCCCAGTAGAACGAGGCGTCCAGCCAGGGGTCGGTCTCGGCTTCGAACTCCGGGTCGATCACGCCGCTGCGGATCTGGGCGGACGCGTTCTCGATCGCCTCCAGGTACGGCTCGAGGTCAGCGATCGCCCCGGCCAGATCGCCGTCGTCCCAGGTCGCCTTGAAGGCCGCGATCTTCGACGCCAGCACCGGCGCGTTGATCAGATGCAGCTTCCCGTCGTACGTCGTCAGGTCCGCGAAGACCTCCAGCGCCGCGATGGTCGCGGCGTCTCCCCCGGCACGCTCGGCGATCGCACGGCGCCAGGACGCGTCGGCGTCGTACGTCGCGGGCTTCCAGCCGAACTCGGCGAACGAGTACAGAGCGAGTTTGCTGGCCGCGGCCTGGTTCATCGGGTTCGAGATCACGCCGACGACGTGCTCCGCCAGTCCGGGCTCGCGGCCGGTGTACGCCGCGAGCAGGATCCGGCCGTGCGCGTAGTCGTTGACCGGGTAGTTGTCCCAGATCAGGATGTCGTGCCCGAACACCGCTTTCGCCGCGGCCGCTTGTTCGCTCGTGATCCGCTCCGGAACGACCGCAGTACCGGTCCAGTGCACGATCACGGCCGGATCGAGCTGCTCCCGCAGGGCCTGCTTGTACGGCGTCTCTTCGAGGTCGTAGTACTCGGTCGGGACCATCTGCAGCGGAGCGACGTCCGGCTTGGTCGCGATCCACTCCCGCTGGACGCGGTTGCACAGGTCGGCCTGCGCGGCGCCGGCCGCGCCACCACCCGTGCCGTACTTCGTCGCGTCCTCGTCGGAGTGCCATTTCTCGTACTCGATGTCGTCGAGCGGCACGTTGAACACCCGGACGCCCAGCGCGTACAGGGCCTCGAACTTCGCGATCAGCGCCTGGAAGTCCTCGTCGGAGGTGTAGGCGATCGAGAGGCCGGGCGAGAGCGCGAAGGTGAAATCGACCTTGTTCCGCCGAGCCCGCTCGATCAGCTCGCCGAGCTCGGCCAGCTTGTCGGCCGGGTAGGGGTCGCGCCACTGTTCGCGGTGGTACACGTCGTCCTTCGGCGCGTACTGGTACGTGTTCATCTTGTGCGCGCCGAGATAGTCCAGGTGGTCGAGGCGGTCCGCATGCGACCACGGCGTGCCGTAGAAGCCTTCGATCGAGCCGCGGTACGGCAGCGTCGGCCAGTCGCGGATCTCGACGCCATCCACATGGTTGCCCTGGACAAGCTGGTCGAGCGTCAGCGCGGCGTAGTAGGTGCCGCGGGTGTCGACGCCGTCGAGGACGATCTGGTGGTCGCCGACGGCGACGACGTACCCCTCGGCCGGCAGACCGGCGGCCGGTTCGACGTCGAGACCGGTGCCGCCGAGGTGAACCGTCACCGCGGCCTCGCCGTCGACGATCGTGGCGACGCCGGCCCGGCTCAGGGTGTCGCGGACGACACGCTCGGCATCGGGATCGGTGGTCGGCCCGTGTACAAGTCCGACCGTGTCACCGAGGTCGAACCCGTCCGGACGGCTGCTGGTCTGCTGAGGCTCAGGGGTCACAGGGGTCACAGCCCTATCCACTCAGCGTGCGGACCTGCTCGTCAAGACGCCCGGGTGAGCTTCAGGACCGGGATCGTACGGATCCCCGCGGTGCGGACCTCGTACTCGGCGAAGCCCGGGTAGCGCCGCGCCTGCTCGGCGTAGATGCGGTCGCGCTCGGCGCCGGTCACCTCGTCGACGGTCACCTTGTACGTCTCGGTGCCGACCTCGACGACGCCTTCACCGGCAGCCGTGAGGTTGCGGTACCAGTCGGGGTTGGTGGGAGCGCCGCCCTTGCTGGCGAACACGTAGATGACGGCCGGGTCGGTCTCGTCGGCCAGGTACATCGTCGGGGCGATGAACTCCTGCCCGCTCCGACGGCCGACGTGATGCAGAAGCACCATGGGCGCACCCTCGAAGTTGCCGCCGACCTTGCCTTCGTTCTCCCGGAACTGGGTGATGACGTTCGCGTTCCAGTCGCTCATATCGATTCCTCCGCAGATTTTCTAGAGCAAGCCTGCGTGGTCCAACGCGAGATAGGCCGCATCAATTCCGGTCATCGCACCCGGCGTGCGCAGCTCGGCACGGAACGCGTCCACAGACAGCTCGACCGGGACACAGTCCTCGGCCTCGTCGAGTTGTTGTTTGCCGTCGGGGCGGCAGCCGCGCGCGATCGCGACGTACTTGCGGAACGTCGACGAGGCGCCGGACCACTGCCAGCCGACGACGTCGAGCGTCTCGCAGGTGTAGCCGGTCTCTTCCTCGAGCTCCCGCGCGCCGGCAACGGCCACGTCCTCTTCGGGCTCGACCAGACCGCCCGGGAGGTTCGTGACCACGCTGTCCGGGCCGGCGCGGAACATCCGGATCGTGACGATCCGGCCCTCCGGCGTCAGCGGCAGCACGGTGATCCCGGACGTGATGCCGGCCTCGGGGCCGAAGACGTCCCACTCGACCTCGCGGCCGTCAGGCATCCGGTACCGCCGCAGGCGCACGGTGAGGAAGCGCTGGAAGCCCGGCTCCTCGCCGAGCAACTCCCACGGAGCGGGATCGGCGGGCCGGGACGACACCCGAGACGACCCTTGAGATGGCTCAGCCGCCACGTTGTCGGTGACGGCTGAGGTCTCGTGCTGGTCCGTCACAGGGGACGGTTGTCGTCGGGATCTTCCGGCGGAGCGATCGGTGCATCATCCGCCGGCGGGGCGACCGGTGTGTCGCCGTCCGGCGCGCCGGTCTCCGCGGTGTCTTTCTGCTCGCCCGCGTCGGCCGGCTCGGTGGCCTCCTCGGCGGGGCGGGACTCGGACAGGATGCGGGCCAGCGTCTCCTCGGAGATCCGCTTGAACTTGCGCACCTGGGTCCGGGTCCGGTCGAGCACCGCGACCTCGAGCTGGTCCGGGGTCAGCTGCCGGACCTCGGTGCCGTCATGGCCGAGGGCGTCCACCGCGAGCCGGAGCGCGCCCGCGAGCGAGATGCCCTCGGAGTAGTGCTCGCCGATGTAGTCCGCGACCTGGTCGGCCGGGCCGCCCATCACGGCGTACCCCTGCACGTCGGCGATCGAGCCGTCGTACGTGAGCCGGTAGACCTGGTCCTCGGCCGGAGCCGCGCCGATCTCGGCGACCAGGATCTCGACCTCCAGCGGCTTCTCGCCGCCGGAGGAGAAGATCGCGCCGAGCGTCTGCGCGTACGCGTTGGCCAGCGCCCGGCCGGTGACGTCACGCCGGTCGTAGGAGTACCCGCGCATGTCGGCCAGCCGCACGCCGGCGATCCGCAGGTTCTCGAACTCGTTGTACCGGCCGACGGCGGCGAACGCCATCCGGTCGTAGATCTCGGCCACCTTGTGCAGTGCGGGCGAGCGGTTCTCGGCCACGAACAGGATGCCGTCGGCATATTGCAGCGCGATCGCGCTGCGGCCCTTGGCGATGCCTTTCCGGGCGAAGTCGGCTCGGTCCCGCATCAGCTGCTCGGGCGAGACGTAGAACGGAACGCTCATCGAAGGTGTCGTCCTCTATCAGTCGAAGGGCAGATCATCAGCACGGTCAGGTCAGGGACGTCGCGGCCGGGCCGTCGGGACGCTGGTGCCGCTGGGCCCAGGCCGCGTCGACCAGCGCCGCCACCTCGTCCTCGGGCAGCCGCCGGTAGCCGTCCGCGGTGACCACGCCGACGACCGGGAAGATCCGCCGGAGCATGTCCGGGCCGCCGGTCGCCGAGTCGTCGTCGGCCGCGTCGATCAGCGACTGGATCATCACCGTCACGCAGTCGGTCTCGGACAGGTCCTCGCGGTACAGCTTCTTCAGCGCACCGCGGGCGAACAACGAGCCCGAGCCGACGCTGTAGAAGTGGGTCTCCTCGTACCGACCGCCGGTCGGGTCGTAGGAGAAGATCCGGCCGGCGTTGATGTCGTGGTCGTATCCCGCGAACAGCGGCACCACGGTCAGGCCCTGCATCGCCATCGGCAGGTTGCCGCGGATCAGCGCGCTGAGCCGGTTGGCCTTGCCGTCGAGGCTCAGCGTCGCGCCCTCGAGCTTCTCGTAGTGCTCCAGCTCGACCTGGAACAGCCGGACCATCTCGATCCCGAAGCCGGCCGAGCCGGCGAACGCGACCGCCGAGTACTCGTCGGCCGGGAACACCTTCTCGATGTCACGCTGGGCGATGATGTTGCCCATCGTGGCCCGCCGGTCGCCGGCCATGATCACGCCACCGGGGAAGGTGGCCGCCACGATCGTCGTACCGTGCGGGACTTCGCTGGACAGGTCACCCGAACCCAGGGCCCGTCGTCCCGGCAACAGGTCGGGCGCGTGCCCGGCCAGGAAGTCCATGAACGACGAGCCACCTGGGGTCAGGAAGGCTTCCGGCAACCGGCCGGAGGCATCAGAAGTCATCGAGCGGTTCACTCCCCACCCTTTTGCACGAATCCGCGGACGAACTCCTCGGCGTTCTCCTCGAGCACCTCGTCGATCTCGTCCAGGATCGAGTCGACGTCCTCGTCGAGTCGCTCTTTGCGCTCCTGGACGTCCTCCGACGCCTCGACCTGCTCGACCTCTTCCTCGGTCGACGAACGCTTGGGCTGCTTGTGCTGCTGCCCGCCGTCTTTCGCCATGGCACACACCTCCTAAAACCGCTGGGAAGGCCGCCCAACCGGCCCTCCTATAGCGACCCTACCCGGCGGCGCCCCCAGTAATGGTGCGAACCAGGTCACTGGCGGTGTCGCATTGGTCAAGAAGTGCTCCGACGTGCGCTTTCGTACCCCGCAACGGGTCCAAGGTCGGGATCCGTTGCAGTGACTCCTTACCCGGCAGATCGAAGATCACCGAGTCCCAGGAGGCGGCCGCGACCTGCGGCGCGTACTGCTGCATGCAGCGGCCGCGGAAGTACGCCCGGGTGTCGATCGGCGGGTGCGCGACCGCCATCCGGATCTCCTCGTCGGTGACGATCCGCTGCATCCGGTTGGACTTCACCAACCTGTAATACAGGCCCTTGTCCGGGCGCAGGTCGGCGTACTGCAGGTCGATCAGGTGCAGCTTCGGGTCGTCCCACTCGAGGCCGTCGCGGTCGCGGTACTGCTGGAGCAGTTTGTACTTCGCGACCCAGTCGAGCTGGTCGGACAGCTTCATCGGGTCGATCGCGAGCTGGTCGAGGATCTGCTCCCACCGGTGCAGCACGTCCTTGGTCTGCCGGTCCGCGTCGTCGCCGTACTTGTCCTCGACGTACTTGCGGGCCTGCTCCAAGTACTCCGCCTGCAGCTGGACGGCGGTGATCTTGCGGCCGTCCTTCAGCGTGAGCAGATGCGTGCAGGACGGGTCGTGGCTGACCTCGTGCAGCGCGGACACCGGACGGTCGACGCCCAGGTCGTCGGTCAGCCAGCCGTCCTCGATCATCGCGAGCACGAGCGACGTCGTACCGACCTTCAGGTACGTCGAGATCTCGGACAGGTTCGCGTCGCCGATGATCACGTGCAGCCGGCGGTACCGATCCGGATTCGCGTGCGGCTCGTCGCGGGTGTTGATGATCGGGCGCTTGAGCGTCGTCTCCAGGCCGACCTCGACCTCGAAGTAGTCGGCCCGCTGGCTGATCTGGAAGCCGTGCGCCGCGCCGTCCTGGCCGATGCCGACCCGGCCGGCGCCGGTGACCACCTGACGGCTGACGAAGAACGGCGTCAGGTGGCGCACGATCGACGCGAACGGCGTGGACCGGCGCATGAGGTAGTTCTCGTGCGAGCCGTAGGATGCGCCCTTGTTGTCGGTGTTGTTCTTGTACAGATTCAGTTGGGGGGCGCCGGGGATCAGCCGGGCCTGGCGCGCGCCCTCCATGATCACCAGTTCGCCGGCCTTGTCCCAGACCACCGCGTCCCGCGGGTTCGTGGTCTCCGGAGCGGAGTACTCCGGGTGGGCATGGTCGACGTACAACCGGGCGCCGTTGGTGAGGATCACGTTCGCCAGGCCGGTCTCCTCGTCGGTGAGCTGGCTGGAATCCGCCACCTCCCGGCTCAGATCGAAGCCTCGCGCGTCGCGTAGCGGGTGCTCCTCGTCGAAGTCCCACCGCGTCTTGTGCGCGAGCGGCTGCGTCTGCGCGTAGCCGTTCACCACCTGGCTCGAGGTCAGCATCGGGTTGGCCCCGGGCTGGCCCGGCACCGAGATCCCGAACTCGGTCTCGGTACCCATGATCCGCCGAACACTCATGCGAACGAGCCTACGCGGTACCGGCGACTAGGGCATGCCTCCCGGTCCCGCGCCGTCGCGAGCAGGTGCTCGGTGCGGTGCATCGGCGTGCGGGGGCGAAGGGGTCGATGCGGAGCATCGTTCCCTTTGCACCCGTGCGGCGAGGTGCCGTGCCGAGTGCCGCGCAGTAGGCGTGGGACCGGGAGGCATGCCCTATAGGGGTTGCTGTGTCCACAGGGTTACGTGTGAGACTGCGCGCGTGGACGAATTGGTGGCGATCCTGGACGACGACAACCAGGTCACCGGAGCCGTGCCACGGTCGGTGATGCGGCGCGACAACCTGCGGCATTCCGCCACCGGAGTAGTCGTCCGGAATCCGGCCGGTGACATCTACGTGCACCGCCGTACGCCGATCAAGGACGTTTACCCGAGCCACTACGACTTCTCCGCCGGCGGGGTCGTCGCGGCCGGTGAGGACCCCTTCCACGCCGTCGTACGGGAGTTGGAGGAGGAGCTCGGGATCTCAGGCGTCGAGCTGACCCGGTTGCCGGAGGGCGACTACGCCGACGACCACACGCGGTACCACGCATACCTGTACACGTGCGTCTGGGACGGCCCGGTGCGGCACCAGCCGGAAGAGGTCGAGTGGGGTGCGTGGATGTCCCCTGCCGAGCTCGTCGCCAAGCTGGACGACCCCTCGTGGCCGTTCATGCCGGACGCGGTCGGCCTGCTCGGTGCGTACGTCCGGAGCCTGGTGTGACGATCCTCGAGGGCTGGGACAGCGAAGCGTGGATCGAGGGTCCGTGGATCCACCGCTCCCCACGACGGCCCGCGGTGCGACCGCGCCTGCTGGCCGAGGCGACGCTCCTCCCCTGGCTCGCTCCGCAACTGCCTCTACCGGTCCCGGTGCCTGAGCTGACAGACAGCGGCGTACGGCACCTGATGCTCCCCGGCTCACCCTTCACCGACGGCCGTACGGCGATCGGCCGCGAACTGGGCGCCTTCCTGAAGGCCCTGCACGCCGTGGACCTGGTCGAAGCGGTCGCACGCGGTGCTCTGGACGCCGCCACAGCGGATGCGGAGAAGGCGAGCTTCCTGGAGGACTGCAGGACGCAGATCGTTCCGCTGCTCCCCGCAGAGGCCCGGACTCGGGCGCTGGACTTGCTCGATCGCGTCGCCCGCGTCCGCACGTCGTTGATCCATTGCGATCTGGGCCCCGATCACATCCTCATGACCGACGGCCGGATCACCGGCATCATCGACTGGACCGATGCCGTCATCGGCGACCCCGCCCTCGACCTCTGCTGGCCCCTCAACGACGCCCCGGCCGCCGTCCGGGCCGGCCTGCTGGACGTCTACCAACCCACCGCTGACCAGGTCGAACGCGCCGCGGACTGGGCCCGCCTCTCCCCCTGGTACGGCGTCCACCGCGGTCTGCTCCTCAACCTGCCCGACGACGTCGCCGACGGGCTGCGAGACGTCCTGAGCCGGCTCTGATGCAACCGTCTGTCCGGTGGCCGGTCACTAGAGGGTGTGAAGATCACCCTGACTGACGATACGGAGCCGGCCATGGCGGCGGGATCCGACCAGGAGCTCTGGGAGCGGTTGCGCGTCGGGGACCATTTCGCACTCGGCGAGCTGTTCGACCGGTACGCGGACGACGTACGAGCGTTCGCGTTCCGGCGTACGGCCTCGTGGAGTACTGCCGACGACGTGGTCCAGTCGACGTTCCTGAGCACCTGGCGGCGCTTCCAGCGCAATCCACCGGGCCCCCTGACGGGTTTCAGTGCACGCGGCTGGCTGCTGATGGTGGCCGGCAACGAGTGCAAGTCCATCTATCGGACGGCGAGCCGGGTGCGCAGGCTGCTGGACCGCCTGCCCGACCCCGGGCCTGACAGCGACCACGCCCCCGAGGTGGCCCGCCGGCTCGACGACGAGCGCCAGATGTCGGCCGTGCGTCGCGCCGTGGCCAAACTCCCCCGGCACGAACGCGAGACGCTCGAGCTCGTCGTCTGGTCCGGTCTGACGATGACCGAGGCCGCGGACGCCCTCGGCGTACCGGTCGGGACCGTGAAGGCCCGCCTGCATCGCACCCGTCGCCGTTTCCCCGATCTACTCACCCGGGTCGCCCTCAACGAGGAGCTCTCATGAACACCGAACTCGAACCACCGCGTGTCCCCCCGTTGACCCCAGCCGAGCGCTCCCGCCTCCGCAACCAGGTCATGGACCGCTCACGCCCCACCGAACACCGGCCCGCGCGGCGGTGGATCGCCCCGGCGATCGCCGTCGGAGCCGTCGCCGCCGCCGTGGCCGGTACCCTCGTGATCACCAACCGGGCGCCCTCGGACCCCGGGGTAGCCGGGACTCCTCCAGCAGCAACTCCGACCATGGTCCGAGCAGGTCTCCCGGTCGTGCCGGACGCCGAGGCGGTCGCCGCGTTCACGAAGTCGTGCGAGCGCCGCATGCAGACGAAACTCGTCCGGCCGCTGAGGGTGGCCTGGGCGCGGCGAGTGCCGGCCGCGAATCCCAACGCCACCGACATCCTGGTGGTCGTCATTGGGGCCGCCGCCTCGGGCGTCGCCACCTGCGTGGCCCCCGCTGGGGCGGGCGGGTGGCGGCAGTGGGATCCGTCAGCGCTCTCCGTGCCGACGAAGAAGCAGGGCCTCGTCGGCGTTTCCGGCGGCATCGCAGGCGGGACCGCCGGCTCGACGCCTTCGCGGATGTGGACGCTCTACCGGGCCCGTCCGGAGATCGCCCGCATCGAGTCGCGCCTGGTCTCGAAGGGCACCGCGAGTTCCTGGCAGGCAGGCTACCTCGACGACGGCTACGCCTACGTGGACAACCGGGTCGCTGCGGCCATCGATGTCATGGGCGTGCAACAGGAGGTACGAGCGTACGACGCCCAGGGGCGGCCGGTCCCGGTCGAGCAGAAGACGAAGTAGCGCGTCAGCGGCGGCGTGACATGGTGCGGGCGAAGTTGATGCCGACCAGGCCGATCCAGGCGATCAGCACCCCGAACGGCCCGATCATGCCCGCCGCGATCGCGGTGATCGGGATGGCCGCGAGAATCGACACGATCGCCAGCGCCAGTCCGCCGGGGTCGGTCTCACGGCTGGGGTGCCGTCGCGCGGCGGGCTCGGCGTACGGGCCGACGCGTCGCTGGACATCCCGGGCATCGAGCTTCTCCAGGAAGCTGTCGATGATCTCGTTCTCGTACTCCGGCCCCAGCTCCTGCCGAGCCGCCACCGCGGCCCGCAGGTCCTTCCGCACCTCGTCCGTCGCCATAACAGCAAGCTAAGCCCGCCTGACCGCCGTACCAATCGGGGAAACCCCCCGATCACACCGGGGGTTATACCTACCCCCGGCGGCCCGACGGCAGAACGACGAACCGCCCCTGGACGCTCGGTCCAGGGGCGGTTCGCGGTGTCCTACAGGTACTGACCGGTGTTGGTCGCGGTGTCGATCGAGCGACCTGGCTCGGTGCCCTGCTTGCCGGAGATGAGCGTCCGGATGTAGACGATCCGCTCGCCCTTCTTGCCGGAGATGCGGGCCCAGTCGTCCGGGTTGGTGGTGTTCGGCAGGTCCTCGTTCTCCTTGAACTCGTCCACGCAGGCCTGGAGCAGGTGCTGCACCCGCAGACCCTTCTGGTTCTCGTCCAGGAAGGCCTTGATCGCCATCTTCTTCGCCCGGTCGACGATGTTCTGGATCATCGCGCCCGAGTTGAAGTCCTTGAAGTACAGGACCTCCTTGTCACCGTTGGCGTAGGTGACCTCGAGGAAGCGGTTCTCGTCGGCCTCGGTGTACATCCGCTCGACCGTGCGCTGGATCATGCCGTCCACGCACGCCTGCCGGTCGCCGCCGAACTCGCCGAGGTCGTCCTCGTGCAACGGCAGTCCGCTGGTCAGGTACTTCGAGAAGATGTCCCGGGCCGCCTCCGCGTCGGGGCGCTCGATCTTGATCTTCACGTCCAGCCGGCCGGGCCGCAGGATCGCCGGGTCGATCATGTCCTCGCGGTTGGAGGCGCCGATGACCAGCACGTTCTCCAGGCCCTCGACACCGTCGATCTCGCTCAGCAGCTGCGGAACGATGGTGTTCTCCACGTCCGACGACACACCGGATCCGCGGGTGCGGAACAGCGAGTCCATCTCGTCGAAGAACACGATCACCGGCATGCCCTCGGAGGCCTTCTCCCGGGCCCGCTGGAAGACCAGGCGGATGTGCCGCTCGGTCTCACCGACGTACTTGTTCAGCAGCTCGGGGCCCTTGATGTTCAGGAAGAACGACTTCTGGCCCTCGGTCCCGGTCCGCTCGGCGACCTTCTTGGCCAGCGAGTTCGCCACGGCCTTCGCGATCAGCGTCTTGCCGCAGCCGGGCGGGCCGTAGAGCAGCACACCCTTCGGCGGCTTCAGCTCGTGCTCGAGGAACAGGTCCTTGTGCAGGTACGGCAGCTCGACCGCGTCCCGGATCTGCTCGATCTGGCCGGTCAGGCCGCCGATCTGGGTGTAGTCGATGTCCGGGACCTCTTCGAGGATCAGCTCCTCGACCTCGGACTTCGGGATCTTCTCGTACACATACCCGGAGCGGGCCTCGAGCAGCAGCGAGTCGCCGGCCCGCAGCGGCACGTCGAGCAGCGGCGACGCGAGCCGCACCACCCGTTCCTCGTCCGCCTGCGCGATGACCAGCGCCCGCTCGCCGTCGGCGAGCAGCTCCTTCAGCATCACCACGTCGCCGACGACCTCGAAGTCGCAGGCCTCGACCACGTTGAGTGCTTCGTTCAGCATCAGTTCCTGGCCGAGCCGGAGCGCGTCCAGGTCCACCGACGGGCTCGCCGCGACCCGGAGTTTCCGGCCGCCGGTGAACACGTCCAGCGTGTCGTCTTCATTGCGTCCGAGGAAGGTGCCGAATCCGGACGGCGGTTGCGCCAGCCGGTCGACTTCCTCCTTCAGGGCGATGATCTTCTCTCGCGCCTCCCGCAGCGTGTCGGCCAGCCGCTCGTTCTGAGCGGTGACACTCGCCAAGGAGGCCTGTGTTTCGGACAGCCTGCTCTCGAGCGACCGGCTGTCTGCCGGGTGCTCGAGCAGCCGCCGTCGCAACGCCGCGACTTCGGCTTCCAGGTACCGGACCTGGTTACGCAGTTCTGCCGCGGTAGGACTCTCGTCTCCAGCCACGATCATCACCTCACCATGTGGGGCTCGACCCTATGGACCTTACCCAGAAAACCTCGCCGGGCAAGCTGAATCCCATCACGTGTCGGTTGCGGATGAACCAGTTGCCTTCGGCATGTCGTCGGTTGATTCCGAACGGGCCTCTTCGCGTCGGGGCCCGAGGTAATCGTCGCCGTACGCGCCAGGCGCGGGGCGTCGCTTCTTCCGGGGTGCCTGCACCCCGTGCGCCATCCTTCGTGCTGTGACCAGGAAGGCGGTGTGACCTTGCATCCGGTGGCCCGGACGAACCGCAAGGCCTTCTACATGCCAGTCTCGCACGAGAGACTCCCACGCGCGCGGCTCGGTGAACTCGCCGTGTGCCCTCAGCGTCTCCACGAAGCGGCTCAGCTGCGTCGTGGTGGCCACGTAGGCACAGAACACCCCACCGGGCGAAAGAGCCTCAGCGACGACGTCAACGCACTCCCACGGCGCCAGCATGTCGAGCACGACGCGGTCCACGTCCTGCTCGTTCAGCTTCTCGACCAGGTCACCGACCTCGAGCCGCCAGGCCGGGTGCTCCCCGCCGAAGAAGCCGGTCACGTTCTTCCGCGCGACCTCCGCGAAGTCCTCCCGGCGCTCGAACGAGATCACCTGTCCGTGGATCCCGACCGCCCGCAACAGAGCCGTGGTCAGCGCGCCGGAACCGGCGCCCGCCTCGACCACCTTGGCGCCGGGGAAGATGTCGGCCATCGTCACGATCTGCGCCGTGTCCTTCGGGTAGATCACCGCCGCGCCGCGCGGCATCGAGACCGAGTAGTCGGCCATCAGCGGACGCAGCGCCAGGTATTCGACGCCGCCCTTGGACCTGATCACGACCGCGTCCGGGCCGTCGATCAGGTCGTCGTGCGCGATCCCGCCCTTGGTGGTGTGGAAGATCTTCCCGCGCTCCAGGTTGACCGAGTGCCGGCGGCCCTTCGAGTCCTGCAGAGTGATCCACTCGCCCTCCTGCAGCGGTCCGTGATGGACCCCGGAGAACGCCTGGTCGGGAAAGTCACGCAAGTCAGCCATAAGGCGCTCACCCTAACTTTCGGTCACCGCAACCGAGTAATCAGCGCGAACGGAAGGCGCGTTCCACGTCCGCCGTCGCGAGGACGCCGTACACCGCGCCGCTCGCGTCGAGGACGAGGTACTCCGAGGCCGGGTGCTCGCGCAACGTGGCGAGGATCTCCTCGCCGGTGTCGTTGACACCGATGATGTGGCCCGCGCCGATGGCGGTCGAAACCTCGCTGACCGTGGTCCACGGCCGCTGGTTCGGGGCGACGGCCGCGACCGCGGTCTCCGACACGAGGGCATGCGGCTTGCCTTCACCGTCGATCACCACGACCGCGCCGGCCTGGGTCTGCCCCGCGATCCGGACCGCCTCGGCGATCGGCGTGCCGGAGTGTACGGCGACGGCGCGGCGGGCCAGCGTACGGACCTGGAGGCTGGGGAGCTTGCGCCGTAGCCGGGCCTGCATCAAGGACGTGGTCGAGCCGGTCCACAGGAAGAAGCCGACGAGCAGCGCGATGATGAAATCGATCATCGACGGCTGCCAGCCCCAGATCTCCTGGAGCAGCACCGGCACCGCGAGCACCGAGAGCGCGAGCAACCGGCCGGCCCACGCGGCCACGATCGTGCCGGTGTGCATGTTGCCGGTGAACTTCCAGACGATCGCGCGCAGTACCCAGCCGCCGTCCAGCGGCAGACCGGGCAGCAGGTTGGTGACGCCGACGATCAGGTTCGCGATGCCGAGCTCCCACAGCGCGACGTACCCGACGCCCTCGTCGAAGGCGCGGGAGCCGAGGTACGCGAGGCCGCCGACGACCAAAGAGGCGATCGGGCCGACCACCGAGACGGCGAACTCCTCGAGCGGTGACTTCCGCTCGCCCTCGATGTGCGTGCCGGCCGCGAAGAAGCCGAGGTTGATCTCGGAGACGCCGATGCCGAACCGCAACGCCATCAGCGCGTGCGCCAGCTCGTGGACCAGGATCGACAGCGTGAACGCGACCACGAACGCGAACGCCGCGGCGTACCGCCAGCCGCCGAGCTCGGGGAACTGCTGCCCGATGATCGCGGCGAACCCGACCGCGAGCAGCATCGCCACCGGCAGCCAGGTGAATCGCATCGTCAACCGGATCCCGCGGACACGACCGAGCACCCAGGTCCCCGGCGGTGGTGGGCCGGCCGGCTGGGCGGGGTTCTGGGGATCACGCGAGTCTGGCATCAAGCCAAACCTACTTTGCCGTCGGTAACTCCGTGCTACCTACCCACCGGGCGAGCCGGGATGTACCCCTGATCGACATCTCCGGCAATTTTCCACAGGACTTTCCACAGGGGCTTTTCCACAGGCCGGTGTGGGGTGCGCGCGAAGTGTCGGCGGTTATGCCTAGGGTTCCGGTATGAGCGTTGCAGCCGTAGCCGATCCGCATGAGCACTCGCGTGGGGCGTTGTCCCCGTCCCGAGCGGCGGATTTCATGAGCTGCCCGCTGAAGTACCGGTTCCGCGTCGTCGACCGGCTGCCGGAGAAGCCGTCGGCCGCCGCGGTGCGCGGGACCGTCGTCCACGCCGTGCTGGAGCGCCTGTTCGATCTTCCTCGCGGGCAGCGGACGCTGGAGCAGGCGTCGGAGCTGCTCGAGCCGCAGTGGCAGCGGATCCTCGAGGAGGAGCCCGAGGTCGCCGAGCTGTTCGCCGAGGACGCGAGCGGCGACGAGCTGGCGAAGTGGCTCGCCGAGGCACACGAACTGCTCGGCAAGTACTTCACGCTCGAGGACCCGAACGCCCTGGAGCCCGCCGAGCGCGAGCTGTACGTCGAGACCGCCCTGGACTCAGGCCTGGTGCTGCGCGGGTACGTCGACCGTCTCGATGTCGCGCCGACCGGAGAGATCCGGGTCGTCGACTACAAGACCGGTCGCTCGCCGTCGGAGTTCTTCGAGGCCAAGGCCCTGTTCCAGATGAAGTTCTACGCGCTCGTGCTGTGGAAGCTGCGCGGTGTCGTGCCGGCCATGCTCCAACTGGTGTATCTGGGCAACGGCGAGATCGTCCGCTACATCCCCGACGAGGCCGACCTCCGCGCCTGCGAGCGCAAGGTCTCCGCGCTCTGGATCGCGATCACCCGCGCCCTCGACTCCGGCGACTGGCGTCCCAGCCCGGGCCCGCTCTGCGACTGGTGTGACCACAAGCCGCTCTGCCCGGCCTGGGGCGGCACACCTCCGCCGCTCCCGACCCGCTCGGTCGAAGAGGTCGCCGCCGAGTCGGCCGGCATCGACCTGATCACAGTTGACGGCTGAGTCGCCGGCTGATCCGCACCTCTACCCGGCCGGAGGAACCCTCGATCGGTACGGTTCGTCGCATGGGCGTGGCTGATGCGGCGGTTCGGGCGGTCGGGGTGTGGAAGGTGTACGGCGGCGGGCAGACGCGGGTGGATGCGCTGGCCGACGTGAGTGCGGACTTCGGGAAGGGCCGGTTCACCGCGATCATGGGGCCGTCCGGCTCCGGGAAGTCGACGCTGCTGCACTGTCTCGCCGGGCTGGACAAGCCGTCGGACGGCAAGGTGCTGCTCGGTGAGGTCGACCTGACCACACTGCCCGAGAAGCAGCTGACCCACCTGCGCCGGGACCGGATCGGTTTCGTCTTCCAGGCATTCAACCTGGTCCCGACCCTGACCGCGCTCGAGAACATCACGCTTCCGCTCGACCTGGCCGGGCGCAAGCCTGATCAGGAGTGGCTGACCACAGTGATCGACGCGATCGGCCTCAGTGATCGTCTGAGCCACAAGCCGGCCGAGCTCTCCGGCGGCCAGCAGCAGCGCGTCGCCTGCGCCCGCGCCCTCGTGTCCCGTCCGGACGTGGTGTTCGCGGACGAGCCGACCGGTAACCTCGACTCCCGCTCGTCCGCCGACGTCCTCGACTTCCTCCACCGGTCCGTCCGCGACTTCGGTCAGACAGTTGTCATGGTTACGCACGACCCGGGCGCCGCGTCGTACGCCGATCGTGTCCTGTTCCTGGCCGACGGCACGCTGCAGTCCGAGCTGCTCGACCCGACCGCCGAGTCGGTGCTCGACACGATGAAGAAGCTCGAAACGACCCAGCCTGCCGAACCCGTGGCCGGCTGATGTTCAAGCTCGGCCTCCGCTCGGTCCTCGCGCACCGGCTCAGATTCGTCCTGTGCACGCTCGCCGTCACGCTCGGTGTCGCGTTCGCCGGCGGCGCGATGGTCTTCACCGACACCCTGTCGCACGCCCTGAAGAAGAACTTCGCGGTGAGTACGGCGGACATCACCGTCACGCCGTCGTCCCCGATCGAGACCGGCACCGACCGCCCGGCGACGTTCCAGGCCGAGGTCGCGGACCGCGTCGCGGCCGTACCGGGCGTTGCCAGCGCGATCCCGCAGCTGATGGTCAGCGATGTCGAGATCCTCGGTCCGGACGGCAAGCAGATCGAGAACTACGGGCTGACCAGCTTCGGAGCCGCGTGGCCGCGGGAGCCGGCGACCGCGCCGTTCAAGCTCGTCGACGGCACCCCGCCCTTCGGCGGCAGCCAGCTGGCACTCGACGAGTCGACAGCGAGCCGTGCCGGGTACGAGGTCGGTGACCAGGTCAGGATCGTCACCCCGACGCAGGCCCTGACCGCGACGCTGACCGGGACCACGACGCCCGCTGTTGCTGGTGCCGCGGCCGGTGCGCCGCTGGTCACCTTCGACGGTGCGACTGCCCAACGCCTGCTGCTCGGCCAGGCGGGCTGGACGTCGGTCACGGTCGCGCTCAAGCCGGGATCCGACGCCGACACGGTCAGCAAGGCGATCTCCACGACCATCGGCGACTCGGTGAAGGTCCGGACCGCGAAGCAGGTCTCGGCCGACGGCGAGCACGATCTCGACACCACGTTCGGCGGCTTCAGCACCGTGCTTGTGCTGTTCGCCTGCCTCGCGTTGTTCGTTGGCACGTTCCTGATCGTGAACACGTTCGCGATGGTCGTCGCGCAACGGTCGCGCGAACTCGCGATGCTCCGGGCGATCGGCGCGTCCCGCGGTCAGGTCACTCGCTCGATCGTCGCCGAGAGCGCGATCATCGGCTTCCTCGGCTCCACGCTCGGCCTGTTGATCGGCATCGGCGTCGCCGTCGCGATTCGGTTCACGTACGAGACGCTCGACCTCCGCATCCCGACCGCGTCGCTGCAGGTCACCCCGACCACGATCATCGCCTGCTACCTCATCGGCATCGGCGTCACGGTTGCCGCCGCGGCGCCGGCCGCCCGCCGGGCCGGGAAGCTCCCACCGATCGCCGCGATGCGCGACGACGTCTCGGCGCCGGAACGCTCCCTGCTCACGCGGATCCTGATCGGCGCCTTCGTGCTGCTGATGGCCGTCCTGCTGTACGCGATCGGCCTGAGCGCCGGCGGCCTGCCGGGCGTCGTACTGATCGTCCTCGGCGCCGGCACTGCCGTCATCGGCATCGTGATGCTCAGCCCGCTCCTCAGCCGGTACGTCGTCCGGGTGCTGATGTACCCGTTCGGCCGCAAGGCACCGGTCACGCTCGGCCGCCGCAATGCCGAGCGGAATCCGCGCCGTACGTCGGCCACGGCGTCCGCATTGATGATCTCGGTCTCGCTGATCAGCGGCCTGATGGTGATCGCCGCGTCGGCGAAGGCCTCGATCAACCAGAACATCGACGACGCGCTCGGCACGTCCCAGCTCCTCATCACCACCGACGGCACCCCGGCCTTCAGCACGCAGGTCGGCGACCGGACGGAGAAGGTCGCCGGTGTACGGTCCGTGCACCGCGTGCGGACGGAGACCGGCAAGGTCGGGAAGACGAACGTCCAGGTCACCGGGATCAGCGACGGCACGCTGGACGGCCCGATCACGACGAAGTTCGACGCGGGCTCCGCGGCCGCGCTCGGCTCCGGTCAGGCGCTTCTCCCCCGCAACCTCGCGACCACCCTCGGCGTGACCGTCGGCAAGACCTTCGAGCTGGCCACGGCGACCGGCACCCACAAGCTGACCGTCGGCGGGATCGTCGCACCGAACAGGCAGCTCAACGCCGTGATCGTGTCGCTGCCGACGTACCGGACTATCGGCGGCACGACCAGCGACAACCTCCTGTACGTCGAGGTTGCCGACAGCAACCACGTCGGCCAGGTCCGGGCCGAGATCCTCGGTCAGCTGACCAAGGACTATCCGTCGATCCAGGTCCGCGACCAGCAGGCGTACGCCGCCGCTGCGCGCGAGCCGGTGAACGGCGTGCTGGCCGCGGTCGGCTTCCTGCTCGTGCTCGCGGTGCTGATCGCTCTGCTCGGCATCGTGAACACGCTCGGTCTCGGCGTGGTCGAGCGGACTCGCGAGATCGGCCTGTTGCGGGCGGTCGGCATGGACTCCCCGCAGCTGAGCCGGATGCTTCGCGTCGAGTCGATCGCGATCACGCTGCTCGGATCGGTGCTGGGCTTGGGGCTCGGTGTCGGCGTCGCGGCCGCGATCCAGTCCGCGATGGTCGACAACGGCCTCAACGTGCGCGACATCCCCGTGCTCCAACTGGTGGCAGCGGTCGCCGCGGCGATGCTGTTCGGCGTACTCGCTGCGGTCTGGCCGTCACGCCGTGCAAGTCGTCTCAATGTGCTGCGGGCAATAGCTGCAGAATGATCGCCGAGTGATCGCAGGGTGAGGACTGCAGTGAACTCCTGAGGTGAAGCCATACCAGTGATTCACAGGTAATCTGCCGGTGTGCCGGGGACTGTGCAGTCGATCGAGCGGGCCGCGGCGGTGCTGCGACTCCTCGCCGCCGCGCCTGACGGGCTCGGGGTAGCCGACCTCGGCAACGCACTCGGGCTCGCCAAGACGACCGTGCACGGCATCCTCCGGACCCTGCATCAGGTCGGTTTCGTCGAGCAGGACCACAGCGGCGCGCATTACCACCTGAGCGACGCGTTCGGCCGGCTCGGCGAGAGCTACCTCGATCCGAACGAACTGCGCAGCCGCGCGATCAACTGGGCCGATTCGCTCGCGTCCCGCAGCGGTGAGGTCGTCCGCGTCGGCCGCCTGGTGGAGGGCAAGGTCGTCGTGGTGCACCACGTCTTCCGGCCCGACGACAGCGACCAGGACCTGGACGTCGGTACGACGCTTCCGCCGCATGCGACCGCGCTGGGCAAGGCGGTCCTCGCGTACGACGCCAGCGGCGCCTCCCGGCCGCGCAGGCTCGAGGCGTTCACGACCCGGACGATCACCGATCCGGCCCGGCTGGCCGAGGAACTCGCTGCGGTCCGCGCCCGTGGCTGGGCCAGCGAGTTCGAGGAATACACGGTCGAGCTGGCGAGTATCGCGGCGCCGATCCGCGGACTCGGCGGCCTGGTCGTCGGCGCGGTCGGTCTGGCCGGCCGGGTCGAACGCATCTGCGACAGCCGCCTGCGACATCGCGCCGACCTGGTGACGATGGTCCGCGCCACCGCCGAGGCCATCGCCCGGGATCTCCGGGAGGACGCATGACCGGCGTGATCGGGGGGTGGGGAGATGGCTGAGCAGTACGTCGCGGCCGTGGATCAGGGGACGAACTCGACGCGGTGCATCCTGTTCGACCGGCGCGGGCGGCTGGTGTCGGTGGCGCAACGTGAGCACCACCAGCTCTTCCCGCGGCCCGGGTGGGTCGAGCACGACGCCGGCGAGATCTGGAACAACGTCACCCGCGTGGTGCCGGCCGCGATCAAGCAGATCGGCGCCTCGCCGTCCCAGATCGTTGCCATCGGCATCGCCAACCAGCGCGAGACCAGCCTGCTCTGGGACCGGCTGACCGGCCGGCCGATCGGGCACGCGGTGACCTGGCAGGACACCCGGACGGACCGGCTCGTCACCGAGCTCGCCGGCACCGAAGGCCCGGACCGGTTCGCCGAGCTGTGCGGGCTCCCGCTGACGACGTACTTCTCGGCGCCGCGGATCAAGTGGATGCTCGACCACACGCCGGGTCTGCGGCAGCGCGCCGAGCGCGGCGAGATCCTCTTCGGCACGATGGAGAGCTGGCTGATCTGGAACTTCACCGGCGGCGCGAAGGGCGGCCTGCACGCCACCGATGTGACCAACGCGAGCCGCACGATGCTGATGAACATCGAGACGCTCGAATGGGACGATCGGCTGCTCGAGGCGTTCGACGTACCGCGGGCGATCCTGCCGGAGATCCGCCCGTCGTCCGGGGTCTTCGCGACCGCGACCGAAGTACTGCCCGGGGTGCGGATCGGTGCGGCGCTCGGCGATCAGCAGGCCGCGCTGTTCGGGCAGACCTGCTTCAGCGCCGGTGAGGCGAAGTGCACGTACGGCACCGGGTCCTTCCTGCTGCTGCACACCGGGCAGGAGATCGTCCGCTCGAAGCACGGGATGCTGACCACGGTCGCGTACCAGATCGGTGACCACCCCGCGTCGTACGCGCTGGAAGGCTCGATGGCGGTCACCGGGTCGCTGGTGCAGTGGTTCCGCGACGGGCTCGGGATGATCCACACCGCGGCAGAGATCGAGACGCTGGCGCGCACGGTGGAGGACAACGGCGGCGCGTACATCGTGCCGGCGTTCTCGGGGCTGTTCGCACCGCACTGGCGCAGCGAGGCGCGCGGCGTGATCGCCGGGCTCACCGGGTACATCACCAAGGGTCACCTGGCCCGCGCTGTCCTCGAAGCGACCGGCTTCCAGACGCTCGAGGTCGTCGATGCGATGAACGCCGACTCCGGTATCGCGCTGACCGCGCTGAAGGTCGACGGCGGGATGACGGCGAACAACCTGCTGATGCAGTTCCTCGCCGATCTGCTCGACGTCCGCGTCGTTCGTCCGATGGTGACCGAGACCGTGTCCCTCGGTGCGGCGTACGCCGCCGGCCTGGCCGTCGGCTACTGGCCCGACCTGGAAGGGCTGCGCAGCAACTGGCACCGCGCAGGCCAGTGGATGCCGCACATGGATCCGGCCCGCCGCAAGACTGAGTACGCGAACTGGCAGGCCGCTGTCCAGCGGACCTTCAACTGGATCCGTCCCGAGGACCAGGAGCTTTAGCAACGGGGAGGACCTTGCCGGCCCTCCCCGCACTGATGGTCAGGCCGGCGAGACGATGTCCGGAGCCTCGAGGCGCACCTTGTCGGCGGATTCGTCGTCGGGCTGGTCCTGCGAGTCCCGTTCGGACTGGACCCGCCTGTTGTAGAACGAGACCTCGCGCTCGATCGTCGCCGCGTCCCAGCCGAGGATCGGTGCGACCAGCCGGGCCGCTGCCTCCGCTGCGCCGACGCCGCGGTCCCAGGCCTCGATCGAGATCCGGGTCCGCCGCGCGAGGATGTCGTCGAGGTGGCGAGCGCCCTCGGCCTTGGCGCCGTACACGATCTCCGCCTTCAAGTAGTCCTGTGTGCCGGGCAACTGCTCGCCCAGCGACGGGTCCTCCTCGACGAGCTTGAGTACTTCGTCGATCAACGCGCCGTACCGGTTCAGCAGGTGCTCGATGCGGGCCACGTGCAGACCGGAGCGCTGCGCGATCAGGTGGCGCTGGTTCCACAACGCGTGGTACCCGTCGGCGCCGACCAGCGGGATGTTCTTCGTGACGCTCTTCGGCACCCGTCCGTCGAGCGCGTCCGCGACCGCGTCGATCGCGTCCTTGGCCATCACCCGGTACGTCGTGTACTTGCCGCCGGCAACTACCACGAGTCCCGGTGCGGTGTGTGCGACGACGTGTTCGCGGGACAGCTTCGACGTACTCTCCGACTCACCGGCGAGCAGCGGCCGGAGTCCGGCGTACACGCCCTCGACGTCCTCGCGGGTGAGCGGCGTCGTGAGTACTGCGTTCACGTGGTCGAGCAGGTACTCGATGTCCTTGCTCGTCGCGGCCGGATGCGCCTTGTCCAGGTGCCAGTCGGTGTCCGTCGTGCCGATCAGCCAGTGCCGGCCCCACGGGATGATGAACAGCACGGACTTCTCGGTCCGAAGGATCATTCCGGTGCTGGACTGGATCCGGTCCTTCGGCACGACGAGGTGGATACCCTTCGACGCGCGGACGTGGTACTGACCGCGCTCCCCCACCATCGCCTGAGTGTCATCGGTCCAGACGCCGGTCGCGTTCACGACCTGCTTCGCGCGGACCTCGAACTCGCGACCGCTCTCGAGGTCCTTCGCCTGGACACCCGTGACCCGCTCGCCCTGCCGCAGGAAACCGGTCACCTTCACGCGGTTCGCCACGTGCGCTCCGTACGACGCGGCGGTGCGCGCGAGCTCCATCGTGTGACGGGCATCGTCGACCTGCGCGTCGTAGTACTGCAGCGCGCCGACCAGGGCGGACTTCTTCAACGACGGGACCAACCGCATCGCTCCGCGGCGGGTCAGGTGCCGGTGGAGCGGCAGCCCGGCTCCCAGGCCCGAGCTGACCGCCATACCGTCGTACAGCGCGACGCCGGAGCCCGCGTAGAACCGCTCCCACCAGCGGTGCTGGAGCGGGTACAGGAACGGCACCGGCTTGACCAGGTGCGGTGCCAGCCGTTGCAGGAGCAGACCGCGCTCCTGCAACGCCTCGTGCACCAGTCGGAAGTCGAGCATCTCCAGGTAGCGCAGGCCGCCGTGGATCAGCTTGCTGGACCGGCTGGAGGTGCCGCTCGCGAAGTCGCGCGCCTCCAGCAGTCCGGTGGTCAGACCCCGGGTCGCGGCGTCGAGCGCCGACCCGGTGCCGACCACCCCGCCACCGATCACCAGGACGTCCAGTTCCCGTCCGTCGGCCATCGCGTCGATCGCGTCGGCCCTCGCTTGCGGTGACAGAGCCACTACGCCCACTGTGCTGTTCCTTCCGATTCCAGTTACATACTTACTGCTGTGCTGCCGAGTTGCCGAGTTGCCGATCACTGTCGATCGATCAGTTGACGTCCACCCAGTCCAGTGTCCGCTGGACTGCCTTCTGCCAGCCGGCGTACCCCTCGGCACGCTGCTCGTCCGACCACTGCGGCTCCCACCGCTTGTCCTCGTTCCAGTTCTGCACGAGCTCTTCCTTGGTCTTCCAGAAGCCCACGGCCAGCCCGGCCGCGTACGCCGCTCCCAGCGCGGTGGTCTCCGCGACGACCGGCTTGCTCACCGGTACGCCGAGGATGTCGGCCTGCATCTGCATGGCCAGCTCGTTCGCCGTGACGCCGCCGTCCACCTTCAGCACCTCGAGGTGCACGCCGGAGTCCTTCTCCATCGCGTCCGCGACGTCCTTGCTCTGGTAGCAGATCGCTTCCAGTGTTGCGCGCGCCAGGTGAGCGTTGGTGTTGAACCGCGACAGCCCGACGATCGCCCCGCGCGCGTCGGACCGCCAGTACGGCGCGAACAGGCCGGAGAACGCGGGGACGAAGTACACGCCGCCGTTGTCCTGGACCTGCCTGGCGAGCGTCTCGATCTCCGCCGCACCCGAGATGATGCCGAGTTGGTCCCGCAGCCATTGCACAGCGGAGCCGGTCACGGCGATGGAGCCCTCCAGCGCGTAGACCGGCGCCTCGTCGCCGAACTTGTAGCACATCGTGCTGAGTAGGCCGGCCTTCGACCGGACCAGCTCGGTGCCGGTGTTCAGCAGCATGAAGTTGCCGGTGCCGTAGGTGTTCTTCGCCTCGCCCGGGTTGAAGCAGACCTGACCGACGGTCGCGGCCTGCTGGTCTCCGAGGTCGCCGGTGAGCGCCACGACGCCGCCCAGCGGACCGTTGGCAAGCGTCTCGCCGTACTTGTTCGGGTCCGACGACGGACGGATCTCCGGCAGCATCTGCCGCGGGATGTTGAAGAAGCTGATCAGCTCGTCGTCCCAGTCCAGCGTCTCGAGGTTCATCAGCATCGTCCGGCTGGCGTTCGTCACATCGGTGACGTGTACGCCGCCGTCGGGGCCGCCGGTGAGGTTCCACAGCAGATAGGTGTCGGTGTTGCCGAACACCGCGTCACCGGCCTCGGCGGCCTCGCGGACGCCGTCGACGTTCTCCAGGATCCACTGCACCTTGCCGGCCGAGAAGTACGTCGCCGGCGGCAGACCGGCCTTCTGCCGGATCACGTCACCCTTGCCCTCACGCTCCAGCGCGGAGGCGATCCGGTCGGTCCGGGTGTCCTGCCAGACGATCGCGTTGTAGTACGGCCGTCCGGTCTTGCGGTTCCACACCACCGCGGTCTCGCGCTGGTTGGTGATGCCGAGCGCCGCCAGGTCGCTCGCCTGCAGGTTGTTCGCGTTCAGCGCGGTCCGGATCACCGAACTGGTCCGCTCCCAGATCTCCAGCGGGTTGTGCTCCACCCAACCCGCCTGCGGCAGGATCTGCTCGTGCTCCAACTGGTGGATGCCCACCGCGTTGCCGGAGTGGTCGAAGATCATGAATCGGGTGCTCGTGGTGCCCTGGTCGACGGCACCGACGAAGTCAGCCATGGAAAGTCCTCTCCTCACACATCGATGTCATGCGGTCTTCTCCTCGGGGATCCGGCCCGGCTCCTCGTCCGCGTCGGCGATCGGCAGGTTGCGGCCCACCAGCAGGTCGTACAGCAACGCGCCGACCAGGGCGCCGAGGATCGGCGCGACTATTGGCACCCAGAAATAGATATCCCCGAACTGATCCTTGAACGCTGTTCCGTACCCGGTGAGGAAGGACGCCAGCCGCGGCCCGAAGTCACGGGCCGGGTTGATCGCGTAACCGGCGTTGGTGCCCCAGGCCATGCCGATCCCCACCACGATCAGGCCGACGATGAACGGGGCCAGGTTGGCGGCCGGGGCCGTGTTGCGCAGGTCGGTGACCGCGAGGATCAGGAACATCAGGATCGCCGTACCGATGATCTGGTCCCGGAAGCCGCCCCACATGTGGACGCCGATGTCGGCGCCGTTGCCGGGCAGGGTGGAGAAGATGCCCTGGGTCTTGATCGTGTGCCCGGGATCCACCTTGCCGATCGCCTCGGTGTAGTTCCAGCGAACCACGAGCGCCGCCACGAACGCCCCGAGGAACTGTGACAGCGAGTATGGCAGCACCTTCCGCCAGCTGAAACCGCGGAACGCCGCCAGCGCGACCGTCACCGCCGGGTTCAGATGCGCGCCGGTCATCCGGCCCGCCGTGTAGACGCCCAGCGTCACCCCGAGACCCCAGGCCCACGCGATCGAGTCGTGGTTTCCGATCCCGCCGGCAACCACCTGGGCCACCACGCCGACGCCGAACAGGATCAGGATGAACGTGCCCGCGAATTCCGCGCAGCACTCCCCCAGGAGGGTTTTCGCCTTGACCGCTTCGGTCGTAGCCATACCGAACCTCCCTTCCCCGCCGTGACGACCACGGCTGGCTGGAATCTAGGAGCGACAACCAGGCGAGACAACGCCCACCGTTCGACATTGTCGAACGCCGATTCCGACGCTGCGAGCCGCGACACACAGTAATCTCCTGATTACCCGACGGACCATGCCAACCGGGTGCCGGGGTTCGGCGTCTGGCCTGTGGGTCAACTCGCTTTCGGGAGGGGCTGGATGAATGTGTCGCTGCTCGGGGGATGGTTTCCGGCGGTGCTGGAGGTGGTTGCGGCGGGGGTTCTGATCGCGGCCGTGGGGTGGCGGGACCGGCGGTGGCGGTTCGGGGTCGTGCCGGTTGTCGTCGGGGCGGCGGCGTTCGTGACGTTGTTCGCGGCGTACCCGGGGGCCGAGTTGATCGGGCTCACGGATCCGTTGCCGTTCTCGGTGTGGTTGTGGTTCGGGCTGGCCGTCGGCGCGCTGATCGTGCTGGGCGCCGGGTGGCGGACGGCGCGGTGGTGGCGGCGGGGTACGGCGGTGGTCGCGGCCGCGCTTGCCGCGTTGGTGTGCGCCAACGGGATCAATCAGTTCGTCGGCTACTACCCGACGATCGACTCCGCGGTGAATGACTGGACCGACACACCGCTGCCGGGTCAGGTGTCGATGGCGGGCCTCGCGCACACGGCGGGTACGACGAAGCTGCCGCCGGCCGGCCGGTTGGTCGCGGTGAACATCCCCGCGACGTACAGCCATTTCAAGCACCGGCAGGAGCTGGTCTACCTCCCGCCGATCTGGTTCCGCGGTGACCACCGGCCCGCGCTGCCCGTCGTCGAGCTGATCGGCGGTGAGCGCGGCGGTCCGGGCGACTGGGTGCGGCTCGGCAACGCCGTACAGGTCTCCGACGCGTACGCGCGCCGGCATCACGGGTACGCGCCGATCCTGGTCTTCGTCGACGCGACCGAGCGGTTCGACAACGACACCGAGTGCGTGAACGGCCCGCGCGGGAACTCCGCGGACCACCTGGACCAGGACATCCCGCACTTCGTCGAGAAGACGTTCGGCGCCTCGCACGACCCCCGGCAGTGGGCGGTCGCCGGGTTCTCGATGGGCGGCACCTGCGCCATCGACCTGGTCGTCGAGCACCCGGACGTCTTCGACCACTTCATCGACATCTCCGGCGACCTCGCGCCGTACACGACCACGCCGGCGGCGAGCCTGCACGACCTGTACGGCGGCAACGTGGCACTCGAGCAGGCCAACGAGCCGCTCCTGGTGATGCATGCCCACGGCAAGTACACGAACGTCAACGGCCTGTTCCTCACCAGCACCCAGGAGCTGCGGCACCAGCACGAGGCCGAGGAGCTCTCGACGGCCGCCGCCAAGGTCGGCATCTGGTCCCGGGTCGAGATCTCGCCCGGCACGCACGTGTGGCAGTTTGCCGCCCCGGCGTTCGCCACGGCCTATCCTTGGCTGGCGAACCAGCTCGCGGTCCCGCACTCGCAGCGGCATCAGGAAACGAGGCACACGAAACCGGCGTGATCCAGATACTCCGACGACTCGCGATCGGTCTGGTCGTCCTGGCGGTCGTGACCGCGATCAGCAGCGCGGACACGATCAGCGAGGTCCTCCGGCCGCAGCCCCAGGCTGCCGGTCAGGTCCGGGTCGTCGCGCTGGGCGACTCGGTCACGTCCGGCAGCAACTGCGACTGCTCCGCGTTCCCCCAGATGTACGGCGACCTCCTGCACGACCGATCCGGCGGACCGGTGATCGTCAACAACCTCGGCGTCGCCGGCATGGACTCGAACGGTCTGCTGCAGCTGCTCGACCAGCGCAACTCCCCCGCCGAAGAGGCCACCGCCGCGGCGAACGTCGTACTGATCACGATCGGCGCGAACGATTTCGGCGACCACCACGACGACGTCACCAGCGGCCAGTGCACGGGTGACTGCGTGTCCGACGAGTTCGAGCAACTCCAGGTCAACCTGGGCAAGATCCTCGACCGGATCCACGTCCTGCGGGCCAACCTCCCGACGACGATCCTGATGACCGGCTACTGGAACGTCTTCAAGGACGGGGACGTCGCCGAACGCCAGTACACCCCGAGCGGCCGGATCGCCAGCGACCAGCTCACCGTCCGCACCAACGCCGCGATCGCCGCCGCGGCCGGCGCGGACGACGCGACGTACGTCGACATCTACGCGCCGTTCGAGAACAGCTCCGACATCACCAGCCTGCTCGCCTCCGACGGCGACCACCCGAACGCCGCCGGCCACGCCCTGATCGCCCGAACCCTCCTCACCGCAACACCCAACCCTTTGCCGCCGTCCCCACGTCAGGGAGGGTAGATCGACCGAGGGGAAACAGATGAGCTTCGCGGACTTCGCGACCAGCCGGCACGGCGCGCTCTACCGGTACGCCTACCTGCTGGCCGGCGACCGCGGCCTGGCCGAGGACCTCGTCCAGGAAGCTCTGGTCAAGACGTACGTCGGCTGGCACCGCCTCCGCGACCCGAACAATGCCGAGGCCTACACGCGCCGCATCATCACCACGACCGCGATCGGCTGGTGGCGGCGTAAGTCCTGGCGCGCCGAGCTCCCCAACGACGACGTGCCAGACCGTCCCGCCGACCCGGACGACGTCACCGCCCGCGTCTGGCTGTGGCACGAACTGCAGCAACTCCCGCCCCGGCAACGTGCGGCGCTGGTGCTGCGGTACTACGAGGACCTCACCGAACCGCAGACGGCTGAGGTGCTCGGCTGCAGCGTCGGGACCGTGAAGAGCCAGGTCTCCGACGCACTCAAGAAGCTCCGGACCCGCCTCGGGTCCGACGTCGTGCTGAAAGCAGGGATGACGGAATGACCGACCTCCTCCGGGACACCCTCAACGAGCATGCCGACGGTATCGAACCGCCGCCCCTCGACCTCGACGGCATCGTTGCGGCCGGCAACCGGCAGATCTCCCGCCGGCGGGCTCTGACCGTCCTCGGCGGCGCGGTCGCCACCGCGGCGGTTGCCGTCGGCGGCGCGACCCTGATCCGTCCCCGCACCCCGCGACCCCAGCCGGCCCGCCCGGCGCCGTACGTCGAACGCCGCGCGGTGACCTTTGCGCTCGGCAACAAGATCTACTACGGCAGCGACGTCATCGCGGTGCCGTCCAAGCACATCAACGCCTTCGTCCGGACCGACGCCGGCTTCGTGTTCCTTGACGAAGGCAACAACATCCACCTCGCCGGCCCCAGCGGTGTCCGCGCGACCGGCAAGGCCGCATGGACCCTGACAGCGGACCACCGCGGCAGCCTGGTCGCCTGGGTCGAGGGCTTCAACGACCACTTCGAGTCGGTGGTGTACGACGTCGCGACGAACCGCGAGCTCGTCCGCACTCCGGTCGGCAACGCCATCCCGGAGAACGCCAGCCTCGCCTACAGCCCCAAGATCGTCGCCATCGACGGAAACACCGCGTACTTCGGAACGCTCCAAGGCCTCTACCGCTGGGACATCACGACGAACAAGGGCGAACTACTCGCCAAAGTGCCACCGAACGCCGTTCGCACCGCGGTCGGTGGCAAGTTCGTGTATCAGCAACCCCTGGTGCAGGCGGCCACTGGTCTGAGCCTCGCGGTCAGCACGACCCTGCAGGCTGCCCCCAAGGTCACGTACAACGGCGAGCAAGCGTTCCTGGCTCCAGGGGCGAGGTACCTCGTGACGCAGCCGGACGACGCCTTCATGGGTATTCAGCCGAGCTGGTCCGATCTCCAACTGTTCGGGGTGACCGCACCGACCGGCGGTCCGCTGACGCGCTCCGGGTACTGGGCCTTGAGATTCGGTCAGTGGCTCGACGACGCGACCTTCACCGCGGCCGGGGCGCGGCACACGTCTCGCAACGAGGCGGACCTGCTCGTGTTCGACGCTCGCACCGGCAAGTACAGAGTCGTAGCGCCGGGCTTCTCCACCTACACCTTCAGCAAGACGGCACCGCGAACGACTCCGTTCGCGCTGCCGACCGGCGCCCCGATCTACGACTTGGGCTGATCGACTGCCGCGGCCGGTGTCGCTGTGCCTTGGTTCTCCGGGAAGTGGCAGGCGGTCTGGTGGCCGGGGGCTAGCTCGACGAGCGGTGGCTCGACGGTCTTGCAGATGTCCTGGGCCTTCCAGCAGCGGGTGTGGAACCGGCAGGCCGGCGGCGGGTTGATCGGGCTCGGGACGTCGCCCTGCAACCGGATCCGCTCCTGCTTGCCCTTCCGCTTGGTGTCCGGCACGGGAACGGCCGAGAGCAGCGCGACCGTGTACGGGTGCATCGGCTTCTCGTACAGGCTCACGCGGTCCGCGAGCTCGACGATCTTGCCGAGGTACATGACCGCGACCCGGTCCGACACATGCCGTACGACGGACAGGTCGTGCGCGATCATCACGTAGGTCAGGTCGAACTCTTCCTGCAGGTCCTCGAGCAGGTTCACGACCTGGGCCTGGATCGACACGTCCAGCGCGGACACCGGCTCGTCGGCCACGATCAGCTTCGGCCGCAGCGCGAGCGTGCGGGCGATACCGATGCGCTGGCGCTGACCGCCGGAGAACTCGTGCGGGTACCGGTTGTAGTGCTCCGGGCTCAGACCGACCAGCTCGAGCAGCTCCTGGACGGCCCTCTTCACGCCGTGCTCGGTCTTCACGTGCTGCAGCCTGAAGGGCGCGCCGACGATCTTGCCGACGGTGTGCCGGGGGTTCAGCGAACCGTACGGATCCTGGAAGATCATCTGTACGTCGCGACGCAGCGGCCGCATCCGGCCCTCACCGAGGTGGCTGATGTCGCGGCCCTCGAAGACGATCTTGCCGTCGGTCGGAGTCTCCAGCCGGGTGAGCAGTCGGCCGGTCGTGGTCTTGCCGCAACCGGACTCGCCGACCAGCGACAGCGTCTCGCCGCGGGTGACGTTGAAGGTCAGGCCGTCGACCGCCTGGACGGCGCCGACCTGACGCTGCAGGATGCCCTTGCGGATCGGGAAGTGCTTGACGAGGCCGGTGACCGACAGGATCTCCTCGCCCAGCTTCGGGGTCTTGGGAGTCAGCTCGGAGTCAGTAGTAGTCACAGTCGTCCCGTTCACAGCTTCGGCTTGATGTCGGTCTCCCACGCCTGCTGGCGGTTCTTCGGGGAGAGGTGGCAGGCGACCATGTGGCCGTTGCCGGTGTCGAGCAGCTCCGGACGCTCCGTCTCGCTCGCGCCGCCGTTCAGGTGGGCGTAGTTGCAGCGCGGGTTGAACGCACAGCCCGGCGGGACGTTGATCAGGCTCGGCGGCGTGCCCTTGATCGGGATCAGCCGCTCGGTCCGCTCCCGGTCGATCCGCGGCATCGAGCCGAGCAGACCCCAGGTGTACGGGTGCTGCGGCTCGTCGAAGATCTCCTCCGCCGTGCCGTACTCCGCCGCGCGGCCGGCGTACATCACCTGGATGTCGTCGGCCAGCTCGGCGACGACGCCGAGGTCGTGGGTGATGATGATGACGGCCGAGTTGAACTCGCGCTGCAGGTCCCGGATCAGGTCCAGGATCTGCGCCTGCACGGTGACGTCGAGGGCCGTCGTCGGCTCGTCGGCGATCAGCAGGTCCGGGTCGCACGACAGCGCCATCGCGATCATCGCGCGCTGCCGCATACCGCCGGAGAACTGGTGCGGGTACGCGTCCACGCGCCGGTCGGGCTGCGGGATGCCGACCCGGTCGAGCATCTCGATCGCGTGCTTCCTCGCGACCTGCTTGCTGACCTGGTTGTGCACCCGGTACGCCTCGATGATCTGGTGCCCGACCGTGTAGAACGGGTGCATCGCCGACAGCGGGTCCTGGAAGATCATCGCCATCCGCTTGCCGCGCAGCAACCGGACCTCTTCCCGACTCGACGTGACCAGGTCCTGCCCGTCCAGGAAGATCTGGCCGCTGATCCTGGCGACACCCGGCGGGTGCAAGCCCATGATCGACAGGCTGGTCACGCTCTTGCCGGAGCCTGACTCCCCCACGATGCCGAGGGTCTTGCCGCGCTCCAGCTTGAACGAGATGCCGTCGACCGACTTGACCACACCGTCGTCGGTCGGGAAGTGCACCCTGAGGTCGCGGACGTCGAGGAACGCCTCGCCGCGCTCCACCCGCTGGACAGAGTCTTGTACCGCTTCGTTCGGCTCGGTCACGAGATGCGCACCCTCGGGTCGACAACGGCGTACAGCAGGTCAACGACCAGGTTGGCCAGCACGATGAAGAAGGCGGCGACCAGCGTCACGCCGAGTACCTTCGGCAGGTCGTTGGCCCGTAGCGCGATCACGGCGTACTGACCGATGCCCGGGAGCGAGAACGTCGTCTCGGTGAGGATCGCGCCGCCCATCAGCAGACCGAGGTCGAGGCCGAAGATCGTCAGGATCGGCGTCAGCGCGGACCGCAGCCCGTGTTTGAGGACGACGTCCCGCTCGGTCAGGCCCTTGGCCCGCGCCGTCCGGACGTAGTCGTCGTTCATCGTCTCGAGCATGCCGGCCCGGGTCAGCCGGGCGTACGCCGCGGCGTACAGGAACGCGAGCGTCGTCCACGGAAGTATCAGGTCGTACGCCCACCAGATCGGATTGGTCTCGTCCATCGGGTTCGTGCCGCCTTGCGCGGTCCAGCCGAGGCCGTAGCTGAAGATCGACAGCGCCAGCAGACCGGTGAAGAAGATCGGCAGCGACACCCCGGCCAGTGCCACCGACATCAGTGATCGGTCCAGGACCGAACCGCGTCTCAGCGCGGAGATGACACCGGTGCCGACGCCGGTGACGAGCCAGATGAACGCCGCACCGCCGGCCAGCGAGGCGGTGACGGGTATTCGTGACACCAGGTCCGGCCAGACCGGCTGCTGGGTCAGGAACGAGTAGCCGAAGCACGGCGGCGGGCAGTGCTCCGTCGACGGGCCGTAGTTGTAGTCGGTTCCGACGACCAGGCCCTTCACGAAGCGCCCGTACTGCACGTAGAGCGGATCGGTGAAGCCGAGCCGCTCCGCGGTCTGGTGGATCTGTTCCCTGCCGACACTGCGGCCCACGTACCGCGAGGCCAGGTCGTCCGCCGTGGCACCGCCGAGGCGCGGGACCAGGAAGAAGATCGAGAACGTGACTGCCGTGACAATGAAGAGCAGGACCACTGCCCCGATCAACCGGCGGATCAGATATGCGAGCACCGTGCGCGGCGTGGTGGCCGGTGATCATCGCTGATCACCGGCCACCATCAGCCTTCACCTACCTCTGCTGGCGAAATGATGGTTGTTCAGAGCAACTACTTCTGCGCGAGCCCGATCGCCGCGTAGTCGTACATGTTCTGACCGTCGTTGCTGAAGACGTTGGCCAGCGTGTCCGGACGGTACAGCAGGCCCTTGGCCCAGATGCCCGGCAGCGCCGCCGCCTGCTCCATGACCTTCTTGTCGACGTCGACCCACAGCTTGTTACGCGCGGTCTCGTCGGTGGTGGACATCGCCTGGTCGATCAGCTTGTCGACCTCGGGGATGCGGATACCGAGGTTGGTGTTACCACCGGTGTCCCGGATGACCCGGCTGTCGACGATCTGGCTCAGGAAGCCGAAGCCGTCGTTCCAGTCCGCACCCCAGCTGTAGACGATCAGGCCGAGGCGGTTCGCCTTCGCGAAGTCCGGCTTGCCGGCGTACAGCTTGGTGTAGTCACCGGTCGGGTACGGCTTGGTGGTCAGGTTGATACCGACCCGCTTCAGCGACTGCTGCAGCGTCTCGGCGACCGCCTTCTCCTTGGCCCGGTCGGTGCGGTAGGTGATGTTGACCGCGAAGCCGTTCGGCTGACCGCACTGCTTCAGCTCGTCCTTGGCCTTGTCGACGTTGCCGTTCTTGTCGGTCAGGAAGCCGTAGTCGTCGAAGCTCTCCGAACCGGTGACACCCGGCGGCATCAGGTTCGTCGCGATGTCGCCGCCGATCGGACCGCCGTAGGCGCGCTGGTAGCCCTCGTGGTCGGCCGCGTACAGGACCGCCTTGCGGCAGTGCACGTTGTCCAGCGGCGGGACCTGGCTGTTCAGCACGGTCCAGTTCAGCCGCGGCGCCGGCACGTTGTCGGCGTGCGCCTTCAGGTTCGGGTCGGCGAGGATCTTCGCCTGGGTCTCGGGCTGCACGCCGGTACCGGCGAGGTCGACGTCCAGGTCACCGGCGAGCAGCCGGTTGTCGATGTCCGTGCCGTCGACGTTGTACGCGATGGTGATCTTGTCCGGCAGCGCCTTACGGCCCGAGTCCGGGTCGGTGGCCGGGTCGTACTGGTCGTTGCGGACCAGGTCGAAGCCCTTGTTCGAGTCGTAGGTGCCGAACTTGTACGGCCCCGTCGCGATCGGGTGTTCCTTGTACTTCGCGCCGGTGTCCTTGGCCTGCGGGACCGGAGCCGTCGACGGTAGTTGCGCGAAGTAGTCGAAGCTGGCGAACGGCTTGTTCAGGTGGAACACGATGGTCTGGTCGTCGGGCGTCTCGATCGCCTTCGCGACACCGGCCAGCGTCTTGTCCTTGTAGACGCTGTAGCCCTTCGGGACGTCCAGCAGGAAGTCGTTGAAGTACGTCGGGCCGTTCGGCAGCGTGGCCTTGTCCAGCGACCGCGCGACGGCGTACTTCACGTCCTTGGACGTGACCGGCGTGCCGTCCTCGAACTTCACGCCCTTGCGGAGCTTGTACGTCCAGGTCTTCGCGTTGTCGCTGGGCACACCAGGAGCCTCGGCCAGGTCCGGGACCGGCTTCGCGCCCTCGGCACCCGGGACAGCCTTGAACGTCATCAGCGGACGGACGTAGTTGCGGACCAGGTTCCAGGACAGGCCGTAGTAGGTGTCACCGGGGTCAGTGGAGTCCCACTGCTCGGTGATCGCCATCCGCAGCGTGCCACCCTTCTTGTCGCTCGGGTTGAAGTTCTTGCCGACGGCCGCGTTGAACTCGGCCTTGGCAGCACTCCCACCGCTGGACCCCCCGCCGGGTGTCGCCTTGGGTCCCCCGCAAGCCACCAGGCTGAGGGCGACGGCCGCACTGACGGCGGTAACCGTCGTGATGCGATTCCATCTCATCTGTTGTTGCACCCCTTTTTTCGTGAGAGCCAGGCTCCCTGGTTGGAGAGAAGTCCTAGCGCGACCGCGGGTCGAGCGCGTCACGCAGCCCGTCGCCGAACAGGTTGAACGCCAGCACGGTGATGAAGATGGCCAGACCCGGCGAGATCATGTACCACGGGTCGACGGCGTACCACTTCGCCGCGATCGACAGCATGTCTCCCCAGCTGGCCGTCGGCGGACGGACGCCGACGCCGAGGTAGGACAGACCCGCCTCGAACAGCACATTGGTCGGGATCAGCAGCGTCGCGTAGACCAGGATCGGGGCGATCAGGTTCGGGAGCAGCTCGGTGAACAGGATGTACGGGCGGCGCGCGCCGAGGCTGCGGGCCGCGTCGACGAACTCGCGCTCACGCAGCGACAGCGTCTGACCACGGATGATCCGGCCGATGTACGGCCAGCTGAAGAAGCCGATGATGAACACGATCAGCCCCACCCGCAGCGCGTCGCCGGTCAGGCCGAGCAGCGTGTCCGGCACCGCACCGACCAGCGCCAGCGCGAACAGCACCAGCGGGAACGCCAGGAAGATGTCCATCAGCCGGCTGATCAGGGAGTCGACCCAGCCGCCGAAGTATCCGGCGACGATGCCCATCACGACGCCGATCACCACCGACAGCAGCGTCGCCAGGAAGGCGATCAGCAGCGAGATCCGGGCTCCGTAGACGATCCGGGCGAAGATGTCGCGGCCGTTGAGCGGCTCGACACCGAGGGGATGGTCCCAGCTGATGCCCCCGAACCGGCCGAGCGGCACCTGCCGCGACGGATCGACCAGGTCCTGGTGGAAGTCGTTCGGGGTGACGCCGACGAGCTTGCACAGCAACGGCGCGAAGATCGCGACCAGGATCAGGATCAGCACGACGACGCCGCCGCCGATCGCGACCTTGTCGCGCTTCAGCCGCATCCAGGAGATCTGCCACAGCGACCTGCCCTCGATCTTGCCGACGCCCTCGAGGATGGCGTCAGGCTGGGCCGACGATGCTCCGGGCTCGACCTCGAGTGGCGCACTCACGCGATAGGTCCCCCTGACTGGTTCGGTTTTTGAACAGGAACGAAATCCTGTAGGGCTGCGGCCTTAACCTGCCGCCATTACAGCGCGGAGTCAAACGCGGAAAGTGCTGCGTTGCCCGATCGTGATCGTCAGGAAATCGTCCCGTATCGTGGACGTTCCGCAGTAAACCACGCTCTCGCACCCTCGGTCGCCGGGGCCTCGCGAACCGTTACTGCCATGGCATTTTTGTGTCAGTTCCGAGATCAGGGCCGTGATGAAGGCGATATTCGCCGGGTTTCAGCGCCGCATGCCGGAGAAGTAGACGAACGACAGCGGATCGATGCCCGGCTGGACGTTCTCGACGTCGTTGCGGGCGACCACGGCGAGCCTGCCCTGCCAGCTCGGGATCACCGGGACCTCTCGCGCGATCACGGTCTGTAGCTGACCGATGAGCTCGTCGCGCTTCAGCCCGTTCTGCTCGGTCCGTTGCTGCTGCAGCAGCTTCGTGGCCGCGGCCGAGCGGTACCCGTTCTGGAACGGTACGTCGGTCACGAACGGCGCGAGGTAGTCGTCGGCGTCCGGGTAGTCCGGGATCCAGCCGAACTGGTACATGTCGTACGCCCCGGCCTTCGCGGCCAGCTGGTACTGCGGCCACTCCGCGCTTCGCAGGGTCACCCGGAACAACCCCGATGCCTCCAACTGACGCTTCAGCTCGAGTACCTCGGCCTTCGCACCGGTGCCGAACTGCGTCGGCGTCCAGCCGACCGTCAGTGGGACCGGCGCCGCGATGTTCGCGGCCTTGAGGATGGCCGCGGCCGCCGTCTTGCTCGGCTGCGTGTACTCCTTCTTGAACGCGTCGGTCTGCCCACCGAACCCGGGCGGCACCACGGAGTACAACGGCGACACGTGGTCGCCGTACGCCTTCTTCGCGATCGCCGGGCGGTCGATCAGCTGGGCAACCGCCTGCCGGATCGCTGGCTTGCGGGCCAGCAGCGACTTCATCTGGAAGGCGAAGAACCGGATCTCCGCGGAGTTGGTCTCGACCACCTGCACTTGGTCGGACTTGCGCAGCTTGTCCAGCAGACTCGGACCGAAACCGTGGAACGCGATGTCCGCCTCGCCGGAGGTGACGGCCTGGTACAGCGCGGTCGAGTCCTTCAGCCAGGTGATCGTGACGCCGTCGTTCTGCGCGGCCCGCGGACCTTTGTACCCGGCGAACTTGGCGAGCGTGACCTCAGCTCCGGGCTTGTACGACGCCAACTGGTACGGCCCGCTGCCGACCGCCTTCGCATCGAGCAGCTTGTTCGCCGGGTACGACTGCTCGTCGACGATCGACGCGGCGGTCGTGGTCAGCAGGTACGGCAGGCGCGCGTCGGGGTTGGTCAGGTTGAACACCGCGGTCAGGTCGTCCGGAGTGCTCACGGACTTCACCGAGGAGAACAGGTGCGCCGCTCCCCCGGGCATCTTCAGCCGCATCATCCGGTCGAAGCTGAACTTCACGTCCGACGACGTCAACTCGTGCCCGTTCGGGAACGTCAGGTGCTCCTTGAGGCTGCACGTATACGTCGTCGGCGAGTCGAACTGGCAGTCCGCCGCGTCCGGCACTGGGGTCGGCTTGTCGGGGAGGATCGTCAGCAGCGTCTGGTACAGGTTCGCCTGGACGGTGCGGGAGCCGACGTCGTACGGGCCGGCCGGGTCGAGCGAGGAGATCGAGTCCGTGGTCGCCACGCGCAGCAGCGCCAACTTCGGCGACGTCTCCCCCGGGTGCGGCGCATTGTCGTCCGGCTGACCGCAGGCAGCCAGAGACACCCCCAGGGCACCCACAGCCACGGCCGCCGACATCCGGCGCACCCACTCACTCACCGTCTCACCTTCCCCAGCCCGTTACCCCACACAACGCCCCCGAGGGCACCAAGTGACGGTAGCTGGTCAATGGAGCAGGGAGCGCAGGGACTCCGGGGTGAGCGGTTCGAGCGACTTCACCACGAGGCGGCGGGGTGCGTCGGGGATCGCGATCCACTGCGGCACGGCGACGACGTACGCGCCGGCCGCCGTACCGGCCTGGGTGCCGGTCATCGAGTCCTCGATCACCACGCAGTTGGCCGGGTCGACGCCGAGCTTGGCGGCGGCGGTCAGGTACGGCTCGGGGTTCGGCTTGCCGAGGGTCACCTCGTCACCGGCGACGATCACGTCGAACGGATCCGGCGGCAGGTGCAGGAGAACGGCGTCGATCATCTGCCGGTACGACGCCGAGACCAGCGCGCACGGCACATCCTCCTTGCGCAGCGCCTGCAGCAGCTCGAGCGCGCCGGGCTGGAACGTGACCTCCTTGCGCAGCGCCACGATCACCTCGGAGAACATCCGGTCGGCCAGCTCCTCGGCGGTGATCACGCCGGCGGGGATGCGCGCCATCCAGACCTGGACGGCATCGCGCAGGTCGCTGCCGATCAAGGACATGCAGTCCTCGATCGTCCAGGTCGCGCCGAGCCCGGCCAGCAGCTCGAGCTGCACCTCCGCCCAGACCTTCTCGGAGTCGACCAACGTCCCGTCCATGTCCCACAGCACCGCTTGCAGGGCCGGCAACTACCGCTCCTCTACGTCGTTCGCTCAGATCAGATCGTCTCCATTCTCCCTGGTCGTGCCAGATCCGGACATTTCGGGTCTCACCGACACGTTCCGCTGCGCGTGAAACCGGGCACACCGGTTCGCCGGAACACGTAGGCTGGCAGTCCGGTTTCCCGCCGGATTGCCTACAGAGACGACAGGGGGCCTGCGAGTGGTTGACCTCGCGAACCTGAGGGACCCGGTCGTGATCGCCGCGTTCGAGGGCTGGAACGACGCGGCCGAGGCGGCCACCGGAGCGGTCGACCATCTCGTCGACGAGTGGGACGCGGAGCTCGTCACGGCGATCGACCCCGAGGACTACTACGACTTCCAGGTCAACCGCCCTCAGGTCGGCCTCGACGACGACGGCGTACGGCGGTTGTCCTGGCCGACGACCCGGATCTACCTGGCGCGTCCCGACGACACCGGCCGCGACGTGCTGCTGATCCGCGGCATCGAACCGAACATGCGCTGGCGGGCGTTCTCCCGCGAGCTGCTGGAGATCGTCGACGAGTCGAACGCGCAGATCGTCGTCGTGCTGGGCGCCCTGCTCGCCGACTCGCCGCACACCCGGCCGATCCCGGTGTCCGCCACCTCGTCCGACCCGGAGCTCACCGCGTCATGGAGCCTCGAGGCGTCGACGTACGAAGGGCCGACCGGCATCACCGGGGTCTTCGCCGACCTGTGCACCACGCTCGGCGTCCCGTCGGTCTCGATCTGGTCCGCGATCCCGCACTACATCGCCGGCACGCCGTGCCCGAAGGCCTCCCTCGCGTTGCTCGGCAAGATCGAGGCGCTGCTGGATCTGGCCATCCCCGAGGGCGAGCTGCCCGAGCTGGCCCGGGCCTGGCAGCGCGGTGCCGACGAGCTCAGCGAAGAGGACCCCGAGGTGGCCGAGTACGTCCAGTCGCTCGAGGAGCAGCGCGACACGGCCGACCTGCCCGAAGCCACCGGCGAGGCGATCGCGGCAGAGTTCGAGCGCTACCTCAGGCGCCGCAATAAGAACCACCCGAGCGACTAGGCCTACCGACTAGCCGGCATCTCCCGTGTCGCGGTGGTGATGACGTCGTCGAGGACGGCGCGGGAGGTGGTGAGGTCGGCGATCATCCGGTCGATGCGGTCCCGCTCGGCGGTCAACTCGGTGACGAGCTCGGGCGTGGCCCGCTCGTTCGGGCCGCCGTCCGGGTCTCGCATACACGGCAGCAGCTCGGCGATCTTCTTGCTGTGCAGCCCGGCGGCGAACAGTTCCTGGATCAGGATCACGCGGTCGACGGCACGTTCGGCGTACTCACGCTGGCCACCGGTCGTCCGCTCCGACACGAGCAGGCCCTGCGCCTCGTAGTACCGCAGCGAGCGCACACTCACGCCTGCCCGCTCCGCCAGCTCCCCGATCCGCACGCTGCCTCCAGGACTTGAACCTGACACTGATGTCAGACTTTACCGTCCCGGTATGACGCTCTACGACTACAGCCCGATCTCCGAACGACCCGCCCTCGACTGGCCCGGCGGCAAGCGCGTGGCCTTCTACGTCGGCCTCAACATCGAGCACTTCCTGCCCGATGAACCTTCCACCAGCATCTGGCCGATCGACGTCAAACCCGACGCCCTCAACCACGGCTGGCGCGAGTACGGCGCCCGCGTCGGCATCTGGCGCATCATCGACATCCTCGACCGGTACGGCGTCCGCGCGAGTGCTCTGGTCAACTCGATGGTTGCCGAGCACAACCCGCAGATCATCAAGGCCGGCACCGAACGCGACTGGGCATGGCTCGCGCATGGTCAGACCAACTCCATCCTGCACACCGGCTACGAGCCCGACGAGGAACGCCGCATCCTCACCGACATCACCACCACCATCGAGACCGCCACCGGCAAGCGGCCGAAGGGCTGGATGGGGCCGGCGCTGACCGAAACACACAACACCCCGGAGCTGCTCGCGGAGCTCGGGTACCAGTACGTCCTCGACTGGACCAACGACGATCAGCCGTACCGCCTGAATGTGCCCGGCATGCTCAGCGTCCCGTACACCCTCGAGCTCAACGACCTCGGCCTGTTCCTTCGCGGCCTGTCCGGCCCCGACTTCCTCCAGATGGTGAAGGACCAGTACGACGTACTACGCGAAGAGGGCGGGCGGGTGATGGCGCTCGCGTTGCATCCGTTCGTGATCGGGCAGCCGTTCCGGGCGAAGTACCTGAACCTCGCGCTGGAGTACATTGCCGCGCAGAGCGACGTCTGGTTGACCACGAGTGACGACATCGCCGCGCACTACTCGACGACGTAACCCGGCCGGGCATGGCGCGTTGTTACTAATGGGTTTATTCTCGTCCGGACAACTGGGGGGTGACGGCGCGCCGTCACCGGGAGCACGGGGAGTAACGAGATGCGCAACGAGCGGGGCGGCACTTCGATCCCTGCCCTCGCTGTGCTCGTACTGCTCGGCATCGTCGCCGCGGTCGGCATCTTCGGTAACAAGACGAAGCACGTCACGGTCGACCTCACCACGTTGACGGCGTCGACGACCGCCACCACGATCGCCACCGCACCGCTCGACACGCAGCCGTTCACCGGGACCGGCGGTCTGGTCGTCCACCCGCGCTCCGAGGCGGCGCTCTTCACCGCGCCGGACGCCGATGCCTTCGGCAAGATCGGTCCGACCCAGTTCGGCCCGACCTGGTTGCCGGTGGTCGAGCAGACCGACGGCTGGGTGCGCGTCCTGCTCCCCTCCAAGCCGAACCGATCCACCGGCTGGCTCCAGGACGAGGACCTCGACCGCGCCTCCTCGTCGTACCTCATCCGCGTGCACACCAGCTCGCGGACCATCGAGCTCTTCGACAAGAACAAGAGCCTGGGCACCTGGAAGGCCGGGGTCGGCGCGAAGAAGACGCCGACGCCGCCCGGCCGGACGTTCTTGCTCGGCTCGATCATCGACCACAAGCGGTCGGCGTCGCCGATCGTGCTCCCGCTGGGTGCACACAGTCCCACCTTGGACACGTTCGGTGGCGGACCTGGTACGGTCGCGATCCACGGCTGGCCGAATCCCCACGTGTTCGGGGCGGCGATCAGCGCCGGCTGCGTCCGGGTGCCGAAGACCGCCCTCGCCGATCTGCAGAAGGTTCCGCTCGGGACGCTCGTCCTGATCGACAGCAAATAAGGGAGATTCCGATGCGACGACAGTTGACTCCGACGCTGCTGACGGCTGCGGCCGTGGCGGGGGTCGTGACGTTCAGCCTGGTCGCCAGTGCGCCGGCCGGCAACGCCGCGGCGCGGCCGTCGTCGGCGTACGCCGTGAGTGCGGAAGGCCAGGTGCCGATCGCGAAGACGCCGTACGCCGAATCGCTCGACGGCAAGCGGCAGACGACCTCGGCGCTGGAGCTCCCGAAGAACCCGCTGCTCTCGGTCCGGGCCGGTACGGCGACCGCGGGCAACGACTCCGCCTCGGTCGAGCTGTTCGACATCGTGGTCGGCCCGGACATCCTCAGCCAGGTGCAGCTCCCGCCGGAGCTGAAGCAGCAGTGCGCGAGCCTGCCGAAGACCGGTGCGGAGGACCTGCCGCTCCCGGACATCGCGCTGCCCGACCTGGGCCTGCCGCTGCCGAAGCTGAGCACGAAGGACCTGCCGGTCAAGAACCTGCCTGACCTGTGCAACCTGCTGCTCAACCCGCCGACGTCGCTGCTGGCCATCGACTCGCTGAACGTCTACTGCTCGGGTGATTCCGGCGGCGTCGACCTGGGCACGGTGACGCTGCTCGGTCAGACGCTCAAGCTGCCGAGCACCAAGCAGGGCGCATCGTTGCCGTCCAACCCGCTCGCGGCCATCAGCGTCAACAGCCAGGGCAAGCACTCGGACGGCTCGTTCACGATCACCGGCCTGAGCATCAACCTCGGCGGCGGGGCCGAGGTCATCAACCTGGCCTCCGCGACGTGCGCGAAGCCGGCCGCGAAGCCCAAGCCGACGCCGAAGCCGACGCAGCCGGAGGTGCCCGCCCCGCCGCTCGACCACGTGCCGGCGGCGCCGGTCCCGAGCCCGGTGAAGACCCACCAAGCCGTCACCGGCTGATGATGTGAATGGCCCCGACCAGCTGGTCGGGGCCTTTCACATCTAGAGCTTCACACCCAGCAACGCGTCGACTGCCAGCGCGATCAGTGCGGGAGCCTCGTGGTCGTCGCCTTCGCTCTCCGCCCAGGCATCCACAGCAGCCAGCGCAGCGACCGTGTCCAGATCATTCGTCAGGGCAGCCCTCAACGCATCGACTGCCGCCGCGCCATCAGGCCCGGACCCGCGGCCCACCGCACCACGCCACACGTCCAGCCGCTCCTGCGCCGACGTGAGATCGGTCGGCATCCAGAACCACTCGGTGCGGTAGTGATGCGTGAGCAGCGCCAGCCGGATCGCCATCGGATCCGCGCCGGCCAGCCGCTCCTTCGACACCAGCACCAGATTGCCCTTGGACTTCGACATCTTCTCGCCGTCGAGCCCGACCATCGCCTGGTGCACGTACGCCCGCGCGAACGGGTGCTCGCCGGTCGCGACCTGCGCGCCGCTCGCCGACATCTCGTGGTGCGGGAAGATCAGGTCCGTTCCGCCGCCCTGGACGTCGAACGTCATCCCGAGGTACTTCAGCGCGATCGCCGAGCACTCCACATGCCACCCCGGTCGGCCGCGTCCGAGCTCCGAGTCCCATGCGGGCTCGCCCGGCCGCTCGTGCCGCCAGAGCAGGCTGTCGAGCGGGTCCTGCTTGCCCTCGCGATCCGGGTCGCCGCCGCGCTCCGCGAACAGCTCGCGCATCGTCTCGCGGTCGTAGTTCGACACGCCGCCGAACAGCGGGTCGGTCTTCACCGCGAAGTACAGATCGCCGTCGACCGAGTACACGGCCCCGGCCCGGCGCAGGTCCTCGACCGCGTCGGAGACCAGGTCGATCGACTCGACGACGCCGATGTAGTGCTGCGGCGGGATCACCCGCAACGCGGTCATGTCGTCGCGGAACAGCTGGATCTCCTGCGCGGCCAGCTCGGTCCACTCGACGCCGGTCGCCGTCGCCCGCTCGAGCAGCGGGTCGTCGACGTCGGTGATGTTCTGCGTGTAGTGGACGTCGTACCCGCTGTCCCGCCACATCCGGTTGATCAGGTCGAACGTGACGTACGTCGCCGCGTGGCCCATATGCGTCGCGTCGTACGGCGTGATGCCGCACACATACATCCGGGCGGTCGTGCTGTCGACGGGCGGCACCTCGACCAGGCCGCGGGAGGCGGTGTCGTAGAGGCGAAGCCGCCGGGCCGGCCCGGGTACGACCGGGATGTCTGGTTTCGTCCACGCCTGCATGTGTCGGAGCTTATGCCAGTCCGATTTTCAATGACGCGACACGGTTCCAATCTGTGGTCCCGCCGGCGCTGCTGATCACGGCCGTCAGGGTGTTCCCGAACGTCCAACCGAAGACCTGGAAAGCATGGGAGGCCTAGAAGGCCGGCCAGGGAATCGCGGGCCAGTCGTCGCTCGGATACGGGAAGGTGCCGGTCTTCAGCAGCGTCGCGCAACGCTCGCGGGTCGCGGTCAGCTCGACCGTGGTGATCAGCTCGCACAATTGTTGCCCGAAGCCACCAGCGAGCTGATCGGCCAACCGGCGTACATCGTCCAGCAGACCGGCCGGGATCGGGTCGCCGGCCCAGCCCCACAGCACCGTCCGGAGCTTGTCGTCGGCGTTGAACGTCACGCCGTGATCCACGCCGAACACCCGGCCGTCGCCCGGGTTCAGCACGTGGCCGCCCTTGCGGTCGGCATTGTTGACCACGGCATCGAACACGGCCATCCGCTTCAGCGCATCGTTGTCCGCGTGCACGAGCGTGACCGGGTTGTGGCGGCCGTCGAGGGCCTCGAGGACGCCGACCCAGCCCTTCGGCACCCGACCTTGCGGAACGATGTCGACCAGCTCGGTCTCCCCCGGACCGAGCTCGGCCTCGTCGATCCACAGCTGCACCATGCCCTCGCCGAGCGGCCCGTCCCGCAACAGCGTCGGCGGCACGACCGACCAGCCCAGCGCCTCGGAGACGACGTACGCCGCGAACTCGCGCTGCGCCAGCGTGCCGTCGGGGAAGTCCCACAGCGGCCGCTCACCCTCGACCGGCTTGTAGACCACGGTCGCGGTCTCGCCGTCCAGGCTGACCGAGCCCTGGTAGGTGCCGTTCGAGGCCGCGACGAGGCGGCCGTGCAATGACAGCTCCCCGCGGGCGAGCAGGTCGGAATCGGTCATCATTCCGGCAGGTGCCGACGGTATCCGTTGGCCCGCGGGCAGATGTGCCCCTCCGCGTCGATCGGCCGGCCGCAGAACGGGCAGCTCGGGCGACCGGACGCGACCAGCGCGACCGCGCGCCGGGCGAACGCCCTGGCCTGCTCCTCGGTGATCCGGACGATGAACACCTCGGCGTCGTCGGACTCCATCGCGGCCGTGACCGGGTCGGTCTCCTCGAGGTCGGCCTGCTCACCGGTGACGACCGCGAACACCTCGATCACCACACGCTCGGCGTCGGCCTCCCAGGCCAGCGTCATCGTGCCGGCCCGGAACTCCTCCTCGATCGGCTGCTCGAGCGGCGCGGTGTCGTCGGCCGCGGTCTGCGTCACCGGATCACGGTCGAAGCGCCGGGCGACCTCGTCCAGCATCACGTCGAGCCGCTCCGCGAGCGCCATCACCTGTTCCTTCTCGCACGCGACCGACGTCAGCCGTTGCCCGGCCCTGGCCTGCAGGAAGAACGTCCTCGCACCGGGCTCCCCCACGGTGCCGGCGACGAACCGCTCGGGGTCGTCGTAGGTATGTACAACTCGCGCCATATCTAGACCCTATTACCGTCCGCCCACTACCGCGTCCGAGGACTGCTTCTTGGGCTTGCCTTTCGCTGTCGGCTTAGGGACCAGGGACGCCAGTTCGCTGCCGGAGTCGTTCAGGCGGACCAGGAACGGGCGGGTCGCGGTGTAGGTGATGATCGTGGTCGAGGCGGTGTCCACGACGATCCGCTGGAACGTGTCCAGATGCTGGCCGAGCGCGTCGGCCACGATCGCCTTGATCACGTCGCCGTGCGACACCGCGACCCAGATCGCGTTGTTGCCGTGGCTCTTGGCCAGCTCCGCGTCGTGCGCCCGGACGGCGTCGACCGCGCGCTGCTGCATCGCCCGCATCGACTCACCGTTCGGGAACGTGACCGCGGACGGGTGCTGCTGGACCACGGTCCACAGCGGGTCCTTCGCGAGGGTCGCGATCTTCTTGCCGGTCCAGTCGCCGTACCCGCACTCGGTCAGCCGCCGATCGGTTGCCGGACGCAACGCGGGGTGGTGCTCGGCGTGCGCCTTCGCGATCGCTGCGGCGGTCTGCCGGCAGCGTTCGAGCGGCGAGGTGACGATCGCGGCCAGCGGCAGTTCGGCCAGGCGTTGCGCCACCGCCTCGGCCTGCTTCACGCCGGTCTCGTCCAGCTTCACGCCGGGCGTGCGACCGGCCAGCGTGCCGGATGTGTTCGCAGCACTACGACCGTGGCGGACCAGAATCACCGTGGGCATGGGGTGCACGTTATCCGGTCGGGCAAGTCGTGATGCCATGATGGGGGCGTGATCGTGGACTGCGGGGTGTACGCCGAGGGGGAACGGCGGGATCTGCCCAAGGACCCCGAGACCGTTGCCCGGGCCATCGACGACGACCACGCCTCGTTCGGATGGATCGGGCTGCACGACCCGTCGGACGCCGAGATGAAGCGGGTGCAGCGACTGTTCGACCTGCACGACCTGGCGGTCGAGGACGCGCTGCAGATCCACCAGCGGCCGAAGGTCGAGCGGTTCGGCGACATGATCCTCGTCGTACTGCGGACCCTCTGGTACGTCGACGAAGGCGACGCGGTCGAGACGGGGCAGGTGACCGCGTTCATCGGGCCGCGGTACGTCGTGACGGTGCGGCACGGGGAAGGCGGTGAGCTCGCCACCACGCGGCACCAGTTGGAGGAGCGCGCCGCGATGCTCGGGCACGGTCCGGCCGCCGTCCTGTGGGCGATCTGCGACGCGATCGTGGACCAGTACGAGACCGTCGCCGAACAGGTCGAGATCGACGTCGACGAGATCGAGAGCTCGGTGTTCTCGCCCGAGCGGACCAGCGACGCGGAGCGGATCTACAGGCTCAAGCGCGAGGTGCTGGAGATGCGGCGAGCGATCGACCCGCTGCGCGAACCGATGGAGGAGTTCGCGCACGGCGTCGCCGGACTCGGCTCGAAGGCAAGTCCGTTCTTCCGCGACGTCGCCGACCACCTCACCCGCGTGTCCGAGCAGACCGAGTCGATCGACGTCCTGCTCCAGTCGGCGCTGAACGCACACCTCGCGCGGGTGTCGGTCCAGCAGAACGACGACATGCGGAAAATCTCAGCGTGGGTTGCCATCGCCGCAGTCCCCACCATGCTGGCGGGGATCTACGGCATGAACTTCGACAACATGCCGGAGCTCCGATGGCACTTCGGGTACTACGCCGTACTGCTGCTGATGGCCACCGTCTGCCTGACCATGTACCGCTTCTTCCGCAAGGTCGGCTGGTTGTAAGCCCCCGTGGAAGTCCGACCTACGTGGCGGTGATGGTGCTGGTGGCCAGGAGGATCACCAGGACGATGCCCAGCAGGACCCGGTAGAAGGCGAAGACCTCGATGGTGTGTTTGGCGACGAAGCGCAGGAGCCAGGCGATCGACGCGTAGGCGACGATGAAGCTGACGACCGTGCCGACGAGCAGAGGTACTGCGCCGACGTTGCCGTGAAGGGCGTCCTTCAGCTCGTAGACGCCGGCGCCGACGAGCGCCGGGATGCCCAGCAGGAACGAGATTCTCGTCGCGGCTACCCGGTCCAGGCCGCGGAACAGGCCCGCGGAGATCGTGGCGCCCGAGCGGGAGATGCCCGGGATCAGCGCCAGGCACTGGACCAGGCCCATGACGAGCGCATCGACGAACGTGATGCGGGTCAAGGGCCGTTCCTTCGTGCCGATGCGTTCGGCCGCGACCATCACGAACGACCAGCCGATCAGCGCGCCGGCGACCCACCACAGGCTGCGGAGCGGGCCGGAGATCAGGTCGCGGGCGAGGAAGCCGACGATCACGATCGGGACCGAGCCGACGATGACGTACCAGCCCATGCGGTGGTCGAACTCGCCGCGGTATTCGGGGTTGGCCAGGCCGCGGACCCAGGCGACCGCGATCCGGGCGATGTCCTTCCAGAAGTACAGGACGACCGCCACGATCGCGCCGACCTGGATCACCGCCGTGAAGCCGGTGATCGACGGGTCGTCGATCTTCAGCCCGAGCATCTTCGACACGATGGTCAGGTGCCCGGTGCTGGAGACCGGGAGGAATTCGGTCAGGCCCTCGACGATGCCGAGGATGATGGAGTCCCAGATCGTCATCAGCCAGCGACCCCGGCCAGCTCGAGCGCCTCCGCGGCGGTGTGCAGGTCGGCGATCCGCTGCTCGACCGTCGACGCGAACGGCGTCAGCGCGACGGTCGTCGCCCCGGCCTCGGCGTACGCCGTGAGCTTGTCGGCCATCCGCTCCTTGGAACCGAGCAGCGAGATCGAGTCCAGGAACCCGAACGGTACGGCGGCCATCGCCTCGCGGTGCTTCTTGTCCAGGTACAGGTCCTGGATCTGCTTGGCCTCCTCGGCATACCCCATCCGGACCGCGAGCGCGTTGTAGAAGTTCTTCTCCCGGCTGCCCATGCCGCCGATGTACAGCGCGGCGTACCCACGGACCGGGTCGGCCGCGACCTGCAGGTCGTCGCCCGTCATGAGCGGCGTCGTGACCACGACGTCGAAGCCGTCGAGATCCTTCTGACGAGCCGCGCGGCCCGCCTTGATGTGCGTCAACTGCTCTCCCAGATAGGCAGGATCGTTCAGGATGCCGAGCCAGCCGTCGGCGATCTCGCCGGCCAGCTCGAGGTTCTTCGGACCGACCGCGGCAAGGTACACCGGCACGTGGTCGCGGATCGGCCGCACCGTCAGTTTCAGCGCCTTACCCGGTCCGTCGGGCAGCGGCAGCGTGAAATGCTTCCCCTCGTACGCGACGGTCTCACGCCGGAGGGCCGCGTTCACGATGTCAACGTACTCACGGGTCCTGAGCAGAGGCTGAGAGAAGCGGACGCCGTGCCACCCCTCCGAGACCTGCGGTCCCGACACGCCGAGACCCAGCCGGAACCGGCCGTTCGACAACCGGTCCAGGGTGGCCGCGGTCATCGCGGTCATGGCCGGCGTCCGGGCCGGAATCTGGAAAACGGCCGCGCCGACGTCGATCGTCGTGGTCTGGGCGGCGATCCAGCTGAGCAGGGTGGCGGCGTCCGAGCCGTACGCCTCCGCTGCCCACGTGACCGAGAAACCGAGTGCCTCGGCCTCCTTCACCAGCCTCAGGTGGTCCAGGTGATCGTCGCCGCCGTACACGAAGCCGATGTTGAGTCCGAGTCGCATGACTGGCGAGCCTAGCGAGAGGTTGTCGGCGGCCCGCAATAGGCTCGGGTCATGCAGCAGCGCTATCTCGGTCACAGTGGACTGGCGGTGAGCCGGCTCGGCCTGGGCACGATGTCGTGGGGCCGGGACACCGACGAGCACGAGGCGCGCGAGCAGCTGGCGGCGTTCGTGTCCGCGGGCGGGACGCTGATCGACACCGCCGCGGCGTACGGCGACGGCGACAGCGAGCTGCTGATCGGGTCGCTGCTCGGCGACGTGGTCGACCGCGACGACCTGGTGATCGCGACCAAGGCCGGGTTCAGCGTCCGCCGGGGCGAGCGGATCACCGACACGTCCCGCGGCGCCCTCCTGCGCGACCTCGAGGGCTCGCTGCGCCGGATGAACGTCGACCACATCGACCTCTGGCAGCTGCACACCTGGTCCGACGACGTGCCGCTGGAGGAGACGCTCTCGGCGCTGGATCACGCGGTCAACTCCGGCAAAGTGCGGTATGTCGGAATCTCGAACTACGCGGGCTGGAAGTCCGCCCGGGCCGTCACCTGGCAGCAGGCGTGGCCGGGCCGCGCGGTCCCGGTGTCCAACCAGGTGGAGTACTCGCTGCTCGCCCGGGACGCCGAGTTGGACGCGCTGCGGGCCGCCGCCGGGCTCGGGATCGGGGTCCTGGCTTGGTCCCCGCTCGGGCGCGGCGTGTTGACCGGGAAGTACCGCACGGGCATCCCGGCGGACTCCCGGGCGGCGTCCCAACATCTGTCAAGATTCGTCGACCCCTACCTCGACGCCCGGGCTTCAGGCATCGTGGAAGCGGTTGCCCGGGCAGCGGACGGGCTCGGCTGGACCCCGCTCGAGGTCGCACTGACCTGGGTGCGGGACCGGCCCGGCGTGTCGGCAGCCATCGTCGGAGCCCGGACTGCGCTGCAATTGAAGTCGGTGCTTGGAGTGGAGGAACTCACCCTGCCGCCCGCGATCGCGGCGGCATTGGAGGATGTTTCGTGAGGCGTTTGTTGTTACAGCTGTGTTGTTGAAGGTCGCAAGGAGGTGCGGATGGCCGAATACGAGCTGCAGCAGTTCGAGGTGTCCAGGACGGAGTCCCGCGGTGCGGTGCGCAGGCTGCTCACCGAGCACGCGGAGTACGGCGGGTGGGAGCTTGCCCGTCTTAGGCGCTATCCCGACGGCACCCGCCGCGTCTGGCTCCGCCGCCGCATCATCCGCGTGATGCGGACCCTCTGAGCAACGCACTCACCAGCTCGCGTCGGCTCCCGACGCCGACCTTGTCGAACGACGCCCGCACGTGCTCCTGCACGGTGTGCGGTGACACGCACAACCGCTCGACGATCTGCCGCGTCGAGTAGCCACGCAACAAAAGCTCCGTGACCCGCTGCTGAGCCGGCGTGAGTCCATGCAGATCCAGCAGCAACGACCCCAGCTGAGCCGGTGTCACCGGCTCCATCACGACGACGATCTGCCCGTTGTCGCCGAGCTTCGACGCCTGAAGCTGTAACCAGTCGCCGGCCCGCGTCCTGACCTTCAGCCTCGCGGTCGCCTGATCGAACTGCATCCGCGCAGCCACCGATCGGACGGCAACGGGCAGCTCATCGGCCCAGCCGAGCTCAGCGGCCGAGCCGAGCTCAGCGAGCCAGTAGCCCGCCTCGGCGCTCGACGACTGCATCCGGAGCCGGGTGTCCAGCACCACCACGCCCGGTCCGGCTGGCGGCGCGCCGGCATACCATACGGTATGGTCTGGCGGGCCGGGCTCGGGCTCTCGCGCCTCGAAGGCGGTGGGGCGGAGTCCCAGACGTAGGCCTTCAGCGAGGTGGGGGGCCAGGCGGCGTACCAGTTGGATCTCGGTGTTGGCGAAGCCCGCGTCCGCCGTTTCCCGGTGGAGGCAGAGGACGCCCCAGCAGCGGCCGTTCGCCATCAGGGCGGCGCGGAGTTCGTCGCCGAGACCGAGCGGGCGCATCACCTCGGCGTACCGCGGACTGGCCGCCCAGTCGCCCTTCGTCGCCTGGCCCAGCGACCGCACCGGATCGCGGCCGCCGGCCAGTACGGCGAACTTGTTCACATCGTCCTGCCCGAACTCGTTCGCGATGAACTGCTCGGTGACCGCATCGAGCGGCTCGTCGACCGTCACCGACGTGAACAGCACCGTCGCCGGGTCCACCGTCGCGAAGAACGCCGCGTCGACCGTCAGCACACCCCTCAGCCGCGCGAGCACCTCGGACCGCAACTGATCGGCGTCCAGCCCCGCGTAACAGCGCTGGATCAGCACCTCAAGGCGATCCGCCGCCCCCATGGTCAGGATGCTACGCCGAGTTGCTCGCGGAATCCGAGGTCGTCGAGCCTCCCCCAGCGTTCGACGATCAGGCCGTCCCGCAGCCGCCAGATGTTGATCCCCGGCAGGCTGACGGTCTTGCCGCTCGGCGGCACGCCCATCACCTCTCCGCGGTGCGTCCCACTGGCCGTGAACCGCTCGACGACGAGATCGCCCTCCGCGATCAGCGCGTGCAGGTCGCTGTGCCAGTCCGGGAACGCAGCCCGCATCATGCTTCCGGCGTTCCGCATGCCCTCACGGTCCGGCGTGACGCCAAACGGGGGGTCGTTGTTGATGAAGTCCTCGGCCAGGTGCGTGTCCACGGCGCCGAGGTCCCCTTTGGTGAACAGTCCGTCGATGAAGTCCTTGACGACGGTTTTGTTGCTCTCTGTTGTGCTCATGACCCGATCGTGCGCGGGTCCGGATCCCGGCTGTACCCCGATTAGTTGGGGTTCTTCCGATGAAATATCTCTGCGACAGAGGTAATCTCGGAGACGTGACCGAGACTCTCGCCGAGGACCTGCTGGCTGCGATCGGCCTGGTGCGCCGTCGGCTCCGTCGATCGGCCGGGCGTCCGTTGGCTCTCAGCACCCTGACCGGCTCGCAGGCGGAGCTGGTCCGGCTCGTGCGGCGCAACCCGGGCATCTCCGTCGCCGAGGCCGCCGCCGAGCTCGGTCTCGTCGCGAACACCGTGTCGACCCTGGTCGGCCAGCTCACCGAGCGCGGCATGCTGCTCCGGGCGCCGGACGAGAGCGACCGCAGAATCGCCCGCCTGACCCTGACCGAGCCGGCCCGCGAGCAGGTCGAGGCCTGGCGCGACCGCCGCGCCGCCCTCGTCAACGAAGCCCTCGACGAGCTCGGTCCTGCGGACCGGGACGCGTTGCGCGCCGCTCTACCGGCTCTCGGCGTACTCGCCGACCGACTCACCCCATCCGAGCAGAATGTCAAGGAGGGCGTATGAATGCGGAGCCCGCAACGCAGCCGGCGGCGGCTGCCGAGATCATCGGGCTGAGTCACCGGTTCGGCGATCATCTCGCGGTCGACAGCCTCGACCTGACCGTCTCCCCCGGCGAGTGCTTCGGTCTGCTCGGCCCGAACGGCGCCGGGAAGACCACCACCCTCCGGGTGCTCAACACGCTTTATCCGCCGCAGTCCGGCACGGTCCGCGTCTTCGGCCTTGATGTGCGCAGGGATGCCATGTCGGTACGCCGGATGCTCGGCTACGTCCCGCAGCAGCTGTCGATCGAGGGCGCGCTCACCGGCCGCGAGAACGTGTCGTGGTTCGCGCGGCTGTTCGACGTACCGCGGCGGGAGCGGGCGGCGCGCGTGGCCGAAGTACTCGAGATCGTCGATCTGGCGGATGCGGCGGACCGGCTCGCGTCGACGTACTCCGGCGGGATGGTACGTCGCCTCGAGCTCGCGCAGGCGCTGGTGAATCGCCCCGCACTGCTCGTCCTCGACGAGCCGACGGTCGGGCTGGATCCGGTCGCGCGGGACTCGGTGTGGGCGCGGGTGCAGGACATGCAGGAGCGGTACGGGATGACCGTGCTGCTGACCACGCACTACATGGAGGAGGCCGACATCCTCTGCGACCGTGTGGCGCTGATGCATCTGGGCCGCCTGCGGGCCCTCGGTACACCGACCGATCTGAAGGCCGAGCTCGGTCCCGAGGCGAGCCTCGAGGACGTGTTCCGCCACCACACCGGCGAAAGCCTCGCGGCTTCGGAGAAGGGAGGCCTGCGCGATGTCCGTGGCACCCGCCGCACCGCCCAGCGCCTGGGTTGATTCGCGGCCGCGAGCGGCGCTCCGGCTGTTGTCCAGGATCGGCACGTTCTGCCTGGTCGAGCTGCAGAAGCTGCGGCACGACCGGACCGAGCTGGTCACGCGTGCGATCCAGCCGATCCTCTGGCTGGTGATCTTCGGCCAGACGTTCAGCCGGATCCGGGCGATCCCGACCGGCAACGTGCCGTACCTCGACTACCTCGCGCCGGGCATCATCGCGCAATCCGCGCTGTTCGTCGCAATCTTCTACGGCATCCAGATCATCTGGGAGCGCGACGCGGGCATCCTCACCAAGCTGCTCGTCACGCCCAGCCCTCGCTCAGCCCTGGTCGCGGGCAAGGCGTTCGCGGCCGGCGTCCGGACGATCTCGCAGGCGATCGTGGTGATCATCGTCGCCGCGCTGCTCGGCGTCAGCATGACGTGGAATCCGCTGAAGCTGCTCGCGGTGCTCGTGGTCGTCGTGCTTGGCGCGGCGTTCTTCTCGTGCCTGTCGATGACCATCGCCGGTCTGGTCCTGCGCCGCGACCGGCTGATGGGGATCGGGCAGGCGATCACGATGCCGCTGTTCTTCGCGTCCAGCGCGCTGTATCCGATCGCGATCATGCCGGCCTGGCTGAAGGTGCTGAGCCATGCGAACCCGCTGACCTACGAGGTGAGCGCGCTGCGCGGCCTACTGATCGGCCAACCCACCAACTACTGGCTCGACTTCACCGTCCTGATCGTTGCCGCGATAGCAGGCATCTGCGCGGCGTCAGCACTCCTCAGTCGTCTCGCGCGTTAGAGGTCATGGCGGACCCAGACGTTGGGCTCGACGTACACGGCGTGGTTGTGACGGACGTCCACGTGGACGGGAACCAAGGCCTTGGGTACGACGACGTCGCCGGTCGTGTCGAACGGGAGGCCGGTCCACGCGCGCCACTCGTCGAGGGTGCCCGCGATGACCATCGAGCGTGGGGCAACCTGGACGATCGTGCCGCCGGCTTTGACGTGGACGCGCAGCCAGGGATCGACCGGTAGGCCGTCCGGCCTGGTTTCCTCGACGTACTGCGTCATCGGCTGGTGTGCGTCGGGCTTGCCGTTCGGGCGGACCGGGGCGTAGAGGGTGGCGTGGCCTTTCGCCTTCACGGCTTGGCGCATTGCGTCGAGCATCGCGTGGGACAGCCCGCGACCCTGATGCGACGGACGGATCAGGATCTCCAGCGCGCTCGACACATTCGGCTCGCGGCCGTGACGCAGGTCGGAGAAGCCCCACTGCAGGACCCGATCCCAGCCGTCGGCCGGCAACTCCGGACGCTCCTCGTCCGGGTAGACGAACGGGATGCTCCGGCCATGCGCGACCGGCTCGCCGTCCTCCGTCGCGACCAGGCACTGGTCGGGGAAGTTCGCCGCCACCTGGCCCATCAGCGCGTTGCCGATGGGGTCGTTGAACATGAACTTCGGCCAGGTGTCGGCGAACTCGTACATCCGCTGGAGGTACTCAGGACGCTCGGCCAACGTGGTGATCACGATCCCTGGCATGTAGTGCAGTCTGACACCGAAGCAGGACGAGTCCAGCGATTAAAGCCGTGATCGTCCCAGCGCCGATCAGCGTCGCCTGCGCTCCGGCCGCCGCGATGATCGGTCCGCCGACCAGCAGCCCCGCCGAACTGCTCGCGCTGACCACCACAGCCTGCCCACCCAGCAACGCACGCCGCTCTGCGCCGGCCGACGACCTGGTGATGATGACCGAGATGGCCGCGATCCCGACCACCACCGTCACGCCCGAGAACGCGCCCGAGACCGCGACCACTGCCGGCGTCGGCCACAGTCCCATCGCGATCCAGCACAGTCCGCTCCACGACCAGGCGACCGCGGCGCAAACCACCGGCGGAATCCGGCATACGACGGCCAGCGAGATCGCGGTTCCGATCAGCGAGCCCAGGCCGTACCCGGTCATGCCAGCGGCCAGGTAGACCCCGGGCCGGCCGCGTTGTTCCCCCAGCACCGACAACCCCAACGTGAAGGCGAACCAGGTCACGCACCCTGTCCCGCGGATCAGCCAGCCGTACCGGACCTCCGGCCGGCCCTCGAGGCTGCCTCGAATGGACGGCACCTCGGCCGGACCGACCGTGTTCCCGCCCTTGTTCCCAGCCGTGTTTCCGGACGTGCGCCGCGCGGGCACGGTGCAGGCAAGCAGTCCGGCGCCGATGACAGCCACCGCTTCTATCCACAGCAGCCGGTTCGTGAACCCGGCCGACACCGCCAGCGCACCGACTGTCGGTCCGATCAGCATGCCGACACGGCGCAGGCCGTCCTGCCACGTGAGCAACAGGACCGCTCGATCCGCGCCCCACCGATCCCCAGTGTCAGCCAGCAACGCGGACCGGCCCGGGTCGGACAGCGCAGTACCGCAGCCCAGCATGAGACCGCTCAGCACCAGCAACTCCGGCGTCAGTAGACCGAGTCCGGCGGCCGCCGGGACCAACGCCAACGCGATCGCCGTCACCAGCGCGACCACCGCCAGCCGCGGCCCGGAGTCCACCCACTGCCGCGCCTTCCGCGCCCACCAAGGCGACAACAGCACAGGTACTCCGGCGGCGCCGCCGACCAGTCCGGTTGCACCGACCGACCCCGTTTCGCGCAGGATCACCAGCGGCAGGGCGACCTGAGTGATCCGCATCGCGAAGTCCGCCGTACCGCTCCCGGCCAGCAGCGCCAGTGCCTCGAACTTCGCTCTCACACCTTCAATTCTTGGTGTTTCATCACTTCGCAGGTAGTCGCTCAGTCTTGACTGCTTGCCATAGGCTCAACCTATGGCCTCATTACCCTCGGTCGAGGATCTGCGGCTCGTCCAAGCCGTCACGCGCACCGGCGCGGTCGGCACCGCCGCGCGCGAGCTCAGAATCTCGCAGCCTTCGGCATCACAACGCCTGGCCCGGCTGGAACGCCTCTGCGGCACCAAGCTCTTCGAACGCGACACCCGCGGCGCTCGCCCCACCCCGGCCGGCGCCGAGCTCAGCCGCCGAGCCGACCACATCCTCCGCCACCTCGAGGAGGTGTACGACGCCACGCGCGCGGCCGCCGTGGGGCAGCAACTCGTGATCGGGACCTTCGCGAGCCTCGCGCCGATCCTGTTCCCGGTCCTGGACGCCGATCTGCCCGACCTCGAGATCGAGCAGCAGGTCGACCACGGCCACTTCCTGGTCGAGCGTGTCGCCGAAGGCACCATGGACGCGGCCTTCATCGCGATCGCCGACCAGATGACCCTCCCCCGCGGCACCACCTCCCGCCGCGTCGGTCGCGACGACCTCGTCCTGTTCATCCCGCCAGGCGCCCGTCCCCCGGGCCGCGGTCGCCAGCCGCTGAAGGACCGCCCGATCGTGTTCTCCACCTACGACCGCGGCACCGAGGAGATCCAGACCCGCCTCGCCGCGCTCGGCGCCGTCCCGCGGCGTGGTGTCACCCTCAGCACGACCGTCGCCATCGCCCGCCGCCGCTCCCACCTGGCCCTGGTCCCGCGCAGCGCCCTCGCCACCGAACTCCGCCCCGGCGAACACCTCGCCGCCTCCCCCTTCGCCTACCGGCTCACCCTCTCGGTCGTCACCACCCCCAACCCGCCACGACCCCTGATCCGACACCTCCCCCAACTCCGCGCCACGTTGAACTTGTCGTGAACACCGGCGACTCGTCCGCCGGGAGCAGGCAGACTCGGAGGCATGAACCTGGGGCGGTTGGCGCGCGGGCGGCGGATGTTGGCGGGGTACTGGGGTGCGACGGTCGTGCAGGTCGCGGCCGTTGCCTTTGACGCCAAGATCCTCAAGCAGGCCAGCAAGCTGACGCTGATGCCGCTGCTGTGGCAGTGGTCGCGCACACAGGATGCGCCGCCGCTGCTTCAGGCGGCGCTGCTCGCATCGGCGGCCGGGGATCTCTTGCTCGAGACTGATGCACAGCTGGCCGGGATAGCGGCGTTCGCGGCGGCGCATGCGTGCTACCTCGCGGTGTTTCTTGCCAACCCGGCACAGCGTTCCTGGCGATTGCTGGCGGCGTACGCGGCGCTGTGGGCAGCTCTGATCGCAGTGCTGTCCCCTGGGCTCGGTGACCAGCGTGTGCCGGTGGCGGCGTACGCGTTGTTGCTGACGGCAACTGCGGTCGCATCTCGCTGGCACAACTCGCGGAGCGGCGTCGGCGGCGCACTGTTCCTCGTGTCGGACACGTTGATCGCGCTGCGGATGTCCGGGCGGGACTTTCCGGGCCGCGGCGCGCTCACGATGTCGACGTACGCCGTCGGTCAGTACCTGCTGACCTCAGGGGTGACCAAATCTGACCGGTAGTGGTCATCCGCGTTGACCGTTCGTCGGCGCCGCTGTGGGGTGGAGGGTATGGCGAGCGTCGACGACGTACGACGACAGTTCCGGAACCCGCCGCCCGAGGGGCGGCCGATGATGCGCTGGTGGTGGTTCGGGCCGTCCATCCAGCGAGACGAAATCGACCGCGAACTGACCGCGATGGCCGCCGCGGGACTCGGGGGCGCCGAGGTCGCGTTCGTCTATCCGATGGGGCCGGTGACGGCACCGTTCGGGTCCCCGGAGCTGCTCGAGCTGGTGGGACATGCGGCCCGGACGGCGCATTCGCTCGGGCTGCGGTTCGACGTGACGCTTGGCAGCGGCTGGTCGTACGGCGGCCCGCACGTCGGGATCGAGTACGCGGCCCGGCAGTTGCACTGGGATCGCCGGGAGATCGGGGCGGCGGCGTACGACATACCGATCGTGACGGCCTGGCCGGGTGACGAGTTCGTCGCGGCCTTCGTCGGCGACGGGTCGCTCGGCGCGCCGTCGTCGTACGTCGAGGTGCCGGTGCGCGACGGGGTGATCGAGGTGCCGGCCGGCGGTCAACCGCGCGAGGTGTTGATCGCGACGTCGCGGGTGACCGGGCAGAACGTGAAGCGGGCCGCCGCGGGTGCGGAGGGGCACACGCTCGATCACTACTCGGCGGCTGCAGCTTTGGAGCACATCCGCTGCGTGGCGGAGCCATTGCTGAAGGCAGCGACGCCGGAGCTGCTGGGGTCCGTGTTCTGCGACAGCCTCGAGGTGTACAAGGGCGACTGGACGCCAGGGATCTTCGAGGAGTTCGCCAAGCGCCGGGGATACGACCTGCGGCCGCGGCTGTATGAGCTGTTCGCCGACACGGGTGAGTGGAGGCAGCTGCGGATCGACTTCGGGCGGACGTTGTCGGAGCTGTACGAGGACAACTTCCTGAAGGTGTTCCAGCAGTGGGCGGCCGGGCACGGCGTACCGTTCCGCATCCAGAGCTACGGCGAACCGCCGGCGACGATGAGCAGTTACCGATTCGCCGACATCTTCGAGGGTGAGGGATGGGGTTGGACGCAGATTCCCGAGACTCGCTGGGCGTCGTCGGCGGCCAGCATCTACGGCCGGTCGGTGGTGTCGGCCGAGGTGTGGACCTGGGTGCACTCACCCTCGTTCCGCGCGACGCCGCTCGACCTTCAAGGTGAGGCACACGAACATTTCCTGTCCGGCGTCAACCAGCTCATCGGCCACGGCTGGCCGTACTCCCCGACGAACGGGCCCGGCCTCGGCTGGATCTTCTACGCCGCCGGCGCGCTGGACGACCGCAACCCCTGGTGGCCGGTGGCAACCGATCTGTTCGCCTCACTCCACCGCCTGTCCTGGCTCCTCCAGCAAGGTACGCCGGTCCGGCCGGTCAAGATCTACATCCCGGCCTCCGACGCGTACGCCGACACAGGCGCGGACGAGCCGAACAACCTGTACCGCGTCGTACGCCGCCTGATCCCGGAAAGCATCCCCCGCGCGATCCGCGAGGCCGGCCTCGACTACGACCTGATCGACGACGATGCCATCGCTATGGTCGATCCGGCCGACGTGCCGCTGATCGTCGTACCTGAAGGAAGCACGACGCCACCGGAGACCAGGCGTTGGCTCGATGCTGTGGTCGCGTCCGGCGGGCAGGTGGTCACCGATCCGGCCGACTACTTGCCGGAGGCACCGATCACGCCACCTCCGGGGGTCGGCGTCGTGCATCGCCGCCTGGACGACGGCGAGTTCTACTTCGTCGCGAACACCGGGGCTGAGCCTCGCACCCTCACCTTCGACCAACCGATGGAAAACTGGACCAGTGCCGACGAGCCAACGCTAAGCATCACGCTGCACCCGTACGAATCCGCCGTGCTGTCCCCGACAACCGCGACCGCTCCAACCGCCCCTGCCGACCAACTCGTCGGATCAGTCCAGGGCGACTGGTCGGTTGCCTTCGACAACAGCACTCGCGCCGTCACGCTCCCCCACCGCTGGGAAGACGACCCGGAGCTGGCGACGTACTCCGGCTCCGCCACTTACGAAGTCGAGTTGCAACTGGAGGGCACCGACGGAAAGCTCTTCCTGGACTTCGGCCCCGGCGAGCCCGTCGCGCCCGACAGCGAGCCGTATCTGCCGAGCAACTCCTACCGCGCTCTCATCGTCTCGCCGGTAGGCGTCGCCGCCGAGATCTACCTCAACAACACGCCCTGCGGCACGCTCTGGGCCCCGCCGTACCGCGTAGACATCACCCACGCCGCACACGAAGGTGCCAACGCGCTGCGCATCGTCGTACACAGCACAGCCGCGAACGCACTGTCCGCCGACCAACACCTACTAGAAGCCACGGCAGCCGTCACCAAGGAATTCGGCCGCCGCTTCGATCTCCAGCACGTCGAGCGCGCCGCGGACTACCTGAACTCCGGGCTGCTCGCCGTACCGACGATCATCCGAACCAGCTAGTCCGCGGCGCGCGCCTCGGCGAGCCGTTCATGGTGGTGGATGACCTCGGCGATCACGAAGGCGAGGAACTTCTCGGCGAAGACCGGGTCGAGACCGGCCTCGGCGGCGAGCGCGCGGAGCCGGGCCACCTGAGCCTGTTCACGGGCCTTGTCGGCCGGCGGCATCCCTGTCCGGGCCTTGAGGGCACCGACCTGCTGGGTGCACTTGAAGCGCTCGGCCAGCAGGTGGATCAGCGCGGCGTCGATGTTGTCGATGCTGCTGCGGAGCCGGGTGAGCTCTTCGGTGGCGTTGTCTGCGATCACGTTCTTACCTTCCAGGCCGCGAGCTCACGCCTGATCCAGGAAGCGGTCCAGGACCCGCGACCCGAACTCGAGCGACGACGTCGGCACCCGCTCGTCGATGCCGTGGAACATGCCCATGAAATCCAGGTCCGGCGGCAGCTGCAGCGGCACGAATCCGAAGCACCGCACCCCGAGCCGGCTCCACGACTTGGCATCGGTACCGCCCGACATCAGCAGCGGCGCGGTCCGGCTCTGCGGGTCCTCGGCGGCCAGGCACGCCTTCATGGCCTCGACCAGTCCACCGCTGAACTCGGTCTCCAGCGCGATGTCGTTGACGACCGTCTCCCGCTGGACCTTGTCGCCGAGCAGTTCGTCGATGGTCGCGTAGAACTCGTCCTCGTATCCGGGTAGGAACCGTCCGTCGATGTGCGCCTCGGCGTCGCCGGGGATCACGTTCACCTTGTAGCCGGCGTTCAGCATCGTCGGGTTCGCGGTGTTGCGGATCGTGGCGCCGAACATCCGGCTGAACGTGCCCAGCTTCGCGAGCGTCGCGGTCATGTCCTCGGGATCGAGCTCGACCTCGAGCACGTCCTCGAGCGTCTTCAGGAACTCGCGCACCGTCGGCGTGATCCGCAGCGGCCACTCGTGCCCGCCGATCCGGGTCACCGCCTCGACCAGGTTGGTGACGGCGTTGTCGTTGTTGACCATCGACCCGTGCCCGGCCGTGCCGCGGGCCTTGAGCCGCATCCAGTTCATGCCCTTCTCGGCCGTCTCGATCAGGTACAGCCGCAGGTCGTCCTTGACCGTGATCGAGAACCCGCCGACCTCGCCGATGCCCTCGGTGCAGTCGGCGACGGTGTCCGGGTGGTTGTTGATCAGCCACTGCGCGCCGTACACACCGCCGGCCTCTTCGTCGGCGGTGAACACGAGACGCACCGGCCGCCGCGGCTTCACGCCGGCGCGCTGACGGGCGCGGACCACCGACAGCACCATCGCGTCGAAGTCCTTCATGTCGACCGCGCCGCGACCCCACACGCAGCCGTCGAAGATCTCCCCGGAGAACGGGTCGACCTTCCAGTCCTTCGGGTCCGCCGGCACGACGTCCAGGTGCCCGTGCACCAGCAGCGGGTCCGCATTCTGGTCATCGCCGTCCCAATGGGCGACCAGCGTCGCCCGGCCCGGCTCCGACTCGTAGATCGTCGACTCGATCCCGACCTCGTCCAGCTTCGCGGCGACGTACTCGGCCGCGACCCGCTCCCCGTTGCTCTTGCCGTTGCCGTAGTTCGTGGTGTCGATCCGGATCAGCTCACTGCAGAGCTCCACCACCTCGGCATCGGGGGCGTACGACGGGCGGTCGCTGGAGGTCGTCATGCCGACCATCCTCTCTCACCGGTCCTGGGGAGGCATCCCGAGGTCGGTCAGACCAGCGTGATCGAGTCCCCGGAGACGGTGATCTGTTTCGGTGGAAGCGGACGCGGGGCCGGCCCGGCTACGACGGAGCCGTCCTTCACGGAGTACTTGCTGCCGTGACACGGACAGTCGATGGTGCCGTCGGCAACAGTCGTCACCTGACAGCCCTGATGCGTGCAGGTCGAGCTGAACGCCTTGAACGTGCCCTTCACCGGCTGCGTGACGACGACCTGGTTCTGGTCGAAGATCTTGCCCTCGCCGACCGGGATCTCCTCGGTCTTCCCGAGGACGGCGTTCGCGGGCGCCGTCTGCGAGGGCTGCGGGTTCGAGCCCGGCGGCGGGTTCGAGGGTTCGCCGTACTTCGAACAGCCGGCGGCGGTCGCTCCGAGTACGACGGCCAGCACTGCGCGGCGGCCTGCTTGCTCGGTCATCGGATCACTCCGAACGTCGTGAAGAACCACAGCGCCGAGGTCAGCCACAGGCCGATCAGCGCGGTGAACACGGCTCCGCCGAGGACCGGCAGGAGCCATTTGGGGGTGTCGGACCGGGTGAGCGTGAGCATCTTCGCGACGAACGCGCCGTAGAAGAAGCAGCCCAGCAGGGAGTGGATCAGCACGCGCGGTTCGCCGTACTGGAAGCCGAGTGCATAGAGACAGTGCGCGACGACGGGGAGGGTGACTGCGACGGCAGCCCGGCCGGACCAGCGGTGGAGCGGCGCGACTTTGGGGTGGCCGTGGTAGAGGGCGTAGGCGCTGGCAACCTGCACCAGGCCGAGGACCGCGGCGAGCGTGGCGAGCCAGGTTTTGACGGATTGGAAGCTGGAGAAGCCGGCCAGGTTGATCGCGACGCCGGTCGGATCGTGGAGGCGACCGTAGACACCGAGCGCGACAGCTGCGGCCGCGCCGACAGCCAGCGGTATCGCGATCGTGCTCGCTTTCTGAACCTGTGTGGTGCTCATCAGAACGTCTCATCTCCGACGACTGCCTGCGCGGTCACGGGTACGCCGTTCACGGTCGCGGCGCGGGTGGTGGTGTCGAGCGGCGGGGCCGGCGCCGGCGTACCGTCGTCGTCGACCCCGACCTGCTTGCCGTCGGGCAGCACGATCCAGCCGATGGTCCTGGTGGCGTTCCGCGCGCGGTAGAGGCCGGCGGGCGGGTCGGCCTTGGCGATCGAGAACCGCAGCGTGCGACCACTGAGCGTGAAGGTGCCGGTGGCGGTGTTGTTGGTGATCGCGGCGGTCAGGCGCTCGCCGGTCTTGGAGCGGAGTACGAGCTGGCCGTTGCGGTAGGTGCCGGTCAGCCAGGCTTCGAGGCGACGGCCGTCGCACACGTACGCCGCGGCTCGATCGCCCTTCGTCGCGATCGCCAGCGAGGCTTCGCGTTCGTTGGTCCGCCCTGCGTAGACCGCAGGCGGTTTGGCCGGGGCTGGGGTCGTACTGGAGGGCGCCGTGGTCTTTGGGGCCGTGGGGGTGGCGGCCGTGTCCGATGTGGTCGGTGTGACGGTGCCTTGGGCGGCGGGGGTGGCCGCGGGCGGGCTGCTCGCGGGTGTCGGACTGGTGGTCTGGGTGCTGTTGACGACCAGGAACCCGACCAGCCCGACGGCCGTCGCCGCCAACGTCACCAACGGACTACGCTGCCCCATCGCCGCCCCACCCGAGCCTTGTCACACCCCGAGACGAGGATCCCGCCGACCACCCGCCCGGTCAACGGCTCAGCGGTCAGAGCAAGTTGGTCAGAGGACCTTGAGGCCGTACATCTCGCCGAGCGGATCCGAGATCAACTCGATCCGCGCGCCGTCGGGGTCGCGGAAGTAGATCGACGTACCGCTCTCCTCCTGGAAGTCGACGCCGTGCGCGCTCAGGCTCTCCTTGAGCTGGCCCCACCGCTCCGGCTCGACCGAGATCGCCATGTGGTGCAGCCCGCCGAGCACCTCGGCGTACGGACCGAGATCCAGCCCCGGGAAGTCGAAGAACGCCAGCAGGTTCCCGTTCCCGATGTCGAAGAAGAAGTGTGTCGAGCCCTCGTAGTCGCGGTTGCCAACCATCTCGGTCAGCGGGAAGCCGAGGACGTCCTGGTAGAACTTCACCGTCCGCTCGACGTCCGCACACAGCAACGCCGTGTGATGCAACCCACGCGCCGAACTCACCCCACCCGGCTTCAGATAAGCGCTCCGGATCCGGTCCCGCTCGGCTTCGATCGCACCCAGCTCGATCTCCGTCATCCCACCCCACCCCTCTCCTTGAACCCGAAACTACCCCGGCCCCAACACTCCGTCACCACCCCCACCCGCCCGATGTGAATTCCACCCCTGGAGTTTGCTACTGTTCTCCGGTCAGCACCGCACCCCGGTGCAGACCACTCGTCCGGGTGGCGGAATAGGCAGACGCGCTAGCTTGAGGTGCTAGTGCCCTTCGCGGGGCGTGGGGGTTCAAGTCCCCCCTCGGACACCAGAACCAACCACACGGTCGGCCAACGGATCGACCTCCACCTCCGCGATCTGCTCCACGTGGTGGTAGGTCAGCGACAGCTCCTCGGCACCAGCGCGAGCTGCTTCGTCCGCCGTAAGGCGTCCAAATAACTCCTGGTTTTTCCGGGCGCAACGGAACGAGCGCCGCCCACATGACCAGCACTTGACGCGGCGCCTCAGAGTGAGCCGGCTCGGTCCGCAGGCGGTCATATACAGATCGTCAATCTCATCGGGCCGATCGTGCATACGGCGACAGGACCGGCGACCGGTGATGTCGTCCAGGTCGTTGCCCAGTTCAATGAATCCCAAGCACCTGTTCCCATTACTGTCGAAGACCTATATGGTGACGGACAGTAGGCGGTATAGTCCGCTGCTGGTGCGCGGGGGAACGGGCCGGGTTCGACTCCTGGCGGCACCGCAATTCCGCCCCGTTCGGGGTGGAAGCAAGGGGAATCATGTCCAATTCGAAGAACCGCCTCGTGGCGGCAGGATCCGCATTCACGCTGGCTGTCACCGCAGTCGGTATTTCGGTGCTCGGTGGTGGTGCGGCCGACGCCGGCGTCACCGGGGTCACCAGCCAGTCTGCGACGGCGATCACTTACCCGTTGGTCCGCAACTCGGTGGCCGAGAGCCAGGTGGTCAACTACAGCCTCGGCGAGAGCGACCTGCAGAAGGCGTTCGTCGCGAAGATGCTCGCGGTCCCGGCGAACGGGGTCGACACGTCGGCCAAGCTGAAGGACGGCGTAGTGGCCGAGGTCGACCTCGCGCCGGCGGTACAGAGCAAGCTGAACAAGGCGGGCCCGGCGTACCTGAAGCACTGGGGCACAGTGCACCGCAACGTGATCGGCGCGGCCGACGCCGAACTCGCCACGACATCCACCCAATCGCCACTGGGTGACGGCGCCCTGGATCTACACACCGCATCCGCGAACGACAAAGTGGCGTTCGGCAACGAGATCGACTTCGCCGGCCAGAACGTGAAGGACCTCGGCACGATCGGCTTCTCGGTCTACACGACCGGCGAGAACAATGCCCTGGGCAACAACATGCCAAGCATCGCCTTCGAGATCGACCCGAATGTGGCTGCCGTGGTGTCGAACTACGCCTCGCTGGTGTACCTACCGGCCAATGGCGCAGCCAACCAGTGGACAGCCTTCAACGCCACCACCGATGCGGACAAGCACTGGGGCCTGACCGGTACCGCGTTCAACGGCACGACGTGCTCGATCAACGGCGCCCGCTGCACCTGGACCGAGATGCTCAACTACCTGAACGACGGCGGCGACGACGCCAAGGTGCTCACGGCGACCGTCAGCAAGGGCCGCGACTATGCGTTCTCCGGCGCGATCGACGCACTCAAGTTCGGCGGCAAGACCTATGACTTCGAAGCCGCCGGAGTCACCGTCAGCTAGCTGTACGGACCACATCATCAGATGCAGCAGCACGTCGACGATGTCAGCGCCGCGCAGGCTGGCGGAGCTGATTGGTTCACGTCGACAACTACTTCCTCCAGTTGCCGAATGCATCCATCGATCCATTGACAGTGAGCAACCCTTCACCTAACGTCGAACTTCAGTAACAAATTGTGATCGGCGAAGGCGCAGCTGCACCGCCGCCGCCGGTCCAACGGGGTGTGAACACGCCATCAAGATGGCGGGCCGCAATGGCCCTGCTGCTCGTGGCGGTCTCTCCTGATGTCCTGTCACCAGGCCCGGACCCGCCTGGATCGCTCGATGTCGTTCTTGCGACCGCGGATCCTCCTTCACCACACATTGCCTGGTAACAAAGCCGCGCCGATCGACCCGGCGCGGCACATCGACGGACTGAGGGTGAAATCGATCATGAAGTTGTCCACATACACGACCTCGATCGGCCGGGTGCGACTGAGCGTTCTGGCAGTCGCCGCCGCGCTGGTCGTCTCCGCCGGCGGGCTGCTGGCCACCGGCGGCACTGCTCAGGCGGCGGCCGTGGTGGTGCCACTCGGTACTGCCGAGAGTTTCGTCATCCTGGCCGGGGCAGGCATCACCAACACCGGTCCGACCGTGCTGACCGGGGATATCGGGTCCTTTCCGAATCCGGCGATCAGCGGCACCGGGACGATGACGATCACCGGCACCAACCACGCCGGCGACAACGTGACCCAGGGGGCGAAGGACGATCTGGTCACGGCGTACAACGTCGCCGCCGGAGAATCGCCGCCGACACCGATCACCGACGACCTCGGCGGCAAGACGCTGACCCAGGGCGTCTACAACTCGGCCTCCTCGATCGGACTGACCGGCGCACTGACGTTGGACGCGGAGGGCGACGCGGGAGCGGTCTTCGTGTTCCAGGCAGGTTCAACCCTCACCACCGCGCCCAGCAGCAGCGTCGTACTGACCAACGGAGCCCAAGCCTGCAACGTGTTCTGGCAGGTGGGCAGCTCAGCCACCCTCGGTACGGCGACGCAGTTCCGCGGGACCATCCTGGCGTTGACGTCCATCACCATGAACACCGCGGCCACCGCCGTCGGCCGGATGCTGGCCCGCAACGGGTCCGTCACGCTGGACACCAACACCCTCACCAAACCGTCCTGCACCCCCACCACCCCACCCACCACTCCACCGACGACACCCTCCACAACCCCACCAACGTCACCCCCGACCTCGCCTCCCACCACCCCGCCGACTTCGCCTCCTACCTCCCCCCCGACCTCACCGCCGACCTCACCGCCGACATCGCCTCCCACCTCTCCCCCGACCTCACCGCCGACCTCACCGCCGACTTCGCCTCCCACCTCACCACCGACGACTCCGCCGACGACTCCGTCGACATCGCCTCCCACGTCCCCGCCGACATCTCCCACGACCCCACCACCGACGTCGCCTCCCACCTCCCCGCCAGTGCCCACGGTCTCGCCCAGGCCGCCGCAGGTCACCAAGACCCCGCAAGGTTCTGTCAATACAGGCGATGCCTCCGGCCCGTCGATCTGGCTCGTCGAGCCGCCGACCGCGCCCTGGTTCGGCTGGATCGGAGCCGGCACCCCATGAGGACCGGCGCAGCGGTTCTGCTCCTCGCGACCGCCTCGGCTGTGACCGGGTGCAGTATTGAGTCAGGCACGGGGCCGACTCAGCCCGGCCCCACCGCAGCCGGCGTCGCGAGCGAGCGAACCGCTGCGCCAACTACCACCGTGATCACACCCACGCCGGGGCACGCCCCTGCAGCAGGGAAGCCCAGCCCAACCCGCCGCCCCAGCTCACCCGCTGAACCATCAACGCCACCACGGCCGGGGCGCGGACAGTCCGCACCGATGCGAAAGTCCGATCCGATCCGCGTGGTCATCCCAGCGATCGGGGTGGACTCGGGACTTGTGCGTCTCGGCCTCAAACGCAACGGCACCCTGCAGGTACCACCGAACGGATTCCCGGCCGGTTGGTTCACCGGTGCCCCCACACCCGGCGAGAAGGGCCCGGCCATCATCGCGGGCCATGTCCACTGGGCCGGCCGGGCAGGCGTCTTCGCCAGGTTGGCGCGGCTCGAGCCGGGCGACACGATCACAGTGACGCGGCAAGACCGCTCCGCCGCGCTGTTCCGGGTGAGCCGGGTGCAGCAGTATCCGAAGGCCACGTTCCCCAGCGCCGCGGTGTACGGCGATATCGACCACCCCGGGCTGCGGCTGATCACCTGCGGCGGACTCGACAACGTGTCGGCGAGGTACGAGGCCAACCTGGTGGTCTTCGCCGACCTGAGCAAGTAGCGCACCCAGGTCCGTCCGGCGGAGTCGTACCCGACCGATACAGTCGCGCCACGCAAGAGCTGTTGCTCTCAGCAAGCACCGCGTCCCGGTCCACAAAATCCCGGCTGACGGATGTGACCATCGGCGCCGGGCCGCACACGAAGTACTCGAGCCGATGGGGACGCCGCGGAAGGTTCCAGCCGAGCAACTCGTCGCCGACCCGCCCGACCTCGCCAGTCCAGCCCGCACGAACGGCTTCGCCGCGATCTTCAGCCACACGAACTGACCCGCCTCGAACGGCAGTGACCGTCGGCCCGGATCACGAGCGTGACACCGTCGCCGGGTACCGCCCGCACCGGCTCCACGACGTCGGCGAACCTCTCGGCCCTCCTCGGAAGCCAGATCCACCGCCGCGCGGCCAGGCCGAGCAGCGCCTCGACGAGGTGCGAGGGGTCACGACAGCCAGACATCCCGGCGATGCGTACGCATCGACGGTGCTCACAACGGCCTCGATCGACGCGATAGGCGAGCGCTTGGACGACTACGTCAAGGCCGACCGCATCCGACGGCGATGGGACCAGGTGTGTGTTTGCCCGAGGCGCTCTTCGCAGAGACCGTCATTCTTGTTGAACGTGACGAGGACGCCGCGGTCCTGCAGAGCCTAGGTGCGTGTACGAACGAACTTGCACTGGCCGGCATCTGTGTCGCCCTCTGCCGGCTGGTCGGCGCCACGGAGCAAGACTTCCCTGTCGACGATGTCTCACCCACGCTCGTGTTCATCCCCGATATCCTGGAGACCCTTCTCGTCTCGGACCTACCCGAGTAGGACACCACACGCCACGAACTCATCGACACCGGCCGCGGAGTCGATGGCAAGAACGCCGTCATTTATGAGGTGCCCGCCCGCGAGTGTTCCCTGGAGCCCGAGAAGGGCCTCTGCCGGATCGTCGACCTTGTATTGGGCCACGTAGCTTAACACCCCACCCGCGGCCCGAGGCGCTCGCATCAGAGACGCGCTTGCTATCAGGGAAGAGGCAACCCACCGCTGTCCAGTTCCTGGGCTGCGAGGTCGAGGCGTGTGGTTAAGGTGCGTGTCCCTCCTCGGACACCAGAACTAACCACACGGTCGGCCAACGGATCGACCTCCACCTTGAGAATCTGCTCGGTGGGTTGTACCTCAGCGCCAGCCGAAGCGACGAGTAGAGCTCGCCCGGCTCCTCGGGTCGTGCGAAGTTAGGGCTCTGGCTACATTGCCCAACTGGTCCACGTACGCCTCAAGTACGTCGCGGCCGAGACTTTCAAGTCAATGTCGCAGACCATGGCCCCAAGGTCCGCGCCGGGCGAAGACCATCGCGGCGTAGAGCACCGCGGCCACTGCAGTGGCCGCGGCCGGCAGCAGGAACAGATGTGGGATACCCAGGCTGTCACCCGCAACGCCGGTGTAGAGACCGCCGAGCGCTCCGGAGACCATCACCGAACTGCTGAACGTGTTCGTCGCGGTTGCGAGCCGTTCGGGCACGAGGTCCTGGGCGATCGCGACGCCCAACGCACCCGTCGCTGCGACGGCGACCGACATGAACACCTGGCCGATCGCGATCGCGACGAGGTTCTGCGCGACGGCGTAGGACAGGTAGGCCCCGAACGCTGCCACGATGCCGAGCGTGAACACCCTCAGCGCGCCGAACCGCCCGGCGAGCCGGGCCAGCGTGGCCATGAAGACGACCTCCAGCAGCGGCTGCAACGAGATGACCGCACCACGGGCGAACGCGCTCACGCGCAGGGTCTCGGCCATGTAGATCGAGAGGAACGACAGTTTGATCGACTCACCCGACATCACCAGCACACCCACCGCCGTGAACATCGCCAGCAACGCGAACCGGCCTCGCGGCACGGGCGGCTCGGATTCGCGAACTGCCACAGCAGTCGGATCCGAACGCGGCTTCGTACGTTCCGAGGGCAGGTGCCGACCGGCCAAGACCACAGGAACCACCCCGACGGCCGACAACGCGGCCGTGGCCAGCAACGTCTCCCGCAGCCCGGCCACCGTGGCGAGCCACGCACCCAGCGCCGGCCCGGTGATCCAGCCGACCGCCTGGCTGATCCGCAACAGCGCGAGAACGCCGTACCGCGACGGCGTCGGATGCCGCTCCAGATAACCACGGGCCACGGTGAACAGCAGCCCACCAGCGGTCCCGGCCAGACTGAGGACCACGACGTTCACCACATACGGCACCCACGGCTGCTCCCAGACCGCAATCACGGTCCAGCCCGCGGCAGCAAGCAGCGAACCTCCCACGGCGAGCGGGATCCGCTTGTCGAATCGATCCGAGAGCGCGCCGACGAGGAATCCGGCGACCGGGGCAGCCAGGTTCGTCACGTAGTACAGCCCGGCGGCCCGCACCGACAGATGCAGCTCCTGAGTCAGGAACAGGCCCATCAGCGGCCAGCTCAACGACAAGGCGAAGCCCGAGAGCAACATGGCCGCGAAAAGCCATCGCAGCACGACATGCCCGATCAGGTAGCGCCAGGCAGACTCTGTAGTCACCCCTACTTGCGGTGATCGCATCGATGCGTTGTCTCCTGGTCGAGGTGCACGGTGTGCCACGCGCTGCGGAATCCCTGGAAGAGGTGGACACGCCGGGCACGCACATTTTCACAGACCCGATAACCACCCACGTCAAGCGGCCCCCGCTTCTGCGAGTGCTACAGGCTCAGACATCACAGTTGTCGCGGGCATCCGACGTGTTCTGCCGCCCACTGCTCGCCCACGCCGAGTAGACCTGCCAGCGCCATGACAGTTCCCAATGTCCCCGCATCCAGCGCGTCGTCATCGGGAGATGCGCTGGACGAACATGTCCGAGACGACGTTCGTGCTTCCACCGACCACGCCGACGGCGGACCTCCGCACGTCGCAGCGGGCCACTCGATGACGCACGTCGACTACCCGAGCGGCTCGGATCACACCTACGAACTCTGCGCCTCATCGCCGACGGGTGCGACGACCCGAACGGCGTACCGATCTCCGCGACGCCGGGCAGTACTTCGACCGCTGGCTGACCGTCGGCAAGAGCACGACGCGGCGCGGCGCGGCTGCCGAAGATCTTCTACGTCAACTGGTTCCCCAAGGACGACGCGGGCGGCGCGCCCGCCTTCGGCGTACCGGAGAGTGGCCAGTTGAGCTGGTGCCGGGTGTTACGTCAAAGTGATCGGGACCGTGACGACCTGGGTGGGGGCTTTCGGGTAGGTGATGGTGACGGTGACGGTTGCCTTGCCCGGGTTGCGTTTGGTGGTCTTCCACAGCAGGAAGTATGTGTGGTCGATCGGGTTGTAGGCGGGGATCGTGGTCGGTAGGGATTGCGCGCCGGTGGCCGATACCGTGATCCGTCCGGTGGCCAGCAGCAGGACCGCGGTCAGATCGGGGATCGGACGACCGGCAGCGTCTATGAGCTGGAACCTGATCGGGATCAGGGTGCCGGCCTTCACAGTGCTTCCGGGCGTCGGGGACAGCACGCGGACGCCGTACTGCACGAGCTGGCTCAGCGAGCCGCTGCTCGGCTGGTACGACGGTGTGCCGGAGAAGCTCGCGGTGACCGCGTGCACGCCGACGCCGAGCGTGCTGATCGGCTTGCTGGTCGCGACACCGTTCGTCACCGGCACCGGGGATCCGAGCGCTGTGCCGTCCACGGCGAACGAGACGGTGCCGCCGGTCGGTGACCCGGAAACCGTTGCGGTGAACGTGATCGGGGCGCCGATCGTTGCCGGGTTGGCCGATGACGTGACCGTCGTCGTGGTCGTAGCCGGTGCCACGGTGATCGTGGCGGCGAGGTCTGCGGAGCCGGCCGCGTTGGTGGCTCGCACGGTGAACGCGAACGTGCCGGCCTGCGTCGGCGTACCGCTGAGCTGACCGTTCGGCGCCAGGTTGAGGCCGGGCGGCAGCGACCCGCCCGCCAGGCTGACGGCACCGGTGGCCGTGAACGCGAAGGTGTACGGCGTACCGACCACACCCGCGGGCGGCGTACCGCTGATCGTCGGCGGCACATCGACGTTCAGCCCGACCAGAACCGGGTCGTGGTCGCTGGTGCGGAAGCGATCCGGGGCGTACAGCGAGGCGAGCTGGCTCGCTGTCTTGAAGTCCGTGTTGTAGTCCAGCACCGAGGGCTCGTCGGCGTTGTGGTGCGCGTCGCCCGCCCCGGTGACCTGTGCCGCCAGCGATCCCGACGCAAGCACATAGTCGAGGTAGCCCCACTGCCCGTCGAACACGTAGGAGTACGCGTCCTGGCCGTGGAAGGCCTTGACCTCGTTGACGTACCCGGCCGCCTCGAGCGCGGCGATCGGGTCCTCGCCGGCGTACGAGTTGAGGTCGCCGACGATGAGCACGTCGGGATCGCCCGCAGCGGGAACGACCGTGCTGCCGATCCACGACGCCAGCTCGCCGGCCTGCTCGGTGCGGTGCGCGTTCCAACAGCCCTGCCCGTCACCCTGGTCGGTGTCCGGACCCGAGGTGGGGCAGGAACCCTTCGACTTGAAGTGGTTGGCGATGACCGTGAACTTGGCACCGGCCGCGGTCCGGAAGGTCTGCGCCACCGGCCGCCGCTCGAACAGCGGGCTCTGGTCGACGAACGTGGCGCCCGCGATCGGCTGCACTGCCGCCGTCTTGTACAGCAGCCCGGCCTTGATCGCGTCAGTGCCTGCCACGTCGGCGATGCCCGTCGCCACATCGGGGTTGACGAAGGCCCACGTGCCCGGGCCGTCCGCGGCGTTCAGCGCGTCCACGAGCGCCTGCACCGCACTGTCCGTGCCGTAGCCGTCGTTCTCCATCTCCATGTAGCCGACGACGTCCGCGTTGAGGAAGCGCAGCGACGCGACCTCCTTCGCCAACTGGCGCTGGTACTCCGTGTTGTCGGTCGCGCCCCGGCAGTCGGTCACCGGACCCTGCGAGCCGAGATGGCAGCCGGTGAACGTGTTGAAGAAGTTCAGCAGGTTCGCGCTCGCCACCCGGACACCGGCAGAGCCGACGTCCGGTCGCACGGTCGGCCGCTCGTTCACGGCGTCGAACACCGCCGTACCGGACAGGGACCCGATCGGGCGCAACCGGTAGGCGTTCCCACTGGCCGCGTTGCCGGCCCAGGTGTAGGTGAGTACTCCGACCGGGTCGGTGACCGTGTCCCCGCCGCGCAACGTGTTGCTCGCCGAGAGCGGCTGTCCGCCTCGTCCGAACACGATGGGATCAGGGTTCTGCGCCTGGGTGGCGTCGTCGATGATCAACCGGTTGAGGTTGTTGGCGTTCTGCAACGCTTGCACGGCCGCCTGGTCGGTGGCGCGGATGTCAGCTGTCGGCTGACGCAGCCGCCCGCCGGATGATACGACGACCTGCCCGAACCGGCCGAGCTGGAAGTGCTCGGTGACGGTGAGCGTCTGGTGGAAGCGCACCAGCATGCCTTCGTACGGCTCGAGATCCGCGGCACTCGCCCTGGGCAGTGTCACGTCGGTCGGCGTAATGGTGCTGGTCCCGCAGACGGCGACGTTGGCCGCCGCGGCCGTGACCTGCGTCTGGCCTTGGAACTCCGAAACCGGACCGGACACCTGCACGGTGTCCCCGTTGGACACCAGGTCGGCGCCGTTGTCGAAGACGAAGATCCCGTCCGAGGTCAGTGGATCGCCGTCACCGGCGTCCTGCAGGTAGAAGCCGCGCAGCGCGGGCTGAGCACCTTCGTAGTCGGCCACGACTGTGCCGCGGACGGTCACGGTCTGCCCGGCGACCGGGCTGACATCCGTAGTGCCCTCCACCGAACCGATACTCACCGGACTGCCCGAGCAGGACTCGCTCACGCTGACGGTCGCGGTTCTGCTGTTCGTCTGCCCACCCGGACCGCTGACCCGCACCCAGTACGACGTCGTCGCCGTCAGCGGTGGCGTGGTGAACGAGGTGCCGGTCCCGACCGGGTTGGAGGTGTCCGGCGCGGTGCCCTGGAACCATTGGTACGAAAGGGGCTCGGTGCCGGACGCGGCCGCGGTCAGGTTCGCAGTGCCGCCGGCGGCAATTGTCGTGTCCTGCGGCTGCGTGGTGATCACCGGCGCCGTCGTAGCACCCGCCGGCGCGAACGCCACCCCGCGCAGCGCGGTGTTCGCAGCCCCCGCAGCCAGTGTCGTCGCGGTGGCGGTCATCGCAGCGTCGTACGCCGCGGCGTCGTCCACCTTGACCAGTGCGTTCGTGGTGGTGCTGGCGAACAGGGTTGCGCCGCTTGGCGTGACCGAGCCGGTGATGCCGCGCGCCCCGCCGCCAGCCGGCCGGAACGCGCCACGTGCGGTCCAGTTGGTGCCGTCGAAGGAGAATTTGAGGATGCCGCCGTTCGGGCTGGCCGAGTCGTCGGCCACGTACAACGTGTCCGCTCCGGGCACGGTCGGGTCGCGGTCCAGCGCGACAAAACCGTACGGGCTCGGCGCCGCCGTAGTCAGGGTCGGCGTCTGCCCGCCCGTGCCCGGAAGCCCGGTCCCGACCTTGTAGATCCCAGTGGTTCCGCTACCGGTGGAGACAAACAGCTGCCCGTCGACGATTCCGGCCACTCGCAGGTTCGTCGGTGCGGCGCTGTTGATCTGCGTCGTGGCGCCCGAACCGCCCAGCGAGGCCAGTCGCACCCCTCCGTTCCCCCCGACCGCCCAGAACCGGCTGCCGTCATCACTCACCGCAGCGCGCACGTTGGTGCCGCTGAAGGCGTCCGTGATCGCGGTCGACGTGTCCACCGCGCCGCTGCCGTCGACCCTGGCAACGACCCGGCTGACCGTGCTCGTCGACGACGACGCCACGCTCGCTGTCCCCGGGTCAGCGTCGTAGCCCGCCAGCGCGAGGTACCGCCCATCGGCCGACAGCGAAAGCGCACCCTCCGACGTCGCCGTCCCGCTCATGGTGAGCCGCCGATCGGCACCGACGGCCGACGTCGGCAACGGGATCGTCTGTACCAAGGTGCCCGCCGAGGTGTACTCGTCGAGGAACACCGGAGTAGCCGCGCCGGACAGCGCGACGCCACCATCCCCGACACGAGCCACAACGATATTGCCCGCGCTGAATCCCGCGGCCTGGGCGGCCGGATGAACCACCAGCCCTGAAACCACGAGCGAACCGACAACAGCACCAACCAGAACGCGACGCGACTTCACACGCATTTGCAGGCTCCCCCCGCCGGTGAGACCCACCGGCAACAGCCCGGATGCTACATACGCGAACCACCCGAAGGAAGACCCGACCACACCGCGGAGCCACCTGCCCTACATCACTGGTATGGCGCTCGGCCGGCCAACGCGATCAGTTGAGCTCCGCCTCGAGGAACCGGTCGACCTCGCGCACGAACTCGCGCATTGCAGCGGTAGTAGATCGTGTCGCCCCGACGCGCGGCACCCTCCGTCTTTCGGACACAGACCGCACACCTGATCCGGCCGCGGAATGCATACACACGCTTCTTCGACACTCGCAAGCGATCGACCAACGACCACGCCGCCTTGCCACCCGACTTCCGCTTCCCCTGCTCGAGCTGAGCACTCCTCGACCTTCTGCCAGCGACCGTAGACCGCGTAGCCGTATACCGCGGATTGTCCAAGATCGTCACGATCGTCTAGTGCTGCCAGCCGTCCATCTTGTGACGCACCTCAACGTGCTCACCCCGTAGCGGTTCAGCCGCAAGAGCCCCTTCGCTGCGAACCATTTGTTCCCTGTGGACAAGCCGATTACGAGCGGCGTACGGAAATGAACGGTCCTCCTGCGATGATCGGGCGGGCAGCACAGTATTAGAGCCGCCGCAGTGATTGACTGAACGAAGGATCTGGCCAGTGTGATCGCTAAATGTCTGATTCGACGTCGCACGAAGGCTTCGTCTGGTGACGGCAGAATCATGCGGCCACGCGCGTCAATCCCTCAGGATGAGCGCGGTGATTGAACCAACCTCTGTTCGCCGGCGTATCGAAGGTGCGGAGCGAGTTCTTTCGGGAGGTGGCGTGGAACCGATGCGACAGGCCAAGCGGCCGGTGACTGGGCTCGCTGGGCCGTACGGTCATCCGCTTCACCCGGCGGTGGTCGCGGTCCCGATCGGGTGCTGGGGTGCCAGCTTGGTGTTCGACGTGGCGTCGCGGATCGTCGCCGACGGTGCGTTCCTGGCGCGCGGATCCCGCTGGCTGATCGCGCTCGGCGTACTCGGTGCTCTCGTGGCGGCGATGCTCGGTTTCCTGGACTTCTTCGCGATCCCGCCCCGGACGCGGGCCTTCCGCACCGCCACGGTGCACATGTCGCTGAACCTTGGCGTCACGACGTCGTACACCATCAGCTACCTGCTCCGGAACGGTGCAGCGCCGCGGGTCGGTTGGGGACTGATCGTGCTGTCGCTGGTCAGCCTGACCGCCCTGTCGGTATCGGGCTACCTGGGCGGCAAGCTCGCCTACCGGTTCGGCGTCCGGGTCGCCGACGAGACAACTCAGCTCGAGGGATATCAGGACCCACGGGCAACCGAAAAGGAGCAGACCTGATGGCCATAGCGGCTCTGGTGACCTGGGTGGTCACGGCAGGATTCGGTCTCACCATGCTGTACCTGTGGATCTCCAAGGGCGGTGTGCAAGCTGCCCGGGACGGTGGCGAGCCCTCGATCCGATTCCCGCCCGGGCTGATCTTCGGCCACTTCGCGCTCGCGGCCATAGGTTTGATCCTGTGGATCGTCTATGTCGTCACCGACACAGAGGCGCTGACCTGGGTGGCGTTCGTCGTCCTGATCGCCATCGCCGTCCTGGGCGATCTGCTGTTCTTGCGCTGGCGCCGCGGGCCGAAATCCGGCACAGCCGAGTCCGGCTTGCCCAGGCCAATCGTGTACACCCATGGGCTGTTCGCCGTGGCGACCATCGTGCTGGTCCTACTCACCGCCCTCGGCGTCGGCGAAAGCTGACCTTCAGCACTGCGGGGTTGGTCACGTTGAATTCAGCGGGCGCCAGTCTCGCTGCTGGCATACAAAAGCACGCGGGCGTCAGCTCTTCGATGCGGCGGCTTTGCCACCCTTGCGACCGGCCTTCTTCTTCTGCGCAGTCGTTCCGCCCTGGCTGCTCTTGCCGCCCTTCCCGCTCTGCTTACCACCACGCTCACTGGACTTCGGCGAGTTCGCGATCTTGGCCGCACGCTCCTTGGACATACCTTTGTCCTTCAAAGCCTCATACTGCTTTTCATTCTTCACATTCGCAGACTTGCTAGGCATGGCTACCTCCCACTCATATGGAAACTCGACCCACAAGTACCCAACCATCGTTGCCTCGACGCCCGATCGGAGGTAGTCGACGACGCCCGGCGTAATGCGCTCCCCGGGCAGGATGGCTGGGATGCCCGGCGGGTACGGCGGCTTGGAGGGCGGCACTCTGGACGGCCCGTCACAGAGCGTGCATCCTGGTCCACGGGAACAACGTTGGGGGGACTATGGCGGGTGTCTATTGCCGCTGGGAACGGCAGCGCTATCAGGAGTCGGACTTCGAGCTGGGCACGGGCGGGGTCCTCGTACATATTGACAGCGTTCCATTGCACACCGTGACAGGCAGACTCGTCGACAGCGGCGAACTCGAGGCCGACGTCGCCGAGCCGAACGATTCGGATGGATAAGGCTCGGCCCGGCCGACTGATGCGAGCACGCTACGGGCTCAACTCGTCGTTGCCGATGCCTCGGAACAAGGACGAGAAAGCTGCTGTCTTCGCCGCCCGGATCACGCTCGCGACGCAGCGGGACGAGTCGGCGCGAGCCGCCGACCAATCGAGGCTCGAAGCTGCATTGAGTGAAGTGGCCGCCGCGGAAGCCGCCGACAGAGCTGAGGCAAAGGCCGATCTGGATGCGGATCGCGCGTCGTCCGCTGCCTTCAACGATGCGGTGATGACAGTTGCCAAGGGCGGCATCGATCGCGCCCGGGCGAGTTCCGAGTTCGTGCAGAAGGCTGCTACGGCGATCTTCGCGCTCTACACCGGAGCGCTGACGCTCGCCTTCTCCGTGACGAACAACCCATTGCCTGCTCGCGGCATCCTTCCCAGCTTGTTCCTGGGATTCGCGGTGCTGCTTGCAACGGCGTATCTCGCCTTCCTGACCAAGGGAGACCGGGTGAAGGACCCTGCCGACGCATCGGGCACACTGCAGGCCCAGTTGAACCGCACCCGAACCTTCGTGCAGTGGACCAACACCAGCGTGCTCAATCGCGCGCCGCTGCTCCGTTGTGCAGTGGTTGCCCTGGGCATCGGAGTCGTGTCACTGCCCGCTCCGTTCCTCACCCCACCCAGTCATCACGCCGTCGCCGACGTGGTCTGCGCGGCCGACCAGCAGAAAGATCCGACGACTGGAGCGTGTCTGGCCGCCTGGCCGACGATCCCGACAGGCAACGCCGCAGATGCCGCACTGCGGCAGAAGCTGTTCGAGGCACAACTCGCCGAGGTGACGGCGAGCCGAGCCGCAGCCCGGACCGGGGCAACAGCCCCACCTGATGACACGGGCTGGGTCGTCGGGACCGCCGTGGTCGGCGTTCTACTCATCTTCCTGCCCTTGATCCTGGCCGGCCTGCGCAGAGCCGGGCCGAAGATCAAGGACTCAGCTTCATCGGGCTTCCTCGGAAGTCTTGCCAGCCTCACCGGCTTGAAAACTCTCTTCAAGACGGGCTAGGTGGTGCGCTCGGCGCGGAAATTGTTCGGTCGGTACGGGTACGCGCAGACCACCGTCGAGAGCATCGCCCGGGATGCCGGGGTGTCACCGGCAACGGTGTACGCGCAGTGCGGCGGCAAGGAGGGCCTGCTCCAGGCGCTGATGGACATGTGGACCACCAGCAGCCTGGTGCAGAGCATCATCGCTGAGTGCGCCGCCGCCGAGCCGGCGCGCGCCAAACTGGATGCGCTGGCCAAGGGGTACGTCGCGATCTATGCGGAGTCGGGCGACATCATCCAGATCGTGACCCGGGCCGCGGCGGGCGCGCCCGCGGCGGAGGCATTTCTGAAGGTCGCCGACGAGCGTCAGCAGCACGCGCTCCGCGAGATCGTCACAGATATGCGGGACGCCGGCCTGGCCGACGGGATCACGGTGGAAGAGGCCGTGCAGGTCATCTTCTTCCACTTCCGGTACGCGCAGTTCGCGCTGGCCGCGGACGAGTTCGGCTGGGGTGTCGAACGCGCGACCCGCTGGCTCACCGAGCGGGTCGCGTCCGCGATCCTGAAGAGTTAGCTCTCGGCCAATACCTTCCGGATGCGCTTCTCGGAGACGGGGTACGGCGTACCGAGGGTCCGGCCTCGGGCACAGATTTCATCCCGGCCCGCGTTCGATGCTCTGCGCAACTTCGTCGCGCCCGGCCGATTTCCCCGGCTACAGCAGGCCTGGCTGGGTGCCCATTCTTGCCAAATCGGGGGGTTGGTGGCGAAAAAGGGCAACTCGTTTACATCGGTCCCCCGGCGCTGATCAGATTCGGTCACTCCAGACCACTGAGAGGACACCATGCGTTCTTCCGCCCGTCGGCTGCTCATGCCTGGCGCCGCGTTTCTCCTGGTCGTCGGTCTTGCCACTCCGACGACGGCCGGCGCCGAACCTCCCCCACCACTCCCCACCGCCGGCGGCACGGCCGCGGCTGGGGGGACACCTCTCGAGCTCACGCTCATCACCGGCGACAAGGTCACGGTCGCGCCTGGTCCCGGCCGAGCCGTGTCGGTGCAGGCCGTCGAGCGCGCTCCGCGGTCGACCGGACCGGTACGGGTCAGCGTCGAGAACGGCGACACGTTCGTCTACCCCGGCGTCGCGATGCCGTACCTGGCGACCGGGCAGCTCGACAAGCAACTGTTCAACGTCAGCGAGCTAGTGGCCCAGGGGTACGACAACGCCCGGAGCAAGGATCTCCCGCTGGTCGTCACCAGCTCGCCCGGCGTCGCCGCCAAGTCCGCGCGCCGCTCGGCGCTGCCGGGCACGACCACCACGCTCGACCTGCCGTCGGTCGACGGCGCGGCCGTCAAGGCCGAGAAGGCGGAAGCGCCCGCGCTCTGGTCGGCGCTGACCGGGCAGAGCGGTCTGCGGGCGAAGGCGAGCAGTCCCGCGGCGCCCTCGTTCGCGGCGGGGATCGGCAAGGTCTGGCTCGACAGCAAGGCACGGACGATGCTCGCGGACACCACCGCACAGATCGGCGCGCCCGAGGCGTGGGCAGCGGGCGAGACCGGCAAGGGCGTGCGGGTCGCGGTCCTGGACTCCGGCGTCGACCTGGGGCATCCGGACCTCGCACCGCGGATCGTGGCGACCAAGAGCTTCGTGGCCGGCGAGGACGTCGTTGACCGCAACGGTCATGGCACGCACACCGCGTCGACCGTCGCCGGTACCGGCGCGGCCTCGGACGGCAAGGAACGCGGCGTCGCACCGGACGCCGATCTCATCGTGGGCAAGGTGCTCGGCGACAGCGGCTCCGGCCCGATCTCCGGCATCATCGCCGGGATGGAGTGGGCGACGCGGACCGAGCACGCCAAGGTGATCAACATGAGCCTGGGTACGGCGGCCTGGCACACCCAGGACGATCCGCTGAGTCAGGCCGTGAACGAGCTGAGCGCCGAGACCGGTGCGCTGTTCGTGATCGCCGCGGGCAACTCGGGGAGCAGCCCGTACAGCGTCAGCTCACCGGGTACCGCGGACGCCGCCCTGACCGTTGGCGCGGTGGACGGTTCGGACCAGCTGGCCGACTTCTCCAGCGTCGGGCCGCGGCTGATGGACGACGGCCTCAAGCCCGATCTGACGGCACCCGGCGTCGACGTCCTGGCCGCGCGGTCGCAGTACACGAACGACGGCGGCGAGGGCTACTACCGGACCGACAGCGGTACGTCGATGGCGGCTCCGCACGTCGCCGGCGCGGCCGTCCTGCTCGCCGCGCAGCACCCGGACTGGACCGGGCAGCAGCTCAAGGACGCGCTGATGAGCACCAGCAAGCTGACGCCCGCGTACACGCCGTACCAGGCGGGGACCGGACGCGTCGACGTCGCGGCGGCCTCACTGCACGGCCAGGTGATCGCCAGCGGATCGGTTGACGCCGGGCTCGTCCCGTGGTCGCCGAAGCCGACCCGGACACCGGTCGAGCGGCAGATCAGCTACCGCAACACCACGGACAAGCCGCTCACGCTGCAGCTGTCCACCGACCACGCCGGGATCTTCCGTCTCGCCGCGACCCAGGTGACAGTGCCCGCCAACGGCACAGCCGCGGTCGGCTTCACGGCGGACCCGAACGGACTGGCTCCCGGCCAGTACGCCGCCCAGGTCATCGCGAGTTCTTCGACCGGCACCGTGCACACGGCCGTCGGGCTGGCCGTCGAGCCCAAGAAGTACAACCTCACCGTCCACCTGAAGGACCAGACCGGCAAGCCGGTCAGCGGCGAGGTCGAGGTCACCAGCGCGGACGGGAAATCCACCATGCTGTGGGCAACGGACGGCAAGCTCACCAGCCGCTGGGCGCCCGGCTCGTACACGATCGTCTCGACCCTGGACGTGCCCGGCAGCAACGGCCCGCACTCGCTCGGCCTGGCCTTCCTGACCGCGCCCGAGGTCGACCTCACCGCGGACCGGGACGTCGTCCTGGACGCGTCGCAGAGCCGTCCGATCAAGGTCGACACGCCCAAGCCGACGACGGTCACCACGAGCAGGTTCGACCTGTTCCGGTCCTTCACCTCGGCCCAACCGACCCCCGACGACAGGGCGGCGCTGCACGAGATCTTCATGCCGCCGCCGGACTACGACAGCTTCTGGGCGCTGCCGACGAAGAACAAGGTGCGCACCGGCAGCTTCGTGCTGACCACGCGGTTCCGGGCCGAGCAGACGCCGCTGACAATCAGCTACGACGGCCGCAGCCTCGACGACTCCTTGCTCGTTCAGCCCGGCTCCCCGGCGTTCCGCGCCGGCACGACGCACCTCACGGCCGTCTTCGCCGGCACCGGCACGCCCGCGGAGTACGCCGGTCTGGACGCGCGCGGCAAGGCTGTCGTCGTCCGCAACAGCATCGACGTACCGCCCGCGGATCGGGCCGCAGCAGCGCACGCTGCCGGCGCGGCCATGCTGCTCGTGGTCAACGACGGCATCGGCCGCTACAACGACTGGTACGGCGGAGCCGACGGTCAGACCCTCGGCTCGATCCCGACGGCGTCGCTCACACTCGACGACGGCGAGGCCATGATCAAGAAGCTCACCACCCGACGGACCGAGCTGACCGTCGCGGCCAACCCGGTGCCGTCGTACCTGTACGACCTGGTCGACTACCACCAGGGAAAGGTCCCGGACGACCCGTCCGCGGCCACGGACCCCGGCAGCCTCGCCAGGATCGAGAACGACTTCGCTCCCCCGAACGGGCAGCAGGTCCTGGAGAGCCGCGAGGACAGTCCGGCGTACGAGTACTTTCCGGCTGCCTTCCCGTACGCCGTCTTCGGGTCGATCCGGGTACCGCGGTTCCCGGCGAAGCCCGCGGTCGGGCACCGGACGGACTGGGTGTCGGCGGGCGCGAAATGGCAGCAGTACGCCGCGATCAACGGCTGGGCGACGTTCACGGACATCACCAGCTACCAGCCGGGCAGCGTGCAGAGCCAGCGGTGGTTCGGTCCGATCGTGCGGCCGCGGATGCTCGAGTTCGAGCTCCCGCACCGGGTCGGCAACGCGATGGGCGGCATGATCGCCGGGTTCGGTGACGGCGGGTCCGCGCACAGCGGCGATTCGATGATGACGCGCAGCTTCGCGCTGTACCAGGGCGACGAGAAACTGGTCGGGAACGGCCCGCGGCCGGACTTCGGCGTGGGCGACCTGGCTCCGGAGAAGCGGCCGTACCGGTTGGTGGCCGACACCGCCGGGAACGCCGAGCTGACGCCGTACTCGACAAGCACACACACCGAATGGACCTTCACGTCCGCGGAGGCAGAGAACCAGCCCCTGCCGCTGGCCCAGCTCGACTACGGCGTGGACGTCGACGCGGCCGGGCGGGCCAAGCGGAACTCGGTCTTCGCCGTCAAGCCGGTGGTGCTGGGCAGCAGTGGCCGGCAGGACGCGGTGGCCTCGGTCGGACTGGAGGTGTCGTACGACGATGGGGCGACCTGGCAACGACTCCAGCTGAAGGAGAGCAAGGGCAGCTGGGAGACCCGGCTGCAGGCGCCGCCGCGGGCCGGGCAGGTATCGGTTCGGGTCACCGCCAAGCAACGCAACGGCGGCGGCATCACCCAGACGATCATCCGGGCCTTCGGGCTTAGATAACGCCAGCGGGCGACCGGCCACCGCCGGTCGCCCGCACGTCCTCAAACGGCCGCGAGGACGCCAGACATAGGTCCAGCCCATGGCTCGTGATCCGTCACCGCACACCGGGTCGCGATTGAACGAATCATGCCCAGTCAGTCGACAGATGCGGCACGTCGGCTGGTTGCCGATCATCGATGGCAGGCTAGCCCCCTGCTCGATCATGGACTGCCACGCAGCGGGCGAGGAGAAACCGAGAGGGCCGTTCGATGGCACTACAGATCGCGCCAAGCATTCTGGCCGCCGACTTCGCGCGGCTCGCTGACGAGGCCGCGGCGGTGCCGAACGCCGATTGGCTGCACGTCGACGTGATGGACAACCACTTCGTACCGAATCTCACCCTCGGCATGCCGGTGGTCGAGGCCCTCGCGAAGGCGACCGACAAACCGCTCGACTGCCACCTGATGATCGAACATCCCGATCGCTGGGCCCCCGGGTACGCCGACGCCGGCGCGAGCAGCATCACCTTCCATATCGAGGCCTGCCGCGCGCCGATCCTTACAGCGCGCGAGATCCGCGCCAAGGGTGCCCGTGCCGCGATGGCGCTCAGGCCGGCCACACCGATCGAGCCGTACGAGGACATGCTCTCGGAGTTCGACATGATCCTGATCATGACCATCGAGCCTGGCTTCGGCGGCCAGCAGTTGCTCGACGCGTGCGTGCCCAAGATCCGCCGTACCCGCGAACTACTGGACAAGCACGGCCTCGACGTGTGGATCGAGATCGACGGCGGCGTCTCGGCGTACACCATCGAGCGGTGCGCCGAGGCAGGAGCGGACGTGTTCGTCGCCGGCTCCGCAGTCTTCAACGCGGATGACCCGAGCCTGGTGGTCGACAACCTCAGATCCCTGGCCGAACGAGCCAGAGCCTGAGCGTGGCCACCCCTCGCAGTTAAGAGGAAATTTCGGAGGAGAAGCAATGGATGCCGAGACCCTGCAGGCCTATGACACTGCCGCTGCGGCCTTTGCTGACGACTGGGACAGTCAGCCTGCTGGTACCGATTTGCAGGCTCTGGTACGGCGCTACTTCACGCCTGGTCCGACCGCCGACGTCGGCTGCGGGAGTGGGCGGGACGCCGCCTGGCTGACCGCGAACGGCTTCCCCACTGTTGGTTTCGAGCCGTCGAAGGGATTGCTCGCTGAGGCGAAACGCAGGCATCCGGACGTCGTCTTCAGGTCGGCAGCGCTACCTGAACTGAAAGATGTTGCCGACGGCACCTTCACCAACGTGCTCTGCGAAACCGTGATCATGCATCTCGAGCCGTCGGCCGTCGCGAACTCGGTGCGACGTCTGGTGGAGATCCTGCAGCCCGGTGGAACGCTGTACCTCACCTGGCGAGTGACTGAAGGTTCGGATCAGCGCGACGATGCCGGCCGCCTGTACGCCGTGGTCGAGCCGGATGTCGTCAGTGCCGCCCTGAACCCGGCGGAGTTGCTGCTGGAGGAAGAGGTAGTCAGCAGCAGTTCGGGTAAGACGATCCACCGCCTGATCGCGCGCAAAGACCACCCACACAGCTGATGGCGATCGAACAAGTCAGCGCATGGGAGGACATCTACCGAGCGCAAGACGTGTTCCTCCGGGCCTTCCGCTATCTGCATACGTACAAACCCGGCAACTTCGATGGATGGCTGTGCCGTATCACGACGAACCTGTTTCGCGATCGCCTCACCTCCGTACACCGCATCCGACTCGAAGCATTGCCCGACGATGCCCACGACACGTTGGCCTGCGGCGCGCCGTGCGACTAGAGGGTGCTGTCGTACGGCGAAGCGGTCGCGCGGGCGGAGGCCGGCTCTCGGCCGGGCGGCTGGGTCGGTCGGGGCAGCCACGGTTTGCGGTCCTTCAGTGGGCGCGTGACCGGTTCGCCGGCCGTTACCTCTACCTGCTCTCCGGCGTGCATCAAGGTCAGGCTTGCGTCCTGACCGTCGTGAACGGCATAGGTGACGTCCGACTGACGTACTTCGACCCGCAACCGCACTCCGCGCCAGCGAACGGAGAAGGTCAGTCCCGCCAAGCCATCCGGCAGAGCGGGATCGAAACACAGCATCCCTCCGCGCTCGCGCAGACCACCGAAGCCGGCCACCAACGCCGTCCAAGCACCGCCCAAGGACGCCATGTGCAGCCCACTGGCAGTGTTGTCATGCAGGTCGAGCAGATCGATCAGAGCTGCTTCGTAGGCGTAGTCATAGGCCAGGTCCAACTGTCTCACCTCGGCCGCCACCACAGCCTGCACGCTCGCAGACAAAGACGAATCGCGCACCGTCAGTCGTTCGTAGTAGTCGAAGTTCCGGGCCTTCTGCTCCGCACTGAACTCGTCCGTGCACCAGTACATCGCGAGAAGCAGATCGGCTTGCTTCACGACCTGTTTGCGGTACAGATCGAAGTACGGCGCATGCAGCAAGAGCGGGTACTTGTCCCGGGACCCTTCGAAGTCCCATTCGGCATACGCGGTGAAACCCGCTGCTTGCGGGTGCACGCCGAGCTCGTCGTCGTACGGAATGTAGACCGCGGCGGCTGCGTCACGCCAGGCCGCCTCTTCCTCCGGATCGACGCCGAGAGCGCGTGCCTTGGCGGGATGACGTGCGGCCATCTCGGCCGCGACCCGCAGGTTCCTGGCCGCCATCAGATTGGTAAAGACGTTGTCATCGGCAACTGCGCTGTACTCGTCAGGTCCGGTCATACCGGGCAGGTGCCACCGGCCGGTCCGGTCATGGTGGCCCAACGACTTCCAGAGGCGAGCCGTCTCGACCAGCAACTCGAGTCCGACGTCCTCGAGGAACCGATCGTCCCCGGTTGCGACGTAGTAGCGGTTCACGGCCTCCGCGATGTCGGCGTTGACATGGAATGCCGCAGTACCGGCCGGCCAGTACCCCGAGCACTCCTGACCACGAATCGTCCGCCACGGAAAAGCCGCGCCGCGCAGTCCGAGGACCTGGGCCCGTTCCTTGGCCAGCTCCAGCGTCGAGTGCCGCCACCGCAGTGCGTCGGCCGCGGCGTCGGGCATCGTCAAGGTCAGCACCGGCAGCACGAATCCCTCGGTGTCCCAGAAGGTGTGACCGTCGTAGCCGTTTCCGGTCAGCCCCTTGGACGGGATCGCCCGACCTTCCGCCCGAGCCCCCGATTGCAGGACGTGAAAGAGTGCGAACCGGACAGCCTGCTGCAGTTCGGCGTGCCCATGGACCTCAACGTCGGCCGTGTCCCAGAAGTCGTCAAGATAGTCCCGCTGCTGATCGACCAGCCCTTCCCATCCGGAGAACTGCGCACCGGCGAGAGCACCGCCGACCTGATCCGCGATGGCGGTCTCGGACCGAAGGCTGGACCAGCCGTACGCCAGCAGTTTCACCAGGCGCAGCGACTGCCCCGGCTGGAGCTCACTGATCACCGTGGTCCGGGCCCAGTCCTCCCGGACGTCGACATCGATGTCCGCCCGGCCAGGTATGTCGAACTGGTGGGTCATTCCGGCAGCCATCAGCAGCCCGCTCGACCTGGTTCGATGGACCAGTACCACGCCGTTGTCGTCGCTGTCGCACGACACCGCCTCCAACGGCCGATCGAGTACGGCGGCGACCCGCGGGTCAGCCGACAGCCGAGGCTGGGCCTCATTCGCGACCAGCTCGGACTGTACGACGAAGCGTGCGGGACCGTCCACGGGCTCGACCACGTACTCGACGGCGGCCACGGCTCGCTGAGTCAGTGAAACCAGTCGGCGGGACCGGACCCGGATCCGCTTGCCACCCGGAGAGGTCCAGTCGACGTCGCGCTGAAGGATGCCGGAGCGGAAGTCCAACGAGCGTTCGTGTCCGTGCAGCTCGCCATAGCGGATGTCGAACGGCCAGTCGTCGACCAGCAACCGGATCAGCTTGCCGTTGGTAACATCGACGAGAGTCTGGCCCGACTCCGGATAGCCGTATCCCCCCTCGGCATACGGCAATGGCCTGCGTTCGTAGAAGGAATTCAAGTAGGTACCCGGAATTCCGTACGGCTCACCCTCGTCCAGATTGCCGCGCAGCCCGATATGACCGTTGGACAAAGCGAACAGCGACTCCGACTGGGCGAGCGCACCCAAGGGCAATCCCGTCTCGCGGAGCCGCCACGGATCGATCGGATAGTAGCTCCGGTCAATCATCGTCGTTCACCTTTCCCGGGCACCTGTTCACCACGGAAACGCTAAGCAGGAAGGCGCTCTCACGCATCCGTCGGGTGACCAGTGCGTACGGCAGCTCGTATCCGTCGGATGACTGGTCTTGGCTGCGACGCTAACCAAAATGAACGTCCGGCGGATATTTTCGGGAAATGCCACGAGTGTCCGAGGAGTATCTCGAACAGCGACGACGCGAAGTTCTCGCCGCAGCACGCGTCTGCTTCATCCGGAAGGGTTTCCACGCCACCTCCATGCGCGAGGTGATCCGCGAAGCCGGGGTGTCGGCGGGCACGGTCTACCGCTATTTCCCGAAGAAGGAGGATCTGGTCATCACCATCGCCCAGGAGAACCTCTCGGTCGTCGCGGACACCATCGACTCGATGATGCGCCGAACGCCGCTGCCTCCGCTGGACCAGGTGATCGGCGAGGTCTTCGCCGTACTGCAGGACCACGACGACAAGACGGACATCGCCCGCCTGGCTCTGCAGGTCTGGGGCGAAGCCGCGCGCTCACCCGAGCTCGCAATCCGGGTGCAGGCCCAGCTTTCGTCGATCGCCGACGCTTTCACCCGGCTGATCCGCGGGTACCGCCACGAGCGGCGACTGCCGCCCAGCGTCTCTGCGGAGGCCGTAGCGGCCACGATGACAGCTCTGCTACCCGGATTCTTCTTGCAACGGCTCATGCTGGCGAACGTGTCGGCCCAGACCCTGCAGCGTGGGCTGCGCGCCGTGCTCGCGATCTCGCTCGCCGATCACACCTGATTGCCGCCGAACCAGACGATGACCGAGATCAACAGCGTCCTGGTGCAGTACGACGGGGACTGCCGCTAGCGAAGCACATCGATGACCGGAGCCATGGCCTCCATCCCCTCCTCGAGGACGGTGACGTACCCGAAACCGAAGCGCTCCTAATTCTGTCTCAGCTTGTCCGCAATCTGAACTGCGGTGCCGACGAGGAGGCCGGGCACCGCAGCCAAATCCTCCGGACTCAGCTCAGGCGCGAAGTGCGCCAGCTTCTCCAGCCCTGCCCGATAGTTGTCCGTGACAACGATCGCAGGAACGACGTTGTTGAACTCCACCACGTCACGGCGATCCCCGAGGGCGATACGAGCGAACTGGACCCGTTCCGCAACGGCGTCAGCACTGGCAAAGGTCGGCAGACCGCTGAGCTGATGCCTGGAGGTGCTGGCACCGTTGAAGCTGATGATGTCGGCTTCCCGGGCAGCGAGGCTCAGCAATCGGTTGCCTCGCCCTCCGATCATCAATGGCGGGCCGGGGTGTTGCACCGGATTCACCTGCCCGTGCGTGCCGAACAACCGGCGTAGCTCCGAGACCATCTGTTCCAGGGCTTCGACTCGCTCGGCCCCGCTGGCGTAGGCAATACCAGCCGCTTCGAACTCGGCCCGGGCGTGACCGGCTCCGAGTCCCAGCTCCAGCCGGCCGTCGGTGAACAGGTCGGTGCTGGCGATGTCACGCGCCGCCAGCGCGGGGCGGTAGAAGTTCGCGTTGAGCATGTAGGTCCCGAGACGGACCCGCTCGGTGGCTTCCGCGGCCAGTACGAGCGCCGGGAACGGAGCCGGCATGCCGAGATGGTCCCCGACGGAAATAGTGTCGTAGCCGAGCGCTTCGGCCCTCCTGCACTTGTCCACCCAGCGCCGCCTGGTCGCCGGGACGTGCAGAGCGACACCGAACCGGATGCTCATCGCGCCACCCTCGCGATCCTGACCGGGCCACCGTACGCGTCGATCACTTCGACCTCGAAGTCCGCCAGACTCCGCCGGATCTCCTCCGCGCCCTGCTGGGCGGCGGCATACTGCTCTTGTGTCGAGAAGGTGGTGATGGTGGCGACCGTCCGGTCTCCGGTGTCGACGGCCCGGAAGTCGACGATGCCGTCGGGCACCCCGACCGGCGATGACGACTCAGCGGAAACCTGACCCGGGATGCGGGCCGAGATCTGAGCGGCGAACTGGGACTCGACTCTGGTTATCAGGTCTTCGATGGCACCCTTGCCAACTCGGTAGCGTCGTATGTAGGCGTACACCTTGTCCTCATTTTCCGAGTAGTAGAGCGTTGCCTGAGGCAACAGATATCCTCAGCTGGCCGACGAAGGCCTCGAAACCCACGCCGAGCGTGGCGCTCACCTGGGCACTCCGATGGCCGAGCCAGGGCCCGGTATGCCGAACACGCGCCGGCGGAGTGCGTCCGCGAGCCTGATCGGGAGCCGGGGAATCATGCTCAAGCGGCGGCGGTTGCGACCGACCGTGTAATGCGCCCGGGGTCTCTGGTCCGTCAGGGCGTGCAGGATCACCGTCGCAACCGCTGACGGCGGGCTTCCAGCGACGTCCAGGGCGAGGAACCTGCTCGTCATCGTCTTGTAGGCGGCGCCGTAAAGGGCGCGGTCCGCGGCGGAGAAGTTCTCGACCGTGGCCTGCGCGGCCGCTGCAAGCTTCTCCCCGGCGTCGGTACGGATGCTGGCGGGGTCGACCAGGATGGTGCGAATCCCCCACGGCGCCAGCTCCTGCCGCAGAATATGGGTGAGCGCGGTGAGAGCGGCCTTGGGAACCACGATCGGACCGGTGAACGGCGGCACCGCCCGAACTCCGATGGACCCGATCATCACGACCCGGCCGCGCGCCTGGCGGAGGGCCGGGAGCAGAGCCTGGGTGACTGCGAGCTGGCCGATGGTGTTCACCTCCAGCTGATGACGGAGCTGGGCCGGCGCCATCAACTCGAGCGGCAGAGCCGTTCCACTGCCGGCGTTGTTGACCAGACCGTCCAACCCGGCCTCTCCGACTTCGCTGCGGATCTTGGCGACGGCTTCGGCGACCTGCTCCGCGTCACCGACATCCATGAAGACCGGGGTGATCCCGGGAGTCCGGGCCAGTGCGTGCGCATCGGATTCCTTGCGTACGGTCGCGAAGACACGGTGACCGTTCTCGGCAAGTAGTACTGCTGTGGCCCGCCCGATGCCCGACGAGGCCCCGGTGACGACACAGCTTTTCACGACTGCATTCCTTCCGGGGCATTCAGCAGGTGGTCCAGTTCGGCCAGTGCGGCGACCGCCTCTGTGATGCCCATCTCCGCCGTGAAGCGAATCGCATCGCGGACGTCGTCCACGCCGGCGATCTCGACCGCCAGCTGCACGTGACGCCGGAACGACGCGCCGAGCGAGTGCTGACTGACATGGGCGGTCAGCGCGACAAAAGCCCGCTCGCGCAGACTCAGCCGGGCTTCCGACCAAGCACGCTTCAGCCGGGAGTCGACGAACCCGGCCAGCCACGAGTCGCGCGCCGGTACCGTCACGCCTGACTGATCGTCTACCTGCCTGCTCCGGGCGGTGGTCCTCTCGATCCCCAGTTCATCGGCGATCGGCGCGATCGCACCGAGCGCGCCAGCTGCAGACGGGTAGCCCGAGTACACCGCCACGAACCGGATCAACGCCAGCATGTCGACGTACGGCACGCCGTGCATGTGCATTCCCATCACGTGCATCTTGAACGGCAGCCCGAAGCTGGCCCGGCAGATGTCGTGCGCGGTGACCTGCAGCAGCTTCTCCCTGGGCGTCGTGCCCGGCAGCCCGAAAGTCAGGTCGCCGGTCTGCAGGGCCATCTCCTCGAAGTCCGGGTCGATGAGAGCAAGCGGACTACTGGGAAGTTCAACCATCGGACTTGCCTTTCTCGTGGATGCCGCCGCGGCAACCGCGCACATGGGCCCACCCGATCAGGGTCGGACAGCCGCGCGGTTTCTGACAGCTCGCAGGCGCAGCCCTAGAGCGGCGAGGAGGATCGCGGCCAGGATGCCGAGCGTCAGCGGATCACTGGATCGGCCGCCGAGGTCACGATCCATCAGGTGGGACACGAAGTGGACGCTCGCCCCCGTGGAACCGCCGAGCAGTGCCACTACCAAGGCGTCACTCGACCAGAGGGCACCGAGCAACGCAACCCCGATGCCCAGCTGGAACGCGCCGAGATCGTGGAAGAGATGCAGGTTGAACGGGTCAAAGGTCGCGATGTGCCGGTGGAAACTCTCCGGCCAGAAGAACGACCACACTCCCGGCACCAGAAACGTCAAGGCCCCCACGACCACGGATCCGGTAACCACCGGCTGCCGGCGCTCCATATTTCTCCTCTCGTCGGGCGATGACCTCGGGACACGCGGCGCGCGGCCGGTGTGACATCTGGCCGGGCGTCAGACCGATCGGAGGGCCTTGATGCCGTCGCGGTAGGTCGGGTACGCGGGTGTCCAGCCGAGCAGATTCTTGGCCTTGGCGTTCGACACTCGCATCGTCGTGTCGGTGGCGAAGGAGGCGACGTACGGCGCGGCCAGCCGCATCACCCACCGCGGCACCTTGCGGGGCGGTGGGGCACCGAACTGCCGGGCCATAGTTGTGAACAGCTCCTCCCAGGTGGCGGGGAGGTCATCGACGATGTTGTAGGCGTTGCCGGCGTCGCCGTGCTCAAGCGCCGCCACAGTTGCCGCGGCCGCGTCGTCGTGATGAATCCAACCGAGTACGCCGCCGTTCGCGACCGGCAGCTTGCGCTTCGCCAGCACAGGGCGCATCTGGTCGGCGTCGCCGCCGTAGAACATGCCGTAACGCAAGGCGATGCCGATCGGCGCCGTGAAAGCCTGCTGCTCCGCGGAGACCATCGCCGCCAGATGCGCGTCTCCGGCGTTGCCGGCCGGACGACCGAACGGATCGTCCTCGGTGAGCAGCTTGTCTCCGTGGTCGCGGTAACCGTACCCGAGGATGATCGACTGGGTGACGAACACGGTGGCACCGAGGGTCTGGGCCGCGTCGAGCAGATGGGTGGTTCCTTCTGTGCGTAGCCGGTCGGTGGTCACCATCCCGGAGTGCCGCGTGGGCGCCGAGCTGAGCGCCGTCAACTCGTGGATGACCGCGTCGGCTGCCAGCCCGTCGACGGCACGCAGGAGCGCTTCGCGGTCGAGAGCGTCCGCGACAACGGGCTGCGCACCCAGCTCCGCGAGCGCCGAGGCTTTGCCGGGATGCCGGGTGAGACCCAGGACTTTGTGGCCACCGGCAACGAGTCGCCGGGTGATCCGGGTGCCGATCGCGCCGGTGGCGCCGGCGACCAGAACTTTCATGAACGTACCTCCGAGACGCAGTGCCGACCAGCCCGCGAGCTTTCGCCCGCGCCCGGACCGAACCGGACGATGAGACATGGCTGACGCTAGGCAGATGTCCTGCCTCCCCGAATCCGTCACCCGACCAGTTGGCGACTTCCCCGGTCATGTGACGGATGCACCGGCTCGGGCGATCTCTTAAGGTCGCAGCGTAGGGAGGAGCATCCATGTCGACACCGCGTCACGCCGTGCCCGAGCAGGTCGACCATGCCTGAACGCACAGCCGTCGTCGTCGGCGGCGGGATCGGTGGACTGGCCGCGGCGATCGGGCTAGGCCGGGCCGGCTGGGACGTACGCATCCTGGAGCGTTCACCTGCCCTGCGGGAACTCGGTGCCGGTTGGTCACAGGCTCCGAACGCGATGCGCGCCTTCGACACGCTGGGTGTGGGCGAGCAGGTCCGCACGTGCTCGGTGCCGAGCCAGGCAGGCGGAAATCTGCGAACGCCGTCCGGCCGATACCTGCTGCGGTTCGAGCCCGGTCGGGACACCCCACTCTGGGCCAACCATCGAGCGGAGCTGCAGCAGGTGCTCGTGCACAACCTGCCCGAGTCCTGCCTCCAGCTGGGCGCCGAGGTCGTCGACGTCGGTGAAGGCGACAACAATGTGGTGATCAGCTACAAGACTTCCAGCGGCACGATGCGCGAGACCGCGGATCTGGTGGTCGGTGCCGACGGCATCCACAGCACGATCCGCCGGCTGCTGTGGCCGGCGTCCGAGCCCGTGTTCCAGCAGGTCGTCTGCTGGCGGGGCGTCACGACGGCCGGCGCCGCACCGACGGTGGCGGGCTTCCAGACCTGGGGCCGCGGGGAACGGTTCGGTGCGCATCCTCTGCCAGGCAACCGGGTCTTCTGGTTCCACACCAGCCGGGAACATCGGCCCGGTCGGCGCTACGACGCCGATCTGGCGGAGGTACGGCGACGCGTGCGCGACTGGCACGACCCGATCCCCGCCCTGCTCGATGCGACACCGCCCGGCAAAGTACTGCGGCACGAAATCTTCGACCTCGACCCGCTTCCGACGTACGTGCACAGGAGGGTGGCTCTGCTGGGAGACGCCGCCCATGCCATGACGCCGTTCCTGGCCCAAGGCGCGTGCCAGGCGGTCGAGGATGCTGTTGTCCTCGCCGCTGAACTGGGATCCGATGCCGAGGTCCCGCAAGGATTGATCCGGTACGACGCCGCCCGTCGTCCACGGAGTCAGAAGATCGCTCACATGGCCCGCACAGATCCCAAGGTCAGCCTCGCCGCCTCGCGTGTCGTCTACGGGCTCAGCACCGCGGTCACGTCGCTGGCGTCCTCGGCCCTCCTCCAACGCAAGGCCGCCCGTCTCTGGGCCTGGACTCCCCCACCGTTGCCGGGCTACGGAAGGAGCAGGACATGACTGCCCCCGAGGCCGTCGTACGGCGGTACCTCGAGAGGTGAGACCTTTGCGTTTGGGTGAGCGGCCGCGGATCGGGCTGGTGGTCGCCGGGTTGGCGATCAGCACCACCATCGGCTACGGCGTTCTGTACTACGCCTTCAGCGCGCTGCTCGAACCGATGGGTCACGATCTGCGGATCAGCACGACGACCGCGACCGGCGCGCTCAGTGTCTCCGTGCTGGTGAGCGCGGTCATGGCTGTCCCGGTCGGGCGCAGGCTGGACCGGCACGGCGGTCGCGGTGTCATGACTGCCGGTTCGGCGTTGGCGATCGCGGCCGTGGTCGCCTGGTCGCAGGTACAGTCGGCCGCGCAGCTGTACGCCGTCTTCGTGCTCATCGGTGTCGCGTCGGCCATGGTTCTCTATCAGCCGGCCTTCGCCGTTGTCGTCGCGATCACTCCTCCAGCGAGGCGCAGCAACGCGCTGCTCAGCATCACCTTGGTGGCCGGGTTCGCGAACTCGATCTTCGTCCCGCTCACCGGTCAGCTCATCCACGCTGTCGGATGGCGCCGCTCACTGATCGCCCTGGCCGTCGTGGTCGCGATCACCCTCCCGCTGCACGGCGTCGTACTTCGCGGAACCAGCCCGGCAGCGCCCGCTGCTCGTATTCAGGGCACCCAATCACCAGCTCGTGTACTGCGGGACCCTGGCTTCTGGTTGATCACGACGGCGTTCGTGCTGCACAACGCGGCTTTGGCTGTGATCGCCGTACACCTGGTCAGCTATCTGACTCGGCTCGGTCATCCGCCCACTGTCGCCGCGGGCCTCACCGGGCTTCTCGGCGTACTGTCGGTCACCGGACGTGTCCTCACCACCATCGCCAAGAGATGGCTCCCCATCACACTCATCACCGCTGCCGTCATGACCCTGCAGGGCGTCGCGGTCGGCCTGCTCCCCTTCATCGGCCGGACCGTCGCCGGTGCCGCAACCAGCCTGATCCTGTTCGGCGTCGGCTTCGGAGTTGCCTCGGTCGCCACTCCGGCGATCCTGCTGGACCGTTACGGTGACAAGGGATACGCCACTATCTCCGGCATTCTTGCGACCCCGACGACCATCGGCCGCGCGTCAGCGCCGTTGGGTGCGGCCGCCCTCATCGGCACCGTCGGGTACCGGCCAGTCGTCCTCGGTGCCGCCGCCACCTGCCTTATCTCCGGAGCTGCCCTCGCCGTGGCCAGGTGGGCTGGAACTCCGTCAGGGTCGCGGTGGCCGCACCACTCCTGAGCAACGGGTCGGAAGCGACTGCCAGCTGGACCGACGTCGGGTCGCCGTCCAGGATCATCAGCCCTCCGGTCCGTGGCTTCAGGCGGCCCGCGATTCGCACCAATCCCTGCGCGAAGGGGCCGTCCGGATTCTCGTAGTGGTCGGTGAGCAGGTGATCGACCTGCTCCACGCTCTGGTACTGCAGCAACACCAGGAACATCTCAAGCCTCCAGCTTGGGGAGAACCTCGCGTCCGAAGACCTCCAACCACTGGTCCTGGTTACGGCCCACGTTGTGCAGGTAGATGCGGTTGAAGCCCGCGTCGACGTACCGCTGCAGCGACGCGCGGTGCAGATCCGGATCGGAGGAAACCACCATCCGCCCCTCGAAGTCCTCCGGTCTGACGAGCCGCGCCATCTGAGCGAAGTCGTACGGCGATCGGACGTCTGCCTTCGGGAACTTCATGCCTCCGTTCGGCCATTGGTCGATGGCGTTCAACCACGCCTCCTCGTCGGTCTCCGCCCACGACAGATGCACCTGCAGCAGCTTCGGCATCTCGTCAGGGTCCTTGCCGGCCTTCCGGGCTCCCTTGCCGAACTGCTCGAGGATGCCCGCCAGCTTCTCCAGCGATGCCGCGGGAGTGATCAGACCATCGGCCAGCTCGCCGCACTTGCGCGAGGTGTAAGGACCGGCCGACGCGACGTACACCGGCGGCGGTACGTCGGGAAACGTCCACAACCGGGTCGTGTGCAGCTTGAAGAACTCGCCGGCGTGCTTGACGTCCTTGCCGCTGAAGAGCTTGCGGATGACCTCGAGTGCCTCGAACATCCGCCGCACCCGTTCCGGCGCCTCCGGCCAGTACCCGCCGAAGACCGACTCGTTGAGCGCCTCGCCCGAGCCGATGCCGAGCCAGGTGCGCCCGGGATAGGTGGCTTCGAGCGTTGCCGCCGCCTGTGCCACCAGGGCCGGATGCATCCGGAAGGACGGACACGTGACGCCCGGCCCGAGATCGCCGGACGTGTTCTCGGCGAGCGAAGCCAGCACACTCCAAACGAACGACGCCTCGCCTTGTTGCGGGACCCAGCACTGAAAGTGATCGGCGGCCATCTGCCCGGAGAACCCGTGCTCCTCGGCCAACGCGGCCAGCCGGATCGACTCCCGCGGCGAGAACTGCTCCAGAGCAGCCGCCATGCCGACCTGGACGCCGGTCATGCGGCGGCCTCGGTGCTGGGGAAGGCCGGCATCACATGGCGAGCGAAGAGCCGCATCTGCTCGATCAGCTCGTCCACGGTGTTGCCGACGAACAGGCTGGCGCAGAAGTGGTCGAGACCTGCCTGCTCGTACGCTTGGACCTTCGCGCACACCTCGTCCGGCGTACCGATCAGGTTCGCGTCGAAGTACGCGTCCAGGTCGACGCCCTTGGTCATCGTTGTCTGCAACGACCTGCGGAACAGGTCGAACGCGGATCGCTCGAACCGATCGCGCACCTGCTCCTTGGTGTCGCCGAGGCACACCACCGATTGCAGAGCGGTGGCGATCTTCGACGGATCACGGCCGGCTGCCTTCGCGTAGGCCTCGACCTTCGCCCGGCCGGACCGGATCTTGTCCGGCCCGAGCTTGGCCGGCAGCCACCCGTCACACAACTCCCCCGCCCGCCGGAAGGACCCCTCGACATTGCCGCCGGAATAGATCGGCAGCGGCGACTGCACCGGCTTCGGGTACGACTCGACGTTCTCGAAATGCCGGTACTTGCCCCGGTAGCTGGAGTACCGGTCTTCCCACAGCACGCGGAGCGCCTCGATGCCCTCGGCCGCCAACTGTGCTCTCGACGCCTCGGCCAGGTCGGGCGCCACGCCTTCGAACTCGTCGCGGTATCCACCGACCGCCACACCGAGGATGACCCGCCCGTCGCTCAGCTGGTCGAGACTCGCGACCTGCTTGGCCAACAGCACAGGATCCCGCATCGGCAGCACCATGATGCCCGTCGTCAGCCGGATCACCGACGTACGCGCTGCGATGTTGGACAACGCGATCAGCGGCTCGAAGAAGTTCGGCGGCTCGGTCCACGCATCGCGGATGAACTGCATCGTGCTCAGGTGATCGTTCCCCCCGACGTCGTAGTAGCCCAGTTGCTCGGCCTCGACCGCCACCCGGATGACGTCCTGGGCAGTCGCGAAGGGCGTCGGGTACATCATTCCGGCCAGGCAGGTGGGAGCCTCGACTCCGAACTTCATCAGTTGCCCCTTTCAACAATCGACGGACCGCTGGACCATCCTGCGACGGTAGGTACCGGCGACTGCGGAGCGCATCCGTCAGGTGACCGGTCGGCGGGGCGGACACGGTAGAATTACGGGCCATGTTGTACGGCAGGAAGCCGGAGCGACTACGGATCGAGCACCTGGTCGGGAACCTGATGGACGCAGACCCCGGCCTCTTGGTGATTCGCGGCGAGGCCGGGTCCGGCAAGTCCGCTCTGCTCGACTACGCTGCCGACTACGGAGCCGGGGATGTTCAGGTGCTCCGTGGGTACGGCGTACAGAGCGAGGTCGAACTGCCCTTCGCCGCGCTGCATCAGCTGGTCCGCCCGTTGCTGAATCGCACGGATGACCTCCCTGCACCACAGGCTGCTGCGCTGAGCAGTGCATTCGGGACGGCGCCCGCGGGCCAGGTTGATCGGATGCTGGTGGGACTCGGTGCGCTGACGCTGCTGTCCGAAGCCGCCGAGGAGCGTCCACTACTGTGTCTGATCGACGACGCCCACTGGCTCGATGAGCCGTCCGTCGACACGCTGCGATTCATCGCCGGCCGGTTGCTGGCCGAGAGGATCGGGATGCTGTTCGCCGTCCGGGACGGCGAGACCACCCTCTTCCCGGGCGCTCCCGAAATCAGGCTGGTGGGCCTCGACAGAGCCGCCGCGACCGCGTTGCTGGCCAACGCGCATCCCGATCTGACCGGCGATCTGGTGCAGAAGCTGATCGAGCAGACCTCGGCGAATCCGCTGGCGTTGCGAGAGCTGCCGACTGCATTGTCGGCTGCACAGCGGGCCGGACTCGAGCCGCTCATCGGTCCACTACCGCTGCCGGAGCGCGTGCAGCAGATCTATGCAGCGCAACTGGAAACTCTGCCGTCCGAGACCAGGGCTCTGCTACTGCTGAGCGCGGCCGAGGAAACCGGTGACCTCTCGGTGGTACTGCGAGCCGCCGAAGCCCGCGGATTGGAGCCGGCTGCGTTACTGCCCGCCGAGGCAGCTGGAGTAATCGGCATCGAGGAGTCCGTGACCGGCCGACGGATCGTCTTCCGCCATCCGCTGCTACGGGCGGCGGCGTACCGCACGGGCTCGGTGGGCGACCGGATCGATGCCCACCGCGACCTCGCGCAGGTTCTCGACCCGGACCTCGACGCCGATCGGCGGGCGTGGCATCTGGCCGCGGCCGCCACTGCTCCCGACGACGTGATCGCAGCCGATCTGGAACGCTGTGGGCGGCAGGCGTTGCGACGTGGCGGTCCGGCGACCGCAGCCACCGCGTTCGAGAAGGCTGCCTGGTTGAGCACATCGATCGGCGAACGCGCGCGTCGCCTGTCCGCGGCCGCGCAGGCAGCCAACACGGCCGGGTATCCCGCACGGGCCGAACGACTGGTCGAACGATCCGACCAGCTGACCGGCGACCTCCTGGTACGGGCCCGTAACCGCCACCTACGAGCGAACATGGCGTTCGACCGCGGCTCACCCGCGACAACCCACCGGCTGCTGATGACGGATATCGATCAGGTCGCCGCGGCCGACCCAGAGCTCGCGGCCGAGCTGCTGGTCGACGCAGTGAAGAACGCCTGGTTCGCCAACGACCAGGACTGGTCGCGTGAGGTGCTCCGCGCGCTCGACGAGTTGACTCTGCCGCCGGACAGCCCGCACCGGTCGGCGGTCCGGGTGGTGCTCGACCTCGCGGACCGGCACCGGGTGCTGACTGGAAGCCAGCCGCTCGGCCGTGAGGATTTCAGCGACGAGGCCGGTCACGACCACGATCGATCGCCGGTGGAGCTGGTACTTCGGGCGGCGGCAGACCTCTCGCTTGCCGACGACGAGGCCGCGCTCGCCGCTGCCGAGACCGCCGTACGCGTCTGCCGGACGGGCGGCCGTCCCGCTCTGCTCGTGCTGTCACTGCAGATCTTGGCCAGCGTGGAAATGCTGACCGGCCGCTACCGGTACGCCCGGGCGAACGCGACCGAGGGCCTGGAGCTGTCGACCATGCTCGGCCAACAGAACCGGTGTTGTCACTTCGAGGCCCTGCTCGCCTGGCTCGACGCCGTGGCCGGAAACGAGGAGCCCTGCCGCCGGCTCGCGGCCAGTGCATTGGGCCACGCCGAAGTCCACCGCGTAACACCAGTGGTCGCGATCGGTCACTGGGCCCTCTGCCTGCTCGATCTCGGTCTCGGGCGCCCCGGTGAGACGGTGGAGCAATGGACGTTCCGCGACCACAGCGCCTCGGAGCACCCGCTGATAGCGATGCTCCGGACACCCGATCTGATCGAGGCCGCAGCGCGGGCCGGCCGCTGCGAACTGGTGCGCGACCGCGGTGCCCAGTTGACTGCCTGGGCGACCGACAGCAATCGGCCCGCGGCGCGTGCGATCGACCTGCGCTGCCGGGCACTGCTCGAGAGCGACGACATCGCCGCGGGCGTCCTGTACCGGCAGGCGCTGGATCTCCACGACGAAGCGGCGCGTTCGGGACAACCCAGACCGTTCGACCGAGCACGCACGCAGCTGCTGTACGGCGAATGGCTCCGGCGGCAACGTCGCCGTACCGAGGCCAGGGTTCCGTTGCGGGCCGCCGCCGACACGTTCGACCAGCTCGGTGCCCGGCCGTGGAGTGAACGAGCCGTCGGCGAACTCCGCGCCGCCGGGATCGCCGGTCGCACAGCTCAGCCGCCGCCGCTCGCCGACCTCACCCCGCAGGAGTTGCAGGTGGTCCGGCTGGCTCGCGACGGTGCGAGCAACCGCGAGATCGGCGCACAGCTCTACCTCAGTCCTCGCACGGTCGGCTACCACCTGCAGAAAGTCTTCCGGAAGCTGTCGATCCGATCGCGGGTCGAGCTCGCGCACCTACCGATCGACCAGGGACCCGGCAGCCCCGCCTGACCGCGCTTGATCCCACACGCTGACGGACTGGTTGATCGACGGATGCGGCAGTGCTTGCTTTAGGCAAGGATGCCGGCATGATGCCACGTCTCCGACCGGACCGAGTCGCAAGCACAACCGCACGCACGGCCGCGGCAGCGGAGCAGACGGTTCCAGCAGGCATCCTCGTGGTACTGCTCACCGGCTCCTTCATGGCAGCGTTCGACTTCTTCGTCGTGAACGTCGCGGCGCCGTCGATCCAGCGGGATCTGTCCACGGGCGAAGCCGAGCTGGAGTTGGTCGTCGGCGGCTACGCCTTCGCCTACGCCTCGGCCTTGGTGCTGGGTGGCCGGCTCGGCGACCTCTTCGGGCACCGGCGCTTGTTCGTCACCGGCGTGATCGCCTTCACCGTCGCCTCTGCCCTGTGCGGCCTAGCACTGACGCCGCCGGAGCTGATTGCCGCACGACTCGGTCAGGGACTCGCGGCTGCGATGATGCTGCCGCAGGTGCTCGCCACGATCTCCGCCGAGTCCGCGGGAGCAGGCCGGGCGAGGGCAATGGCCTGGTACGGCGTGGCTGCCGGGACCGGATCGATCGCCGGACAAGTGCTCGGCGGACTCCTGGTCACCGCGGACGTCGCCGGGCTGGGATGGCGACTGATCTTTCTGGTCAATGTGCCCGTTGGGTTGATCGGCGCGATCGCCGCATTGCGCGTTCTTCCCAAGCGGCCGTCGAACAGGTCCGGGCGTCAGGCGAAACTCGACCCGCTCGGAGCGCTGGGTCTCGCGCTCGGGCTCGCCCTGCTGTTGATCCCACTCAGCGTCGGTCGGACGGCCGGCTGGCCGCTGTGGACGTGGGGCTCGATGGCCGCCGCGCTGGTCGTCCTCGCTCTCACGATGTGGTGGCAACGAGTCCTGCACGTCCGCGGTGGCCAGCCGGTGATCGACCCCGCGCTGCTGCGTGCGCGCTCGTTCCGGACCGGGCTCCTGTCGAACCTTGCCTTCATGCTGTTCTTCGGCAGCTACATGTTCACGCTCGCATTGTTACTACAGGCCGGACTGGGTCTCGACGCATTCGAGGCCGGCCTCGCCTTCGCACCGGCCGGCGTCACGTTCTCGGTGAGTGCACTCCTCGCGCCCCGGCTCGTCGCCCGGCACGGGCGTGCCGTCGTCGTCTGGGGATGCCTCCTCGCCGCGGCCGGCCTCACCGCACTCGCAGCGCTGGTAGGAAGCGGTGGCAGCAACTCGTCGGTGGCGGCGATCGTTCTCATCGCTGCGCTGATCAGCCTCGGCAACGGGCTGGTGCTGCCCTCACTTGTCGGGGCTGCGCTGCTCGACGTACCGCCATCGCACGCCGGGGCCGCCGCAGGCGCCCTGACCACGACGCAACAGTTCGCGAGCGCCGCCGGCGTGGCCGCTATCGGTACGGTCTACTTCAGTGCATCCACGTCCGGCCCCGGCGCCGCGATGGCCTGGACCGCATCAATCAACGCCGCGCTGGTCCTTGCCGTCGCGGCGGCCGTCATCCACGGCACCCGCAGCGCGTAGCGGACGTACATCTGCCGGCCGGCTTTGTCAGATCTGGCCGGGCGGTCCGTCCGAGAGGGGCAACTGCTCCTCCTCGGAGCGCAGATGGTCGTCGAGTAAACCAGCCAGGGCTGCGAGCGCCTCGGGGAGGTCGGTAACGTCCGCATGCCGGATCCGTGCCAGCTGGACCACGATGAGCCGGTGGCTGCTGATCAATCGGTCCACGGCGTCCGGGCGCAACGCCGAATAGAGGTGGACGTCTTTCGCCTCATGCTGGACGAGGAAGGTGTCGCAGAAGTTGTGGGACGAGGCGCGGAGGTCGCCGGCGCGGCCAGGGTTCGTCCGTACGGAGTCGGCCAGGAGCCGGAGCCTGGCGAGGTCATCCCGCAGGGACTCGTTCACGGAACGCAGCGCCGCTGCCGACATGCCGGATGAGATCGCGATCACCTCGCAGCCAGGGATGTGTTGCCACGAGGCTAGGGCCCCGTCGCGCGGCGAGTATCAGTCGTTCGACCGGTTCTGGGCGAGCAACTGCGTCAGCTGGGCGCGGTTGGCCACGTTGAGTTTCGGATAGGCCTTGTACAGGTGATAGCCGATCGTCCGCGGGCTGAGGAACAGGCGTGCACCTATGGCTCGGTTGCTCAGTCCCTGCGCTGCCAGTCGCACAACCTGGACCTCCTGCGAGGTGAGTCGACGCAGGGGGTCCGCCGACCGTGTCCGGACACTCTCCGTTTCGCCGCTGGCGCGCAGTTCCGTTCTGGCGCGAATCACCCACGGTTTGGCGTTGAGTCGCTCGAACAGTTCCAACGCAGCCCGCAGTTGCGTTCTCGCATCGGTACGACGGCGCCCCCGGCGCAGCCACTCGCCGTACAGAAGACAGGTACGCGCGTGCTCGAACGACTGCGAAGTCCCCTGGTGCAGATCGACGGCCGCGGCGAACCACTCCTCGACGGCCTCTGCTTCCTGCTCATTGCCGGAAGCAAGCAAAGCCCGGCAGCGCAGCATCACGGCGGTCGGCCACCGCTCGCCGGTTGCCAGTGCCCAGATCGCGAACTGTTCGTACGCCGCCCGCGCATGGGCGGTCTCGTTCAGAGCCGTGGCCGCCTCCACCAAGAGGGGAAGGCTGGGCATGATTGTGATGTTAGGCAGCCGCGTGACGACCTTCAGCCGATCGAAGGCTGCTTCGCGCAGGCCGAGCCCCAGGTCGAGCAGACCGAGTACACCCGGGCTCCAAGTGTCGGCTGTCCCTGGGCCCTCCCATCGCATGGCCGCAACGAGGTCGCGGCACCGCTCGGCAGCACCTTCCACCGCGGCGATGTAGGCGAGGATCGCAGTGAGGTGGACGATGCTCTGCCGCTGACCGGTGTCCCTTGCGATCCGCAGACCTTCGTTGGCGTTGGATGCGGCGTCGCGGTAATGCCCCGTCACGAGCTGCGTCTTCGCCAGGAACACCAGCGCGTCGGGCAGCATCCCGATCGCACCGCGAGAACGGCAGTCGTGCTCCAGGGCCACTGCGAGCCGGTGTGCGGTCTCGATGTCTCCGGTCAGCAGGCTGAGAAAGATCCTCGCCGGCTCGTTCAGCCCGAGCCTGTCGGGCTGGTCGACTCTCCTGGCCAGCACCTCGCGGAGGACTGGCACTCCGGAGTCCGGGCGTCCCGAGGCGACGTCGGCCACTCCGAGGATCGCCTCGGCGATGACGAGAGAGTCAGCGCGCCGGGACAGGCCCAGCGAGCCGAGCAGACCCGTGACCTTCTCCATCGCAGCGATGTCAACCGCCAAGCAGGCCGCCGATGCGGCGCCGAACAGCAACCGGGCGGCGGTTTCCGGCACTTCCCTGCCGATCTGCCGGGCGCCTGTGACGAGAATGTCGCAAGCGAGCTGATGGGAACCCTGCGCCTGGGCGAGTCCCGCCCTGACCTGGGCCAGCACAGCCAGCTGGTGCGGATCGGCAACCATCGTGCTCGCGCGGTCGGCGAGGGTCTTGGCCCGGTCGGCCAGGCCGGCCTCGGCGGCTGCCGCCGCGGCCGCGGTCAATCGACGGCCCCGCGCAAGGCGGTCCGCGCTGAGCTGGGCGGCTCGTTCGTACGCCGCGGTCACGGCCACCCGGCCGCCGCGCTCCGCGGCCCGCTTCGCCGCCCCTTCGAGCTCGTCTGCCACAAACTCGTCGTACTCGGTGGCGCCGGCAGCCAAGTGCCAGGCCCGGCGGTCGGCGTCCTCGGGACCGCAGAGCACGTCCGCAAGCGCTCGGTGCACGGAGACCTGCCGCACAGTCGGCACCGACCTGTAGACGGCTGCGCGGCACAACGGGTGCCGGAACCGTACGGTCGTGCCGTCGACCGACACGAGCCCGCTTCGTTCGGCAGGTACTGCGTCGCGCAAGGTCGCGCCGAACTTCTCGGCCGCAGCCAGTACCGTGCTGAGTTCACCTGTGTCCTCGGCTGCAGCCACCAGGACGAAGGCCTGCGTGTACTCCGGAAGGGCCGCAAACCGATCGACGAACACCTGCTGCACCGGGCTGACACTCGCCTCGACACCCGCCGGCAAGCCATGGACCGGCAGGTCACCAGCTCGCTGAGCCGGCGAGAGCAACTCGGGCAGCTCGAGCAGTGCGAGCGGGTTACCCGCCGCTTCGCTCACGACCCAGTCGCGGACAGGTGCTTGCAGCTCGCCGACTCGATCTTCGACCAAGGACACGGACGCGAAGCGGTCGAGGCCAGGCAGCCGAAGCGTCGGCAGACCGTCTGCGACATCCGCCGCCTGGTCGTCGGCTCCCGCGAGAATGATGGCCACGCCTTCAGCTCCGAGTCGGCGCGCGGCAAAGAGCAACGCGTCCATCGAGGCCCGGTCAGCCCATTGATAGTCGTCGACCAGGCACAGCAGCGGGGCATCGCCGGCGACCTCCGCGAGCAGCGAGAGTACTGCCTGTCCGACCAGGAAGCGGTCATCCGTCGTCGCCGTCACTTGCCCCAATGCCGCCTGCAGGACGTTGGCCTGCACGGTGGGCAACGCCTCGAGATGGTGGAGTTCGTTGTTCAGCAGGAGGTGCAGGAACGCGAAGGGAAGTTCGGCCTCGAACTCGATGCCGGTGCCACGCAAAACCCGCAGGTCCGTGGCCGTCTCGGCCGCGTAATCAAGCAGCGCCGTCTTCCCGATGCCCGCGTCGCCCCGCAGTACCAGGACACCACTCCGCCCGCTGCGTGCTCGGCAGAGCAACCGATCGATCTCAGCACGTTCCCTGTCTCGCCCGTACAACATCGAGCCGATCGTACGAGCGCGCCCAGCCCACGAGGTATCTGTCATCTGACCAGTCGTCGACCCAGTCCCCCGAGGCCGCACCGAGCAGGCCGAGGGCGAACCGGTCGACGCACGAAAGCACCGCCGTAATGACCGGCTGCCCGCTCGAAACTGCTGTCGGTGTGGGCGGATACGGTGCTGGACATGGACTCTGTGCGTATCACCACCGCTTTCATTCCGGTCGCGGATCCGGAGGCGTCGGCCAGCTGGTACAGCCGCGTGCTGGACTTCCGGATCCAGTCAGTCGATGCATGGAGTGCGATTCTCCGCACCGGACAAGGCGACGACTCGACGGCCCTGACGCTGCTCGGACCGGCTAGCGGAATTCAGGTCAAGCCAGGTTTGGACTGGGCGACCTGCAACTTCGCCGTGCGCGACATCATCCAGGCTCGATCTGATCTGGAAGGACACGGCTGCTCCCCGAGCGCCATCGAAGGTGCTCCGGAGATCTGTCTGTTCTTCACCGTCCAGGATCCCGATGACAACACGCTGCTGGTAACCGACCGGTAGTGCGACGGCGTCCTTCACTAACCAAGTCAAGTGCGGCCCAAGCTGCGAGTGATCGAGGAGTAGAAGCCCAGGTGGGGAGTTGTACGCCCGGGTCTCCCTCCCCGCGGCTGATGTCGGCGTGAAACCAATTCAGGAGCGCTGGTAGATGAGGTGAGTGACCCCTAGGCCGTCGATCACGCGCGGAGTGCCGAAACTGTGCGGCTCGTCGTCGAGGCAGTCGAGGCCGTCGAGGCCGTCGAGGCCGTCGAGGCCGTCGAGCATGCGTACGCCGCCGCCGAGCGTCACTGGGACGAGGTCGACGCGGAGCTCGTCCACGAGGTCTGCACGAAGTGCCTGTCCCATGGTCGCCCCCGGGCCGACCCCGACCTTCTTACCGTCGGCCACGGCTTTGGCCCTGTCGATAGCTGCCTCGACGCCGTCGGTGACGAAGACAAAGGGGGTGTCGGTGTCAGTCCAGTCGTCCGGTGGCTGGTGTCACGACGGCCCCGGTCTCGTCGAGCAGTTCTCGCAGGTACGCCGCTGTGGCGCCGTTGGTCCGATAGGTCAGCCGATCGGGCTGGCGTGACGGTGTCACCACGTCACCGGCCGTGCACCACGCGAAAAGGCGATCGAACCCGGTACCGCCCGGTCCAGCGACATAGCCGTCCAGCGAGAGCGATGCCTGCGCATACACCTTGGTCATTTCCACTCCGTTTCTTGGTCGCCTGGAGCTCGAAGCACTCATATCACCTAAGGCCGACACAGCGCCGGGGATCGGCGCTCAATCGTTGCTGGCGGCAACACTGGCAGGTTGGCCAAGCTGGCGACCAACTTGTTGAGGCCGGTGGGGATGGTGCTGGCCCAGGCGGTGGCTAGAGGCCATGGGGCAGATCTGGAAGCCGCCGCTGCAGCTGTCCCCGGTGACGGCCGATCCTGACGAAGCGCGCGTCCGGATATGGGGCTGTGACCTGCGAGTCCTACCTCATGGATGCAACTGTGGCCGGCACTGATGCCAAGGCGAGGCGTTTTGACGAATTCCCGGTCGGTCGGGAAGGGATTCTCTGTTGTTCGGGAAGGTCGTACGGCGACGGTGGGTGTTGTCGGCGTCGATGGTCGATGCCGCGACTTCGAGGTGGTGACAGGCATGGAAGACCGCGACCAGATCGAGCGGAACAAGGCTGTGATCAGGCGGTTCGTCGAGGAAGTCCAGAACGGCAAGGACTTCCACGTCTACGACGAACTCAACGACCCGGAATTCGTCAACCTCAGCAGCCCTCCGGGCGTCCCGGCGGATCGAGAAGGTGGCAAGGTGTTTCTTCAGGCGTTCGCCGAGGCTTACCCCGACGCAACGTTCACGATCGACGACATGATCGCCGAGGGCGACCAGGTCGTGACCAAGAAGACGATGTCGGGTACCAACACCGGGGATTTCGCCGGCGTTCCAGCGACGGGCAGGCGGGTGACCTTGCAATACCTCGACATCATGCGCGTGCGTGACGGGCGAATCGTCCAGCATTGGAACATCCTCGACCAGCTGAGCTGGCTGACCCAGTTGGGCGTCCTTCCGGACCCTTCGAGCGTCCCGACCGGGACGCCGGCAGGCTAGCCGACAGCAGCACCACCGCTTCGCTGACACATTCGGGCGGTCCCGCGGGAGAGCAAACGGTCACGGGGGCCGCCCGACCGACACGGGCGGGGAACTCTCGCAGTGCAGCGGATGGGAGGGACCGCAGACCAGGGCGCGCCTCGTGCGTGCGGGGCCGACGTACGCCGTACGGCTGCGCCCTCGCGTGCCAGCCGGATGGACCCGGCAGCCTTCGCTGGTCTGGATCACCGGCGTGGACTGGCCGATGAACACCGCAGCCCGAAAGGCGGCCTGGCCCGCGTATCTCTCGACCCAAGCGAACTGCAGCGCCAGTCGTGGATCGCAGACCGAGCACCCGCGCTGACCCACAGTTAGCTTGCCGAAGGCAACTGTGTCAGGCACTGTGGTGAGGTGGAGCTGGATCCGGTGCTCGAGTTGTACGGGCTGCCGCCCGAGCAGTTCACCGCTGCCCGCAACCTGCTCGCCAAGACGCTCCGCGACGCCGGCGACACCCGGAGCAGCGAAACCGTACGAGCCCTGCGGAAGCCGACCATCGCGGCTTGGCTGGCCAACCGTCTCGTACGAACAGTGCCGGATCAAATCGCGGAACTCACCGAGTTCGGAGAAGAGCTCCGGGAAGCGCACCACCTCGGCGACCGCACCCGCCTCAAGGTGCTCACACCTCGGCGACACGAACTGGTCAACAGCATCGTGGAGGTCGCGAGGGCGAACGCGGCCCACGATGGACGCTCGATCACGATGAGCACAGCCGAGCGGCTCGCGGCCACCCTGGACGCGGCGCTGGTGGACCCCGGTGCTGCCCAGATGCTGCGTAGTGGGCGCCTCAGCAGCGGGCTCCGGCACGTCGGGTTCGGCGTCGTGGACGAGACCGGTGCGCCGGCTCCGGTTGTCGGGCTGGTGCGTGACCGGCCGACACCCACGGCGACTGCTGCCAAGGCGTCTCCGCGCAAGTCCAGCCCGCCGAAGAAGACGCCAGTCGGGAGGCCAAAGAAGGTCGCACAGCAGGAGCTGATGCGCAGGCAACGCGCGGAGCTGCAGGAGCGTCTGCGAGAGATTGAGGCCGACTACGAAGCAGCCGAGAACGAGCGAGCAACCGCCGAGTCCGAACTGGACGCCAATGAGCACCACATCGCCGACATGCAGACCGCGATCCAACGACTCACCGACGAGCTGGAACAAGCCCGCCGCGAACTACGCCAAGCCCAGAGCCGCACCCACAAACTCGAACGCGCCCTCACCCGCGCCGCCCGATCAGCCGCCGCCGCGCGCCGACGCCGCGACGCCCAGCACCAACGCCTCGAAGCCTTCAACACCTGAGGCCAGCGAGCCGGCGCCTAGGCCATGGAGTGCCGGTCACTACCAGACGCTGGGCGTGAGAAGTCGTCGGCCGCTACACCACGACAGCGACGTTAAATTTGCTGTTGGCAACATTCCTGCAGCGGTCAGCGTGACCCCACGAGAGACGACTGCTCAAGCGAGGTTACGTACGGCGGAGGGCCTCGCGGCGCCAATGGCCGGGGGGTGTGTTGTGGTGGCGGCGGAAGGCGGTGGCGAAGGCGTATTCGTTGCGGTAGCCGACTGCCGCGGCGATGCGGGACAGAGGGGCATTCGTGCGGATCAGTGCGTCCTCGGCGCGGCGCATGCGCAGGGCGGTGAGATAGCGAGCGGGAGACTGGCCGACAACCGCGGTGAAATGGGCGGAGAACGCGGCGCGGGACATGCCGGCCAGCTGGGCCATCGTGGTGACGGTCCAGGGCTTGGCCGGGTCGGCGTGCACCGCTTGGAGGACGCGCGACAGGTTGGAGTCGGCGCCGGCGCGGTACCAACCGGGTGGTTCGGCGTCGGGACGGGACCACCAGGCGCGCAGGGTGTAGACGAGGTTGAGATCGAGCAGCCGGTCCAGAAGCGCTTGCTGGCCAGGTCCTTCGGATGACGCCTCGGCGGCCAGCAACGAGATCGCCGCCGCGTGACGCGGCGCGAGCTGATCGGATCCGACGACGGCGATCCGCGGCAGTGCACGGAGCAACGAGTCGCCGATGCTGCCCTCCAGGACGTACGCGCCGCACAGGATCACCGCGTCCGCGTCGGTCTCCGAGCCCATCGAGCGCGCCTCGGCGATCGGCTCGGCCGCGACACCGACAGCACTCACCAGTCGGTACGGCGTACCCGCGGTCACCAGTACGATGTCGTGCGCGCGCAGAGGCACCGGGTCGGCATCAGGCAGCTCGATCCAGCCGCTGCCCTGCAGCAACAGGTGGGCCGTGAGCGGCCGCGTCCCGCTGAACTGCAGCCCCCACGGCGCCTGACGACCCAGGACCGAGAAGACTGCTCCGCGGGCCCGCGCCTGCGCCAGCTCGTCGGCCAGGATGTCCACTCTCGAAGCCTAGACGATCACGAAGGAAAGGGAGACAAACACTGATTGTTCGTCCAGTCGCCGCGCCATACCGTCAACGACATGGCTACGTTTCTTATCCTCGGCGGTACAGGCAAGGTCGGCCGCCGTCTCGCTCGCGTCCTCGACCAGGACGGCCACACCACCCGACCCGTCGGCCGCTCGACGACGCCGATCCGGTTCGACTGGAACTCCCCTGCGACCTGGGACGCCGCGACCGCCGGTGCCGACGGCATCTTCGTCGTCGGGCCCGGCTCCGCCACGGATTGGAGCCCGCAGCTGAGCAAGCTCCTCGAGACCGCGTCGACGGTTGACCACGTCGTACTGCTATCCGCACGGGGTGTCGAGTTCCGGCCCGAGGGCAACGTCGCGCATGCCGAGCGGGTGCTGCGCGAAGGGCCGGTTCCGTGGACGATCCTGCGGCCGACACACTTCGCGCAGAACTTCACCGAGGCGATGTTCACGCCGGTCGACGGGCGGATCGTCGCACCGGTCGGCGGAGGTGCGCAGCCGTTCGTCGACGTCGAGGACATCGCTGAGGTCGCGGGCCAGTTGCTCGCGACCGGCGCGGGCAAGGGCGAGACGATCGAGCTGTCCGGTCCGCGCGCGATCACGTTCGACGCGGCCGCGCGAATCCTCGCCGAGACCACTGGCCGGCCGGTCGAGTTCCAGGACCAGGACCCCGAGGAGCACGCGGCACAGTTGCGGTCGGTCGGTACTCCGGAGGAGTACATCCAGTGGCGCCTCGCCATGCTGGGCGGCATCCGCCGCGGCGAAGACGCCTACCTCAGCGACGGCGTCACCCAGGTCCTCGGCCGCCCCGCCACCGACTTCCCCACCTGGGCAACCCGCGAGGCCGCCGGCAAGACAGCTGCCGACTGATGCCCCGCGGCCGAGCGACTTACCGGCCGTAAGCTTCGAGGAGGCGGAGCCAGACCTCGCTGACGGTGGGGAAGGCTGGTACGGCGTGCCAGAGCCGGTCCAGTGGGACCTCGCCGACCACCGCGATCGTTGCTGCGTGCAACATTTCCGCGACGTCCGGGCCGACTAGGGTGAGGCCGGCGATCACCTTCCGGTCCTCGTCGACGACCATCCGGGCATGGCCCTGGTAGCCCTCTGCGTGCAGGGACGAACCCGCGGTGGCGGCCAAGTCGTAGTCGACGACCCGGATCCGAAGCCCGGCGGCTTCGGCAGCGGCCGCGGTCAGTCCGACGGACGCGACCTCCGGATCGGTGAAGACGACCTGCGGTACCGCGCGCTCGTCTGCCGTGGCGACGTGCCGGCCCCAAGGCTCGTCGGCCACCGCCTCGCCCTTCGCCCGCGCCACGATGACGTCGCCCACGGCGCGCGCCTGGTACTTGCCCTGGTGGGTCAGCAGCACCCGCCGGTTCACGTCACCCGCCGCGTAGAGCCAGCCGTCGCCGAGTGGCGCGCCGTCCGCACCGAGAACCCGCAGGGTGTCGTCGACCATGAGCCACTCTCCCGGCGTCAGCCCGACCGCATCGAGCCCGAGGTCGCGGGTGTTCGGCGTACGGCCGATCGCGACGAGCAGTTCGTCGGCGTCGACCTGTTCACCGTCGGCCAGCGTGATCGAGACGCTGCCGTCGTCGTTGCGCTTCACCGATCCGGCCTCGGCGCCGATCCGGACCGAAACACCCTTGGCACGCAGCGATTCCGCGACCCGCTCGCCGACGAACGGCTCCGCCAGGTGCAGTACGCCGTCCCGCGCCAGCATCGTGACCGAGGACCCGAACTCGCTGAACGCGGTCGCCAGCTCCGAGGCCACCACGCCGCCACCGATGATCGCCAGCCGGCCCGGAACCTCCTTCGCCGCGACCGCCTCCCGGCTGGTCCACGGCGCCGCATCCCGAAGCCCCTCGATGTCCGGGACCAGCGCACCACTTCCGGTCGCGACGACGACCGCGTGGCGGGCGGTCAACGTGGTCGTCGTACCGTCGTCCGCGGTGACCTCGACGACCCGGTCGGCGCTGATGCGGCCGTGGCCGCGGTACAGCGGGATGCCGGCCGACTCGAGCCACGACACCTGCCCGTCGTCCTGCCAGTTGGAGGCGAACGCGTCCCGGCGGTCGAGCACCGCCGCGACGTCCAGATCACCCGTCACCGCCTCACGGGCGCCGGGCACCTGACGGGCGGCCCGAAGCGCGGCGCCGCTGCGCAGCAACGCCTTCGTCGGCATACAGGCCCAGTACGAGCACTCCCCGCCGACCAGTTCACGCTCGACGATGGCGACGGTCAGGCCGCCCTGGACGATGCGGTCGGCAACGTTCTCCCCGACCGGGCCCGCGCCGATCACGACGACGTCGTACGTCGTGGTCATGTCAGTTCCCCTTCGCTGCACGGCCGAGGCGGAGCGCCGACACCAGGAAGAAGATGCCGCCGAGAACGGCGTACCCGCCGATGTTGGTCAGCTTCGGGTTGTCCGCGGAGGCAGCCGCGACGAACGAGGCGCCGGCCAGGACCGAGATGCCGCCGCTCAGGATCATCGGCCACTGACCGCCCATGCCACGGCGGCCGAGGGCGACGATCAGCTGGACGAGCCCGGCGACGATGGCCCAGGCGCCCCACACCCGCAGGACCGCCGGCACACCGGAGGCGGCGGCGATCGCCAGGCCGATGGTGGCGATCGCGCTGATCGCCATGTTCACGTACAGGCCGCGGGCCGAGCCGTGGGGATGGGACGAGCGGGCGTCGACAACCGCCGCGGCGAGGTCGAACAGCGGGTAGATGACGACCAGCGTCACGCCGAGCGCGCCGAGGTCGGCCTTGGTGGTGAACAACAGGATCGCCCACACGATGGCGAACGCGAACCGTACGAAGTACAGCCGGCGCAGCGCCCCCGCGACCCCTGCGGCGGCGATTGGTGATTCAACGGTGCTCACGATGATCCTCTCGAGATGATGTTCGGCACGGCCTGTGCAGTAGACCGAACGTTCCGTTCACTCACCATCTCGCGCGGCACCATCGTTGTCAAGACAGAACGTTCTACCTCCCAGACCTGTAGACGGAACGTTCTATTCGCTACTCTGGCCACATGACCACCAGCCAGCCAGAGACCCGGACCTCGGAGGCACGACAGCGTCTGCTCGCCACGGCGACGCGGATCTTCTACGCCGAGGGCATCCACGCGGTCGGCGTCGACCGCCTGGTCGCGGAGGCGAAGGTGACTCGGGCCACCTTCTACCGGCACTTTCCCAGCAAGGAAGATCTCGTCGTCGGTTACCTGCGCGAGGTCCACGCGATGGAACGCGGCGCCGTCGACGCGGCGATCGCCGCCAACCCGTCGCCGGCCGACGCCTTGCTGGCCATCGCCGACTGGATCTCACAGGCCATCCAGTCCCCCGGGTTCCGCGGCTGCGCCTTCCTGAACGCCGCAGCGGAGTACCCCGCCGGGCAGCCGGCGCACGACGAGGTCATCGCCCATCGGCAGTGGTTCCTGGAGACGCTCACCACCTTGATGGCGCAGGTCCATGCCCGGACCGCTGAGCCTGCGGCGCGCCATTTCGTCATGCTGCGCGACGGCGCGATGGCGGCCGGCTGCCTGTTCGACCCGGTCTTGGTATCGGAGACCTTTCACCAGGGGATCGAGGGACTGCTCCGGGTGAACGCCGAACGCCAGGCGAACGAAACGGCCAGGTAGAACGATCGGTCTTGACTCGCTCGCAGCGGCGGACTACGGTCACACGTGATAGAACGTTCGTTCCACCAATCCGGGTGGTCCGAACAAGGGAGCGAGGAGATCACCCATGCCGACCAAGATCACGCTGATCATCGACCACCCGACCGACCCCGACGCCTTCGAGCGCGTGTACGCCGACGTGAAGCGGGCCGCCGCCACGTTCCCGAAGCTGCAGCGGCTCGAGTCGGCCAAGGTCTGGCCGAAGGAGGACGGCACCCCCACCCCGTCGTACCGGACGCTGGACCTGTACTTCGACAGCTACGAGGACGCCTCCGCAGCCGTCGCGACGCCGGCAGCCGGGGAGCTGTTCGGCGCACTCGTCGGCAGCGGCGTTCCCTTCCAGGGACTGTTCTCGGAGATCGAGCAGTCGTAGCGAGTCCTTGGTGTCCTCTCACCCTGTGCCGATCAGCCGGTGGCAGCGTCGTGGACGCGCAGCCGGACGGTTGCCGCGCCTAGAAGTGGCGCCGGTACACCTCTGGTGACCGCCCGTTGAAGGAGGTCGCCGAGGATCGGTTCGACCTCGGTTCTCCGGCCGGCGGCGAAGTCGCGATAGAGAGAGGTCGCGAAGGATGAGCCCGGTGTGGTGAGCGCGCCGGCAACCTGGGCGCGCGCGGCCTCCCTGACCGGGTGCCCTTCGGCGGCGACCACGGCGGCGGCCTCCTCGATGACCTGCCCGATCAAGGCCGGACCGTCGTCGACGGTGAGGATCGTGCCGGCCGGGCCGCCGAGGAGCACGGTCGCGGTGCCGCCGGCGGCCATGAAGAACCACTTCTCCCACATCTCCTGCACGATGGTGTCCGATACCCGCGACTCGAACGCGGCCGTCGCGAAGGTCGCCTGGATGGCCGATACCCGGGGAGTGATCGTTCCATCGAGCTCTCCGAACGTGATGCTCGCGGCCGGTGCGAGCTGGCGGATCAGCCCGTCAGGTTCCAGTTCCGTCGCCACCAGTCCGACGCCGCCGAGTACGCGTCCCGGACCGAACCGGTGTTCGAGGACGTCGATGTGCAGGATGCCGTTCAGCAGCGGCAGGATCGCTGTTTCTTCTCCAACCGCTGGGGCCACGTCGGCCGCGGCCGCGTCGAGGGCGGTGCCCTTCACCGCCAGCAGGATCAGGTCGAAGGTGGAGTGCAAGTCGTCCGCGCTCACGACCTTGGCCCGAACCGCGGCGACGGTGCCGTCCAGGTTCGCGATGCGGATCCCGTCCGTGGCGAGTTGGCGCCTGCGTCCGTTGCGGACGAGGAAGGTGACATCAGCGCCGGACTCAATTAGGCGGGCGCCGAAGAATCCGCCCACCGCGCCGGCCCCGACAACCAGAACACGCATGATCGTCGACCTCAGTTCTCGAACAGGCGCAGCGCGCTCAGCCACACCGTGTACGGGTTGACGCGCTGCGGATATCTCGCGGTCATCGCGGCGTAGAACCCGGCTCGGTCGGTACTGCGCCCGATGACCGCGGCGGCCGCATCGAGGTACCGGCGGGTTTCGCCGATATCGGAGGCGGCGTCCGGCCGGTCCGCGTCCTTGTGTCCGGAGACAACGAGACGCGGGGCGAGAGCTGCGACCTTGTCGAGCGCATGGTGCCAGGCTTCCAGGCCGCCGTCGCGGCCCTCGGCGACGTACTGGTGGACGTTGTTGTAGACCACGTCACCGGCTACCACGAGGTCGAGCGAGGGCACATGCAGGACGGATGTGTCGTCTGTGTCGGAATGCCCCACCTCGTGCGCGAAGAGCTCCTGACCGGCAAGGCGCAGACCTCCCGCGGCGAAGGCGGTGCCGTGCACGGTGACGGGAGCCGCGGGTACGGCGTCGCCGAACAGGCTGCTCCACCGCTCTGGCACAGCAGCGTCGGGGGTCTCCCCCGCGATTCGGTCGAGGATGGCCTGACTGGTCAGGACCTCCACATCCGGGAACGCGGCCGTCAGGTAGTTGGTGGTGAGCCAGTGATCGGCGTGGGCGTGGGTGAGGTAGATGTACCTCAGCGTTACCCGGTGGCCCTTGATCCAAGTGATCAGTTCGTCCGCTTGGCCGCGTGTGATCGGCGGGTCCGTCAGCAGCGCCTCCGTGTCGCCGTGAATCAGGGTGTGTGCCAACGGAGACCACTGCGGCAGGGCGCCGTCCGCGAGCGACTTCCCGGCGGCGGGGATCATGCCCGACACGTGAACGTCATAGCGAAGCGTGCCGCTCATCGGGCCATCTCCGGACGGCTCACGGCTCGCAGGTCCTCGGGCTGCAGGAAGAAATGCCCGTACTCCGTGCCGGCGAAGTGCTCGGCCATGATCCCCGACCACAGGAGCACGGACCGCAACGGCCGGTGGTTGACGACGATGTTGTCCACCAGGCCCGCATCGTTGTACCGGATCACCACGACGCTGCCGATCGGCTCCCCCTGGACGGTGGCGACGTAGTCTTCGACGAAATCGCTCTCGCCGTACCGGCCGACGACGTTGAACTCCTGATAGTCGTACAGCGTTCGGGCAAAGCCGAGGATCGCCCGCGCCGCCTCCGGCCCCGTCGCGATGCCGTTCATCACGGCTGCTTCCAGCGTCACGTTATCGGCGAGCTTTCCCAGCCACTCCGGCGTGTAGTCGGTGCGATGCGTGCTCACATCACCGCTACCCAGATACGTCGTCATCGGCCATCCTCTCGAACATTGATTGACATGACCGTACATCGTTTACCTCTGTCATGCTAGAAGATGGGCGGCTAGCATGAGCCTGACGCGGGCGTGCGACCGCGCAGTGACTCGTGGTGGGTCATGTCGCTGAGGATCGAGGTGGGTTGTGGTCAGTAGGTTCGCCGTAGTGGAGGCGCCGGGCGAGCTGGCGGTGGTGCAGAGCTTGCTGAACACTGCAGCGGTGCCGAAGAACGGCGCGGCCTTGCCGGATCTGCTGGACACTCCGGACACTGCGGCTGCCTGGTTGGCCTCCGTCGGCGCCCCGACGGATCAACCCGGCCTCCGGGAACTACACCGCCTCCGGGACGCGTTGCGCGCGGCGCTCATCAGCCGTGACCATGAACCGTCGGTAGAGAACTCGATGGATGGTGAGATCTCGATGTCCGTGACCGTCCGCCTGGGCTCCGACGGAACTGTGTCCGTCGGACCTCAACCGGGCGAGGGTCTGGCCGAGCGCATCTTGCTGACCGTGTACGCGGCGCAGCTCACGAAGGATTGGTCGCGCCTCAAGGTATGCCGGAACCCGCAATGCCGGGTCGCGTTCTGGGACAGCTCCCGTAACTCCAGCGCCGTCTGGCACGACTCCCGCACCTGCGGCAACATCGCCAACCTCCGCAACTCCAGAGCCCGCCGTCGTACCGTGACCGCGGGCAAACCCGCGCCGGACCCGAACCCCGCCACGGAAGGACGAAACCGCGCGACGCTACCGCGCAGGTCCGGAAGTTAGTGGTGTGAGCTGGATCTGCTTCGCGAGGGCGTATGCCATGGGCCGGTCGTGCTCGTCGGCGACGAAGACTCGACCGATGAGCAGAGCAGCGCGATGCGGTATGTCGATCCGGGTCATGCCGTTCGGCGTGGAGCCGTTCCACGTCGGTTCGCAGAGCAGAAAGTCGCCGGCGGCAGTTCCGGTGGTGCGTTTGCCGACGTAGGCGAAGTTGGCGCCGCTGGTCGGGTCGGTGAATTGCACGCAGAAGTAGCGGTCGTCCATGTCGAGTACGTGCAGTACTCGCGGCCCGTCTTTCACGTCCAGCCATCCGCCGATGTAGAGCAGATCGTCCGTGCCGGTCGCGATGACGCTGCCGCTTGCCGCGGACTCGGATGGGCTCTCCGGTACGGCGTACAGCGTGTTGACCGGGATCGGACCGCCGCCCAGGCCGCGTTGGGTGAAGATGCGATGGAAGCTGCCCACCGTTATCCGCGGCCAGAAGCAGATGAAGACGACCGTTCCGATCACCCACACCACGAGGGCTGTCGCCGCGAGCAGAATGATCGTCTGCACGCCGCCGTCGCCAATGCGGCGGTAGATGACCCAGGCGAACACGGCCAGGATGACGATCGTGATCGGGCTGCCGTATTTCAGGATGAGGCGGTTCATGATCGCACCTCGACAACGGGCGGGACCTGGTAGTCACCGTCGATGATGCGGGCACCGGGCAGGTAGGCGCGGAGCATGAGCTTGAACCGCCCGGGCGGGGTCGCGAGCCAGTTCTGTGCCGCACTGGATGGCTGATCCGGTTGCAGCAGGATGTCGACCGAGCCGTCGGCGTTCGTCACCAGCCCGGAGTGGCTGTCGACGCTCGATCGACCGGCCGAGCCACTGACGAGGTAGCCGCCGGTGTCGGTCGCCGTGAGCGACCAGAAGGCGTCATTCGGGGGGAGCTCGTTCGCGGCGAAGTGGAGGCGATAAGCGCGCGTGCCGTTGAGACGGGCCCCGGCAGCATCGGTGATCGCGGTCCAGTAGGCGGCCTCCTCGAACACGTTGACGACCGGGAGGGCCTTTTGCAGCGCGGCACGCACCAGCAGTCCGTTGCCGGGCTGACCAGCCCTCCGGATCGCGCTCCAGCCGTTGACCGTCGTCGTCTCGCTCCTGGCCACGGCGTTCAGCACCAGAACCGTTGTCAGGAACGCGAAGGTCAGGCCGATGATCACACCCTGGACAACGCCTGAATGAGCCACCCAGGCAAGGAAGCCGGTCATGACGAGGCCCACCCCTCCTGGCGTTCTGCCGGTCTGTGTCGGTGGGTCGTTGTCAGCTCCATTGCCGAAAACCCTAGGCACTGGATAGTGCTAATACAACTAGAACAACTCATTGTTCTAGAATAACCCTGTGTTCGTGCTCATCGACCCGACGACCACGACTCCGGTGTTCGCGCAGATCGCGGAGTCGATCGCCACCCAGATCGCGACGGGGACCGTCGCCACCGGGGCGCGCCTGCCTGCGGCGAGGGAGCTGGCCGACTCGCTAGGCGTCAACGTCCACACCGTCTTACGCGCCTATCAGGAGCTTCGTGATGACGGCCAGGTCGAGCTTCGACGGGGCCGTGGCGCCGTCGTACTCGGCACGCCGACCGCCGAGGGCGTGCGGGCCGCTGTCGCCAAGGCGGCCGCGGAGGCGAAGGCCGCCGGCATTCCGATCGGCACTCTGCTTGCGCTGGTCCGGAAGGAATACGAGTCGTGAGTCATCGCGTCGTCGACCACCGGACCGCCCGCCGTGCCGCGCTGATCGCGACGATCTGGGTGCCGCTGGCGATCGTCGTCGCCGCAGAGGTCGTCGTCATCGGCGTTGGTACCACCGGCAGCCCGCAGCTCATCACCCGCTGGGGCGTTGATTCCGATCGCACCGGACCGTGGTGGACCTACGCAATCTTCGTCGCGGCGATCGGGTTCCCCGTCACCCCCATCATGGGGTTCTTCATGGCAAGAGCCACCCGGGTGGCCGGAACGAACGCCTGGATGCCGGCCATCGCGATGGGACTCACCATCTTCCACGCCGTCGGCATGGGCGTCGGCTCGGTAGTCCTCAACGCCTCTCCCCTCGCGCCCGCCCTCCCACTCGCCGGCGGTGCTGTTCTCGCCGCAGCAGCTGCGGGGCTCACGTGGCGGCTGCTGCCGCGGGAGGCTCCCGCGTCCGACACAGTTCAGGCTGCCGATGCCCTCCCGGTCCGGACCGGCGAGGTCGCCGCTTGGACGGGAAGAGTCGAACTCCCGGTCTGGCTCATGGCGATCATCGCCACAGCCGCCGCAGTGCTGATCGTGCTCGGCATATCGCTGCTGTTGACCGTCGGTCCGCGGCTATGGCCACTCTTCCTCGCGCCGACACTCCTGCTCGCCGTCCTCCTTCTGACAGCACAGTTCGTCGCCACCGCGGGGCCAGGCGGATTCGTCGTCCGATCGGCCATCGGCTGGCCACGACTTCGCATCCCCGCCACCGACCTCGCAAAAGCCGGCGTGATCGCGGTCGACCCGATGGCCGACTTCGGCGGCTGGGGCTTCCGATGGGTGACAGGCCCGACGCATAAGGGGCGCTGGGGAATCCTCACCCACCGCGGGCCCGCGCTCGAAGTTTTCCGCCACGACGGCCGCTCCATCGTCATCACCGTCGACGACCCGGGAACGGCCGCGGCCGTCCTCGAAACTTGGGCGAAGAAGCAGGTGTGACGGATGCAGCCATCGCATTACATCGTGAGTGTCTGGGGTGTACCTATCGGGACCCAGGTCAGGCTTTGTCGGACGTTGGCTGGTGCGGTGGCGAAGGCGGCTTCGATCGCGTCGCGGCCTTGCTTGAAGTGCTGCCAGCCCTCGTAGTGGATCGGGATGACGGTGCGTGGTTGCATGAGCTCACACAGCTTGACGCCATCGCGACCGGACATGGTGTAGCGCACCGGACCGGTGATGCTGAACTGTACGGCGCCGAGGTGGAGCAGCATGGTGCCGACGTCGAACCGTTCACCGACCTGACGGACACCGTCGTACAGCACGGTGTCACCGGTGATCCACAGGACGCCGTGCTGCTGGCCTGGCCAGCGAAGCGCAAATCCGGTGACCTCACCGGTGATGGCGCGGCTCAGCGGTGGTCCGTGGCGGCAAGGTGTTGCCGTGATCTCCAGCGTCGGTCGGCCGGGTTTCCGGAGCGAGTGCACCGACCAGGCTGCCAGGCCGATCGTGTTGCCGCCCAGCCTGCGGGCTCCGGCGACGGTCGTCACGACGACGCCGGCAGTGGGCAGCAGCGCGCGGCCGGCGCTGTCGAGGTTGTCGCCATGGTGGTCGTGGCTGAGCAGTACGGCGTCGATGGGCGGCAGGTCAGCGACCGCGATCGCAGGCCCGGCCTCCTTGTGGGAGGCCGAGCCCGCGCCGAAGGTGTACCGGCGGCCGGGTGGATCGAAGGTCGGGTCGGTGAGCAGGCTCCAGCCGTCGACCTCGATCAGGGTGGTCGGGCCTCCGATGTGGGTGATCCGGGTGTCGCTCACGGCTGGGTGTTGTTTGCTTGCTTCAGCGCCCAGTCGAGGACGTCGTCGGCGATCTGCTCCCAGCCCTTCTGAGCGGGCAGCAGGTGCGCGTAACCGTCGTACTCCTTCACCTCGGTCACGGTGTTCGACTTGTAGTGCTTGGCGTTCGAGCGCTGGACCTCCGGCGGCATGATGTGATCCTCGGAGCCGGAGACGAACAGCAGCGGTGCCCGGGCGTCGTTGTGGTAGTCGACCCAGGTGCCCTGGTGCCCGGGCTGGAAGTTCGCGAGCACGCTCCCCCAGAGGATGCCGCCGTTCGCCGGAATGGCGTACCGCTCGTACAGCGCGCGGGCCTCGTCGTCGGTGAAGGTGTTCGTGAACGCGTACTTCCACTCCTCGAACGAGAGCGGCACGGTCTTGTGCCGATTGCCCGGGTTCTTCAGCACCGGGAAGGTCGACTTGACCTGGGACAGCGGTACGACGCGGACTCCTTCCGTGGGAGCGGAATTCATCGCCACACCGGCCGCGCCGAAGCCGTGGTCGAGCAGGATCTGGGTGAACGCGCCGCCGGCGGAGTGGCCGATGATGATCGGTGCCGATGGCAGCTCGCGGATCACTGCCTCGAAGTGCGCGATGATCTGCGGGACCGTCACCTTCAAGATCGGCGTCGGGTCGGCGTTGAGCGCTTCGACCTCGACCTCGAAGCCCGGGTACCCGGGAGCGAGAACGCGGAAGCCGCGCTGCTCGTAGTGCGTGATCCAGTTTTCCCAGCTGCGTGGCGTGACCCAGAAGCCGTGGACCAGGACGATGGTGTCAGGAGTCATGATCATGTGTCCTTTTTCAGGAGGCACCTGCTGGCCGAAAACCTAGCTGCCCAAAGACCGCGCGCCCTAGGATGTGGCTGCACGGAACGCGGTTGTGAGTGCACAAGTTCGGTCGCCTGATCCGCGGGGGTGCGGTGAGTCGGCGAGGGGGAAGGGGCAGGCATGGCTGTGCTGCTTGACACTGCCGCGCTGCGGCCGCAGGACCGCGCGGAGGCGTTCTATGCAGCCATGATGTCCGCGAGCGTGCCCTCGCGCGTGGAGCATGAGGACCCGAACGGTGACGTGCATGCCCGGATGGACTTCTGGCAACTCGGCGCCCCGGACCTGTTCCGCAACGAGGGCTCCGGCATACGGCTCGTACGCACACCGAAGCACATCAGGATCGGAGCACCCGAGAGGCTCGCGCTCGCCGTACAGGTGATCGGGTCAGGAGCGTTCAGTCAGGCAGGTGCCGACCAGCACGTCCGCACCGGTGACCTGATGCTGGTCGATCTGACCGCCCCCTACGAATACGCGTGGAGCAGTGATGGCGCCTCCCAGGCCTTCCAGATCGACTACGACGACCTCGGGCTGAGCGTCGAGACGGTACGTGCGGCCGCCCAGCGACTTCCCAGCAGTCCCATGTACGACTTGGTGCTGCACCACCTCACCGTCATGCCGGCCATCAGCGACTCACTTCATGGCACGCAAGCCGCCGACATGCTCGGCGCCGCCACCACGCAACTCGTCCGTGCGCTGCTGACATCCGCCGCCGATGACGAGCACCGTCACCCTGCGATGGCCGACGTCCTCTTCGCCCGGATCACCTGGTACGCGCGCCGGCACCTCACCGATCCGGACCTCAGCCCTGGCCGGATCGCGGCGGCGCACAATATCTCTCTGCGGTACTTCTACAAACTGTTCGCCGAGCACAACCTGAGCTTCGAGCAGTGGCTGATCGGCGAGCGCCTCGATGGTGCCCGACGCCAGCTGGCGTCACCCGAGAGCAGGCAGCGAACCATCGCGGCGATCGCGGCCCGATGGGGCTTTCTCGATCCTGGCCACTTCACGCGACGCTTTCGCAGCGCGCACGGGATAACGCCTCAGGAATGGCGTCGTCAGAACGAGAAACCCGGAGACCAACGCTGATTTCGGCTTCCTTGTCGGCCTTCGTGGGCGTGGCCGTTCGAATCGCGGCGGTGTTGGGTGGGGCTGGATGGGAACCGGGGGCGGGAAGGAGTTCGCCGTCCGATCGGAGTAGCCCGTGATGTTCTGCCTTATCTGCACGTGTTGTGGTGCGGGCACAGCGGTCGGGGGTTGAGGATGTCCCCGGAGTACTCCCTGTTGGCTGGGCGTTACCGTCTGCTTGATCGGCTCGGGCGCGGCGGCATGGGGATCGTGTGGCGGGCGCGGGATGAGCTGCTGGGCCGGCCGGTTGCGGTGAAAGAAGTCGTTGTCCTGCCGGAGTTGCCCGAAGAAGAGCGGGACGTACTTCGGCGGCGGACGTTGCGCGAGGCCCGGTCGGCGGCCCGGCTGAACCATCCGAACGTCGTCATGATGTACGACGTGGTCGAGGAGGACGGCCGGCCCTGGCTCGTGATGGAGCTCGTGGCGTCAGGCACGCTCGGGGAAGTGATCCATGAGCGCGGGCGGCTGCCGTGGCGGGAGGTCGCCGGCATCGGCCTCGAGGTACTGGCTGCTCTGCAGGCCGCGCACTCGGCCGGCGTACTGCACCGAGACGTGAAGCCGAGCAATGTGCTGCTTGCCGACGACGGTCGGGTGGTGCTCACCGATTTCGGCATTGCCAGCCTCGAAGGGGACGCGTCGCTGACGCGGTCCGGCGCGCTGGTCGGTTCGCCCGCGTTCATCGCTCCTGAACGGGTCCAAGCGCGCGGCGCCGTACCGGAGTCGGACCTGTGGTCGTTGGGTGCCACTTTGTACACGGCCGTGGAAGGACGCTCACCGTTCGACCGGGGATCGGCCTTCCCGACGCTGGCCGCGGCCGTCGCCGAGCCGCCCGACCCAGCTCCCCATGCGGGACCGCTGTGGCCGGTCATCGAAGGACTGCTGGCCAAGGATCCGGCCGCGCGGATGACGGCCGCCGAGGCGACCCGTCTGCTGCGCCTGGCCGTGTGGAGACCGGACGTCGCGACATCGGCAGCGGATCGATCAGACGCACCCGAAGCTCCGCCGTCGGTTGCTCAGCGGCTGTGGGACGACTCCACGCGGGACAGCGGTCAGCGGACCCGCCTGCTGCCCTTCGCGTCGTTCACGCCGCAGTCCGATCCCCCAGCGTCGTCGGCTCGTGTCCCAGTCGCCGGAGGCGAGGATTCCGGCACGGGCGACAACGACGGCCACCGGTCACCTCCTGGGGCCGCGCCTGTGTCAGGAGCGCCGAATCGGATTGGGCGGGCAGTCCTCCCGGCCGCTGTGGCGTGTCTCCTGGTGCTAGCGGCGGTGGCGGGTTGGGCGATGATGCGCCAGACCAGTGACCGTTCGGGCGACGAGCCGGCAGCGCAGTCGACTCACGCCGGCCAGGCATCGCGCAGTACGTCGACCGCCCAACGCCCACCCAGCGCCTCACCGACCGGGAAGAGCACCCGAACCGCGACGCCGACAAGTACCACCCGCGCGCCGACGGCATCCGCCACTCGGTCACCTTCGACACGGCCGTCCACGCCCGTCGCGGCTGTGCCTGCCGGGTTCGAACGTCACCGTGACCCGACCGGATTTTCCGTCGCGGTACCGAAGGGGTGGAGGTCCGAACGAGACAGCGGCCCGGTGTACTTCCGCGAACCCTCCGGAGCCGGTCTGCTGATCATCGACCAGACCGACCGACCGAAGGCCGATCCCGTCGCCGACTGGACCCAGCAGGAGGCCGCTCGCCGCAGCGGCTACACCGACTACCACCGGATCCGGATCGAACCAGTCGACTACTTCGACAAGGCCGCAGACTGGGAGTTCACCTACACCGCACGAAACGGGCGACAACAACATGTCCTGATCCGCGGCGTGGTCACCAGCCCCAACCAGGCCTACGGAATCTACTGGTCCACACCCGACAACCAATGGCAGCAGAACCTGCCGGCCCTACAAACCATCCTCGAAACCTTCCAGCCCGCCTCGTAAAGCGCCCGCCCTCGCCCACTGCAGGTCAAGGGGGGCGCATACCGGGGTCCGGGCCGTCGTGGCTCTTCAGGTGGGGCCGGTAGCGGTTGGTCTCGGGTGGAGGATCGGGATGCCTCGCTTGGTCATGGCGGCGACGGTGTAGTCGCTGGCATGCCAGATGCGTACGGCGCCGCCCGCGAGTTGCTCGAGCTCGCCGTGGGTGAGTTGTTGCCAGTGCGGGCGCCTGTACGGCTTCTCGAACCTGACGGCTTGGATTACGCCGGAGTCGGAATGAGGACCGCGAAACCGGCCCGGCGGGGAGACCTGAACCCACCGGAGCGAGTCGTGGGCCGCGCCGCCGAGCAGTTCCGCGGCCACGACAGCAGCGACTTCTTCGACGGCGTTGGTGATCGACTGAGAGTGGTTGTCGCTCATGTCGCCCATCACCACGACCGGTAGCTCGCCGGAGGGTCTGAACACCCGGACGTGGAACCGGCTCTCGTTGACCATGCCGAGCATCCGCCATTCCAAGACCACCTCAGTGGCCAGGGTCGGGCCGTCGTACTGGCTGGCTCCCGGTACGGCGTTCGTCGTGTGCTGGAGGTACGAGACCTGCCCTGACAGATCCTCCAGCTTCGCGGCGACCTCACCGAGCAGGCCCGCGATCGTCTCGATCGTCTCTCGATGACAGGCAGCAAGTGCGGGCTGGTTCGGGACGTCTTTCGTACCTGCCGGCGGCAGGGCAACGACGCTGCCGTGGTCGAGATTGTCGAGCACGGGTCCAGTCGCGTATCTGACGAGATCGGCCAGCAGTTCGCTGACCCGGGAAGCCTCGTGGAGGGCGGTGGCCGCGTCGGCCGGCCACCCGCGGTCGACGCCGCCCCACGAGAGCTCGCTGATGCTGGTCAGCTGGTCCAGCCGGGCCGCGGCGTGACGCAGTTCTTCGCCGGCGTCGGGCTTGGCGCCGTACTGCTGATCACGCGTGACTGGGTCGCCGCCGGCGCGTGCTGAGGCGTCCGTGCAAAGCACGTACCTGAGCTCGCTGCTGACGAGCTCCCTCAGCTGCAACTCAAGCGTGGGTTCCTCGTGGTGGGGATCCCGCAGCACCAAGTCAGCGACAGTCATCCCGGCACCGCCCTGGTCGAAGCTATCGACCCACGCTCTAACAGCGAGAGAGGCCGCACGCATGTACTCGTTCACAATCCCCAACTCTTGGGCCGGGCCGGCGTGGTGATTCCGTCACGCGAAGCGGGCATCCAGTCAGATGGTCATTTGGCAAAGCTCCCTGGCACGACCGGGCAGACCGCACTGTTGGTTCAGTGCGGTCTGACGGCGGAGTTCTTACCTCGGTTCATCCAGGCGCCTGCCGCCGCTCCCCCGCAGTTTCCTACCAGCGCTCAGGGGAAGTGCTCAGGCGATCTGCTGTTCCGGCAGGTAGCCGGCGTCTGCCAACGCGATCCGCAGCTTGCGGCGGGCGTCGAACATCATCTTGTAGATCGCGTTGTGGGTCGCACCGAGCTGGTCGGCGAGCGCGTCAGTGGGCATCCCGTTCAGCACCAGCGCGACGAAAACCATTCGTTGCTTCGCGGTCAGCTTCTCGTCGAAGGCGCGGTGTACGGCGTTCATCAGATCCCAGCTTTCGGCATGCGACTCCGGTTCGATACCGAGGCGGGCCGGAAGCCGCTCCCAGTCTTCGTCGTCGAACGCGACATCGGCCCGCTGCCAGAAGTGTCGGTTGACCTTGGCCGCGACGTCCAAGATCACGAACTTGTATGCCCAGGTGGTGAACTTGCAGCCGCCGCGGAAGGTCTCGACCTTGCCGCAGATCGCCAGTAGGGCGTCCGCGGCAGCGTGATGGGCGATGTCGTCCAGCTCCGGGCCGACGAGTCGCAGCCTCGCCGTCCGCCGCCCGACCTCTGCCCTCGCGGCACGCAGGAGAACCTCGTACAAGTGTTGGCTCGCAACCTCACGCCGAGCTCCATCGCTACTCAGATCGCGAACCCAGGCACGGTTCTCCCGGGCCACCTCTGGAGAAACGACCCGCACGTACGACGACGACTCGGAGCATTCCCTCTTCATGATCTCTGACCATCAACGCGACGTAGTGACCACAGGTCCGACACGTCTGTGTCGACCGCTGAAACGACACGGTGACAGCGGATCCGACGCCTTCTGCGTGCGCCAAGCCGACACGGGATCATCGCGCAGCGATCGGCGCGGATCCGCGCAATGCTGACGGACTGCGACACCACGCGCACCACTGCACAACCTCACGCAGAGGTCGGTCGCGGCATTGTCCGGGATCGGGAAGTTCGACCGGATGATCTGCTTCAGCGGATGCTTCTTGGCCTGTGCTTTGGTGAGACTCTGCCTGCTCATGGATTGCCTCCAGGTTGGGAGCCGGCTGGGTGAATGGCTCCGGATGTGGGCGTTAGAGCGATCAAAGCGCGGCGACGACGAAGTTCCGTCTCACTGTGAGATAGGGCAATGACTCGGCTCGGGTTCAGCTGACCCAGCAGCATGCTCCACGCTCTTGACTATTGCTTGATCGTCCAGTCGTGTGGATACGGCGAGTAAAACCAAGAGTGCCCTGCCGTGCGACGTCATCACTGGTTCTGTGCCCAGGACTCCCGCCACCGGCACCGCCTCACCTAGCAGGCCTGCGATCTGAAGGTCGGTTGGGCCGTTCGGCCTGTGTAGCGGTTGGATCGAACGAGGCCGAGGAGAAAGAGGATCTTCGGGACGAGGTACGTGCATGACCTGATCGATCGGAGCGCGGAGAACCAGGCGGATCGGCGGCGGTTCCTCCAGAGCGCGACCGCGGCAGGCCTGGGAATGATCGGTGCGAGCGTGGTCGGGTCGACGGCCACAGCTGCATCTGTCTCAGAGCAAGACGCCAACGCGATCTCGGATAGCGCGATCTTGAACTTCGCGCTGAACCTGGAGTACCTGGAGGGCGAGTTCTATTCGTTCGCGGTGCACGGGCATGGACTGCCCAGCAACTTGACCCATGGAACAGGCCAGCGCGGGCCAGTGATCGGCGGCCGCGCGGTCCCGTTCAAGAGCGGGTCGATCCGCCAGTTCGCTGCCGAGATCGCGCACGACGAGTTCGACCACGTCCGGTTCCTGCACGCGGCGCTGGGCAGCGCGGCGGTGGCCCGGCCGACCATCAACATCAAGCAGAGCTTCACCGCCGTCGCGATAGCCGCGGGACTGATCAAGCCTGGGCAGACGTTCGACGTCTACGCCAACGAGAACAACTTCTTGCAGGGCGCGTTCATCTTCGAAGATGTCGGGGTCACCGCGTTCAAGGGCGCTGCGCCGCTGATCAGCAACAAGACGTTCCTGTCCGCGGCCGCCGGCATGCTGGCTGTCGAGGCATACCACGCGGCGACCATCCGCAGCGTGCTGTTCGACCGCGACCTGGCGCGGCAGGCCAATGCGATCTCGGCGGCGCGGGACAGCCTGGACGGGCCGAGCGACGATGACCAGGGCATCACCTTCAACGGCAGGGCCAATATCGTGCCCGCCGACGGCAACAGTGTTGCCTTCGGCCGTGTCCCCGGCCGAGTGCTCAACGTCGTCGACCTGACGCCAATGAAGGCGTCTCGCGGCGGGTTCTACCCGGACGGCGTCAACGGGCAGATCCATACGAGCGGCTGACCGACTCACACCTTGCTGCGAGCAGGCGCAGCGTGATCACCGGCGCGCCCTAGGCGGCGCGTCGGCCCTGCTCGCCGTACCGCCCGAGTCAGATGTATTCGTCCGGCGCGATCTCGAAGAGCTTGATCTTGCGGTAGATCGACGCCCGCGAGATCCCGAGCGACGTGGCCGCCACGTCCTTGTGACCCTCGGCGGCGCGCAGCGACTGCACAATGGCCCCACGCTCGAGCCATTCCATGGGCGTAAGCCGGCGGCGCAGCCCGTGCCCGAAGCGAGCCGGCAGGTCGGAGACGTCGAGCTGGTGGCGATCGGTGGCGCGCAGCATCTCAGCTAGCAGGTCGTTGAGCTCGGTCACGTTCCCTGGCCAGCGTTCGTGCTGGAGCCTGGTCATCAACTGGTCGGTGACCGCCACGGAACGCGTTCCGGGCTGCCGGGCGAGCAACGCCGCGACGATCGCCGGGAGATCCTCCAGCCGGTCCCGCAGCGGCGGTACCAGCACGGTCGGAATGCCGGTGGTGCCCAGTTCGGGCGTGATCGGATCGCCTTCATTGACACGGATCGTCAGCGCCAGCCAGCCGGCGTCGGTGACCGTTCGCACCTCGCCGCACAGCCGGCTGAGTGCGTCGGCCGTCAGACGCTCGCCGTGTTTGACCACCACCGGCGACCCGACGCGAACCGCTGCGCTGACGTCGGCGATCAACCGGTCGAGATCGTCCGGCCCGGCATTCCGGACCGCGTGACGAACGACGACCATCTTGTCCGCGGCATGCAGTTGCAGCGCCGCCTGCACCAAGGCTGCCTTGCCGACTCCGGGCTCGCCGATCACCGCGACCGGGTCGTGTTGCGCACAATGCCGGCTCACCCTCCGGGCCGCATCCAGCATCGCCGGTGTGTCGGCGGCGAATCGGGGGAACATGCCTGCCACCGGTCGCCTCAGGGCGGGCGGCCGGAGCGTCGTACCGGACGGGAAGGCCAGCGCGCCGACAAGCTCGTTGCCGCGGCGCACCGCGCGGAGCCGGAGCATCGTCTCCGTGCCGTCGGACATAGTCAGCGCTGTCTCCGCGGCGTCCGCCCGCCCGAGCGCGTCCTGCACCATGGTCCAGGTGTCACAGTGCTCAACCGCGCCGATCACCCGCGCCGCCTCCGGCGTCGACATAAAGACGCTGTCGCTGATCGCGAGTACGGCGGATCCGGACCGTCGTGAGGCGCCGAGGTACTCGTCCAGCAGCATCCGCTCGCCTTGTCCGCCGAGTTCGGCCAGTCGTGCCTCGACCACCGCCACCGCCTGTCGTACCAGCGCCGCGAGGGCCGGGTTGGCGCACGCCGCCCAGGTGGTGACATCCAGCACGCCGACGAATCGGTGGCTGAACGGGTCACGGATCGGAACGCCGAAACAGACGAAGTCCTGAAGTCGCTCGGAGAAGTGCTCGTGTCCGCGAACTGCATACGCGCCCCGGCCCTCGAGGGCGCTGCCGATGCCGTTCGTCCCGACCTGGTGCTCGGCGTAGCTGAACCCTGGCGCGAGCAGGACCGAGTCGAGCCGGCGCTCGAGCCCACCGTCCCCAGAACGGCGAACCAGCACCCGCCCGCGACTGTCGGCCAGGATCGCCGAGACAGGGCTGCCGGCCACGTCCTGGGCGACGCCGTCGACGACGGAGCATGCCGCCCGGGCCAGACGTGAGGCGAGATTGACGTTCTCGACGTACGACGTATTCACATCCCTGGCGTCGACGCCGCCGTCGGACGAGCGACGCCACGAGGCGAGGATCTCCGCGCTCGGCCCCTCGATCTCCTCGATCCGCCCACCGGTCAGCAGCCGCTCCCTGGCGCCGAGCAGCATCGCGTCCCAATCGTCGACCATCGCCGAGTCCTCACCGCCTCTCAAGGTGAGACGCGGACCACACTGCCTGGCCACTTTACTCCCATGAAGAGGCGATCTCGCCGCCTGCAGGCCGACAGAAAGGGCAACGATGACCGTCGATCTCACCGGCATGGCATCCGCGATGGGCGCAGTCGGGTGAACGATCACACTCACGACCACGGCTACTACCGGCGCGTGGACGAGACCTGCAGCTACTGTGCGGACACGCACCCGACCGAACCCGACATTCCGATGCAGGTCTTCGACCGCGCGACCGGCTCGTGGATCGTCGAATCCGACCTAAGGGAGGCGGCGTGACGCGCGGCCTCGTCCAGCCCGCCTCGACCGGTGAGGCTTTCCTCAGGCGGTGGTGCGGCGCGGAAGGACCCAGTTCGGGCGTACGAAGTGGCACGTATAACCACCTGGGTAGTTGATCAGGTAGTCCTGGTGCTCGGGTTCGGCCTCCCAGAACGGACCTGCGGGCTCGATCGTCGTCACGGCCTTGCCCGGCCAGAGGCCTGACGCATCGACGTCGGCGATCGTCTCGCGAGCGACCTTTTCCTGCTCGGGAGAGAGCGGGAAGATCGCCGAGCGGTAGCTCGTGCCGATGTCGTTACCCTGACGGTCCACAGTCGAGGGGTCGTGGATCTGGAAGAAGAACGCCAGAATGTCGCGGTACGTCGTCTGTTCCGGATCGAAGACGATCTCCACCGCTTCGGCATGCCCCGGGTGATTGCGGTACGTCGCGTGGTCGTTCCGGCCACCCGTGTAGCCGACGCGCGTCTCCAGCACGCCGGGCTGCCGGCGAATGAGGTCCTCCATACCCCAGAAGCACCCGCCGGCGAGGACGGCTGTCTCAGTGCCGGGCCTGCTGGTGACCTGTCCGGTGTCGTGAATTCCGCTGGTCATGATGCGTGCTCCTCCGTGCTTGTGGTGTCGGCCGCCTCGAACAGCGACTGGTACTCGCCGTAGCCCTGCGCCGCGAGCTCGGCGGCCGGGATGAACCGCAGGGCCGCCGAGTTCATGCAGTACCGCTGACCTCCGGCATCGACGGGGCCGTCGTCGAAAACGTGTCCCAGGTGACTGTCGGCCCCGGTGGACCGCGCCTCCGTGCGGATCATCCCGAGCGACCTGTCCGTCTCTGTGCGAACAGCGTCCGCGGTGATCGGTTTGGTGAAGCTCGGCCATCCCGTTCCGGTGTCGTACTTGTCAGTCGACGAGAACAGGGGCTGGCCGGAGACCACATCAACGTAGATCCCGGGCTCGTGGTTGTCCCAGTACTCGTTGTGGAATGCGGGCTCGGTCGCGCCCTGCTGAGTAACGCGGAACTGGTTGTCAGTGAGGCGGCTGAGCGCCTCCGAAGTCTTGCTGTACTCCGCCATGGCTTCTCCAACTCTCAGGTGTGCTGATCGTCGTCCTGCACACCCGCCAAGTTCGTCGGGTCAGGGGCCGGCATCCCCTGTGGATAAACCGTTAGTGGTTGGACAGAGGCGGATCTTTCGGCGTGCATTGATACTAGCCCGCGCCGAACTCCGGTCGCTTGTGTAGTAAGACCGCAAGGGTGTGGCGCCGCCAACGCTTACAGGCTGAAAGTGCCATGGAGACGAAAGACCAGACAGCAGGAGGTGCCGAGTGAGAGCGATTGTGGTCACGGAACAGGCCGCGGGAACGGCCGGGATGACGCTGCGAGATTGTCCCGAACCGACGCCGGCGATCAATGACGTCGTCGTGGAGGTTCGCGCGTCGGGCTGGGTCCCGACGGAGGTGGACTGGCCCTCGACCTGGACGGATCGTGCCAACCGTGCCCGGACGCCGTCGATCCTCGGGCACGAGCTGGCCGGTGTGGTCACCGCGCTCGGCTATGGCACGACGGGGCTGTCGGTGGGACAGCGGGTGTTCGGCCTCGCCGACTGGCATCGCGACGGCACCCTGGCGGAGTACGTGGCGATCGAGGCGCGCAACCTCGCGCCGCTGCCGGGTGACGTCGACTTCACGGTGGGCGCGAGCCTGCCGATCTCAGGACTGACCGCGTGGCAGGGACTGTTCCAGCTCGGCCGCCTTCAATCGGGCCAGAGCGTCCTCGCGCACGGTGCGGCCGGCGCAGTCGGAACGATGGTGACCCAGCTCGCACGCGAGGCCGGCGCCTGGGTCATCGGCACCGGGCGCGCCGCCGACCGGGAAAAGGCGCTCGACTTCGGCGCCCACGAATTCGTTGACCTCGCCAACGACTCGCTGGAAGACGTCGGCGCAGTGGATCTGGTGTTCGATGTCATCGGCGGCGACATCCAGAAAAGCTCCGCGGCCTTGATCAAGACCGGAGGGACGCTGGTGTCGATCGTGGGCCCGGTCGAGTCGCGGCCCGCGGACGGCCTGGCGGTCGACTTCGTCGTCGAGGCCGATCGCGCGCAACTGAATGAGATCGTCCAGCGGGTGCGGGACGGCCGGCTGCGGACCAACATCGGCACCGTGGCCGATCTCGACGACGCTGTCACGGCTCTCAATCCCGCCGATCGGATCAAGGGAAAGACGATCATCCAGGTTCGTCCGTAGGACCCACCGGCGCTGAAGAACGGCCGCCCGAAGGCCGTTCTTCAGCCAGTTGGTGATGCCGTTGACGGCTTCCATTCTTCCGATGACGGCCTCTACCTGCTGGCATCGCGTCGGCGATCCGGTGCCGGTGTTGGTAACACCGTTCGGTACCGACTGCGCCGTGTTGAGGAGTTGACCGGCCGGTCACTCACCGATCCGCGACAGGCGACCGAGCTCTCGGCAGCGGCGTACGCGGCACGTCTGTTGCCCCTGACGACACCCACTGTCGACGGCAACAAGAACTCGTCCGGGAACGCTCATCGGATGCCGGCCCGAGGGTTAGGTTGAGGATGACGGCCGGAGGACGGAGCGTGGAATGATGCGTGACGAGCGAGGCGGGACGGCGAACGACGGCGGCGACGGGCCGGTCACGGATGCGCCGTGGTCGCAGCTGAACTATCACCATCCCGCGGCGGGATGGGGTGCTGCGAAGTCGGTGGCGCAGGTTCTCGGACGGCAGCACGCCGTGGTGGCAGGTACGCGCGCAATGCTCAGGATGAACCACGAGAACGGCGGGTTCGACTGTCCCGGGTGCGCGTGGCCGGATGCGACCGACGGGCTGAAGCTGGACCTGTGCGAGAACGGCGTCAAGCACGTCGTCTGGGAGATGACACCGAAACGCGCCGGCCGTGAGTTCTTCGCTCAGCACACCGTCGCCGAGCTGGAGACCTGGACCGACTTCGCCCTCGAGGACGTCGGTCGGCTCACCGAGCCGATGGTGTACGACGCTGCGACCGACCACTACGTCCCGATCAGCTGGTCGGCGGCTTTCGACGCGATCGGCACCCAGCTCCGCGCGCTCGACTCCCCCGACCAGGCCTCGTTCTACACGTCTGGCCGGCTGAGCAACGAGGCAACGTTCCTCTACCAGCTGTTCGCGCGGGAGTACGGGACGAACAACCTGCCGGACTGCTCGAACATGTGCCACGAAGCCTCCGGCCGCGCTCTGCAGGCGGCCCTCGGAACGGGCAAGGGTACGGCGGATCTGCGCGACTGGGAGACCGCCGAAGCGATCTTCATCCTCGGGGTGAACGCGGCGTCGAACGCGCCCCGGATGCTGACCGCGCTGTCCGACGCGTACCGGCGAGGTGCGCAGATCGTGCACATCAACCCGCTTGTCGAGGCGGCGGCAACGCGCACGATCGTGCCGCACGAGGTCGTCGACATGGCGTTGTTCAAGGCCACGCCGACCAGCACGCTCAATCTCCAGGTCCGGGTCGGCGGCGACCTGGCTCTGCTGCGCGGCATCGCGAAGGCAGTCCTCGAGGAAGCGCGGACCGACCGGAAAGCGCTCGACGAAGTCTTCCTGGAGCGCTACACCGAGGGCTTCGCGGCGTACCAGAAGCTCTGCGAGGAGACCGAGTGGGCCGAGCTCGAGCGGCAGTCCGGCCTGTCCGAGGCTGACATCCGTCGAGCCGCCACGATCTACTCGCAGTCGCGGTGCACACTGATCAGCTGGTGTCTTGGTCTCACCCAGCACGAGCACGGCGTCGACACCGTCCGGGAGATCGTCAACCTGCTGTTGCTGCGCGGGAACCTCGGCCGCGAGGGCGCCGGGCCTTCGCCCGTCCGCGGCCACAGCAACGTCCAGGGCAACCGCACGTGTGGCATCGACCATCGGCCCAGCCCGGAGTTCCTCGACCGGTTGGCCGCCGCCTGCGGTATCGACCCGCCGCGCGACCACGGCCTCGACACGGTTCGGACGATCGCCGCGATGCGGGACGGAGCCGTCAAAGTGTTCGTCGGCATGGGCGGGAACTTCACACTTGCCGCTCCGGACACCGCTGCGACCGCCGAAGGACTGCGGCGCTGCGAACTCACCGTCCACGTCAGCACCAAGCTCAATCGCAGTCACCTCGTGCACGGCCGACAGGCGCTCATCCTGCCCTGTCTCGGCCGGACCGAGCTCGACGTACAAGTGGGCGGCCCGCAGTCCGTGTCTGTGGAGGACTCGATGAGCATGGTCCACCTGTCCATCGGCCGTAAACGTCCCGCCTCGCCACACCTGCTGTCCGAACCGGCGATCATCGCCGGCATCGCGCAGGCGACGCTTCCCGCGACGCAGACGCCGTGGGACAGCTACGTCGAGGACTACGACCGGATCCGCGACATCATGGCCAAGGCTCTGGACGGTTTCGAGGACTTCAACCGCCGCGTCCGCCACCCGCTCGGCTTCCGGCTGCGTCAGCCCGCCCGCGAACTCGTCTTCCTCACCCCGTCCCGCCGCGCCGAATTCTCCACCGCGGACCTACCCGACGTGGTGCCCGCCGACGACGACGTACTGATCCTGCAGACCATGCGGTCCCACGACCAGTGGAACACCACCATCTACTCCGACAACGACCGCTACCGCGGTGTGCGGAACCTTCGCACGCTGATCCTGATGAACCCCGGCGACATGACCGCCCGCGGCATCCAGCAGGGAGACCTCGTCGACATCACCGCCACCGCGCGCGATGGATCCGTCCGCGTACTTCGTGCGTACCGCGCTTTGGGCTACGACATGCCCAGCGGGAACGCCGCCGGCTACATGCCCGAGATGAACGTCCTCGTCGCCGCCAACGACTACAGCACCCAGAGCGACCAACCACTGATGAAGAACATCAAGGTCCGCGTCACACCGTCTACTCAGTGACCGAACAGGATGCAGTAGTGAGTACTCCGTCGCGCGGTTGGCCTGTCGTGCTTCTGCATGGGTGGCCGGTCACTGAGATGCACTGGCGAGGCCTCCTGCCAGTCCTGCGTCGCGGCGGGTTCGTGCCGGTCCCGGTCGCGCTGCCAGGGCTGGGCAAGCCACCTGGGAGCACACCAAGTTTCAGGAAGAGCGATCTTGCCGACGTCCTCGGCAGCGAGCTCAGCGAGCGCGGGCTCGGGCGATTCTCGCTGATCGGCCATGACTGGGGAGCCACGGTCGCGCTTCTCCTGGCCGCCGCCTTGCCCGAGGCGGTGAACGCGATCGTGATCGAAGAGGAGATCCTGCCAGGTATCGATGTCGACATCCCCGCACCGGGCGCCGAGCACTACCCGTCCTGGCACGGGCCGTTCAACCGCGCGCCCGGCCTCGCCGAACAACTCGTCCCAGGACGCGAAGAGGCGTACTACGGAACCTTCCTCCGGCAAAGCGCCGGTCCCGCCGGCCTCGACCCGGACACAGTGCGCTCCTACATCGACGCATACACGACGTACGACGTGCTGGAAGCGGGCCTCGGCTACTACCGAACCCGGGCCGACGACGTGTCGGACGTTCAACGACTCGACCAGAATCCGATCCACACACCTGTCCTCGCGATCGGAGGACGCTACGCGATGGGCTGCGCCGTCGCGGACGGCCTCCGCACCCTCGCAACAAACGTCACCGGCCTCGTCCTGGACCGATCCGGTCACTACCCCGCCGAACAAGAGCCTGAAACCACAGCCCGAGCCATCACCGACTTCCTCCAGCAACACCGCGACCAGCCACCCCACTGAACGCGTTCCCGGCAGGCAGCCGGTGGGATGGCTCTAGGTCTCGCCAGCACGGTCCTCAGGTGCGATGCTCGGTTGAGGGCGTGTCGGAGGGGATGGGGTGCGCGCCGGCGTGGCCTGAGGGTGGGACTTGCACCCCGCAGGGGGAATCGGCATGACTGATACGACGGATGCCGCTGCGCGGCCGCGTGCTGAGGAATTCGCGCCCATGAGCCCGGTCCGGCCCGGACCGGACGCCGGTCCTGCTGTTCCGGAGGAAGGCGTCGGGCTGTGTTTGTCCGGCGGCGGCTTTCGGGCGATGCTGTTCCACGTCGGTGTCCTTACACGACTGAATCTCGCCGGACGGTTGCGGACGCTGAATCGGATCTCCAGTGTTTCCGGTGGGTCCATCACCGCGGGGATGCTCGGGCTTCGGTGGAACGAGTTGAAGTTCACCGGTGACGTCGCGACCAACTTCGACGAGTTGGTCACGGAACCGCTCCGCGCGTTCGCCCACCTGAAGGTCGATCTGCCGGCCATGGCGACCGGTGCACTGCTGCCCTTCGTCACGATCTCCGACCGGGTGGTCGCCAAGCTCAACAAGCATCTGTACAAGGAAGCGACGCTCCAGGACCTGCCGGGTACGCCGGAGTTCGTCATCAACGCCACGAACCTGGAGTCCGGTGTGCTGATGCGGTTCAGCAAGGCGTACGTCGCCGACTACACGGTGGGGCGCGTGCTTCGTCCCGACGTACCGCTGGCTGACGCTGTCGCCGCTTCGTCGGCATTTCCGCCGTTACTCTCGCCGTTCGAGCTGGATCTGTCGGACGCGAACTGGACGACCGAGAACGGCAACGTTTACACGACTCCTGGTTATCAGTCCGACATCCTGCTCAGCGACGGTGGCGTGTACGACAACCTCGGGATCGAGACGGTCTGGAAGAGGTACGAGACCGTTTTCATCAGCGATGCGGGCGGGCACCTCGGCGCGGATCCGGAGCCCGGACGGGACTGGGCGCGCGGCACCCTTCGCGTGCTGCACATCCTGGACTCGCAGGTCAGGTCGCTCCGACGGAGTGCGGTCGTCAGCGCGTTCAAGAACCCGAACGACCCGCACAAGGGCTTCTTCATCAGCACGATCACCGACCTGAGCGGCTGGCCGAAACCCGCGAAAAGGCCTTATATGACGGCCGATCCCGCGGTCACCCACGGTCTGGCCACGATCAGCACCCGGCTGACCGGCATGCCCGACGATCAGCAGGAGCTGCTGATCAACTGGGGGTTCGCTGCCGCTGACGCCGGCCTGCTGGCGTTCATCGACAAGGACCTTCCGGCGGCCCCACTGCCATATCCGAACCGTCCCTTGGGCTGACATGCCCGAGCGCAACCTGCTGCTGCAGGACACGGTGTCGATGACGGTGTTCGCCCAGGATCCGATCGTCATGGACGCCTCGAAAGGCCCGATCTTCGCCGAGATCGCCGTACCGGCGGAGCGCCTGCAGCGTGGGCCGCGCGGGCACCGCTTCCACGTGGTCGACATCGCCGTCGGCACGAACGCCGCGGCGGAGCCGGTCGCTCTCACGGACGGTGATCCGTGGGTCTACCACGACCGCTGGACCGACGGTCTCCGCCCGAAGGATCCGGCCGAACTGGTCGACAACGCAGGGTTCCGGGCACAGAACGTCTTCGCGGTCGCTTCGCACACGCTCGCCCTGTTCGAGCAGCACCTCGGCCGACCGATTCCGTGGTACTCCCGCTTCCCGCAGCTGTACCTGATCCCGAAGGCGCGCGTCGAGGCCAACGCGTTCTACTCCCGCGAGCACAACGCCGTCCTGTTCGGTTGGCTGCCCGCGGCAGCGGGCCTGCCAAGTCTGTACACGGCACTCTCGTACGACGTCATCGCGCACGAAGTCACCCACGCGATCTTGGACGGGCTCCGGCCGCGCTACACCGAACCCGGGCTCCCGGACCAGCTCGCATTCCACGAGGCACTCGCCGACCTCGTCGCCTTGCTGTCGGTCTTCAGCATGCCGCACGTCGCGGAGCGCCTGCTGGACGACGGCTCCGGCCGGATCCAGTTCGAGACCGACATCGAGGCCATGGCGAACCCTAACCAGCAGGAAGGGCAGCGGCAATTCACCGAGGGTCGCGCAACCAAGCTGAAGTCGTTGCCGCTCACAAGTTTGGCAGAACAGATCGGCGGTCGGCGGGTGCCGGGACCGGCCGGGAGCACCGTCGGCGGGCGCTACCCGGCGCTGCGTCGATCGGTCGACCTGCCCGCGACACCAGCCTGGCGGAAGGATCCGGCGTACGACGAACCTCACCGGCGCGCCGAGGTACTGGTGGCTGCTGTCATGCAGACCATGGTGTCGATCTGGGTCGGCCGGATCGACCAGCTGCGCATCGGCGACGACAACACGTTGGACGTGCTCCGCGTCGCGGAGGAAGGGGTGAAGTCCGCGCAACATCTGCTGGCCATGCTGCTGCGCGCGTTGGACTACCTCCCGCCGGTGGAGCTCGAGTTCGAGGACGTTCTCGACTCGGTGCTGACCGCGGACAGGCGACTCGCGTCCGAGGACGAGCACGGGTACCGCGACGCGCTCATCGCGGCGTTCAAGAGCTTCGGTATCGAGGCGCCGGAGCACAATCTGGTCGACCAGGACGGTGTCGTCGCTCCCAGGCCAGACGCTGCCAGCTCGAACGGAAACGCGACGGTCGGCCGGCAGCGGGCGCCGTACCCGGCCGATCCGGACACCAAAGCCAAGGTGGGGATCCGGTACGAGCACCTCAATCTCGGCGCGCTCCGCACGTCGCCCGAGGAGGTCTACGAGTTCATCTGGAACAACGCCGGCGCGCTAGGCATCGACGTACGCCTGACCACCCGCGTCGAACGGGTTCTGGCCAGCACCCGGGTGGGCCCCGACGGCCTGATCCTGAACGAGGTCATCGCCGATTACGTCCAGATGCTGCACGCGATGCCCGGCAACCTGCCGGACGGCGTCGAGTTGCCCGACGGGATGCCGACCGACCAACCGGTCGAGCTGCTCGGCGGCGGTGTTCTTGTGTTCGACCAGTTCGGGCGATTCCGGTTGCACCAGCGCAAGCCCATCCTCGACGTCGACCGGCAGAACCACAGACTGAAGTATCTCTTCGACCACAACCTGCGGGATCGGAGCGGAGGTTTCGGTACGTCGGACGGACGCGGAGACAAGCTTCGGTTCGCGATGTTGCATCAGGACACCGACCTGGACGTGCTGTGAACGCGCGACCGAGCCGCGTCCGGCTGCGCGCGTACAAGGTGGGCTTCGGAGACTGTTTGCTGCTGAGCGTGACGTACGGCTCCAAGCTGCCGGACGGGCGCACGGAACGGCACATCCTGTTCGATTGCGGCAGTGTCTCCAAAGCGGACGACGGACCCAGCCTCGGCGACGTCGCGGCGCAGATCGAGAAGCACTGTGGCGGTCAACTGGATGCTGTCGTCGCGACGCACCGGCATCGCGACCACATCAGGGGCTTCGGTGATCGGAACGCGCGGGAGGCCTTCGACAGGCTCGAGCCCCGGATCGTCATCCGACCGTGGACCGATGTACCAGAGCCGGAGCGGTCCGACCCGCAGCACGCGCTCGACGACAATCACCGGCACTTCCTCGGCGTCCTCGATCAGCTCCCCCAGCAGTCCGAGGCGCTCACTGGGCTCGCCTTCGACAACGCCGGCCTCGCCAAGCGGGCCGCCCGGATCGCGGAGCTCGGGTTCAAGAACCCGGACGCGATCGCGCTCCTCGAGGACTGGGCGAAGCACGGTCAGGCCCACTACGTCACCGCCGGCCAGGTTCTGGACGTCGAAGAACAGCTGCCCGGGATCAGCATCCGCGTGCTCGGGCCGCCCACTCTGAACGACGTACCCGAACTGAGCCGATACGCCAAGGAATCCGAGGAATACTGGCTCGGCCTGGCCGGCACGGGTGAGTTGACCCCGCTGGTGAAGCAGGGCGATGCGCAGTCGCTGACCCGCGCCCGGCGCGTGCTCGCACCGCCTGGCGGCGTCGGCGCGGCCGAATGGCTGGTCCGAGACCTCGACGAGCGCCGGATCTCGCAGGGCTTCGAGATCGTCGAGGCGCTGGACGACGTACTCAACAACACGAGCGTCATCCTGCTTCTCACTATCGGCACCAAGCGGCTGCTGATGCCTGGTGACGCGCAGGTCGAGAACTGGTCGTTCACCCTGGATCAAGTTGACGGAAGCAACCATCGCGCTCTCGACGCCGGGCTCGCGGACGCGTTGACGAGGGTCGATCTCTACAAGGTGGGCCACCACGGAAGCCGGAACGCGACGCCCAAGCGGCTCTTCCGGCGCTGGGAGCAGAGCGGCCGCGAGATCGTCTCGGTGCTCTCCACCAAGGACCACGTCTTCGACAAGAGCGTCGACGGCGAAGTACCGAAGCCCGAACTCATCACGAATCTCGGCAAGCTGGGTCCAGTCCACAGCACGCAGAGCCTCGGCGCGAGCGTCTGGTGGATGGACCTCGAGGCCTCCGTCCGCACCAAGGCCAAGTTCACCTTCACCCCCGGTCCCCCGATGGCGAAACCATAGACGTTCTCGAGTCGGGTGCCGACGATCAGGAGCTTGTGGTCGTCGACGGCGTGCTGCTGACCGGGGGTGTCGTGGCGTCGACGCAGCCGTCGGCGCGGTGCGTCCGGATCCTGCGCACCGATCGTGAGATGGCCGCAGCGATGACTTTTGCGATCAGCTCGCCTCTGTACAGGTATGAGCTCATCGCGCCAGTCGAACCACGGCGGCGTGAGCAACCAGAGAGAGAAGATCATGTTGCTGGAAAACAAGAATGTCGTCGTCTACGGCGGGGGCGGCGCGGTCGGTAGTGCGATGGCCCGCGGTTTCGCTCACGAAGGTGCCAGGGTGTTCCTGACCGGGCGGAATCTCGACGTGATCGACACGGTCGCGAAGGAGATCTCCGCCTCGGGTGGAGCGGTCGAGACCGCTGTGGTGGACGCCGGGGACGAAAAATCCGTGACCGAGCACCTCCACGCGGTCGTCGCCGACGCCGGCAGCATCGACGTGTCGTTCAACGCGATCGGGATCTCGCCGGTGGGATTGCAGGGAATACCGCTCGCCGAACTTCCGGTGGAGAACTTCCTGCGCCCGATCACCACCTATACCCAGGCTCATTTCATCACCGCAAGATCCGCCGCACGGCACATGATCGCCCAGCGGTCGGGCGTCATCATGATGCACACACCTGAACCGGCCCGCCTGCCGATGCCGCTCGTGGGCGGCATGAGCGTCGGCTGGGCGGCGATGGAAGGTCTCAACCGCGCGCTGTCGGCCGAATGGGCCCAGCACGGTGTTCGCGCGATCTGCCTACGCACCACGGGCATGGTCGAGACACCGGTCATCGACATCGTGTACGGGCTGCACGCCGATGCGCTGGGAATCACGAAGGAAGAGTTCACCGCGCTAGCGGGCGGCATGAGCCACCGCAAACGCCCGACCACGCTGGCCGAACTCACTGAAGCCGCGGTGTTCCTCGCCTCCGACCGGGCATCCGCGATGACCGGCACCGTCGCCAACCTGACCTGCGGAATCATCGTCGACTGACCCCACTCGCCCCGACCGCCGTCTCGGCGGCCGGGGCATCCCTATAGAGGAGCAAGAACAATGAACGATCTACTCGCGAGCGCCGTCGCCGCGCACGGTGGCTTGGACCGGTGGAACCGGATCCAGACGATTGCTGTCGACGCCGCCATCACCGGGGCCTTCTGGCAGATCAAGGGACAAGCCGACGCGCTGACGAAGGTCCGCTTCGAGGTGGACACCACGCGGGAACGGCTGACCATGGACTTCGTCGGCCAGGACAGACGGTCGGTCTTCGAACCCGACCGGGTCGTCATCCAACGACCGATCGGCACGGTGGTCGAGGCACGCGACGACCCGGAGTGGTCGTTCGACGGCCACCGGTTCGAGACGCCGTGGGACGATCTGCATCTCGCGTACTTCACCGGCGAAGCTCTGTGGACGTACCTGAACACGCCGTTCCTGTTCACGTCAGCAGGTTTCGTCTCCGCGGAGATCGCGCCGATCGAGGTCGACGGTGAAACCTGGCGGCGGCTGAAGGTGACGTTTCCCGACCACATCAAGAGCCACACCCGCGAGCAGGTCTTCTGCTTCGGCCCGGACGGACTGCTGCGCCGCCACGACTTCACCATCGACATCGTCGACCCCGGCACCGAGTCGCAGTTGTACGCCGCCGACTACCGCAACGTCGACGGCATCATCATCCCGGCCACTCGCCGGGCGTACGCCACAGTCGGCGACGACCAGCTCGTGCTGGTGGCCATCGACATGGCCGAGATCACCGTCGGCTATTGAGCCCGGCACCGATACGACGTCGACAACTGAACTTCGAAGGGCGGATCATGCGCACCGTGGTTGAATCCAAAGCCGGCAGCGAGGATTTCGGAACGCTGAGCGAACCGTTCCGGCGCGAGTTGCTGGCCTACTGCTACCGCATGCTCGGCTCGGTCCACGAGGCCGAAGAAGTGGTGCAAGACGTCCTTCTCGACGCCTGGCGAGCCTACGACCGGTTCGAGGGCAGGTCTTCACTGCGTACCTGGCTGTACCGCATCGCGGCCCGGGCCTGCCTCAAAGCACTCGAAAAAGGCCGGCGCAGGCCGCTGCCCGCGGATCTCGGCGCCCCCGAGGCAAACCCGGACGCCAGGCTGGTCGAGCGTACACCGGAGGTACCGTGGCTCCAGCCGATACCCGATTTCCTGTTCACAGCCGCGCCGGTCGATCCGGAAACGGCCGTGGTGGAACGGCAAACGATGCGGCTCGCTCTGGTGGGAGCTCTCCAGCAGCTACCGCCCCGACAGCGTGCCGTGCTGATCCTTCGCGACGTACTGCAGTGGCGGACCACCGAGGTCGCCGAGCTGCTGGAGATGACGACCGCAGCCGTCAACAGCGCATTACAGCGAGCCCGAGCGCAGGTTCCGCTCAGCGAAGACAGCCTCACCGAACCTGTCGAGCTACAGCAGCGGGCGCTTCTCGACCGGTACGCCAAGGCCTTCGAAACCGCGGATGTCGACCAACTCGTCGCGGTCCTGACCGAGGACGCACGCTGGGAGATGCCGCCGATCGCGACCTGGTTCGAAGGCTGCGACACGATCGTCGCCTTCCTGGCCAAACAAATGCGGATCATCGGGCCGGCCAAATTGGTTGCCACCTCAGCCAACGGACAGCCTGCCTTCGCCGTGTACGCCCGCGGCCACGATGGCGAGTACCAACCACACGCAATCCACGTCCTGACACTCACCCCGCAGGGCGTCAGCAGAATCGTCGCCTTCCACGGCTCCGGGCTGTTTCCACTGTTCGGACTCTGACCGGGCACCCCGCATGTCCGAACAAGAACACCTGGCCGCGCACGACGCCGCGCTCCAGACGCAGCTGCGACTGTTCTGCGAACTGATGCTCGGCTCGACCGAGGCCGCCGACTCCGCGCTTCAGGAGATCCGCCGGCGTGCACTCGACGACAAGCAGGAGGACCGGCTCCCGGAATGCGTCCACCTCTTCCGCATCGCAGCCAACCTCTGCGGAGTACGGACGCGATGATGGTCACGGTTCGGTCCCGGGCGTAACGTCCGCACGCCGGAAACGATGTTACGGGCAGTACTCAGGTGTGCCGGGAAGTCTGGTCGGCGACGCCAGACCCATGCCCTGACACCAGGAGACTCACATGCCGAACAAGCGTGTCCGCGTGACCTGCATCGGAGCCGTTCTTGTCCTGAGCTTGACCGCTTGCACCAAGAGCGGCGACTCCAGCAGTTCAGCTCCATCGTCGACGCCGCCTGTAGCGTCCGCCACCTCCGCGAGCGCCACGCCGGCGGCGACACCATCGACGCAGCCGTCGGCGTCGCCGGCACCGTCATCACAGCCACCGGCCGTACCGGCCCGCACGACCGCGGCGCTGACCAAGGCACTGCTGGCTTTGGCGGATCTTCCTGCCGGCTTCTCCCTCGAGGACGACAACGGCGACGGCGGCCCTGACGTCACCGTGTCGTCGAAAGACCCGCGTTGCGCCAAGCTGGTGGCCTACTCGAACGCGGACAACCCGGCCGGATCGAAAGCCTCCGCGGGCCAGTCGTACTCCGGTGGCACACAAGGACCGTTCATCGACGAGAGCCTCGATGCTATGGGTTCCAGCGCCGCGGTCCAGTCCCTGCAGCAGTCCTTCAAGAAGGCTATCCGCTCCTGCCGGACCATGACCCTGTCGATCCCGGGCGAAGGCCGTTCACCCATCAGCGTGCGGGAAGTGTCCGCACCGCAGGCAGGTGAGAGCCCTGTGGCGGTGCGCTTCTTGGCCACGGGCGGCCCTCTCGAGGGACTGGAAGTCACCATGGTCACCACCGGCATCGGCGACGTCGTTCTCGCGATCACCGTCGTCGCTGGGCTCCCCGAGGACATCGACGGGGCCACCACCGCGGCCGCCGAAAAGGCAACAACCATCCTCAAGACAGCCCGCACCGGCACCTGACGACATCCGCGGGTTGGGGCCGATTCGGGACGGGCCTCTGTCATACTCCCGGCGTTCGTCACTTTTAGTTCCTGGGGGCGTCTTGTTCGTCCGTGCTGCCCGCATCCTGCGGTGGGGGCTTCCTGCTGTGGTGGTGGCGGGCTCGCTGGTTGCGGTGAGTGGTTCCTCGGGGTCGGCGGCGGAGCCGGGGCCGTATCGACCGGGGTTCTCGCGTCACAACGCGTCCAAGCCTGAGATCGAGCCGAACGCCGTTGTGGTGAAGTTCAAGCGGAAGGCCACCTCGTCGGCGCGGAAGGCTGCCGTGGCCAAAGTGGGCGTGGAGGACGAAGCGTCATCCGATGTCGTGAAGGTGAAGGGGTCGCTAAGTGCGCCGGAGCTGTTGAAGAAGCTGAAGGCCGACCCGGCGGTCGAGCTGGCGTCGTTGAGCTACCGTCGGCAGGTCGCGGCTGTGCCGAACGATCCGTACTTCGCCGCAAACCAGCAGGCCTACCTGAAGACGGTCCGCGTGCCGCAGGCGTGGGATGTCTCGAAGTCGACCGGCAACCAGATTGTCGCCGTCCTCGACACCGGCGTGGACGCCGGTCATCCGGACCTGGTCGGCCGCCTCGTCACCGGCTATAACGCGGTGTCGACCACCCGCCCGAACCCGGTCGACGACAACGGCCACGGCACCATGGTCGCCGGCATCATCGCCGCCAGTGCGAACAACGGTGCCGGTATCGCGGGCGTCGGGTGGAGCTCGAAGGTGATGCCGATCAAGGTCGCCGGGGCCGATGGGGTCGCCAACGACCTGGACCTCGTCGAAGGCATCAACTGGGCGGTCGCCCACGGAGCCACGGTCCTGAACGTCTCGATCGCGAACCCCGGCGACAGCCCGGTTCTGCACGACGCGATCAAGCGCGCGACGGCCAAGGGGGTCATCGTGGTCGCGGCCGCCGGCAACGACGGCAGCGCCGTACCGCAGTACCCGGCGGCGTACCCCGAGGTGATCGCGGTCGCGGCCACGAACGCGGGCGGCGTACTGACCGACTTCAGCTCGTACGGTGACTGGGTCGACCTCGCCGCTCCCGGCTGGGATGTGATCACCACCGGAGTCCGCAGCATGGCCCCGTCGCCGTACTGGCTCTGCAGCGGTACGTCGTGCGCGGCGCCGATCGTCGCGGGTGTCGCGGCGTTGGTGAAGAACAAGTGGCCCGCTCTGACGCCGGCCCAGCTCGAGGCGCGGCTCAAGTCGCTCGCCCGCGACGCCGGTCCGCGAGGCACCGACCCGTACTTCGGCGCCGGGATCCTGGATGCGTACGGCGCGCTGGGTGGTCGCTGGGCCGCGGACTTCCCGATGAACCCGATCGACCTGAATGACCAGCCGGAGCGGGCGATTCCGCTCTCGAGCTCGATCACGACGACGATCAGCACCGAGGGCGAGGTCGACTGGTACGAGATCGTCAGCTCCGCCCCGCGCGCCCTGAGCGTGACGCTGACCGGCCCCGAGTTCAACGGCGACAAGTACGCGGTCAACTTCGGTCCCCGCATCGACGTGTACGACGGCAACCTGAGGTCGCTGACGTCGGCCGTGACGCCGTACCCGACAGACGTGGACCCGACGACCGGCGGCCCCCGCTGGGGACCGTTGACCGCGGCAACCACTGTCAGCGTGGGTGCCGGGAGCACCTATGTCGCGGTTCGCAACGCGAACGGTTCCCGCGACACCCGCCCATACACGCTGACCATCGAGGACGCGAGCTCGGGAGGCTCGAACCCGGGCGTCAGCTACCCCGTGCTGGATGTGTCGCCGCCCGATCTGGCGAGCGGGCAAGGGCTCGACAGCCACCCGGCCGTGACGTTTCCGCGCGATGTCGTCGCCGGCACCATCAACTCGACGACAGTCCGACTCCTCAACGGAAAGACCGGCACAGCCGTCGGCGGCACGGTCTCCTACGACCCTGGCAACAGGCTGGCCGTCCTCACCCCGACCACGGCCCTGCTGGACAACACGCCGTACCGGATCGTCGTGAACGGCGTACAAGAGGCCGGCGGGACCGATCTCGTGCCGTTCACCAGCGTGTTCTCGACGCTGGACGCGGCCCCGCCGAAGCTTGCGTTCGATGCCGGCGGCACCTATCTCGCAGCGAACCTGGCCTGGACCGTCCCCGCGATGCCGGACCTCGACCAGGTCATCGTCAGGCGGAACGCGGGCAGCCACGTGCCGGCGATGACCACCGGCACCCTGGTTTACGCAGGCACGGCAGCCGCGGTGAAGAACACCGGTCTGGCGCAAGGCGTCACCTACACCTACGCCGCCTGGGCCAAAGACCGGGGCGGGAAGGTCGGCCCGGTCGCGGTCACGCAGCTTCTCGGGATGAAGACCACGATCAGTTCGACCGCGGCGCTGCTCAACTACGGGGGCACGACCACCCTGCGCGACAGCACGCTGCGGATCGACAACAAGGCGTACGCCGGCTTACCGGTCAACCTGTACGTACGTCCGAAGACCTCGTCCAGGTTCAAGCTGCTGGCGGCGTTGAAGACAACCTCCACCGGCTCGGTGAGCTACGCGTACAAGCCGCTGGTGTCGTCGGTGTTCATGATGACGTTCCCCGGCAACGGCGACCTGATGGGTACCCGGAGCGTCGACCTCACCGTGCAGGTCGCGCCGACGATCTCGGCGGCCCTCTCCCCCCCGACGATCCGCCTCGGACAGGCGACGAAGTTCAGCGGGTACGTCGTACCGGCGCACTACGGCAAACCGGTCTACCTGCAGCAGTACTCGAACCGGACCTGGAAGTCGATCGCCTCGGTCAAGCTGACCTCCTCGGGCGCGTACGCGTTCGGTATCAAGCCGGCCATCCGGGGCCAGCTCGTCTATCGCGTCTGGTTCCCGGCCGATGCCGACCACGCCCAGGCGTTCACGGCGAACAAGGTCCTGACCGTCAGTTGAGGGCGGTGTGGATTGCAACAAGCTGCAATCCACACCGTGGGAATATAACGTTCGAATCGCCTGGCTTGCGCCGCCGTGTTGGTGTACCCCACAGTCATGGCTGTGGGGACCTTGAAGACGTTGACGCCGAACAGACGGCAGATCTTGGTGGCCGGGGCTGCGGCCGCCGTCGCCGGAGTTGCGGCAGTGGAGTCGGCCAGTGCCACCGACCTGTACGGCTCCGGAGCGCTGGGCGATTGGACCATCCTCAGCCGGTCGATCTCGGCGACCGCCACGATCACCTACGTCCGCGATCACGACGGCGTCTGCATGTTCGGTGACAGCATCGCCGTGCAGGACGGCAAAGCACTCGCAACCAGACTGCTGAGCACCACCGGCGCCAGTCTCGCGGTCCACAACTGGTCCGGACGGCCGACAGCACCCGCCGTCGACGCGCTCGAGAACTGGGCCATCAAGTACGGCCTGCCGCGCCGGATCCTCATGGCCACCGGAACCAACGACATCTTCAACCCGCCGGTCTTCGCCGCCCAGGTCGACCGCGCGATGAGGATCGTCGGACCCAACCGGAAGGTCGTCTGGGTCAACACCCAGATTTCCCGCACCGCGAAGTCCGCCGCGATCCAGGTGGCCGATCAGCGCAACAGTGCCTGGATCAACTCCCAACTGCACGACGCCGAGAAGAAGTACTCCAACCTCGACCTCGTCCGCTGGGCCGAATACCTCGCCGCGAAGCCCTCCCGCCTCACCCAGCTCCTCCGCGAGGGCGTCCACACCACCATCCCCGCCGGCCAGGACGCCCGTAACAACCTGATTCTCGAAGCGCTCGTCAAGGTCTGACAGACCGGTCACCCGGCGGGTTGCCTGCGACGAGCTGGTAGGAGTCGGTGACGAGCTGCTTCAGCAGCTTCTCGTCGACGGTGCCTCCGCCTTCCACGGTGATCCAGTGCTTCTTGTTCATGTGGTAGCCGGGGGTGATGTCCGCGTGCTGCTCCCGCAGGGCCACAGCCTGGTCCGGGTCGGCTTTGAGGATCACGACGCGGCGCCCCAGCAAGTCCGTCATCAGCATGAAGACCTTGCCGCGCACCTTGTAAAGATCCCAGTTGGGGTCGAGACGATGCTCCAGGTCGGCGCCCGGCAGGTTCACGGCGAGGTCGTCCGCGATCTTCTGCAGCTCCAGCGCGTCCACGGCGATCAGCTCCGTTCTCGGGAATGGCCCGGAATCCCAGGCGTCCTCCATTGGTGGCGCGATCGGTGCGGATCTTTCGGCCAGAGTCGTCCTGGAACACATCAGCCCATGCGGCGGTAAGAACCGGCTCACGCCAGGCACTAACCACTCGCACCACCCCCTATCGGAGGCTGATTCGCTGTGTCACGACTCACTACCCCTTCCCTGGATGACGTCCCTGCCAGCGCGCGGGAGACCCTGGACAAGCTCGGCAAGCAGCTCGGGTTCGTCCCGAATATGTTCAAGACGATCGCCTCGAACCCGACCGTTCTCGAGGCCGTCACGAGCCTGCAAGGCACCATGAGCCGGGTTCTGGACGCTCGGACCAGGCACAGCATCGCGCTGGCCGTGTCCCAGTCGAACGACTGCGATTACTGCCTGGCCATCCACACGTACACCTCGTCCGAGTTCGGCCGGATGTCGAGCGAAGACATCGACCTCGCCCGCGCAGGTAGCTCGGTTGATCCCAAGCGCGCCGCAGCGGCCCGCTTCGCTCAACAGGTGGTCGACAGCCGCGGGCAGGTCAGCGACGGCGACCTCGCGGCAGTCCGGGACGCCGGGTACACCGACCCGGAGATCCTGGCGATCGTCACGGTTTCCGTGCAGGCCCTGCTCACGAACTTCATCAACAACGTGAACCAGACCGACATCGACATCCCCGCCGTCACCGCGGCCCGATGACCCCCTCATCACGCCAACGACCATCCTGGAAAGCTGCGATATGCCGGGCTCCGAACTGTATGAGAAATTCATGGCGCTGCACACCCGGGACGGTGGCCTCGTCATGCCGAACGCCTGGGACGGCCTCTCAGCGCTGATGCTGGCCGACGCCGGTTTCGAGGCGATCGCGACGACGTCCGTAGCGCTCGCCGCGACGCTCGGCCGGCCCGACGGACGGCACCAGATCAGCCGCGCCGAGCATCTCGAGCATGCGAGACTGCTCGGCCGGCTCACCGGGCTGCCCGTCAACGGCGACTTCGAGGACGGGTACGGCGATACGCCCGAGGACGTCGCGGCGACCGTCGAAGCCGCCGTCGAGTACGGTCTGGCCGGCATCGGGATCGAGGACACATCGGGCGACCCAGGTAAACCGATCCGGGACTTCGACGAAGCGGTCGAACGTGTACGGAGCGCCGTCGACGCGGCCAAGGGACGGATCGTCGTCACCGGCCGTACGGACAACTTCATCCAGGGCCGGCCCGATCTCGACGACACCATCCGGCGCCTGACGGCCTTCGCCGAGGCCGGCGCGGATGTGCTCTTCGCCCCGTACCCGCCTGACCTCGACGCGCTCGGCAAGATCATCACCGCGGTCGCGCCGACACCGGTCAATGTCCTGGTGTCACCGTCGGACAAGGTCCTGACCGTCGCTGAGCTGCAGAAGGCCGGCGTGAAACGGATCAGCTTGGGGCCGTGGCTCTACGTCCACGCGATGGGGGCGCTCGAAGAAGCCACCAAGGCTCTCGTGGCGGGCGACCTCGCGTCGGCCGCGACCGGCCTCAGCTTCGAGCGCGTCGACGAACTACTTGCCCGCAGCAACAACTGACCTAAACCCACCGAACCGATGCACACACTGATCGACTGCGCCAAGAAAGCAGATTGACATGGATCTCGACAAACTCATGGGCAAGCACCTCACCAGGTACTTCGACCCCAGCAGGACGATCCCGGAGGAAACCCTTCAGCAGCTGTTGAAGTTCCTGCGCTCGACGCCCTCGTCGACCAACATCCAGCCGAACCACTTCTACGTCATCGCCACGCCAGAGGGTAAGCAGCAGTTGGCGGACAACCTGGGCGAGCGATTCCAGGACAACGCGGGCAAGATCCTGAACTCTTCGCACACCATCATCCTCACCACTCGGGCGGATCTGCCCGAGAGCCACGTCGAGGCCGTGTTCAGCAAGGAGCGGGCCGACGGCCGGTTCCCCGAACCGGCGAAGCAGGAGCTGTGGGAATCCATGACCCGCGACTTCCTGAACCTGCGGAACTACGGCTACAAGGACGTGAACCACTGGATGGAGAAGCAGACCTACATGGCGCTGGGTCTGACCATGATGGCCGCCGCTGAGCTCGGCATCGAAGCCATGCCGCTCGAGGGCTTCGACCCGGCCAGCGTCGACAAGGCATTCAAGATCCGCGAAACCGGACACGCCACGACCGTGTTGCTGGCGCTCGGCTATCCCGACCCCAACAAGAACTACAGCAACCCGATCTCCCGCTTCGACACCGACGAACTCTTCACCTTCGTCTAACCACCACCTGCGTCGGAAGGCAGGCACGGCCCGATGGAAAGCTCTCCCCCGGCGATCAACGTGGTTCGCCGGGACAGAAGGCTCCAGTTGGCGTTTTTGTCGGCGGTACTTTCCCTGACGACCGCGTTCGCCGCATCGTCCACGCCGATCCCGCTGTTCAACATCTATCGGGCCGAAGACGGGTTCAGCAACGCCGACATCTCGCTGGCCGTTGTCGCCTTCGACGTACCCACCCTCGCCGCATTGCTGCTAATGGGACGGCTGTCCAATCATGTCGGCCGACGCTCCACAGCGATCGCCAGCATCGCGCTGCTCGCGCTGGGATGTCTGCTGTTGCTGAACCTGCATGACATCGGCACGCTGCTGGCCGGTCGGGTCCTGATGGGGCTCGGGGCCGGATTGGCCAGCAGCAACGTCACGGCGTACGTCGTCGACGCTGCGCCGGCCAGGCCTGTCTGGCTGGCTTCCGTCGCATCCAGCCAGACGGTCACGCTCGGACTCGCGGTCGGTGCCATCGCCTCCGGCGCGCTGGTCCAGTACGGACCCTGGCCACGTCACCTCACCTATTTGGTTGCCGTGGGCTCCCTATCTGTGTCCGCGGTGCTGGTCGCTGTCAGCCCGGAGACCGTCGCTCGGGCTCCGGGCGCTTTGCGATCATTGCGACCCAGCGTCAGCGTGCCCGCCCGAATCAGGGGTCCGCTCCCGGTCGCGGCCGCAGTATTCCTGTCCACCTGGGCGACCGGCGCGTTCTACCAGGCATTCGTGCCCGGGCTGGTCGAAGATCAGCTGCACAGCCGCAGCACGCTTGTCCTCGGTCTGGTGTTCGCCGCGTTCATGTCTCCCAGCGTTCTGGGCGCTCCAATCGGCGGCCGGTGGACACCGGCGACAGGACAACGCGTCGGCATGGCAGTCTTCCTGGCCGGATGGATCGGCATCACGACTGCAATCACCGTCGGCTCGCTTCCGGAGTTCATCGCGGCAACCGTCGTGGCCGGCGCTGCTCAGGGCATTGCGGTGAGCGCCGCGATCCGCGGACTGCTGCACGGCAGCACCGTGGCCGACCGGGCGCCGATCTTCAGCGTCATCTATCTGATCTGCTACAGCGCCGCCGCCTTTCCCAGCCTTCTCTCCGGCCGGCTCTCCAGCACTTTCTCACTGCCGCAGATCGCTCTCGGGTACGCCGGACTTGCGCTCGTCACGACCCTGTTCACCGTCGTCGCCGCACGCAACCCACATCAGGCACTTGCGAAAGGATGAGCCGATGAGAAGTGAAAAACACATGCCGGCAGCCCAGAAGCTGATCGACAACGCCGATCAGGGCCGCTTCGAGCTGCATCGGGACGGCGAGTTGGTCGGCTGGCTCTACTACACCCACCTGAGGCCTAACCGGTACGCCCTCCGACACACCGAAGTCGAGTCGAGTCATCAACACCAGGGCGTGGCGAGCGCGATGGTCCGGCATGTACTCGACCAGATCCGCGCCCGCGAGGGCACCGTCACTGCCATCTGTCCCTTCGTGGTCGACTACCTCTCGCGCACCGCGGCGTACACGGATCTGATCGACCCTAGGCACCCGGGGTACTCCGATCGCGCCACGGCCGAGGCAGCTCAGCGCAAGCCGGGTAACTGAGACCGCCGTTGCGCGTAGATGAATTCTCAACAGCAGGTCCTGAGCTAGGTAAGAGCAGATCGACGCGGCGACACCGGCACTTGGATCTACCCACTGAGGTTCCATGAGCCGTCAACGCGGGCAGCAACACCGTGACCGTGTTCGGTGTCGTCGGCGACCGGCTGAACCGGCGGCAGATCATCAACTCCGGAGGAGCGTTCCCTGTCAGCGTCGCCGTTCACGGCGCCGAGGTCTACGTCCTGAACGCACGCGCAGGCGGCGCCGTGCAGGGGTACCTCAGCATTCTCGGCCACTTGGTGCCGCTGCGCAGCGAGCACCGCTCTCTCGGCCTGCCGATCACCACCGGCGCGCAGGAGTTCACGCACACCCCGGGCCAGGTTGTCGTGACACCGGACGGTTCCTCGGTGATCGTGACGACCAAGGCGGCCGGCAACAGCCTGCTCGTATTCGGCCGGTACGGCCTCGCCCAACTGACCAAGACAGCCGCGGTTGTCGACGACGCCGGGAACGTCCCGTTCGCCGCGGTCTTCGACCGTTTCGGTCACCTGGCCGTCGCCGAGGCAGGCTCGAATGCCGTCGCGACCTACGCGGGCGAGCCAGGTCATGGCTTTCGCCTGCTGAATCGGACCGTGACCGGGCAGGCCGCGACATGCTGGATCGTCGGTGCCGGCGGCAACTACTACTTGTCCAACGCGGGTAGCAATTCGCTGTCCGGATATCAAGCGCGGCACGACGGCTCGCCCGTAGCCCTCGGCAACACCGCAACAGGTCAAGGCACTGTCGACGCCACTGTCAGCCCGGACAGCCACTACCTCTACGCTGAGACCGGAGCGGTAGGGGCCGTGGACGCGTTCCGGATCGAGTCTGACGGATCCCTCACCAAGATCAGCAGCATCATCGTCCCCAACGCAGCCGGCGCTGAAGGCATCGCCGCCAGCTGAGCGACTGACATCTGGGCGACCGAGTGGGCGCCCCTGGCACAGCGGCGCCCACTCGAGACTGCCGACATGAGACCCGATCATCCGCACGGTTGCCTGCTGATCACCGCGACAACCAACTGCTCCCCACTCTCCGTCCGTGCCTCAGTTTCCGCCGAGGCCGGCCTAGCGGGCTTTGACGATCGCGGTCGAGCGGTCGGGCACCTGGAGTTTGGTGAAGATGTTCGAGACGTGGTTCCGCACGGTCTTGAGGCTGATCATCAACTCGTGCGCGATCGTGGCGTTTCCCTTGCCGGCGGCAACCATCTCCAGGACCTCGCGCTCGCGGTCGGTCAGCGATGGGAACGCCGCCGCGGCCGAACCTGCTCCGGCGGCGAAATGGCTGATCAGCCGGGCGGCGATCTGCGGGCCGAAGATCGCCTCGCCCGCCGCCGCTGCCCGGACCGCCCGGACGATCTCGTCCTGGTCGGCTCCTTTGAGGAGATAGCCGCACGCTCCGGCGCGCATCGCCGCGAAGACCGAGTCGTCGTCCTCGAACATGGTGAGAACGACGACGGCGATGCGCGACGTACCTCGGCTGATCCGGCGGGTCGCTTCGATGCCGTCGAGTTCGGGCATACGCAGGTCCATCAGCACGACGTCCGGGCTCAGCTCGGCGCTGAGTTCGACGACGCGGTGCCCGGTATCGGCCTGACCGACGATCTCGAGGTCCTCGGCGTCGGCGATCATCAGCTCGAGGCCGCGCCGGAAGGCAGGATGGTCGTCGGCGATCAGTACGCGAATCACGGCACGAGCTCCACACCGGCGTACTCCGCCAACGGCAGGACGGCGTGTACGACGACACCACCCGCGGGTCTGGCCGAGATCGTGCAAGATCCGCCGAGTTCCGCGGCGCGCTCGGTCATCGACGTCCAGCCGACGCCGTCGCCGTACGGCTCGACGAACCCGCGGCCGTTGTCGGAGACGGTCACAGCCAGCCGGTCGTACAGCGTCAGCTCGACGGTGCAGCGCGTGGCTGCGGCGTGCCTCGTCACGTTGGTCATCGCCTCTGACGCGATCAGGAACGCGGCCACTTCGACGGCCGCCGGCAGGGGCGGAAAGGTCTCGGGACTGCGCACCTGGATGACCAGGGCATCCGAGGACAGCGAAGCGGCACGTTGCCGGATCGCGCCGGCGAGACCGACCTCGTCGATGGCCGGTGGCCGCAGGCCGTCGACGAGCCTGCGTACGTCGGTGATGGCGGCCCTGGTCTCGTCGCGGATCTCCGCCAGCAGAGCGTTGCGCTCGTACTCCGCGGACCGGGTCTGGGCCGCGTTCAGCTTGAGTACGATCGCGGCGAGCGACGGGCCCACGCCGTCGTGCAGGTCGCGGCGCAGCCGTTTGCGTTCCTCCTCTTGGGCGGCGACGATCCGCGCCCGCGAGGTCTTCAGCTCGGCGGCGAGTTGGGCCGCCCGTACGGTGACCGCGGCGTGCCGGGCCAGGTCCTGCAGCAGAGCTGTATCGGCGGCCGACACGGAGCGCCCCGGCGGGACCACGACGGCGAGATTGCCGAGGTGGTCGCCCCGATGGACCAGCGGAACCCGCACGACATCCCCGCCGTACTCCGTCGGCGCCGACGCCTCGAGCCAGACTCGATCGACCTTGAGCGCCTCGGCGACGGACGTGGTGATGGTGTCGACCACGCGAAGCGGGTCCGCCGACTCCAGACTGGCGCCGAGCTTGCGCAGAGCAGCCGTCGGATCCGATCGATAGCCGAAGACCCACCGCTCGATCCGCCGCCGAAGGAGCACGTACGCCGGATGAACCGCGACCGCCACGATGCCGACGGTCAGCAGGCCACCTACCGTCGTGTTCCCGAACGGCCGGCCCGCGGCGAGCAGGAGCAACGCATAGAGCGCGATCACTGCGATCACCAATGCGCCGTAGATGAGGGTCCGGCTGAGTACCACCTGGATGTCGAACAAGCGGTGGCGCAGGATCGCGATGCCGATCGTGACCGGTAGGGCGATACCCCACAGCCCGAGAGCGAAGTCGACCAGGACGCGATTCTGGTCGAACACGAAGTACGCGAGCCAGATGAGCCCAAGCGCGGCGGGCAGGCTGGTCGCTCCCCACACGAGCCACAGCAACTGCAGGCGGCGCTCACCCGATGCCCGCCGCAGCCGGGTCCAGACCGCGACGAAGCTGCCGAGCAGGAGCATCACGGTCAGCACCAGACCGACCAGGCCGAGCACGCCCGACAACGGCTGAGGCAACCACGGCAGCGGCGGATCTACGCCGCGGTGCCCGGCGCGGAAGCCGCTGACGTCTCCAGCCGCCCCGACCAGAAAGGCGAGGACGCCGACCAGCCCGGTTCGCACCCACGCCCGCCAGCGCCGCGAGGCCAGGTGCCCGTTAGGCAGCAGGTACCCGGTCAGCGCCAGCCACAGGAACAGGAACACCCAACTGCCGGCGCTGAGTTGGTCGACAACCAATGCGGATCGGCTGACGCCGCTGGTCGCGGACGCGAGCAGGGCTCCCCAGCAGAGTCCGTGTGCGATCAGCAGGCACCCGATGAGGCGCTGGTTCGCGCGTAACAGCACCAGTACGCCGACCGCGACCGGCACGGCCGGCATCCCGAAAGCAAGGACGGGACTCATGGTCAAAGTCTGGGACCCGGGGCGCGATGCGCCAAGCGACCCGGGAACAGTTCCCGGGTCGACCGGGACACCTGGATCGTGCGGCTGGGTCGGCAGGCGACTCACGGTGAACGCATCAGCGTTCTGTACCGGAAGGGGCCGGAAAATGCTCAGCAAGTTCGAAAGGTCGCTGCCGTGGAGCGGCGCAGTCGCGGGTCTTTGCTGGATCGGGCACGAACTCCTGGCAAAGACCGACACGAGTGACGCCCCCGGAAGTGCCTCAGCCGCGGTGATCCACAACCATCTCGGCGCCAACTACGCCGCCGTGGGCAGCCTGGTGCTGATGGGGATCGCGCTCTTGTTCTTCGCCACAGCCGTCAGGAATCTGCTCCGGTCGAGCGAAGCCCGGGAAGCGACGTACTCGAGCATCGCCTACGGCGGCTGGATCGTGGTCGTCGCGGGCCTGGGACAGATGGTGGTGTCGAGCTGGGCCATGATCAACGGGGCGGCCGACACCGGTGACGACGCCGCTCTGCACGTGCTGAGCTACAGCGGATACTTCGGCTTCGCCGGGATGGGCATCGGCATCGCGAGCGCCTTCCTGGCCATCGGCCTCGGCGGGATCCGCAATGCGGTGCTGCCCAAGTGGTTCGCAATCGCCACCGTCGTACTCGGCGCCCTGAGCGCACTCGGGAACGCAGGCATCCCTCCCGGCGGCCTCGTGAACTACCTGTTGCTCCCGTTCTGGCTGATCGCAGCTGCCGTCATCGTCGCCAGGCGCCAGCACACCGCAGCCATGCTGCCCACCGCGTAATCACCCCGAGAAGCCGGCCATAGTTGGGGTGGCGTCAGAACTGGTGGCGGGCGGGGATGAAGGTGCCGGTTGCTTGCTCGGCGCGGATGATGTGGGTGATGGCGTTGATCAGGGCCAGATGGGTGAACGCCTGGGGGAAGTTGCCGAGTTGGCGTCCGGTGAGTGGGTCGATCTCCTCGGCGTACAGGCCGAGCGGGCTCGCGTAGGACAGGAGCTTCTCGCACAGCGCGGTGGCCTCGGCCAGCTCGCCGATCTCGACGAGCGCGGACACCAGCCAGAACGAGCAGATCGTGAACGTTCCCTCCGCGCCGGTCATCCCGTCGTCGGTCTCCGAGACGCGGTACCGCAGCACCATGCCGTCCTCGGTGAGCTCGTCGGCAATCGCCCGTACGGTCGCACGAACCCGCGGGTCGTCAGGCGGCAGGAACCGGAGCAACGGGACCAGCAGCAGCGAGGCATCGAGCGTGGTGGCGCCGTACCGCTGCACGAAGACTCCCCTGTCGTCGACACCGTGGGTGCAGATGTCCTCGCGGATCTCGTCGGCGACCACCTGCCAATCGTCGGCGTATCCCGGCTCGTCGTGCAGCCGCGCCAGCTTGGCACCGCGATCCAGCGCGACCCAGCACATCAGCTTGGACGAGGTGAAGTGCTGCGGTTGACCCCGTGATTCCCAGATCCCGCGATCGGGTTCGCGCCAGTGCTTCGCGGCCGCCTCCACAGCTCGCTTGAGGACCGGCCACAGACTCTCAGGCACCTGGTCCCGGGACCGGGCATGCAGATAGACCGAGTCGAGTACGGCGCCCCAGACGTCATGCTGACGCTGTAGATAAGCCGCGTTTCCGACGCGGACCGGTCTCGCGCCCTCGTACCCGCCCAGGTGGTCCAGGATCTGCTCCGGCAGGTCACGCTCACCGCCGATCCCGTACATGATCTGCATGTCGTGATCGGCGTCGCACATCTCGGTGAGGAAGCAGAAGAAGTCGTTGGCCTCGCGATCGAGGCCGACGGTGTACAGCCCCCAGAGAGCGAACGTGGAGTCGCGGATCCACGAGTATCGGTAGTCCCAGTTCCGCCCGCCGCGTGGCGTCTCGGGCAAGGAGGTCGTCGCGGCGGCAAGCAGAGCGCCGGTAGGAGCGAAAGTCAGCCCTTTCAAGGTGAGCGCGCTGCGCGCCAGATAGCGGCTCCACGGATGGTCCGGAAACACGCCGATGTTCATCCACTGCCGCCAGTACTCGGCCGTTCTCCCCATCCGTTCAAGGGCTTCGGTCCAGGTATGCGGCGGCGACACAGCCGACCACGACAGTGCCACGTACGCCGTGTCGCCCTGCGACATCCGCGTCCTTGCCCCCGCTGTGCCGCCCTCCAGACCGACGCGTAGGTCCGTGGTCAGCCTCAGCGTGACGTCGTGATCCACGTCAGGACAGGTCGCCACGGCCTGGCCGTAGCCGGGACCGTCGTACGTCCAGCGTGCTTCTCGCCGGCCGTACCCGAACATCGGCTCGCACACCATCGCGAGATCGACAACGCCGCTCACGCATTTGACGGTCCGCAACAAGCAGTGTTCGGAGTCGTAGTCCGTCGGCGTACGGCGGTGTGACCGGGACCGCTCGGAGATCTTGTGCCAAGGACCCATGAGCAGAGCATCCCGGACGATCAACCAGCCGGTCGGCGTCTTCCAGGTCGTCTCGAGCATCAGGCTGCCCGGCAGGTACCGACGTGCCGCGGGCACGCGTACGCCGTGCGGACCGAGCCGGAAGCTGCCCGCCGCGCGGTCGAGGATCGCCCCGAAGACACTGGGTGAGTCGTGCCGCGGCAGGCACATCCACTCCACCGCGCCGCTGGCCGCGATCAGGCAATTGGACTCGCAATCCGACAAGAACGCGTACTCCGCGATCGGCGGGTGAGCGCTTCGACGTACCAAGGACTCGGGCGACCTCACGTCAACCATTGGCATTCCCTCTCAGGAAGCTGTCTCTGGCGACGCCGGCAGCCTTGCGACCACGCGGCCGAGGTCCTGTTCCGCGCCGGTCGGTGTTTGGAGGCCGTTGTCGAAGAGTGCCTTCGCGCGCACGGCGTTCTCCGGGCGGGCCGACGTACGGAAGAAGGCGGCCAGGCCGGGGCCGAGCTCCTCGTCGGGTGGCAGCGTGGCGACGTCGAGAAGGGCCTTGGTGCTGGCGACCGCGTCCTTGTCGAAGCCCGCGATCCGCCGAGCGAACGCGTCGACGTACCCGGCCAGGCCGGCGTCGGGCAGGACGCGGTTGACGTAGCCGTAGCGTTCGGCGAGGGCTGCGGGGATGTCGTCGCCGCCGAACAGGATCTCAGCCGCCCGGCCGCGGCCGACCAACCGACCGAGGCGTGCCATCGGGCCGCCGCCCGGGACCGCGCCGACGCCTACCTCGAACTGCCCCAGGACCGCCCGATCACCGGCGAACCGGATGTCGGTCCCGAGCACGAACTCGCTTCCGGCGCCCCGGGCCCGGCCGCGGATGGACGAGATCGTCACCGCCGGGACCTTGCTCAGCCGGATGAAGTTGTCGACGTACGGGTGCAAGCCGGTCGGCCCGGGTTGCATCGCGGCGACCCGGGCCTTGTCGGCCGTGAAATCCCAGTGCGCCATGAAGTACTCGGGGTTCGCGCTGTCGAACACGACCACGGTGACAGTCGGCGACTGCTCGATCCGGGTCACCAGAGCCGCCAGCTCGTCGACCGAGTCCGGATCGAGCAGGTTCACCGGTCCGTTCTCGAAGGTCACCCGCCAGTACGACGGGGACACCTCGTCGACCACGAACTGGCTCCTGGCTGCATCTGCACTGCCCATCTCGCCTCCTCGAGCCTTCATCATGCGACGAAAGAGCCGGCCGGAGTAGGTGCTCCGGCCGGCTCTTCGTCGGTGGCTGTCAACGGGCGGCTCGTTCGATCACGCTGGTCACTGCTGCGGGCTGTGACAGCGCGACCAGGTGGGAGGCGCCGGGGATCTCGGTGATGGTGGCGTTCGCCCGGTTGGCCATGAAGCGCTCGGCGGCGGGGGCGATGGCGTGGTCACCGGTCGGGATCACGGCGTACTTCGGGATCGTGGCCGGAGCGGTCTCGGCGACGTGTTCGTCGAAGGCCGAGGCGGCGATCGGACGCTCAGCGGAGACGAAGATGTTTGCCTGACGGACCGGCAGGTCGGCGGCGAAGACGGCGCGGGAGTTCTCCGGCTTGATCGCGAGGTCGACGCCACCGGGGTAGCTGATCGGCACGAGCTGCGGGCCGAGCTCACTGCCCTCGAACTGCGAGTTCAGCGCACCCAGTGTCTCGCCGGCCTGCGGGATGAACGCGGCCACGTAGACCAGGGACTTCACACCGGTTGTGCCGGCCAGTTCACTGACCAGCGCGCCGCCGTACGAGTGACCGACGAGCACCTTCGGGCCGGGGATGGTCGCGAGTACGCCGCTCAGGTACGACGTGTCGGCGGCGATCCCGCGCAGTGGCACTGCGGGGGTGACGACTGTGTAGCCGTCGTGCTGGAGCCGTCCGGTCACCTCGGACCAGGTGGACCCGTCTGCGAACGCGCCGTGCAGGAGCACGATGGTCGGCTTCGCCTGGGCCGACGCGGTCGTCGACGACTGGGCGGGCGACGATTGAGCGGCCTGGGCGGTGGTCGCGCCGCCGACCAGCAGTGCGGTGCCGAGCGCCGCGAGGATCAGGTTTCTTGCCTTGGGCATCAAGTTCTTCATGGTGGTCAGACCTCGGTCGGGATGGTGGTGGTTGGGATGTTGCGGGCCTCGATGGCCCGGACGGTGTTGTCGAAGGCCTTGCGCAGGACCTTCTTGCCGCCGAGGGCGAACAAGGTCGCGAGCAGATGGCCCTTGAGGTTCTTGCCCTCGCGGACGATCACGACGTCGATCGTGGTCGCGCCGTCGGAGTGCTCGGTCAAGGTGTAGGAGTGTCCGGAGGCGCCGCCCCAGACGTTGGAGTCGGTGGTCGTGAGGACGACGTGGTGCGGGTTGGACCAGTTGTAGTGCAGGCGCTCCCACACGCCGCCCGATCCTTCGGTGACGTCGGCGTAGCCGGGTCCTTGGTCGTGCACCTTCAGGTAGTCGTCGCTGCTGTTCGCGAACAGCTGGGCGCGACCCGGCCCGAAGTCGGTCAGCGCCGCGATGAACTGCGCGGGCGTCGAGGTGGTGGTTTCGCTGAAGCGGATGGTGGTCATTGCCTTTTCCTTTGCTAGGAGCCCTTCAATGACTCCACTGTCCGCCGCCGGTTGACGCATCACCCCAGGGGAAACCACTGGTGCATCGCCCAGTCCCCACGTCCCCGCCCGGCGTTCACACCAGGCACAGCGCCGTACGACGCGACTGGGCGCCATACCCGCAGGTGTCTGCCGGGCGCGGTCGTCCAGTCGAGACCGCCGCCCCCGCCGACGACTAGGCCGAAGCCAGGCGGCTCACTGGAAGGTGTCCCAGCTGTTTGCGCGAGGTGATGTCGAGCTTCGCGAACACCTTCCGCATGTGCCATTCGACCGTGTGCCGGCTGATGTAGAGCTCGGCTCCGATCTCCGGGTTGGACAGCCCGTCCCGGGCGAGCAGTCCGACCGACTCGGCCAGCAGCCGGCGGGCCACGAAGGTGATCGTGCGCAGTGAGGCCTGGTCCAGCCACTGCACGTCGTCGATCAAGCAGACGAGCGGTTGTTCTTCGGCTGCTTCGGAGAGCAGGCCGAGTACGGCGAGGCCGACGACGAAACGGTCGGGCGGCGATTTCGCGCTCAGTCCGAACGCGGTTTCGAGCGCATCGCGATGCGGGCCGGGCAGTCGGTCCCGCAGCGGGAGCAACGGCGCGCACAGCTGGTGCAGGCCCGCATAGGCGAGCTCCATCTCGTACTCGATGCCGACCGCCTGGACGACGCGACAGCCTGAGGCACTTCGCAGGGCGTGCCCGAGCAACGCCGACTTTCCGACGCCGGGCTCGCCACGCACGACAATGACCTGGCTCCGGCCGGACCGCACGTCACCCAAGAGCCGGTCCAGTACTCCGCTCTCCGCGCGCCGACCGCGCAACGTGTTTCCGGGCCGTTCGGTCGACATGACCTTCGACGGTACTGCCACGGCCCGGCGCTGCCAATCCTTACTGACGCGTTCCGAGCCACCTCAGTGCGGACAGCGAGGGCAGGAAGAAGTACTCACCGCCGCGGAGGACGTTGAAGGTTTCGATGCCGTGGATGCGGCGTCGTACCGGGTCCCTGGGGATCGTGAAGGTGGCGCCGGGTTGCTGGACGCCGACGTTCGGATCGCGTTCGTCGCCGAGGCTCATGAAGTTGCCGTTGTTGATCCACTCCTGCTGCAGGAACTCCATCGTCGCCATCGCCTTCGCGCTGATGAACAGGAAGTAGAGGCCGTGCGGCGTCCGGTCGTCGGCCTCCGACAGCGCGCCGGGATCGTACGGCGCGCCGTACGTCGTACTGCGGCGGATGACGCGGTGGATGTTGGCGTCGGCAAGGATCGCCATCTTGGTATCGCGCGGATTCATCCGGCGCATATGCGCACCGAGCGGTACCTGCCGGCCGTCGGGATCGGCGGCGTACGTGAAGTCGTTGTTGCGCAGCGGATCGGCGCCGAGCGCGGGATCGTCGTGATCGGGAGCGAGCGTCAACGGAGCGCCGGAGCGCCAGCGGCCGATGAGCTTCGCGGCGAGCAGTTCGCGCTCGTCGTCGGTCCGCGCGTTCGCATGCAGGAAGCGGTTGAAGGCCCCGACCTGCGACTGGTACTTGCGCAAGCCGACGTACGTGCCGTTGCGGCCGAGGATGTCGGGCTGCGGTGACGGAAGGGGTACGCCGGATTCGCCCGGGTAACCGAGCACGAACTCGCCGGCCTTGATCGCGGGTCCCTGGCCGGGCAGCGGATCGACACCGCTGCCTTCGATGGCGGGCTGGCCGATCGAGTCCCGGTACCCGAGTGGGTTCAGGTCGCCGGGCTGTGCACCGAAGTCATGAGTACTCAGTACAGTCAGACCCTGGCGGCCGTCGTAGTGGCGCCGCGCCAGGTCCATCGTGCGCCGCCAGCTGTCCTCGGAATCGCTGAACACGCTGACGGCGAGATGGATGACGCCGGTCCCGAAGTCCGGCTCCCAGTGCAACGGATCGTTGACACCGTCGTCGCGAAGTTCGCGAGCACGCGCGGCCATCCCCACCCGGAACGCCTCCGGGAAGCTCTGAAGCGAGTCGTCGGGTACGCCGAGCGCCACGAGCCCGGAGTACGTAATCGCGACCGCGATCCACGGCTCCTTGTTCTGCCACCAATCGGCCGCCGAGGCGACGTGCGGTGTCAGATCGCGGAGGAAGTCGCGGCCGGCACGCACGTCGTCGATGTGCAGCATGACGTGCGTGCCGTAGTACGGCTCCGGGCGGTACCGCAGTACGGTCGCCTGGATGTCGTCGAGCTCGACCAGTGCCATCGCACTAGTCTGCGATCTTGTCCAGGAACTCGTCGACGGCGTCGCCGATGCGCCGCAGCCGCCGGGTCTCCGCCACGGTCAGGTCGTTCGCGACGTACCAGCCTTCGGCGCTGACCTGGTACTTCGCCAGGTAGTCCTTCGCCTCGGGGCTGCGGATCCCCGGCCAGCCCTCCCAGGCCGAGTCGATGATGTCGAGGAAGTCCGGGATCTTCGTCGCGAAGTCGTCGATGTAGGCGTCCCAGTCGCCGTCGTACGCCGTCGCGAACAGCATCCTGGTGTCGTTGTCGAGGAACACGAACCGCATGTCGTGGACCGTGCCGACGTCGTCCGCGCCGGCGAGGTTGCCGCCGAACAGCCTGAGGAACGCCCGCAGCCGCTCGGCTCCCCCAGGCGCGAACGGCACGATGATCGTCAGCTCGGAGACCTTCCCCAGCCGGCTGCCGGTCCGCCCGGCGCTCTCCACCGGCGGCGGTGGGGCTTGGGACGCGTCCGACGCCAGCCTGCCGAGTACCTTCTCCAACGCGACCTTGCCGACCTCCGGCGCGTCCGCGAACAGCTCGCGCAGCTGGTCGATCTTCGTCTCGACCGTGGCCTGCTCAACTGTTGTCATGATGGTGTCCTTTCACTAGTTCGGGCAGCATCGAGCCGAGCTCGAGCTCCCCATCGGGGGTTTGCAGACCGCGCTCGAACGCGGCCTGGGTCAGTTGTTGTGGTTCGGGTTCACCGACGTGGCGGCCGAAGAGATCCGAGTCGAGCCTGAAGTCTTCGACCGGGGCGAGGGAGATCGCGTTCACCCTGCTCTTGACGGCGACGTGACCCGCACCGGGGAACGCTCCGATCCGCTCGGCGAGCGCCGTCACGAAAGCACCCAGCTCCTTGGCCGGCAGCGCGCGGTTGATCCAGCCGTACCGCTCAGCGACGTCGGCGTCGTAGTCGTCGGCGCTCAGCAAAACCTCGAGCGCCCGCGCACGACCCATCAGCCGAACGAGGTACTCGACGCCACCGCCGCCCGGGACCAGGCCGAACGCAGCCTCGATCTGCCCGAAGATCGCGGTCTCGCCGGCGGCGAACCGCAGGTCGCAGGCGAGGACGAACTCGCTGCCGGCGCCGCGGACCCGGCCCTCGATCTGGGCGATGCTGACGAGCCGGCTGGCGCTGAGGTAGCGGAAGAGCAGCGCGATCGATGGTTCGCCGGTCAGCTTCGCAGCCTCTGCCCGGTAGTCCGCGACGCGGTGAAGGTCGACGTGCGAGATGAAGTAGTTCGGATCGGCGCTGGTGAAGACGAGCACCTTGATCGCGGCAGCTGCTTCTGCCCGCTGAATCAGCGCGACGAGATCCCGGACGAGCTCCGGGCCGAGCAGATTCATCGGCGGCGCAGCGATCTCGACCTGGAGTACGGCGCCGTTCGGCCGTACGTCGAGAGTCTCGAATGACCACTGTCTGTTCATGGACCCACGATGCTCCGGGCGGAGCCTTGTCGCCCCTGGGCGCATCCCTGGTCGATCCACGGGTGGCCAACGGGCGGATCCGACGGGCCCGCGTGTTGACCAGTGGGTTCCCTGGTGCGACCTGGGGTGGCCAGGGGGCAGCGTGGTCCACGACAATGGCCGGCGAGGGAGATTCCGATGGCTACCTTCGACTATGACGTGCTGATCGTGGGGTCCGGGTTCGGTGGCAGTGTTGCCGCGCTGCGTGCCGCGGAGAAGGGATACCGAGTCGGGGTTCTCGAGTCGGGGAAGCGCTGGAGCGACGCGGATATCCCGAAGAGCCAGTGGCATCTGCCGGGGTTCCTGTGGTTCCCGGCGGCGGAGCTCTACGGGATCCAGCGGGTCGAGTACCTCGATGACGTACTCGTCCTGTCCGGCGCGGGCGTCGGTGGCGGCTCACATGTCTACGCCAACACGCTGTACGTCCCGCCGAAGCAGTTCTTCGATGCGCCCGAATGGTCGAGCATCACGGACTGGGCCGACGAACTGGCTCCGCACTACGACCAGGCCACCCGGATGCTCGGCGCCGTTCGGTACCCGTACATGCCCACAGACGTCGACCGCGTCATGCTGCAGGTCTCGAGCGAGCTCGGACGCGGCGAGACCTTCAACAAGGCACCCGTCGGCGTGTACTTCGGCAGCCCCGGCGTCGAGGCCGAGGACCCGTACTTCGGCGGCGCCGGACCGCGTCGTACCGGGTGCATCTCGTGCGGCAAGTGCAACATCGGCTGTGGCCACAACGCGAAGAACAAGCTGACCACGAACTACCTGTACCTGGCCGAGAAACTCGGCGCCCAGGTCCACGAGCTGCACGAGGTACACGACCTGATCCCGCTCGAGGGCGGCGGCTTCGAGGTCCATGCCCGGCATCCGGGCTGGGCACAACGAGCCGCCCACCGGCAGCAGCACACCTACACCGCCGAGCAGGTGATCGTCGCGGCCCACGCGTACGGCTCGTCGAAACTCCTGCTGCACATGCAGCACGAGGGCCGACTCAGCGGTGTCTCCACGCAGTTGGGCCGCCGGGCCCGGACGAACTCCGAACAGCTCCTCGCGATCACGCGCACACACGCGGAGTGGAAGGCAGATCCGGACAAGCTCAAGTTCACGCCGGGGTCGGTGTCGATCACCTCCGGCGTCTGGCCGGATCCCGTCACGAGTATTGAGCCCGTCTATTGGGGCGTCGGCAACGACCTGTTCGCGTTCCTGGTCACCTACCACCAGCACGGCGAGCAGAAGCACCCGACAGCAGCCTGGGTCAAGCAGCTCATCGACCAGCCGACCTCGGTGCTCAGCTTCGACGACCCGCGGAACTGGGCCGAGCGCACGGTCATCATGCTGTGCTCGCAGACGACAGACACGTCGATCGACCTCTACTGGGGCGACGGCCGGCTTCGGAGTAAGCAGACCGGCACGCCGCCCGTGGTCCACATCCCGGTGGTGGAGCAGTTCGTCGACCGGATGACCGCTCTGATGGGCGGCCACCAGGGAGCGTTGCCGTTCGAGGTCGTCAACCGCACCGCGTCGGCCCACTTCACCGGCGGCATTCCGATCGGGGACAACAGCGAGAGCGGCGCGGTCGACCCGTACCAGCGGGTCTTCGGCCAGCCCGGCCTGCACGTGATCGACGGCAGCGTGATGCCGGCCAACACCGGAGTGAACCCGTCACTCTCGATCACCGCCCTCGCCGAACGAGCGCTGTCGCTGTGGCCGAACAAGGGTGACGTGGATCCGAGGCCGCCGTTGGGGTCGGGCTACGAGCGCGTCGCCCCGGTGATGCCGCATAGGCCCGCCGTACCCGCGGGCGCTCCGGCCGAGCTGCGGCTCGACGCCAAGAAGGCCGACGTCATCCCCGACTACCCGTACTAAGGCCAAAGGAGCAGACCGATGACCGACCTTCGCGCCCTCGAGCCGCTCGCCCCGATCGCTGACGGCGTCGTCGTCCCGTACTACCTCGGCGATCGGAAACTTCGCATCGCCCTCGCCCGGATCGACGGCCGCCTGTACAGCTTCGACGATCTCTGCACGTGCGGCGGCGACCCGTGCCCGCTGTCCAGCGGACTGCTCGTCGGCCACACGATCATGTGCCAGTGCCACGGCTCGCGGTTCGACGTCACGAGCGGCGCGGTGCTCAACGGGCCGGCGAGCCGGCCGCTGAGCAGGTACGAAGTCCAGGAACTAGACGGCAACCTCGCAATCGGGCTGTGAAGGAGACGACCTCATGAAACTGAACCGTCAGTGCCTGACGCCGGTCGGAGCCATTGCGCGCGGTCTCCTGGCCGGAACCGTCGGCACGATCGCCATGGATACGTTGCTCTACTTCCGCTACCGCAAGGGCGGCGGCGACGGCGAGTTCGCGCGCTGGGAGTTCTCCGCCGACATCCACAGCTGGGATCAAGCGCCGGCACCCGCCCAGGTCGGGAGACGGCTGTACGACGGGTTGCTGCAGCGCGAGTTGCCCGACGACCGGGCCGCGCTGGTCAACAACATCATGCACTGGGGCTACGGCATCGCCAACGGAGCCGCGTACGGCGTACTCGCCGGATCGCTCCCGAATCCGCAGGTCTGGTACGGCATACCGTTCGGCGCCGGCGTCTGGGGATCGGGGTACGTCGTGCTGCCGGCCGCGAAGCTCTACGAGCCGATCTGGAAGTACGACCGTACGACACTCGCGAAGGACCTGAGCGCTCACCTCGTCTACGGCCTGACGACGGCCGCGGTCTTCCGGCTCGCGCGCAGATTCCGGCTCTGACTACCGGCCCGATGCGCGGTCCGGCCAGGGATGCGGGCCAGTGTGTCTCCCTGGTGTGATGCGGCGGCTCCGGGGCCAGAGTTGAGGTCATCGGAAGAAATCGCATTGGGAGGCGTCTGATGAAGCTCTTTCGCGGCGGACAAACGGCCGGCGCCGTACCCGCGACCGCGGTGGCGGGACCGGATCACGGTCCGGTGATCGTGATGGTCAAGGGCACCGAGGACAGTCGGGACGCGGTGGAGTGGGCCGCTGCCGAGGCCGCGGCACGACACTCCGAGCTCCGGATCGTGCACGCCTTCCACTGGGCCCGCGTGCTCGACCCGTTCGGCAACGCGACCGTCGACCCGCGGGTCCGTGAGGCCGCGGAGAAGGTCGCCGAGGACGCGGAACGCAGGGCCCGCCGAATCGCCTCCGGCCTGCGGATCAGGACCGTCGTCTTCCCCGGCAAGCCTGCCGTTGCGCTCGCCCACGAGGCCGAACGCGGCGGCCGGCAGAGCCTTCTGGTCGTCGGGCACCACCATCGATCCGGCCGGTCCTCGATCCGCCGGCTGTCGCGCCGTACGCCGAACTCCGTAGCCGTGATCGGGCTGAACTCGCCGTACGCGCCCGGATCGTCAGCCGGCCGGGTGGTCGTCGGCGTCGACGGGAACGGCGGTCCGCAGCCGGTCCTGGGATTCGCCTTCCGGGCAGCTCGCCGCCGCGGCACCGGCCTCACGATCGTCCACGCCACCTGCCGCGATCGGCGCAGCGACATCGAGGAGACCGTCCGCGTCTGGCAGATGGCCTACCCCGAGGTCGACGTTCGGTGGAGCGTGACGACCGGCCCGGCCGACTCCGCGATCCTGGCCGAATCCGCGGCCGCCGCACTGACCGTGATCGGCTCCACGACACATCGATGGCTCCGGCGCCTGCTCTACGGATCAACCGCCTGCACAGTTCAGCGGCTGGCTCGCGGTCCGGTCGTCGTGGTGGGGGCCGAGGCACTCTAAGCGTTGCGTGGTCTCGCCTGCGGATGCAAACCTGACCACAGTGGGGGGTGACGATGGCCGACAGCGAACTGCGTGGGCGGGAGCACGAGCGCGCCGTACTGGAACAGCTGGTCGAGGCCGCCCGGAGCGGCCACAGCGATGCGCTCGTCCTGCGTGGCGAAGCCGGCATAGGCAAGTCCGCGCTGCTCGATATGGTGGCCGGCACTCTCCACGGCTTCCACCTGACCCGGACCGTCGGCGTCGAGTCCGAGATGGAGCTTCCGTACGCCGGCCTCCATCAGCTCTGCCAGCCGTTCCTCAACCACCTCAACCGTCTCCCGCCACCCCAGCAAGAAGCTCTCGGCACAGTGTTCGGCCTCGTCAGCGGAACGGCACCGGACCGATTCCTGACCGGGCTCGCCGTACTCAACCTGCTCTCCGATGCTGCCGGCAGACAACCGGTCGTCTGTATCGTCGATGACGCGCAATGGCTCGACCGGATGTCCGCGCGGATCCTCGCCTTCGTCGCGCGCCGGCTGGGCGCCGAGTCGGTGGTGATGATCTTCGCGGTCCGCGACGGCGTCGAGCACGAGCTGACCGGGCTTGCCGAGCTCGAGATCCGCGGCCTCGACGATGCCGACGCACGTGCCCTGCTCGACTCGGTGTTGCCCGGGCCGATCGATCCGCGGGTGCGCGACCGGATCGTCGCGGAGACCCGCGGCAACCCACTGGCGTTGCTGGAGCTGCCGCGGGCGCGGAGTGCGGCCGAGCTCGCCGACGACCGCAGTACGGAAGCCCTCGCGAGCCGGATCGAGGCCAGTTTCGTGCGGCGGCTCAAAGCGCTGCCCGTCGACACGCGCCTGCTCATGCTCGCCGCAGCGGCCGAACCGCTCGGCAACCCGACCCTCCTCTGGCGGGCCGCGGAGCAGCTGGGGCTCGGTGCGGACCCAGCCGCTGCGGCAGTCGATTCCGGGTTGATCACCTTCGGACGGCACATCCAGTTCCGGCATCCGCTGGTGCGGTCGGCGGCGTACCGGATGGCGTCGCCGCAGGATCGGCAGGCCGTCCACCAGGCGCTCGCCGACGTCACCGATCCTGAGCTGGACCCGGACCGCCGCGCCTGGCATCGGGCGCAGGCAACCATGCGGCCGGACGAGGACGTCGCCGCCGATCTCGAACGGTCCGCCGAACGCGCGCAGGCCCGCGGCGGCTTCTTCGCCGCCGGCGCATTTCTCGAACGCTCGGCCGAGCTGACCCTGGACCCGGCCCGGCGCTCCCAACGGCTGCTGGCCGCGGCGACGGCGAAACGCAGTGCGGGCGCGCTGGAGGCTGCTCTTGACCTGCTCGGCGGGGTGACCGAAGGGCCGCCCGATCCGCTCCGGACCGCCGCGGCAGAGCGACTACGTGGTGAGATCGCGTTCGACCAGGGTCGCGCACGCCTGGCCGCCCGCACCCTGCTCGACGCGGCCAAGCAACTGGATCCGATCGACCCCGGCCAAGCCCGGATCGCTTATCTGGAAGCGATGTCGGCGGCCATGTGGGCCAGCGGACCAGATGCGCCCGGCATTCTCGCGCTCGCCGCGGCGGCCGCTCCTCCCCCGGCCGAATCCGAACCACCCGCCGATCTGTTGCTCCAGGCCCTCGCCCTGCGCTTCACCGCCGGGTACGCCGCCGCGGCGCCCAAGCTGGTCGCCGCACTCGCCCGTGCCCGCACCGCCGAGCTCGACACCGAGGACGTCGGCGGCTGGCTCTGGCTGGCCGGTAACCGCGCGAGCGGCATCGTCGCGATCGAGCTCTGGGACTTCGACACCGCCCAGGAGCTTGCGGACCGCCAGGACCGCATGGCCCGCCAGACGGGCGCGCTGCTCCAGCTGCAGTTCGCGCTCAACTTCCGCGCCAACCTGCAGTGCCTCGCCGGGAATCTGCCCACGGTCGCAGGCCTCGTCGAGGAGGCTCGCCAGATCGCGGCCGCGACCAACAGTCCACAGATCGAGTACGGCGGCGTGCTGCTCGAGGCCCTTCGTGGCAACGAGGTCTCGGCGGGCCGCCTGATCGACGCGACCATTCGCACGGCGACCGAGCGGAGTCAGGGCCGGATGGCGGCGTTCGCGACGTACGCGAAAGCCGTTCTGCACAACGGACTGGGCCGCTACGAGACCGCGCGTGACGCGGCCCTTCACGTCTTCGAGCAGGACGTCATCGGGTACGGCGCCCTGGCGGTCAGCGAATTGGCCGAGGCAGCCTCCCGCACCGGCGACACTAAGATGGTGACATCCGCCCTGACCTGGCTCGGTGTCCGCGCGGCCGCCGTACCCACCGATTGGAGTAACGGGATCGAGGCACGCGTCCGAGCACTCCACGAGTCCGACGGGTCCGCCTACGAGCAGTCGATCGAGTGCCTCAGCCGGACCGGCCTCCGAGTTGAGACAGCGCGCTCACACCTGCTGTACGGCGAATGGTTGCGTCGTGAGGGGCGCCGCGTCGACGGGCGCGAGCACCTTCGGATCGCGCACGACCAACTGACCGGGATGGGGCTCGGAGCCTTCGCCGACCGTGCTCGCCACGAGCTTCTGGCCACCGGCGAGACGGTACGCAAACGCCGGCCGGAGACGAGCAACGACCTCACCGCACAGGAGGCGCAGATCGCCGCCCTGGCGCGGGAGGGGCACACCAACCCGGAGATCGCGGCGCAGCTGTACATCAGCCCACGCACCGTCGAGTGGCACCTCCGGAAGACGTTCTCCAAGCTCGGCATCACCTCGCGGCGTCAACTCGCCGACGCACTGGACCGCACCGGCTGAGAGGGGCGCTCAGGCAGGGACGCTGAGGTAGGGACCAGGGATTCTCCCGGACGCGACGACGACCGTGGCGGGCGACGATCGAAGTACATCGTCGAAGGAGTTCTTCCATGGAGACCAGACTCGAGGCCGTTGTCGTCCCGGTGTCCGATGCCGATCGGTCCCGGCACTTCTACCGCGCGCTCGGCTTCCGGCTCGACCTCGACGTGACGACCGGTGACGGCTCCCGCGTCATCCGGCTGACGCCGCCCGGGTCGACCTGCTCGATCCTGTTCGGGAGCGGGATCGTCCCCAGCCTGCCAGGCCCGTCCTGCGTCCTGCTGACCGTTCCGGACGTCGAGGCGGCGCGGTCCGAGCTCGTCGAGCGCGGCGCCGCTCCCGGTCCGGTCCGGGACCTGCCGACCGGCGTCCGCGCGATCTCCTTCCGCGATCCGGATGAGAACGAGTGGGTACTGGTGGAGGGCATGCCAATGAACCGACCATAGGTTCATGCCCGCGCTGGAAAGCTTTTCGCATGTATCACTGACCGTCTCCGACCCGGAGCGGAGCGCCTTGTTCTACAACAAGGTGCTCGGCACCGAGACCGTCAAGTCGTTCAGCGGCAACGCCGGCGAGCGTCTCGAGATCGTCGCCCGCGGCACCATGATGATTGCCCTGCGCGACCATCCCGAGACACCGGACCAGAGTTTCGATCCCTCCCTGATCGGCCTCGACCACGTCGCGTTGCAGGTCCCGTCCCGGGAAGAGCTGGAGGCGTGGCATGCCAGCCTGGTGGCCGAGGGCGTCACCTGCTCCGCGATCGAGCCGAGCCCGTTCGGCCTGCACCTCAATCTCAAGGACCCCGACGGGATCGCGATCGAGCTGTTCACTCCTTCGACGTGATCGCCTCGATGACCGTTGCGGCGTACTGATCCGGGATCTCTTCCCAGATGAAGTGGCCGGAGTCGACCGCGACCAGGCGGCTGTTGGGCAGGCGGGCGTCGAGGAACTCCGCGTTGGACAGCGGTACGACGCGATCGTGGCGGCCGTTGATCAGCGTGACCGGCGTGGTGATCGTCGGCAACAGGTCACGGAGCTCGGGCAGTTCTTGTGGATAGCGGCGTACGTAGCGCATCGACTCGACGAAGCGGTCGCCTTGGTACGACGCGACGTAGTCCGCCCGGATCTCGTCCGGGACCCCGCCCGCGATCCCGTCGACGGCGACGTTCACGATCACGCTCGGGTCGATTGTGCGGTACTTGTCGAGATCCGGGTCGACGACCCACAACGCCAGCGGCTCACCGAGGTCAAGCGGGATGGACGCCGCGCCGGTGCCGACGATCAGGCCGGCGATCTGCTCGGGTTGTTGCGCGGCTGCGAACAGGGCGGCCGCCGTACCGACGTCCGGTCCGACGATGTACGGCCGGCCGAGGTCCGCGTCGGCGATGACCTTGGTGAGGAAGGTGCCCATGGCCCGCGGTGACATCAGGTCATCCCGGGTCTCGGACGCACCGAAACCAGGCAGGTCGATCGCGAACAGTCGGGCGTGCTCGGCGAGCGTCTTCCACACCGACGAGAACGCGTAGATGCTCTCCGGCCAGGGGCTGGTCAGCAGCACCGTGATGTCGTGCGATCCGCCGGTGTCGGCGTACCTGATGCGGACTCCGTCGACGGTTCTGAACTGTGTCTTCATGTGCTAACTCCTTCCGGCGTACGGCGCTTCGATCAGGTCAGGAAGGCGTCGACGTCACGGGCGAATTCGGTGTGGTGCTGGAACAGGAAGCCGTGGGCGGCGTCGGGGTAGAGCTTCAACTGTGCCTGTGGGATCAGCCCGGCGAGCAGGTATGAGAAGTGCGGCAGGATCATCGGATCGCTGTCGCCGTTGGCCACGAACACAGGCATCTCGATCGCGCTGACCCGCTGGAGCTGGCTATGGTCGGGGATGCCCCATTCATTCACGGCCTCGTACTGCGCCTGCCGGGTCTGCCAGGTGGTCAGTGTGTCGCGATCGTCGCGCTGGGCGGTCTGTCGCTTCAGACTTTCGCCGCCCGCTTGCCGGCTGGCGGCCGAATCGGTGAAGAAGACATCGAGGTACCCGTCGGGATTGCGTGCGGGTGTGCCCACGGCTGCGATCACGTCGGGCGCCCAGCCGTGCATGCCCGCGGCACCTCGCGGTGCGGACGACGCGAGGACGAGACGACGTACGAGCGCCGGCCTGGTCAGCGCGATCTCCTGCGCCACGAAACTCCCGATCGAGAAGCCGAGCAGGTCGACCGAGTCGAGCTCGAGCGCATCGATGAACGCGATGGCATCACGTGCCATCTGCGCGACCGTACTCGGCGTCGTACCGGTCGATCCGCCGACACCGGCGTTGTCGAACGTCACGACTCTCCGGCCGCTCGCCAACGCGTCGATCAACGCGGGATCCCAGTTGTCGAGATTCCCGCGGAAGTGCTGCAGGAGAACGAGAACCGGCGTACCGGTTCCTGTCTCGCGATAGGCGTAGTCGATCCCGTTCGCGGCGCTGATCGTTCTCGTCGGAGTCTCCACGTAGGACTTCATTTCGGCTCACTCCTCACCGGCGAGGTAGTACTCGGCGTACGGCGTTCCGGCGAACTTCTCACGCAACAGCCGGGAGAAGAACATCACCGAGCTGAGCGGCCGGTAGTTGACGACGATGTGCTGCACCTGCCCGTCGTCGTTGAACGTGATCAGATGCACCGCCCCGACCGGCTTGCCCTGAACCTCCGCGGTGTAGTCCTCGATGAAGCTGGAGTCACCCCACGGGCCCGCGTAGTTGAAGTCCTGCCGGTCGTAGAGCTCGCGCGCCCCGCCGATGACGGCACGGACCGCATCCCGGCCTTTCACGGCGCCGTCGAGAATCGAGCCCTCCAGGGTGACGTCGTCAGCCATCTTGCCCACCCAGTCCGGGCGGTAGTCCGCGAACCGACCGCTCGGATCGCCGCGCCCCAGATAGGTGGGCGCACCATCGGTCATCTGAGTACCAGGAATGTTCGTCATGACCCCAGACTCACTCCGCCGTACGCCGATCGCGCCAGTGAAGGCACTGGTCTGTGGCCCTGGACCAGGGCCGCGGCCAGGGGTGGTCCCTGGCTCATCCGTGCCCCGAAACCGAGAACCTCGAGGTAGCGGCACCATCCGGTACCGCGAGACCCATCGGAGTACGGAGCACATCATGAACACGAACGAATCGACCAAGGGAACCCTGACCGGGACACTCTCGAAGGCGCTCATCTGGCGCGGCGTGCTGGCGATCGCGGTCGGGGCGGTCTCGGTCATCTGGCCGAACATCACCGTCGGCGCGCTGGTGATCCTCTTCGCGGTGTACGCCTTCATCGCGGCCGGCCTGGACGCAGCCCGCGCGTTCAGCGGTGTTCGCGGCGGGTACGTCGTCGGCCACCTACTGCTGTCGGTGCTGTCGCTGGCAGCCGGTGTCATCGCACTGATCTGGCCCGGACCCACTGCCGTCGTCCTGACGCTGATCGTGGGCTGGTGGGCGCTGTTCACCGGTCTGGTGGAAATCGCGATGGTCTTCACCAGCGGGCGCAGGGCAGGCGAACGGGCCTGGCTGATCCTGGCCGGCCTGGTGTCGGTCGCGTTCGCCGTCGCGCTGTTCGTCCGGCCCGACCTGGGCGCGCTGTCCCTGGCGACCGTCTTCGGCCTGTACAGCATCTTCTACGGCGTCAGCACCCTGGTCGTCGCCCACCAGGGCCGCCAGCTGCAGCACACGACCCGGCGCTTCGCCGAGGCCGTTTCCTGAACCACCCCATTCCAGCACCGATCCAGCACCGATCCGCACAAGGAGAGCAGAATCATGAACTACACCGAAGCTTTGGAAGCCCTGCAGAAGAGTGTCGACGACACCGTCGACGAGATCCGTCAGGCCGCCGTCGAGGACCACGAGCACCTCGCCGCCCGCATCGACAACCAGAAGTCGGCGTCCCGGCAGCGGCTGGACGACGTGAACGGCAAGCTCGACAGCAAATGGGACCAGGTGAAGGCCGACGCGTCCGCGAAGATGGCCGATCTGAAAGCGAACATGGCACAACGCCGCAAGGTGCGCGATGCCGAGGTTGCGGAGTCGGACGCCGACTGGGCCGAGGCCGACGCCGCGTCGGCCATCGACCTGGCCGTCTGGGCGACGGACAACGCACGGGACTCGATCCTCGACGCGATCGACGCCCGCAACCACGCCGACGATCTGACGAAGCTGGCCGCGCAGCACCGATGAACCGCGCGGAACGTTCTGGAGGCCGTGGTCGCCGACCACGGCCTCCGGAGTGTCTACCGGACCTATCATGACGACGTGGCTGTGCCGCCAGGACCGGTGCTGTGGGGGCGCTCGCTCGAACGCGAACAGCTCGAGCGCGCGATCGACCGCGTGCGCGGCGGCGAGAGCGCAGTACTGGTCATCCGGGGAGAAGCCGGCATCGGGAAGACCGAATTGTTGCGGTACTGCGCCACACGAGCATCCGACTGCCGCGTCGCACAGATCTCCGGCATCGAGGGTGAGCTCGAGCTGCCGTTCGCGGCCCTGCACCAACTCTGCGCCCCGCTGCTGACCGATCTGCCACCACTGCCCGAACCGCAGGAGCGCGCCCTTCGGATCGCCCTCGGGCTCGTCGACGGAGCTGCTCCGGACCAGTTCCTCGTCGGTCTCGCCGTACTCACCTCGCTCGCGGAGGTCGCCGCCAAACGGCCGCTCGTCTGTCTCATCGACGACGCCCAGTGGCTGGACGAAGTCAGCTCGCGCGTACTCCGTTTTGTCGCCCGCCGGTTGCTCGCCGAATCCGTGCTGCTGGTGTTCGCCATCCGCGAGGAGCCCGGCGTACGGGCCTTCGGGGAGCTGCCGACGCTCACGCTCGAAGGGCTGAACGGCGACGACGCCCGGGACCTGCTGACCGCGGTCGTGTCCGGCCGGCTCGACGCGAAGGTCCGGGACCGGATCGTCGCCGAGACCGGCGGCAACCCGCTCGCGTTGCTCGAAGTACCCAGAATGATGGCCGCGGCGGAGTTGGCCGGTGGTTTCGGCGCGCCACCGACGGCCTCTGCCGGCCAGCTTCAGGACCTCTACATCCGCTCCTTCAACGCCCTGCCGGAGCCGACGCGTCAACTGATGCTGCTGGCCGCGACCGATCCGACCGGAGACGCGACGTTGGTCTGGCGAGCCGCCCAGACGCTCGGGATCACCCGCGACGCGGCAGCCGCGGCGGCGGAGGCAGATCTGCTCGACATCCGTTCCAGGGTGCGGTTCCGGCATCCGTTGGTACGGTCGGCCGTCCAGGCAGCTGCTTCAGCACCGGAGCGCCGTACGGCGCACCTCGCCGTCGCCTCGGCGACCGACGCCGAGACCGATCCGGACCGCCGCGTCTGGCACCTGGCTGCCGCGGCGACCGAACCGGACGAGGAGCTGGCCACCGAGCTCGAGCGCTCGGCCGATCGGGCGCAAAGCCGCGCCGGGCTCGCGGCGGCCGCGGCGTTCCTCGAGCGATCGGCGTCCTTGACCCCGGACCGCAAGCTACGGGCCGACAGGATCCTGGCGGCCGCGCACGCGCACCAGCATGCCGGTGCCTTCGATCTCGCGCGCGGCTTGCTCGCCGAGGCTGAAGCCACCGCCGTCGATGAGCTGCAGAGTGCCCTCGTCGACCTGCTCCGGGGCCAGATCGACCGTGCGGCAGGGATCAGCGCGGAGGCACCGGCCCGCTTGCTCCGCGCCGCCCAGCGACTGGACCCGCTCGACGCTCGCCGCGCCCGGGACGCCTACCTCGACGCGGCAGTGGCTTCGATGGTGGCTGGTTCACTGGCCGGCCCCGGTGGGCGGCTGATCGACGTCGCACTCGCCGTACCGCCGGGGAGGTTGGGTTCGGAGCCCGGTGACTACATGCTCGAAGGTCTGGTTCAGTACGCCACCCTCGGCCCGTCGACGGCCGCACCTATGATCCGCCGAGGCGTCGACGCTTGTCTGCGCGACGAACTGTCGCCGGACCAGTGGCTGCACTGGGGAGGGCTCGCCTCGATGGGGGCACTGGACCTCGGGGACTACGAGACCTGGGCCAAGGTGAGCGCCCGACAGGCAGAGGTCGCCCGATCGTCCGGCGCACTCGGTCCACTCGTGGTCGCTGTCAGCCTCGAACGACTGGTCGCCACCTTGGCGGGCGACTTGGACCGCGCGACGTCACTCGGCGTCGAGGCAGAAGCCCTGAAGGATGCGACCGGCAGCAGCAGAACGCAGTACGGGGCCTTGCTCGTGGCCGGCTACCAAGGCCGTCCGGATCCGGCGGGACGACTTCTCACAGCGACGGCCGACGAAGCAGCCGCCCGCGGCGAGGGTCTCGGCCGGCAGATCGCCGATGTGGCCACCGCAATCCTCAACAACGGACTCGGTCGGTACTCCGCAGCACTGCCGGCAGCGCTTCGGGCGTCGCAGGAGGCGTACGCCGGTTGGGCCAGGTGGGCACTCGGCGAACTGATCGAAGCCGCGGTCCACGGTGGAAAACCCGAGCTCGCCGACGGCGCCCTTCAGCGATTGCGCGACCTGACCATGGAGAACTCCCCTTGGTCCACAGCAATCGAGGCACGCTCCGAAGCCCTTCTCAGCAAGGGATCCGCGGCCGAGTCGTGCTATCGCGAGTCCATCGATCAGTTCGCCCGCACACCCCTGCGCCCCGAGCTGGCCCGAACCCATCTCCTGTACGGCGAATGGCTCCGGCGCGCAGACCGGCGCCTCGATGCCCGCGACCAACTCCGCACCGCGCACACGCTGTTCACCGACATCGGCGCCGAAGCCTTCACCGAACGGGCCCGACGCGAACTCCTGGCCGTCGGCGACTCGGTCCGCCGCCGCAAACCCGAGGCCCACCTGGATCTCACCGCCCAAGAACTCCACATCGCCCGCCTGGCCCGCACCGGCCGAACCAACGCAGAGATAGGCGAAGAGCTCTTCCTCAGCGCCCGAACCGTCGAATGGCACCTCCGCAAGGTCTTCACGAAGCTCCAGATCACCTCCCGAAAAGCCCTGCAAGACGCCCTTCCGTTCAGCCCCCAACACTCCTGACCGCTATGGGCGCGGGCTGGTGGGCTTGGTGGCGGCCATAGAGCGGGCCGGCACTCGTTTGGCTGGGTCGGGTCCGAAGGCAAAGCCCACGATCGCTCCGAGCACCGCGAAAGCAGCCGCCGCGAGCAGGACGTGGTTGAGACCGCTCGCCGTACCTGCGCGGGCGGCATGGGCGACCGCCGCACGGGTTGCGGCTGGCAGAGTGTCCGCTACTCGGGTACCCGCGCCGGAGGCGACGGCGGCCGCCAGCCTGTGGATCGCGCCGGGCGGCACGCCCTGGCCTGCCAGTTCGTGCACGGTGGCGGCGCTGACCCGGTTCGCGTAGAGAGCGCCGAACACTGCCACTCCGGTTGCTGTGCCGACCTGGCGCAGCGTGTTTGTGAGGCCGGCGGCCATCCCGGCGCGGGCCGGCTCCACTGCCGAGAGCGCCGTCGAGGCCAAGGCGGTGGAGGTGATGCCGAGGCCGGTCCCCGCCAGGATCAAACCGGGAAGCAGGACGAGCCAGCCGGAGGTGGCGGTCAGGTGAGCCATCGAGGCCAACCCCGCGGCGGCCGAGGCCATGGCGACACCCAGCAGCATTCGCATCGGTACCTTGCCGATCAATCGGCCGGTCAGAAGGGCGACCGCGAACGAGGCCAGGAACATCGGCAGCAACCGCAGCCCGCCCTGGACCGGAGAGTTGCCGAGAGTGTTCTGAACATAGAGGGACAGGTAGGTGATCGTCCCGATCACAGTCGCCGAGATCGCGAACGCGACGAACCCGGTCGCGGCGAAGCTGCGGCGCTGGAACAGCCTGAGGTCGGCCATCGGTGCGGGCGCGATGCGCAACTCGTAGACCACGAACGCCGCAAGGCCGACGGCCGCGACCGCGAACAGGGTGACGATCTCCGGGCTCGCCCAGCCCGAGGAGTTGCCGCGGATCAGCGCGAACATCAGTGCGGTGAGCGCCACGACGATCAGCGCCGTTCCCATCCAATCGGCTCGGCCGCCCGCGGGGTTGCGGGACTCGCGCAGCTTGGTCCGTCCGATCACGAACGCCAGCACGCCGATCGGCAGGTTGACGAAGAAGATCGACCGCCAGCCGAAGGCGTCGGTCAGCGCCCCGCCGACCAGCGGACCGATAGCGCTGGCACCACCCAGAGTGGCGCCGAAGGCGCCCAACGCCCGGCCCAAGGCCGGACCGGAGAACTCAGCGCGCAGAAGCGGCGTCGCGGCGGCGAACAGCGCTGCGCCACCGACTCCCTGCAGCGTGCGGAACACCTCGAGCGCCAGGGCCGTCGTAGCCAGGGCACTTGCCAGCGATCCGACCGTGAAGACAACCATGCCGACCAAGAACACCCGGCGTCGGCCTAGTCGGTCGCCCAAGGTGGCCGCCGGCAGGAGCAGGACGGCCAGCGCCAGGGTATAGGCGGCGCTCACCCACTGCAGATCCGGCAGACCCGCATTCAGATCACGCTGAATCGACGGCAGCGCGACACTTACCACGGTGATGTCCAGCAGCAACATGAACGCCGCCGTCAACACCAGCAACAGCGTCCACCGCTGCCGTGACGAGGTGACCCTCGTGTTCTCACTGACCTCACTGGTCGTCATATCTTCTCCTCCGGGGCGCCACCCGCCGATACACGATTGATTTTTCAACCATCGGCTGCCCGGACCCTGGTCACGCCAGGGGGATCCACTGGGCACGTCACTGGTCCGTGGCCCGCGCTGCGCGCCAAAACCACAACCGCGCCGCGCCCTGCGCGACCGTCTTCAGCCCACGGCCAGGACCGCCGAGGCGATCAAGCCGCCCGGGGAAGAGTGACTACGAGGCTTGCGCCGCCGTTCGGTGAGGTGTCGATCGTGATCGTGCCGCCGTGTTTCTGGACGATCTTGGCGACGATTGCGAGGCCGAGCCCGGCGCCGCCGGACTCGCGGGTGCGGGCCGAGTCGAGGCGGACGAACCGGTTGAAGACGCGTGACCTGTCCTCGGGCGCGATGCCGGGGCCGTCGTCGGCGACTGTCAGCACCACACCGTCGGCGGACTCCGACAATGAGAAGGTGACGAGGCTGCGAGCATGCCGCGACGCGTTGTCGGCGAGATTGCCGACCATGCGCGCGAGCGCGACCCTGTCGCCGCGGACCTGCCCCGCCGAGACAGCTGCCGTCTCGATGGTCAGGTTCGTTGCCATACGCAACTGCTTGGCCGCTGCGAACACCACGTCATCGAGGTCGACCGGCGTATCCGGACACCCGGCCGGCTCCTCATCGGCCCGGGCGAGCAGGAGGAGGTCGTCGACCAGACCCTGCATCCTCAGATCCTCGGCCAGCACCGTCGCGGCGAGGTCCGCGACGCACGTACGGCCGGGATACGCCCGCGCCACCTCGGCATGCTGACGGATCGTCGCAAGCGGCGACCGCAACTCGTGCGAAGCGTCCGAGACGAACTGCAACTGGCTCTCGTGCGAGCGCTGCAGCCGGTCGAGCATCCGGTTCATCGTCGTTGCAAGGCGTCCGACCTCGTCCCCGCGCGCGCTGGGAACACGACGATGGAGCTCGGCAGCGGTGATCTCGTCGACCTCCCGGCGGATCGCGGTGACCGGTGCCAGCATGCGCCCTGTCACCAACCACGTCACCCCGCCTACCACTCCCATCATCAGCGGCACGCCGACGACGAGCACCCGCCGTACGAAACGCGTCGAGTCCAGTACGTCGACCAGCGGCCGCCCGACGATCACCTCCTCCCCCACACCGGACGCAGCCGAGGCGAAGACGAAGTCCTCGCCGTAGCCCGGAGGCTCGACCGCAACGCACCCGCTACCTGGCGACGCGATACGCCCACCGGCATCGGCCGAATCGGTCCATTGGATCAGCTCTGTGGCCGTCGACGTCTGCCGATCGTTGCCTGAGGCAAGTTGCGCGGCACGGTCATGGGAGTCCTGGCAGACCTGGCCGGTGAGTACGTTGCCCAGCAACGCGACGAGCACCAGCGCACCGCTTACCAGGGCGATCCCGACGACCAGGACCGCCGCCAGCGTCACCCGTAGCCGCATCACGTCACCTCGCCGTCACTCGCTCATGCGGTAGCCGGCTCCGCGCAACGTCGTGATGCAGTCGCTCCCGAGTTTGCTGCGCAACCGGCGGATGTAGACCTCGACGATGTTCGGATCACCCTCGAAGTCGTAGTCCCAGACGTGATCCAGGATCGTCCGCTTCGAGACGACCTGTCCTCGTCGACGGATCAGGAATTCCAGCAGCGCCAGCTCGCGTGCCGTCAGCACCAGCTCGGTGTCTCCCTGCCACGCTCGCCGAGCGGCTGGGTCCAGGCGCAGGTCACCGGCTTCGAGTATGCACGGACGCTCCAGGGTCCCCCGCCGCACGAGTGCACGCAGCCGAGCAACAAGGACGTCGTACGAGAACGGCTTCGTCAGATAGTCGTCGGCGCCGGTGTCGAGCGCCTGAACCAGGTCGGCGTCCGCATCTCTTGCCGTGAGCATCAAGATCGGTGTCCACACGCCCTCGCCACGCAAGGTCGCGCAGATCTCGAAGCCGTCGACCTGTGGCAGCATGATGTCGAGCAACATGACGTCGTACGTCTGCTCGCGGGCCAGCCACAGTCCGTCCGTGCCGGTCAGAGCCACGTCGACCGCATAGCCCTCGGCCTCCAGACCGTTCCGGACACCCGCGGCCAGGCGGAGCTCGTCCTCAACCACCAAAGCGCGCATCTGTCACCTCCCGGCGACTGTGCACCATTCTCGCTGAATCCATGCTGAATCCACGCTGAACGCGACGTTCAGCCAGGATTCAGCCGTGCACACCTACCGTCGTTCCATGGCCACCATCGAGGCAAGCGGTCTGTGCAAGCGGTACGGCGCACGCATTGCGCTCGACGGCCTCACGTTCACGGCGGACACGGGTGAGGTGATCGGTCTCCTCGGGCCCAACGGTGCAGGCAAGACCACGGCGATCCGTCTGCTCACCACCATCCTCGAGCCGACCGGCGGAACGTTCTCCGTCGCCGGAATCCCCGGCAACCAGCCGCACCGGATCAGGCAGCGCATCGGCGTACTGCCCGAGAGCGCCGGCTATCCAGGCCGCCAGTCAGGGGCCGAATATCTTCGGTACGCCGCGCGCCTGTTCGGTCGAAGCAGGCTCGATGCGCGAACCGCTGCTGAGCGGCTACTCGCCGATGTCGGCCTCAGCGAACGCGCCGGCGCACGGATCGCGACGTACAGCCGAGGGATGAAGCAGCGCCTCGGCATCGCCAGAGCGCTCGTCAACGATCCTGCGGTGGTGTTCCTCGACGAGCCGACGCTGGGACTCGACCCGGCAGGCCAGGGCGAAATCCTCGCCACCATCTCGGACGTCGCTCGGCGACGAGGGGCAACCGTCGTACTTTCGACCCACACGCTCACCGAGGTCGAGCAAGTGTGCGACAACCTCCTCATCCTCGACCGCGGCAAGCTCCGGGCTGCGGGCCCGATCGCCGAGATCGTCGCGGGAGCCGGCAGTCTGAGTTCCGCGTTCCTCCATCTCACCGGGCAGGACAGCCATGACTAGCTGGAACGTCGTCGCAGCACAGGAGAGCCGCGACCTCTGGATCGGTGGGCGTGGCCCGGTGCTGATCTTCGGGTACAGCGTCTTGCTCAGCGCCATCACCTACCTGGCCGCCACCAACCAGGCGATGAACTTCCTCGAGCAGCGCGAAGCCGTGAATCTCATGGTCCAGGTCGCACTGGCCGTCGGCGTCCTCCTCACTGTCGTGGTCAGCGCCGACACGATCAGCGGCGAACGCGAACGGGGGACGCTGGAGGCCCTGCTGCTCACACCGGCGCCGCGGCGCGCGATCGTCCTGGGCAAACTCGCTGCCGCCGCGACGATCTGGCTGGCCTGCTTGATCGTCGCGATGCCGTACCTGTGGGTCCTTGGGCGCGGCGTTTCCGGATCCCTCCAGGCGGCCGTGCTGACGTTCTTCGTCGGCACGCTCGTGGCTGTCGGGCTCGGAGGTGTCGGGATGATCTTCAGTGGCTGGTCGAACACCAACAGGACCAGCCTTGCCAGCGGGTTGCTGCTGCTCCTCGTCCTGTTCGCCCCGACACAGCTTCCGGCCCTGCCGAAGACAGGTTTCGGCCAGACACTGAATCGGATCAATCCGATCGGATCGGCTCTGCACTACATGTCACAGGTTCTGGTCGCCCGCCGCGGCTGGACCCAGGACCTCGGCTACTTGATCTCACCGCTGGTCATCGCGGTGGCCGCGGTCGGAGCCCTCCTCGTTGCGGCTCCGCGACTCGTCCGGCTGACTGCGAGGACCCGATGAACCTCCTGAGCCTGATCGCACCCCTCCTGCTCGACGACCCGACCATCACCATGGACCACAATCAACTGACCGCTCAGATTGGACACACCCTCACCGTCGAGTCGGTCGTCAGCAACTCCGGCCCCGGTATCGCGCATCTCAATGTGGTCAGCCTTGACGGCGTCTACGTCGACCTCGAGGACTGGACCCAGGACGTCACACAGCCAGTCCCCGGCGGCGGTGAAAGCGCCTTGGACTGGGACTTCCAGGCAGTCAACCCCGGCCATTTCGCGGTGTACGTCGTACTCATCCCAAAAAACGGCAACCTCGTCGCCGGCCCACCTGTCCACATCACCGTCTCCCCCCGCCAAACCCTCGACACCGGCGGCGCACTACCCATCGCCATCGCCGTACCAACCCTCCTCGGCACAGCAACCCTCATCACCCGCCTCAAGACCCGCTGAACAAAACTGACGTCGACACGTGGTCAGACGGCGCCGAAGCGTTCGGTGTGGATTCGGCGGAGGGGGACGCCGAGGGCGGCCAAGTCGTGGCTGACCGAGGTGACCATGGGGGCGGGGCCGCAGAGGAAGTAGTGGAGGCGGTGGGGTCGGCGCGGGAGGGTGCGGGTGAGGAGGTTGTGGCCGATCCGGCCGATCTCGCCGGTCCAGCCGGGTTCAGGCGAACTGACGACCGTGATCACCTTCAGGTTGAGCCGTGCCTGTACCTGCGCGACCTCCGGAACGAGCATCAGGTCGTACTGCGTACGCGCGGACACGATCAGCCAGATCCGCCGCCGGTCCTGCTGATCCGCGAGGGTGCGCAGCATGCTCAGCAGCGGCGTGATGCCGACCCCGGCGGCGATGAACACGAAGCCGGGCGCGTCCTCGAGCCCCTCGATGGTGAACCCGCCGTACGGCCCGTCCAGGAAGACCCGGCGGCCGGGACGAAGAGCACCGAGCAGCTCGGTGAAGTCTCCGAGCGCCTTGATCGTGAACTCCATCCGGTCCGGGTGTTCCGCCGTCGAAGCGATGCTGAACGGATGCTCCTCGAACACGAACGGCGTCGACCCGATCTTGAGCCAGACGAACTGACCGGCCGCGAACGGCAGGCCCGGGTGGCCGTCGGCCTGGATGACGAGCGTCACGCCGTCGCCCGCGACCGCACGCACCGATACCACGATGTAGGCGAACTTCCCGGCCCGGAGCGGCAACCAGATCCAGCGTCGCGCCGCGAGCCCGGCCAGCAGCACACCGGACGCCACGAACCAGGCGGCCAGGACGAAGTGTGACACCAGGTGCCGCAGCCACCAGACGTGCAGCCAGGCGGTGATCAGGACGATCGCGACCAGACCGTTGTGGACGAGCCGCCACCCCTCGTACCGCGGCTGACGTCCCGGACGCCGCAGCGCGAGTACGACGACCAGCCCGAGCGCGACCGTCGACGTGACAGCGGCACGGGCAGCCCACGTCGTGTGCGCGAGATCGAGGATCGACAAGCCGCGCGGATCGACGATCAGCACCGCGATCAGGTGCACCACCACCAGCGCGACCGCGATCAGTGCGATCAGCCGGTGCACGGCGAGCACGGTCTCGATCCCGAAGCTCGCGATCAGCCACGGCAACCGGGCGGGCAGCGCCACAGCCACGACTAGCGCCGAGAAACCGACCAGACCGGCGCTGAGCTCCAGAGCCCCGCCCGCACTGGTGTCCGGTGGCTCGATCACACCCCAGGTGAGCGCCAGCGGGGTCAGCAGGACGGCGAGGTACCACAGGAACCAGGCGAGCCGGGACAGCGGACCGTGCACACGCGCTGAGACTCGGTGGCGGGACATCGTGACTTGCTTCCAGGATCCGTCGGGACGCTGGAAAAGTACGCCCGCCACGCGACCGCGCAAACAGTGCCGGCCGCGCATGACAGGACTGTCATCCAGCTCCCCGCTCATTACGGTACGGACCGGTCCACCGGGACTGCTCTGACCTCTTCCGTCCAGATCCCGGACGGAAGAGAATGACGCTGGGTCATGGATCGGAGGGGTCCCGAGCCGGACGCTGTGGGGTGCAGCGCCGGACAGTCCGTGCCCCGGGGCAGGCCGTACGGCCTCGAGGGGGTTCGATGAGCAGGATTCTCGTTGTCGACGACGAACCCGACCTGCTCGGGTTCGTCCGCAGTGCACTGGAGGCCGAGGGCTTCCACGTGACCACGGCCACCGACGGGACCGACGGTCTCCGGCTGGCCCTCACGACCAAGCCCGATCTGGTCATCCTGGATCTCTTGATGCCGGGACTGGACGGTCAGGCCGTGCTGACCGCGTTGCTGACGCACGACCGGTCCACCCGGATTCTCGTGCTGTCCGCGACCGAGGACCGGCAGGTGCGGGTCGCCTGCCTCGAGCAGGGCGCGGTCGACTTCCTCGCCAAGCCGTTCGTGGTCCGGGAGCTGATTGCCCGGGTCCGCTCGCGACTCCTGTCACCGGTCGCGGCCGGACTGCCGTGGCTGCCGGAGGTACTGCGGGTCGGCGAGATCGTGCTGGACACGCGGACCCGTCGCCTGCAGGTCGGCGAGCGGACCGCCGAGCTGCCGCAGCGCGAGTTCTTGCTGCTGCAGCACCTGATGCGCAATCCGGACACCGTTTGCTCGCGGCAGGAGTTGCTGTCCGAGGTGTGGGGTTACGACTTCGATCCGTCGACCAATCTGGTCGATGTCTGCATCGGGCGACTCCGCTCGAAGCTGCGCAGCGACGCCATCCGGACGGTACGCAATGTCGGCTATCAGTTACAGACGGCCTGACGAGGAAGTCAGAAGCCTGCCGGGCGACCTGCGGCTGAACCGCAGGTGGATCACCGACGGGCTGCTGGCGGTCTTCATGTCCGCCATGCTCGTGCTGATGATCAGCCTCCCCGGCGAGGAGACGATCCCGTACCACTTCCTGTTCCTCAGCCTCACCATCGTGTACGGCTTCCGGGTCTGGCCGATGTGGCCGACGATCCTCGTCGCGCTGGCCGTGACCGGCGCGACCGGGTGGGTCCTGGGCGACCGCGTCGTCAGCGGTGTGATCGACAACGCCGAGCTCGCCGAGGTGCCGTTGATGCCGGCGCTGTTCGTCGCGATGGTGTGGCATGCCCGTCGCCGGGCCGAGGCGCAGCGGCAGGTCGAGCGGATGGCGGACCAGCGCCGGGCCAGCCTGGAACGCGAGCGCGAGTTTCTCCGCGACGCGTCGCACGCCATCCGGACGCCGATCACGATCGCTCGTGGCCATCTCGAACTGGCGGGTGATGCCGCGGTGGTGCACGGCGTACGGCTGCACGTCGACGTGGCACTGCGGCAACTGGACCGGATGTCGGCGCTGTCCAACCGGCTGCTGGCACTGGCTCGCCTCGATGCCGGTGAGGAGCTGAACCGCCGGCCGACCGATGTGGCCGCGCTGGTCGCCGAGCTGGGGCGGAACTGGACGGCGAACACCGACCGGGTGTGGCTGGTCGGCTGCGGACCGACCGGCCAGGTGCGGATCGATCCCGATTGGATCGAGCTCGCCCTCGACGCGATCGTCGAGAACGCGGTGCACTTCACCACGTCCGGCGACACGATCCGGATCGGCTGTACGTCGGCGCCGGGGCTCACCTCGATCACGGTCGACGACTCGGGTCCCGGTATCGACCCGGAAGATCTGCCGTTCGTGTTCGACCGGTTCTGGCATCGCCGCCCGGAGAACGGGCCGATGGGCAGCGGTCTCGGCCTGCCGATGGCGCGGGCCATCGCCGAAGCGCACGGCGGCGCCCTGACGGCCGGCACCGGTCCGAGCGGCGGCGCGTCGATCGTCCTGAGCATCCCGCGCAGCCGCTGACGGTCACCGTACGACGACGTGCTCGACCTGTGCCTTGCCGAGCAACACGCTGACCTTCGACCCACGCCGGATCCAGTTCCCGGGGTTCTCGAACACCAGGTAGTAGGTCTCCCCCGCCGTGTACTTGCCGGTGTGCGCGTGACTCATCAGCAGGTCACGCACCACCAGACCGCTGCTCTCGTCGATCACGGCCGGCGGAGTCGTTGCATCGTGCAAGCTGTTCGCGCGGTTCGGATCCAGTACCTGGAACCTGAGGTCCAGCAGGCCACCGCCTCCGGTCACCGCGACCTGCGTGATGCGAACGCCGCTGCGCTCGGCGAGCCCGTCCGCGTCCACCGCCGTACGTCCCCAGGCGATCGCCGCAACCGGCGCGGCCGCGGGCTGGTCCTTGTGTGGGTTGTGTGCGCTGTACAAGAACCAGACCGCCATCGCGCCGGCAACGAGTGCGACGCCCGTCAGCAGGCCGAGAACCTTTCGCATCGTCATGAGTGGATGAAGACCAGCATGCCGTTGCCGATCGGCGACGTACCCGTCTGCGGACCGCTGGTCACGTGGAGTTGGCGGTTGAACAGTGCGAAGCCGTGCGTGCTGGGCGGAGTCCCGGTCGGTACGACGACGATCGCGTCCTCGGTCGCACCGGCCGGGATCGTCTCCGTGCTCGCGGTGACCTGATTCGCCAGCAGGCCGGCGTCCCTGGCGACGACCTGCTCATGAGCGCCGAGCAACGTCATCGAGGTGTTGTCATAGCCCGCGTTGAGATATCTCAGTAGCACGCGTTGACCGGCAGCGGCCGTGATCGCCGGGACGTCCGGGTAGGACCTGCCGTTGATCAACCAGTACGTCGCCCGGTAGCTGTGCAGGTCGTATGTCTCGGGCGCCGCGTTGAAGGCTGGATCGATCGCCGTCAGCACCAGCACCGATTCCACGTCGTACGCCGTCGTCGCCGAAGCGTAGGCCTGGTTAGGTGTCGTCGTCCGGACCAGCAACGCCCCGGACAGTCCCATGGCCTCCTGACGTCCGGCGTCTCCGCCGGACTGGTACAGGTAGGTGCCCGGCTGCGCGGTGAACGTCCGGCTGACCACCCCTCCGGACACGGCGTCGGTCGGACCCGGGTTGAACGCCACTCCGGGGATCTCGAACGACACCGTATGCCCGGCCGGTAAGGCGTTCCGGACCGTGATCGTCACTACGTCGCCGGCCGTGGCGGTCAGCTGTGGTCCCGGCAGCCCGGCCGGAGCCGTGGAACAGTCACCGGGCGTCGTCGGCGTCCCGAATCCCCAGATCGGCACCAGACCGCCGCCAGGGAGCGGTGCGGTTCCTGGTACGGCGCACAGCTCGATGGCCACCGTCGCCGCGGACGCCGAACCGGTCAGGCCGACCACGGCCAGCGCGAGCACCAGCAGGACCCGCGCCCCGCGGTGAACGGATGTACGCATCGCAGCTCTCCTCTGCCAATCGGGCCCGGTCATGGCGCGTCGTACACGATCTTCATCAGGTCACCCCAGGTGGCGAAGGTGGCCGGGGCGGGTGCGGTGTAACGCTGGGTGTGGACGAGCACCCGGATCTGGCCGGCGTACGAGCCGGTGCCGATGTAGGCGCTGGGCGATCCCGGGACTGTCCAGGTGGAGCTGACGTCCGTCGAGCCGACACCCTGCGGCTGGGTCGGCGGTCCCGTCAACGTGGTCCAGCCTGGCGAAGTCGCCGTACTACAACCCAATGACCAGTTGCAGATCTTGACCGTCTGTTGCGGCAGATTCGTCGTGATCGCCGGGCAGGTCGTACCGGTGGTGACACCGCAGTTGCGGCCCTCGTAGATCACCTTGAGGTTCGTGCTTCCGGCGGGTACGCCGCCGAATCCGCCGTACCAGTCCGTGGCGAGCGCGGTGACGACCGCGCCGCTGGCGTGAGTAGCTCCGGAGCTGCCGAGCTGGCCGCGTGCGACCGTCCAGGTGGTGGTGCCTTGACCGCCGGTGACCTGCAGGACTTCGTTGTCGATGCGCACGAAGTACGAGCCGGTGGTGGGGAAACCGGCGGCCGAGGCGACTGTGATGGAGGTCTGTCCGGCTGTCGTCGCGGTCGGACGCGACGTCGTCTTGGGGTTGATCTGGTAGTACACGTCGTCGGATTGACCGAGCGAGGCGACCGACCCGGACTTCAGCGTGCCACCGAGTAGCGAGGACGTGGTCGGCGAGCCGAAACAGCCTCCAGCGGGATCGACTCGGAGCAAGGTGCCCATACCGCCGAAGCCCTGGTCGTAGTTGGTGAATTCGTTCAATGCGTGGCTGTGCAGCGGGAAGTACCACTCACCGCACGCGTTCTGTGACGTCGTACCGACCGGCAGCGTGCCCTTGTAGCCGAGGTACGGCGAACCGCTGTACCAGGTGTTGCCGTCCTTGAAGAACACGTTGCGGTAGTTGGGCTGCGCGACCGGCAGCGGGTTCGCGGTCGGACTCCAGTTGTCGGCGTCGTCCCAGCGCAGCAGGAAGTCCTCCGTCTGACCTGCGCCGATCGTCTCGCCGAAGTGCTCGGTGGACGCGACCAGCCGGCCGTCCTGGGCGATCTGCTTGGTGTGGTTGCCGTGCGGGTGGAACGGGTGGTTCACCGCGCCGACGTTGATCATCCGGATCAGTGCCGGGCGATTGTCGGCCGCGGTGTTCGGTTGGAGCCGGACCAAGGCGCCGTACGGCTGGTTCGGCAGCAGGGCAGATCCGTTGTCCTGGATCGTGTCGGGGAACTCGCGGCCGTTGATCGCGAAGTACCGGTTCCGCAGCGCGTTGACGTCGTACGTCGCGCCGACCTCGACCGCGTGATGCAGGTCGGAGTCGATGTCGCTGAGCAGCAACAGGTACTCGCGGGCGGGCGCGAACTGGGTCGAGGCATCGCCGTACGCGTAGGCGTCGCCGAGGGCCGGCCGGACGATCAGCGCGCCGGCCAGGCCCATCTCGACCTGCTTGGCGATGTCCGATCCGCTCTCGTAGAGGTACGTTCCGGGCTGTCCGGCCGTGAAGGTGTAGCTGACGTCACCGCCCGGCGCCGCCTCGGTGGTCAGCAGACCGGGGCTGCCGCCGCTGGCCGCGACCGTCGCGTCCTGGCCCGGGAACACAATGGATGTTGCCTCAGGCAAATTATTGTGCAGCGTGACGACCACGGTCTGGCCCTGGGTCGCGCACAGCACCGGCCCCGGGCTCTGGAAGTGACCGCCGGCCGGTGAGTAGCTCCACATGAAGACGCTGTTGCCGTCCGGCGTATCGATCGTGCCGGCGGACGCGACCAGGTCGAACGTCCGTGTCGTACCAGCCACAGTTCCGGTCGAACAGATCATGCCGGTCGGCGGCACCGCCTCCGACTGGGCGCTCGCGTCCAGCGACGCGAGTGGTACGAGCGCGCCGGCAGCGAGCGCGAGACCGGCCAGCGACCGGCGGATCCGTTGCGATGTGCTCATCGTCGCCTCCTGCTCAGACATAGGTCTGACTCACGACGGTCTGCGCCGGCAACGGGTTCTGGTACACCCGTACCTCGGTCATCATTCCGCTCGGGCCGGGAGCACCGAGGCTGGACAACCTGCGCCAGTCCCGGTTCTTGAAGTAGTAGACGTTGTAGTTGCCGCGGCCATCGGTCCCCGACGGCCGGAGCGCCGAGTACGCCGGTGCGTCGAACAGCACGTCACGCGCCTCACCGGGTCCGATGTAGAGCGTGTTCGTCCAGTACGCCGTCGTACGCAACAGCGACGCATCCTGGCCGATGACGTGCATCGGGATCCCGGGCAGCTGCATCGCGTGCTGCTGGTAGCCCAGGTTCGCCAGCCGCAACAGGACGCGATCGCCGGGGTTGACCTGGACCAGCGCCGAGTTCGGCAGGCTGTAGTCGGGGGCGTCGTCGTAGTTCGGGTTGGGCGTCGCGATCCGCAACGCGGCCGGCAGCGACGGGTCGTCGTTCGGCAGCGTCGTCTGCGGATAGCAGCGGCCGTTCAGCACGAACCACTCCGGGTCGTAGTCGGTCGGGATCGACTCCTGGATGTCCCGGTCGCCGTCGTGGAACTCCGCCCAGAACTCGTTGAGCAGGATCGCGAAGTGCCGGTGGTAGCCGGTCGACCCGTCGCCGTCGTTGTACGCGAACTGGGAGAACCCGCCGAGCGTCGTACCGTCCTGCAGCGGGCGGACGAAGACGATGCCCGTCATCCCCATCTGCACGTGCTCGACATCCTCGAAGTGGCAGTGGTACATGTACGTGCCTTCGCGGTGCGGGCGGTAGAAGTAGGTCAGCTGCTTCCCGATCGGCACGGCGACCGACACCTCGGGTACGCCGTCGTTGAGCGGCGACGGGATGTCGAAGCCGTGCCAGTGCACGGTGTGCGAGTCGACCAGGTCGGGCCGCTGGACCAGGCCGAGGTTGGTCAAGGTGATCTTGATGTCGTCGTTCTGCTTCACATCCAGCGTCGGCGCGCTGGTCCGGGCATGCCCCTTGTACTGCGCGACGAGTTGATCGACCGTCGCCGTCGGGCTGACCGGGATGAACCCGAAGATGTAGAGCGGGTCGTCCTCCCGGCCGGGCACGGTGATGTAGCCGTCCGTGGCAGCCAGGGCCAGCGTCGTGGTGGCCGCGACGGCAGCGCCGGTCCCGCGGACCAGGCCGGCGCCGACGCCGCCGACGGCGAGGGCGCCCAGCGCGCCCAGGCCGGTGGCCTTCAGGAAGTCCCGGCGTCCGACGCCGGCCGGCTGCGAGTTCATCGCGAGCTCCCGAGGGTGGTGGGTAGTAGTGGTGATGCGAGGACCACCGGGACGCCCGGCAGCTCGTCCGCGCCCAGGTCCCACGGCGTGAGGAGCCGGAGCGTACGCAGCTGCGGACGGTACTGGCCGTCGTAGTCACCCAGGCCGCCCAACGCCGGCGTCAACGTCGGCGCCTGGACCGCGGTCGCGGCGCACGGGTTGAGCGCTGTGAGCGGAGTCGGAGAGGCGGTGTTCGAGCAGCGGACACCACGATCCACGACCGGGCTGGTGGTCTGCAGGTGGTAGTTCCCGGTCAGACCCACCGGCGGATCCGCGCCGGTGATCGTGACCGCGGCGGTCTGCGGATCGGCCCGTGAACCCGACACGGTCAGCTCGAGCGTGAACGGGGTGACGAACGCGGGGTCGGAGCCCACGATGTTGCCCTGGGCACCTGGTACCGCGTGCTGGACGCCGTTCGGGCCGAGGATCTGGCCGTTGCTGAGATCGGAGTACCGCGGGATGAACGTGTCGGCGGTGTTCGCCGTACCGTGCACCTCGAAGTCGATGACGCCCTGGTTCACCAGCGCCGCGCCCGGTCCGAAGCTGTCGAGGGTGAAGGCGGTGTTGTTCCAGAAGATGTCGTTGAACTGGGCCACCGGCCGGGAGAAGTCCGGCCTGGTCGAGGCAGTCGGGTACTGGGCGACGTAGCGCGGATCGCTCTGCCAGAGCGGATCGTTGCCCTCGGCAGCGAGCCCGGCCGAGTGCGGTACGCCGATCGCCGAGTTCTCCGACGATGCCGTGGACACGTTGTTGGCGACGGTGTTGTTGATGATCCGCACGTTCGACGAGTCGTCGAGCATCATCGCGCCGCCGATATCCGCCGAGCCGTTGTCGACGATCTGGTTGTCGCGGACATTGACCGCGGCGTTGAGCGCGTCGAGCACGAACAGGCCGCCGCCGTCGTCACCGGAGTAGTTGCTCTGGATCAGGTTCCGGTCCAGCGACACCGCGCCGGTGCCGTCGCCGAGCGATCCACCGGCGACCGGCAGCTCGGACTCGAGCGCGACGCCCGCACCGGAGTCGACCGAGTCGTTGTAGTAGATCTGGTTGTCGTGGATGTTCCCGTTCGGGCTCAGCCCGATGTGGGAGATGCCCGCACCGTAGTTGACGCTGAAGTTCGAGCAGACGATGTTGCCGGTCACCTCGTAGTTGTTCGAGCCGTAGAAGATACCGAGACCACCGGCCTGGGTGAGGCCGCCGTTGCCGAGCAGGCGGTTGTTCGCGACCTTCACCTGGTAGTTGTGGCTGGCGTGGTCGTACGGCTGCCCGATCCCGATGCCGCCGGCAACGACGCCGGCGTTGTTCTCCAGGACGTTGTTGGTCAGCTGCTCGTTGTTGATCGACGCCTGCAACTGGATGCCGCCGGCACCTTCACCTGAGCCACCGGTCATCAGCGCGACCCCGTCCACGCGGGACCGGTTGAACTCGGTCTGGTTCACCGCGGTCGTCGTGCCGGTGAGGTCGTACGCCGTCGCGGTCTGGGCTACCACCGTGACGTCGGCGCCCCGCAGTACCGGGTGCCCCGAGTCGGCGTACGGACCGTGGGCCGCGATCGTGGCGTCGTACGCCGTCGCGTTCTGCTGGAAGTAGCGGCCGTCGACCACTGAGCCGAGGACGTGGAACCGCGGGTCCTCCGGGTCGCGGGCCTGCGCCTCGTGGGCGCCGATGATGCCGCCGGGGCCGACACCCTGGATCTTCAGCGGCTTCCAGACCAGCACGTTCTCGTTGTACGTGCCGGGCTTCAGCACCAGCAGGCTGCGAGCAGGGGCGGCGTCGATGGCCGTCTGCAGTTCGTGACCGGCGAGTGTCGGGGCGGCGACGTTCACGACGTTCGGGTTGTAGTTGATGCCTCCGGAGGAGCCGGTGACGTGGACGGTGATGCCGTTGACGGTCGGCACTCCCCCGTTGGCGTCGGAGGTGATCAGCGTCAGCTCCTTGGGGCCGGGCCGGAAGGTGGTGCTGAACGCCGGCATCCGGATCTGCACCCGATCGGGCGCGCCGGTGGTCCCCGAGGTACCTGGGGTCCAGCTGACGATGCCGCCGTTGGCACGGGTCAGCGTCACGGACGTGCCGGTCCGGTCGTCGGTCAGCGTCGCGCGGACGCCGGTTGCGCCGGTGGCACTACCTTGTGCCCCGATGAAGTCTGCCTGGATGGTCATCACCTGTCCGGCCGTCCGGACCGGGGTGTCGACCTGCAGCAGCTCGGGTCGCGCCGGTACGGCGGGATCCTCGCAGCCGGTGCCCGAGATCGGGTCCAGCGGCAGGTCGAGCTGGGTGCTCAGGCCAGGCCAGGCCTCGGCCGGAGTCGTTGCCGTCAGCAAGTTCGGGTTGTAGCCGGCGTTCGGGGCGGCCTTCGAGCCGGGGTCGTCGACCTTGACCAAGTACATCCCCGGACACGGGCCTTGCGGGATGGGGCAGTTCAGCGTCTCCGTCGATGGAACCAGAGCCTCGAACGAGCCATCCGGGCTGGTCGTCACGGTGGTCAGCAACCGCCAGTTGTTCGCGTCGTACGGCAGGTTCACGTTGCCACCGGGGCCCGCGGTGTCGACGCGGGCGTAGATCCCGACCGGGATGTTGCCGATCGGCCGCGGTTCGCCGTACCAGGGCGAGTTCGGGTCCCGCTCGAAGTAGATGTCGTTGAACACCTGGCCGACCAGCCGGCCGGGCTCGGCGACGTCACCCGTGCGAGTGTCGGCCGGGTCCACGCCGTTGGGGTCGGTGCGGAAGTTCGTCATCAGGTTGAAGTCGGCGTTGGCGTTCTGGCTGTTCTGCAGCACGACGAGCTTCTTGTCACACAACGGCGCGTGCGCTCCGGTGATCGGGAAGTAGTTGCTGCGTGTGGTCAGCGTGGACTTGTCGATCACATGGTCGTCGCCGACGCACGGTGGCGGCGGGATGGCCGGCGTGAAGTTGTTGCCGAGGTCAACGTTCACGTCCTCCTCGCGGACCGGCCGGTACAGGCAGCCGGTGCCGTCGCCGGGGATCGTGGTGCCCTTCAGATGGGTGACGCGCTGGGAAGCATCGGCCGGGTTGCACTCCCGCGTATCGGTGGAATCCTTCGGCATCACGACGTGGGTGATGTAGGTGCCGGCGGTCAGCGCGACCGGCTGGGTGTTGCCGGCGCAGGTGCCGTTGTCCGCGGTCAGGTCGTAGCCGTTCGGGCAGTAATCCGCGAACGCGTACCCACCGTCGAAGGCGCCGTCCTTGGTCTGCGCACCGGTGATCGGAACCTCCAGGCAGTTCGGCCCGATGGTCGGGTTGAGCTGCGAGCTGATGTCCGCGCCGGTTGCGTCGCGCACCGCGCAGCCGTCCGCGTACGTCGCCGGATCGGTCGGCGGCGTACCGCTGGGCTGGACCCAGTGATCGGTGACGTACTTGTTCACGATCACGTCGTCGGCCGTGTTCGGGAGGCCGTCGGGCCCGAGCGTCTCGAGGTAGACCGTGACGTCGGGGATCGCGGGTTCGTAGTCCTCGTGCGCCTGCATCTTGGCGTCGAACTCGTTGCGCGTCGTGGAGAAGTAGGTGATTCCGACGATCTGCCCCGGCGTACCGGCCGGGTAGTCGGTCTTGCCCCAGTCGACCGTGGCTCGATGCCCTTCGGTCAGCAACTGGTTGGTGAGCAGCGCGCCGCCGAGATCGGTCGGGATCGGCGTGACGACGCTCGGATCGTACTCGTCGTGCACGGAGGCGCCACTGACGCCGAAGCGCGCGAAGCCCTGCTCGTTGATGATCCAGCGGCCGAGCGGGCCGCCTTCCGCGGTCGGGTACTGGTAGTAGCCACTCGGGTCCGTGGTCGTGGCTTCCTTGATCGAGCCGTCCCGCCAGCGCTGGTCCATGTCGGTGTTGCCGATCCCGGGCTCGCCGGGATCCCTGAGCTGGTTGCCGTTCAGGTCCTTGTAGACATGACCGTCCAGCCAGCCGAACCAGCGCGACACACCGACGCCGTGCTCGTCCGGGTGGACCGGGTCGGGGTCTTCGACCGCGACGGTCTGGTTCGCCGTGACGTCGACCGGGAGGATCCGCATGATGTAACTCAGCTGTTCGTCCCAGATCGACAAGTTGTAGCTGCCCGGTGGCACGTTCTGGATATCGAAGTTCCCGTTGCCGTCACCCTGGCCGATGTACACGGTCTGGTCGGTGCTGCTGTCGCTCAGCGCCACGAACGGGTTCTCCACCGGCTCGCCGAGAGTCAGCTGGTCGAACGGGGGCCAGCCCTGCCAGTTCCGCGCCGTACCGGTGATCTCGCCGGTCCCTGTGGTCGCGAACGGCCGCGGCGCGCAGACGAACCCGAACCAGTACGCGGTTCGAGCCGTTGGCGGCTCCCACAACTGCTCGCCGGGCGCACCGGTGCCGTCGGCACCTTCTTCGGTCGGCGCCAGCAACTGCAGACCGCCGTCGATCGTGGTCGTCTGGTACCAGCGGCTGTTCGGGTCACTGTTGCACGGCCGGTCCGGCGGATGGACGTCGATGTAGTACGTCGCCGGCCCGAGATTGTCGATCTGGTTGAAGCCGTCCCCGTTGGTCAGGCAGAGCCCGCCGCACAACGGGTTGTTGTTGTAGTCGACGGTGACCGCGCTGTGGGTCTGCTCCTCGAGGCCGACCTGGAAGCCGCTCAACCCGGCTTCTTCGGTATCCGGCGCACCGTTGGTCCACGAGGTGTCGTCGAAAACGAACACCCGGATCTTTCCCAGCGGCAGCGGGTGTTCGGCGCTCTGCACGGTCAGGTCGACGCGCGCGGTCAGCGAGCCGTCCGCGGCGGCGTCGGCGGGCAGGTTGATGTACTTGCCCCACATCTTGTGGTCGAGCGAGCGGACCGAGATCAGGTACCGGCCGGCCGGCAGCGTGACCGTCTTCCGGGTCTGGTCGCCCTCCCGGATGATCGGGCTGTTGCTCTCGGTGTTGAGCGCCTTCGGATCACTCGGCAGCTTGGTGTTGTCCACGTTGACGATGTAGTTGAAGTTCGCCAACGGGTTGCCGGTCGGGAAGTCGCGCGCGTCGATCGTGACCGAGCAGCCGCCCGACGGGCAGGCCGCGGCGGCCTCTGCCTTCGGCGCGGACCTGGTCATCGCCACGCCTGCGAGGCCGGCAGCGATCAGGCCGAGCACGGCGACCCGGGCCACCACCGCCCGGGTACGTTGCACCCTGCGGAACGACCGCGTCGGAGCTGCAGACATCGGAACCACCCTCCCGGCGGCACAACCTCGGCAAAGGCCGCCGCCTGGCGCCTGAATATCTGTGGGTGATCATTCGCCGTTCCGGCCGGACCCGTGGGCTCCATGACGGCTCTGTCATCCGCAGGTCATTTCGCGGTCATCCGGTCCCGTTGGCCGAGATGACGGTCCGGTCATGAAATGACCGTCGCGTCATGAACCGGGCCGCTCGCCCGCCGCCGTCCTTATCGTCGGGAGCGTCGGGCTGTCGGCGTCGGGTGTCCCTTGATGGCGCACAGCGCCGACGGGGAGGGGAAGCCCGTGCGGCATCGCTGTGTGCTGATGCTGGTCAGCGTGCTCCTGCTCTGCGCGCTGCCGTCGGTCGCGTCCGCCCATACCGAGTTGGTCCGCTCCGACCCGGCCGACGGCGCCGTACTCGCAGAGTCTCCCGGCCTGGCCCGGCTGTGGTTCAGCGGCGACGTCGATTCAACCCGCAGTACGGCGCGACTGGTCGACGAACGCGGTACGGCGATGCGGGGAACTCAAGCCGTCCGCGACTCCGGTGATCGGCGAGCGCTCGCGATCGAACTGCCGAGGCTGACCGACGGGTCGTACGGCCTGCTCTGGGAGGCCGTTGCAGCTCGGGACGGTCATACGACCAGTGGGACAGTCACGTTCTCGATCGGTCATGCCGGAACTTTGGTGGCGGTCGGCTCCGGTGGTCCGGGTGGTTTGGTCCAGCGATGGCTGTGGTTGCTTGCCCTAGCCGGAGTGGTGGGACCGCTCGCGCTAGTTGTCTTCGTGCTTCGCGCCCCGTCGGATCCGGTCTCGTTGGCCGCACGACAACGACTTCTGGTCACGTCACTCGCCTCCGCGGTTGTTGCCCTGGTCATCCATCACTCAGGATTGCAGCTGATCGCGCTGGCAGCCCTGTGTTTGTTGGTCGGCCTTGTGCTCGCGGGACGTGTCGCGTCGGTGGTCGTTTTGATTCCGCTTGGCGCGCTCGGATGGTTGGAGGCAACCAGCAGCCACGCGGCCGCACTGCCGTCGGGCCGGATCTTCGCGCTCGTTGCGGGCGCGGTGCACGCGCTCGCCGGGCTGCTCTGGCTAGGTGCGGTGCCGGCCCTCCTCGTCGTGTTCTGGCGGGCTCCGCGTGCGGAACTGGCGCGGCAACTCCGCGGTCCGTTCTCGGTCCTGGCCGCCGGAAGTGTCCTGCTCCTGGTCGCGTCCGGGCTCTACAGCGCGGGCCGCGAGGTAGCCACTCCCCGGTCGCTCGTGACGGCGTCGTACGGGCGTTTACTCATCGCGAAGACAGCGCTGCTGGTGGGCATGGGCGTTCTGGGACTGGTCAACGCGTGGCGTCTGCGCCGACGTTCGGTCTCGCGACGCACCATCGCCGCCGAGAGCAGCGTCGGTGCGGTCTTGTTGATCGCCGTCGCCGCACTGATCGGTCAAGCGCCGCCTTCTACGGTGTCCTCTGGGTCCTCCGGGTCCTCCGGCGTCGAGCCCGAGGTGACCCGGAGCGGCTTCGTCAGCGACTTGGTTGTCACGGTGTCGGCGACTCCGAATCAGCCTGGGGTGAACTGGCTGACGGTCCTGGCCGACAGCACTCGCCGACCGGCGCCAGCGCCGCTCGACAGTGTCGACCTCCGGATCGGTGGCGAGACCGTCGGCCTGCAGCATTTGACCGGCACGCGGTACTTCGCCACCTACCAGGCCGGATCCGCCGGAGCCGTGCGGATGGTCGCAGTACTGCATCGGGGCGGGCAGGAGTACGCCGTACCCATCGACTGGCAGGTGTCGTCGCCGGCGGTGCGGTCGGCGGCAGGGCCACGGTTGGCGCCGTACGTCGACGTCGCGGCGTTGTTGGTGCTCGAACTCGGGGTCGTGGTTTGTGCCTGGTGGCTCGTTCGGGGACATGGAGGTAGACGATGAGGTCTCTGGTAGCCGCAGTTGCCGCTTCGATCGGACTGTCGGGGACGACTCTCGCCGCACCGGCGCCTGATCCGTTCGTCGATGTCATCGTCGTGATGAAATCGCAGGCGGCCCCAACGATCACCACACCGGACCGGCGGGAGCGGCTTCGTCAACTGGAGAAGGCGTTGCGGGATCATGCCGACGCGACCCAGCGCGGTGCCCGCGCTCTGCTGGCGACCCGAAAGGCCACGTCGATCGTACCGTTGTGGATCGTCAACGCGATCGGCGCGCACGTCCGCGCCAGTGTGGCCGCCGAGCTGGCGCGCCGTCCTGATGTCCGCGAGGTCCGGCCGAGTACGACGATCCAGGCGCCGGCCACGGAGGTTGCCGGCGGCATCGAGCCGAACGTGGCCCAGGTGAACGCTCCGGCGCTGTGGGACCTCGGCTACCGCGGCCAGGGCATGGTCGTGGCATCGATGGACACCGGCGTCGACATCAGCCATCCCGAGCTTGCCGCCCGCTGGCGCGGTGGGTCCAACAGCTGGTACGACCCGAACGGCCAGCATCGCAGTACTCCGGTCGACCTGGCCGGGCACGGCACCCAGACGATGGGAGTGATGGTCGGCGGCGACGGCGGCGGTACGTCGATCGGCGTCGCGCCGGACGCGCGGTGGATCGCGGTGAAGATCTTCAACGACCGCGGGCAGGCCTCGTCGACGGCGATCCACCTCGGCTACCAGTGGCTGCTCGACCCGGACGGCAACCCCGCGACAGCGGATGCACCGAACGTCGTGAACAACTCGTGGACGATGAGCGCGGGCAGCTGCAGCCTGGAGTTCCAGCCGGATCTGCGTAACCTCCGCACGGCCGGTATCCTTCCCGTCTTTGCCGCTGGCAACTACGGCCCGACCGCGGGCACATCAGCCAGTCCGGCGAACAATCCCGAGGCTCTGGCCGTCGGCTCGGTCGACGACAACTCGCTGATCGATCCGTACAGCAGCCGCGGACCGTCCGGATGTACGCAGGGAACCTATCCGCAGCTCGTTGCCCCAGGCACAGATATCCGGACGACAGATTTGTACGGCGGGTACCTCGACGTCTCCGGGACTTCGTTGGCCGCGCCACACGTTGCCGGGGCGCTGGCCCTCCTTCTCCAAGCATCACCGGGGATGACGCCTGATCGGCAACGGGACGCGCTGCAAGCAGGCGCGGTCGATCTGGGTACGCCGGGTCCGGACAACGACTACGGGTCGGGTCGACTTGACGTGCTGGCGTCGTACAACTGGCTCCGGAGTACACCTGACTTCGGGATCACCGTCACGCCGGCGGCTGCCAGTGCGCCGCCTGGTGGCACGGCGAGCTATACGGTGACGGTGTCCGGGAGCGGCGGGTTCACCGGGGACGTGGCGCTGTCGGTCAGCGGTCTCGCTGGGAGCTTCGATCCGGCGGTGGTGTCTGGTGGGTCCGGCACGTCCATCCTCACGGTTACCGGGCCGACAACCCCGGGTACGACAGCGCTTTCCATCACCGGGTCGAGCGGGGCTTTTAGCCATAGTGCCGCGGCTTCGCTTACCGTCGTACCGCCGCCGGATTACGGGCTCACGGCATCTCCCGGCAGCCGGGTCGTCAACGCCGGTGGTTCTACCGCCTATGCCTTGACGGTCAGCCCTACGAACGGGTTCGCAGGTGATGTGTCGTTGGCCGTCAGCGGTCTTCCGGCAGCTGTCGGAAGCGCGGCCCTGGGCCCGGCCGTCGTACACGCTGGTGGAAGCGCGCAACTGAGCATCACCACGTCGACATCGGCGGCGGCTGGTACCTACGTCCTGACCGTGACCAGCACGAGTGGTTCGCTCAGTCACCAGGTCAGCGTGAGCCTGGTCGTGAATCGGCCGGACTTCGCGGTGGCTATCAGCCCAGCGTCGATCACAGTCACTCGTGGCCAGACCGCGACGTACACCCCAAACATCACGCCGACAGATGGCTTCACGGGCGCCGTCACGTTGAGCGCGTCCGGCCTCCCATCGAACGTGACAACCAGCTGGACCGGCAACCCAGTAACCACTTCTGGCGCTGCCACGCTGAAGATCCGCACAACATCCACCACCACGCGAGGCACCTTCACCATCAAGCTAACCGCCACCAGCGGCTCCCTAACCCACCAAACAACGGCAACCTTGCTAATCCGCTGACGCTCCCGGTGCCCCGGAACGTCCTCGGACCTCGCGCACCTCGCGCACCTCGCCGACCTCGCGTACGTCGCGTACGTCGCGGAACTCGCGGAGCTCGCGGAGCTCGCGGGTCCGTTGCCTTGAGCAAGGAGTAGACCCCACCGAAACCGTTCTCGATCCGGGAACTGCCGGCCCGGGTCTGGTCCGGCTGTGCGATGCGACCGCCAATCCGGGAACTGGTCCTGCGCGTCAGCCGGATCGTGCTCGGCATCCGCACCCTCCGTGTCAACGGCAACGAATCGGCGAGCACTGCGAGTGCTTGTCGGCGGGTGCTCGCAGCAGGCAAGATGAGCGGGGGATCGGCCTGGGGAGGGTGTCATCGCAACGATCGCGGTCGCGCTGACGCTCGGCGACGCCGGGACGGTCGTGCAGATCATCGGCACCTCGGTCCAGGCGATCGCGCTGCTGGTCGCCGGGGTGTGGGCCTACTACCGATTCGCGAAGGGCCGCGGTTTCTTCGCGCGGGCCGACTTCTCGATCGAGCTGCACCGACTCCGGCTTCGCGACCGCGAGCTCATCCAGGTCGCGGCCGTGGTGAAGAACGCGGGCGGTTCCGAGCTGCTGCTGGCGAAACCGGCGGTGATCCAGAAGCTGAGCTTCCTGCCCGCCTCAGGGGCAGTCCTCGGCTCACCGCCGAACTGGCACCAGGTACCGCCACCCGACGGTCACGCGGCCGAGCTGTTCACCGGCCACCGGATGATCGAACCGGCGGAGACAGTCCGCGACGAGACGCTGATCCCGCTACCGAACCTCGGTCCGACTGCGCAGCCGCTCGCTTGGCGGGTCGGTATGGAGCTGCAGGTCCGTCGCCGCTCGCTGCGTCCGTCCCGCCGGTACGTCGTCTGGCGGGCGGCCGCGATTCTTGTCCCCGGACCAGACCCGGACACCAAGGACTAACCGATGGACGACAACCGGCAGGACTCCGACTACCGCCCACAACCCAATGCCGCGCCCGCCGCGCTACCCGGTATCGACGTGATCGAGCAGCAGGCAGCCGAAGCCGGCGTACTCGATCTCCTCCGCTCAGCACAGAACGATCTCGCCGTCGTCTTCGACGAGGTCGCCGTCGGACCTGACTCCCGCCTGACCTTCTACCTCAAACCGACCCCAACCACCCACGTCCCCCTGATCCGCGTCCAGCTCGACCCCGACGCACTAGCGCTAGACCTCGATCCGATCGTGGTCCTACGCAAGCTAAAGATCCCAGACGAACCACTCGACGAATTCCTAGCGGCCCTCCCCCAAAACCAAGTCGACCTCGGCAGCCGCCGCCTCCGCGCCTACGTCACCACCCCCACCGAAATCCAACGAACAGCCACCTTCCTAATGCGAAGATTCTGAACAGAACAGGGGGTGGGAGTGATGGGCGATGCTTTTCAGACGCCAGGCCTGACTGTCCAGCAGCGTCCGGCAAAGAGGTTGGCTGCGCGATTGGAAGGGATGCTCGTGGTGGACGAGGCTGCAAACTGCCTGGTCGTCGACAAAGCCGGACGTCACATCGATGTCGCCTGGCCGCCGGGATTCTCAGCCGCCCTACGCGACGGATCGATCGTCCTGATCGACACCTCGGGACAGACGTTTGCCAAACTAGGCGACACAGTCGTACTGGGCGGTGGCTACGTTCCACCATCGGCTGCACACGCAACCTCCTGCACAGGCAGCGAGAGAGTATTCGCAGCTCATTCGCTAGCTCTGCTGTCGGTGTGACGCGCGGAAGACTCCGGATTGGGCGGCGGCTAGGGTGATTTGGGTTGCTTGGGTGGCGGTGGTTTTGTCGGGGGGGTCGCCGATGACGGAGAGTTGGAAGTAGATCGGGGCGATCAGGGTTCTGATGACCGCGACCGGGTCCGTGTCTGCGGGGAGCTCGCCGCGTTTGATGGCGCGGTCGACGACGACTCCGGCTCGGCGGGGGCCGTACTCGAACAGTTCACGTCGGGTCTCCGCGATGCCGGGGATGCGGGCCGCGTCGCTGTAGATCGCGGTGAAGATCATCCGGCCCGGCGGGCTCGCCACCCACGCGACGAACGCCTCCGCGAGGTGCTGGAGGTCGCCGGCCAGACTGCCGGTATCGGCAATCGGCAGCTCCATCGCGATGTGTTCGCCGAGCACGTCGCCGACCAGTGCCTCGCGGTCCGGCCAGCGCCGATAGATCGTCGTCTTGTGGACGCCGGCACGGCGCGCGACGTTGTCGATCGTGAGTGCGGCGTACCCGTTCTCGGCGAGCTCGGCCAGGGTCGCGTCGAGTACTGCGGCCCGCACCTTCGGACCACGGCCGACCGGGCGCGCACCTTCGGCTGACGGCATCGCGCCTCCCTGTCTCCCGGAGCTCGTTGCCGCGCCCCCTCGTCAGCCGGTCGCCGCGCTCACGCTGAGCGCGGTCGGCGGACTGTTGTCCGATCGTGTGCGACTCATCGTATCGCAACTCGGAGTTGCGATCTGCGATCCGACCTGGCAGGGTGATCATCGCAACTTCGAGTTGCGATAGGCACCATCACTGCTGAAGGAATCGACATGGCGCAACTGAAGGACAGGCTCTACAAGGTCTTCACGAGACTGCATGTCGCGGTGTTCCTCGGATCGAAGGGCCGGCTGTTCGGCCGGGCGATGGGGATGCCGATCGTTGGGCTGCAGACCGTCGGGCGGCGATCGGGACAGCGACGTACGACGACCTTGGCGGCGCCGATCGTGGAGGACGGCCGGGTTGTCCTGGTCGCATCCTTCGGCGGCGACGAACGGCATCCCGCGTGGTACCACAACCTGCGCGCCAACCCCGACGTTCAGGTCACACTGCGCGGCGGTACGCGAGCTCTCGTGGCGCGCACCGCGACCGGAGCGGAGCGTACGGCGCTATGGGAGAGAATCGTGGCCGTGTACGACGGGTACGGGCGCTACCAGGACCGCACCGACCGCCAGATCCCGGTAGTCGTCCTCGAGCCCGAACCACCCGCCGCTTGATGCCCGATCCGCGTCGGAGTCGCGGTTCGAGGGTGCGACAGTGGCTTTGTCCGTAGAGCAATCGGGAGGCTCCGACATGTCAGGGCGAGCAGACGAGTACGACGTCGTGGTCGAGCGCGACCTCGTATACGCGACCGTCGATGATGCTGAGCTGCACCTCGACGTCTATCGTTCCGGCCGACCGGACGCGCCGGTCGTCGTCTACGCGCACGGCGGCGGATGGATCCACGGCGACAAAGCTGAGGACGGGGCCAAGCGCCTCGCACCGATCACGGCGTACGGCGTGACCGTTGTCTCGGTCAACTACCGGCTGGCACCGCATGCTGTTTTTCCCCAGCAGCTGCACGATCTCAAGGGAGCCGTGCGATGGCTGCGCGCCAACGCATCCCAACTCCGGCTCCCAACTCAACGGCTCGGCATCTGGGGCAGTTCGGCGGGAGCCTACCTGGGCTCCCTGCTGGCCTTGTCCGAAGGCGACAGCGCGCTGGAGGGTGCGGTCGGCGGCAACCTTGACCAGTCCAGTGCTGTGCAGGCAGTCGTGCACTGGTTCGGCGCGGCGGATCTCGCGTCCTCCGCGGCGCGGAGCGAGCTCGAGGCACGACTCATTCCGTTCCGGTTCGAGGCGGACCTGCTCGGCACCTCCGATCCGGCTGAGCTGACCGAGCGGGCCCGCGGATTCAGTCTGCTGTCGCGGGTATCGCCGCAGGCACCACCGTTCCTCATCGCCCACGGCGACCGCGACCGGATAGTTCTCTCCTCAGAGAGTCTCTCCCTCCACCATGCACTCACCCACGCCGGCGCACGAAGCCGGTTCGAGCTCCTGGCCAACGCGGGACACGAGGACACGAAGTTCGACAGCGCGCCCACGCTGGCCACTACAGCGGCTTGGCTCCGGACAATGCTGCTGTGACAATCACCCAACCGGCACAGCTCCGAACCAACCTCACTGCAGGCTAGGGCTGAGCAGGTCGGTGAGGCCGATTCGCTGGTAGAACTCTTCGCGAACCTGGTCGCCCAGTTGGTTGACCCGCTCCGCACCGTCGTTGGCCGGGTCGATGTGCACGCGGAACGGCCTCTCGCCCTTCGGTAGGTTCACGACCCGGGCGATCTGACGCGCAACCTCAGTCGGGTCTGCATCGCTCGGAGCCAGTTCGGCCAGACGTGCGGCGACCTGGTCCATCAGGCCGGCGTAGCGGACGTCGTACGCCGCGGCTACCTCGGCGTCAGCGGCGTGCCCAGCGTGGGCGAAGTGGTTCGTACCGGTCGTGAAGGAACCCGGCACGATGATCGTGGTGTCGATGCCGAACCGAGCCAGCTCGGCGGCGTAGCTCACCGCAAGGGCATCCTCTGCCGCCTTGGCAGCGAAGTACGGCGCCAGGTACGGCGGAGTGCCGCCGCGGCTGCTGGACGAACCGACCCAGACCAACAACCCGTCGCCCCGCTCGCGCAGATGCGGAAGGACCGCGCGGTTGACGCGTTGGGTGGACAGCACGTTGACGTCGTACACCTCCACGAGCTGTTCCGGGGTGAAGGCCTCGGCCGGGCCGAGCACCATGTGGCCGGCGTTGTGCACGATCACGTCGAGATGGCCGCTTTCCTCGACCATCCGCTTCACCGCGGCGTCGACCGACTCCTGATCGGTGACGTCCATCTCTACGGCAGAGATGTCGACCGGATGACTCTTGGCGTACTCCGCCAGCGCGCCGACGGCGGCAGCGTTGCGGCCGGCTGTGTTGCGCATGCCGGCGTACACACGGTGACCCGCGTCGCCGAGGGCACGCACTGCCATCGCACCGAACCCGCTCGACGCGCCGGTGACGATGATGTTCTTGGACATGGCTGATCTCCTGGTGGTGGTTGGGAAGGCGCGAGCCTCACACGACGCCGCCGTTGACGTAGACGACCTGCCCGTTGACCCAACGGGCCGGTCCGGCGAGGAACGACACGGCCTCGGCGATGTCGCCCGGTACGCCGAGCCGCTGCAGCGGAGCGAGGTTCGTCAACCTGTCGACGGTGGCCTGGTCCTTGCCTTCGAGGAACAGCGGCGTCGCCGTCGGCCCGGGCGCTACGGCATTCACCGTGACATCGCGACCACGGAGTTCCTTGGCCAGGATCAGGGTCATCGCATCCACCGCCCCCTTGGTGGCCGCGTAGCCGGTGTAGCCCTCGAAGGCGAGCTTCACGACCGAAGACGAGAAGTTGATGATCGCCCCGCCCTGACGGATGCGACGGGCGGCCTGCTGGTTGACGACGAACGTGCCGCGGATGTTGATCCGGTGCATCCGGTCCAGGTCCTCTAGATCGAACTCGGTCAGCCGCGACAGCAGCATGATGCCGGCGGTGTGCACCACCACGTCGACACCGCCGTACAACTGCTCCGCGGTGTCGAACAGCTCAGCGACCTGCGCCTCATCGGCGACGTCGGCTCCGTAGCTGCTTGCGGTCCCGCCGGCATCCGAGATCGACTTGACGATCTCGTCGGCCGTGACCGGGTTGCCCGCGTAGTGCACCAGCACGCTCATCCCGTCGGCGGCCAACCGGTGTGAGACCTCGCTGCCGATGCCGCCCGACCCGCCGGTGACGACCGCGACCCGGGGATGGTTGCTGGGAGCTGGATTGGCCATGTCGATTCCCTCCGATCAGGAAGCCGCGGTACTCCGCGGCGGTTCGCATGGCTTCACCATCACGCCAGATCAGGGCCCGTGGCCCCCGTGGACACCCGGGGTTCCACCCGGGGTCCGGCGGCGCAGCCTAGGACTGGTTACCGGAGTTACCGGAGGTCCCCGGACCAGCGGCTGAGCTCATGGCGGGACCTGATGCCGAGCTTGGCGAAGACGTTTCCGAGGTGGTACTCGACTGTGCGCGGACTCAGGAAGAGCCGGGTGCTGATCTCGGGATTGGAAAGCCCGTCGCGCGCCAACCGAGTGACCTGGACCTCCCGCTCCGTGAGCTGACTGCTGGTGGACACCGTCCGCTTACGCGCCTTCTCCCCTGTCGACGCCAGTTCATGGCGCGCCCGCTCGGCGAACGCCTCCGCGCCCATCGAGCTGAACATCTCGTGCGCCATGCGCAGCTGGTCTCGCGCGTCCACGCGGCGCCCCCGGCGGCGTAGCCACTCCCCGTACAGCAACGTGGCCCGTGCCAGCTCTCCACGCACCCGCGTACGTCGCAGCCGCGCGATCGCCTCCTGATACAGCTTCTCTGCGTCTTCGCCCTCGGTCAGCAGAGCGCGGCACCGCGCCTCCAACCCCAGCGCCCACTCGGTGCGACTGGCCCCCGTCATCGTGGCGATCCAGTCGAACGCCTCGGCGGCGGTCTCGTGCCTTCCGCTGCGCACGGCTGCCTCGATCAGCTCGGTCACGGCCCAGTTCGCCACTCCGGGATAGCGGAGATCGGGGTACTCCTGGTGACGGAGTGCCTCCTCGGCGGCGGTCGCGGCCTCGGGGTAGTTGCCGAGTCCGTTGCACAGCACCGCGTTCGTCCAGTGCGCGACAGCTATCCCGATGCCTTCGCCCCGGCGCGTCACTTCTCGGATCGTGGTCTCGATCAGGGCCGACGCCTCGTCCTGCCGTCCGGACAACGCGGCCAGGGCCATGGCGCTGTACGGCGCCAGGCTGCTGCCCGTCGCCTCGGTCACCGCATGTCCCTCGTCGACCAGTGACGTCGCCGCGGCCAGGTCGCCGGCGAAGAGCAGCATGTACGCGCGCGTGCTGAGCGCCAGCGGGAGCTCACTCAACGCGCCGCCAGCACGCGCGAGCTCGACGTACCGAGCGGAGAGCTTGTGCCACGCCTCGTCGTCCCACAGATGCAACGCGGCCTCGGTCCCCAGCCACAGCCACCGCAGTTCCTCGTCGGGAGACATATCGCTGCCGAAAACAGCCAGAGCCTGCCGCAGCACCGGCGCGGCGGCCGCATACCCGTCGTTGAAGTTCGCTGCCAGGCCGTCCAGCAGGAGGTCGGGCGCCCGCAAGCGATGCAGCGGTTGCGGCGCCGTACCTGCTGCGCGGGCCACATCCATCGTGCCGCCTCCTGGACTGGCCAGCGCGCCCACGAACATCGCAGCGGTAAGCCCGTCCAAGTACGTCGCCCGGCAAAGCTCGATGTCGATCGGTTCGAGGCGTTTGGCAGCCTTCAACAGCAGCGGAGGCGCGTCCTTGCCCCGACTCGTCACGAACGCGAACTGGGCCCGCATGAGGTCGACCCGTGCCTGCTCGAGCTCACTCAACGGACCGGATTCGGCCATAGCGAGCAGGTCGACTGCCGCTGGGAACGCACCCGCCTGGAGCTTGGCCTGTGCAGCGTCCAGCGCCCGGGCAGAACGGCGCGAAGGGTCGACCGTCAGCCGTGCGGCGCGCTCGAGGAACGCGGCGGCCGCCGCAAGACCACCCCGCGCGCCTGCGCGGCCGGCCGACCGCTCCAACTCGGCGGCCACGTCTTCGTCCGGGCCGCTCGCCGCGTGGGCCAGGTGCCACACCCGGCGATCGGCGTCGTCGGCCGGGTCCGTGACCTCGGCCAGCGCACGATGTGTCTCCCGCCGTTCCTCCGGGGTCGCCTCCCGGTAGATGGCCGAGCGCACCAGCGGATGGCGGAACGTGATCCGCTCCCCCGCCCGCAGCAGGCCTGCGAACTCGCGCCGGTCCAGCGTGTCGGCGGCGATACCGAGCCGCTGGGCTGCCCGGAGTACGAGTGAAGGTTGTCCCATCGGCTCGATGGCCGCGACGAGGAGCAACCGACGCAGATCGGGCGGCAGCGGCGTGAGTCGGCGCCGGAAGCTGTCTTCGATCCGGCCCGTCAGGCTCTGGGCGTCCAGCATGCCGAAACCACCAGCCAGTTGGGCGTAGCTCACCTCCTGTGGCAGCTCGATCAGAGCAAGCGGGTTCCCCCGCGTCTCGGCGACGATGCGGTCGCGGACCTGCTCGTCCAACGCTCCGGGAATCACCGCCGCGAGCAGCTCGCGCGCATCCTCCGGACGCAGCCCGTCCAGCACCAACTGCGGCAGCCCGGCGAACACCTGCTCATCGACGGGGTCACGCGACGCGAACACCAGCCCGACCGACTCAGCCACCAAGCGACGACCCACGAACGTCAGAGACTCTGCCGAAATCCTGTCCAGCCACTGCGCGTCATCGACCACGCAGATCAACGGATGCTCCGCGGCCGCGGCAGCCAGCAGACTCAACACGGCCAGACCCACCAGGAAGCGGTCCGGCGCGGGACCGGCGCGGAGACCGAACGCCGTGCCGAGCGCGTCCTGTTGCGGCACCGGGATCCGATCGAGGCGATCCAGCAGCGGCGCGCACAGCTGATGCAGTCCGGCGAACGCCAGCTCAGACTCGGCCTGTACTCCGGCCACCCGCACGACCCGGCACCCCGACGCCTGTGCCATCAGGTACTCCAGCAACGCCGACTTGCCGATCCCGACGTCTCCCCGGATCAGCACCGACCGGCTGGTGCCGTTTCGCACGGTGTCCAGCAGTTCATCGAGGTGACGGCACTCGGTGCGCCGACCAACCAGCATCTTGGCAACGTAGCCTCCTTCGATTCCGACGCCAAGAGCGCCCGGCCCGGCACCCCCGGTGTATCGGCCCCGTGCCTCCCGGATGCGATGCCCGCTGCCGGGCGCGCAGGCTGATCCCGAGGCGGAAGACTCCGCCGTACCGTTCGAGAGGAGGACGGGGAACCGGGCACCTCACGGTTCGGGCCCCTGACTATCGATGAGCGTTCCACGGGTAGTGATCGTGGGTGCCGGGTTCGCGGGGTACCACGCCGCCAGAGGTCTGCAGAAGCACGCTCCCGACGCGGAGATCGTGCTGATCAATCCGACCGACTACTTCCTCTATGTTCCGTTGCTGCCCGAGGTGGCGGCGGGGATCCTCGAACCGCGCCGTATCTGCGTGTCGCTGCCCGACCGGCTGCCGAAGGTGAAACTGCTGCTGGGAACCGCCACGCACATCGACATCGACGGTCACCGGGTCGAGTGGGCCGACCCAGAGGGGCGGCTCAACGTCACGGACTTCGATCGTCTCGTACTCGCCGCGGGCAGCGTGAACAAGCTGCTCCCCATCCCGGGGGTGGCCGAGTACGCCCACGGGTTCCGCAGCATCTCCGAGGCGTTGTTCCTGCGCGATCACATCACCCGCCAACTGGAGCTCGCCGCCGTCACCAGTGATCGCGACGAGCGTGACGCGAGGTGCACGTTCGTTGTGGTCGGCGCCGGCTACACCGGGACCGAGGTCGTCGCGCAGGGCCAGTTGCTGACGAATCGTCTGGTTCGTCAGCTTCCTGCCCTGCGCAACCAGCCGGTGCGCTGGCTGGTCGCCGACCTCGCCGACCGGCTCCTTCCGGGACTCGGCCCGCGCATGTCGAAGACCGCCGAGCGGGTGCTGCGAAAGCGTGGGGTCGAAGTACGTCTCGGGCAGTCCGTCGACAACGCGGGTCCCGAGTGCTTGCGGATGACGACGGGTGAGGAGATCACCACCCGATCGCTGATCTGGTGCGTCGGGGTACGCCCGGACCCACTGGTCGACGCGCTGTCACTGCCCACCGATCATGGCCGCCTGCAGGTTCACGAGACACTCGTGGTGCGCGGCCGCTCGCACGTGTTCGCCGTCGGCGACTGCGCGGCGGTGCCCGACGTCACGCGTCCGGGTTCGATCACGGGGATGACCGCGCAGCACGCCCAGCGGCAGGGCAAGCTGGTGGCCCGCAACGTCATGGCCTCGCTGAGAGGGGACGACCTGCAGCCCTACAAGCATCACGACCTCGGCTTCCTGGTCGATCTGGGTGGCTTCCGGGCAGCCGCGAACCCGCTGCAGGTCCCGCTCTCCGGCCTGGCCGCCAAGACCGTCACCCGCAGCTACCACCTCTACTCCCTGCCGGGTAACCGCACTCGCACCTCAACGGATTGGGCTATCAACACGATCATGCCGCCGCGGGCAGTACAGCTCGGCCTGGTCGACGCGAGCCGGGTGCGACTCGAGTGCACGAACCCGTCCGTCGCGAGCCAGTCGCTATCGGACGCCACTGGGTAGACGGTCGAGCTCGTGGCGGGAGGTGATGCCGAGTTTGGCGAAGACGTTGCCCAGGTGGTACTCGACGGTGCGAGGGCTCAGGAACAGCCGGGCACCGATCTCGGGATTGGACAGCCCGTCCCGAGCCAGGCGGGCGACCTGTGCTTCACGAGGGGTCAGCTGGCCCGCGGCAGGGACGGCGCGCCGACGCAACTTCTCGCCGATGGCGGTGAGCTCATGACGGGCGCGCTCGGCGAAAGCCCCGGCTCCCATCTCGGTGAACCTCTCGTACGCCGCCCGCAGCTGTTCACGGGCCTCCTGGCGGCGGCCCTGGCGGCGCAGCCATTCGCCGTACAAGAGACCGGCCCGGGCCAGCTCGGCACGCACCCGGGTATGGCCGAGCCGTTCGATCGCCTCGCGGTAGAGCGGCTCCGCGCTGTCGTCATCACTGATCAACGCGCGGCACCGAGCCTCCAGTCCGAGTGCCCACTCCGTGCCACTCGCGCTCGTCATCGGCGAGAGACGTGCGAACGCCTCGGCAGCTACGTCATCGTGGCCGGCGCGGACGGCTGCCTCGATCAACTCTGTCAGTCCCCAGTTGGACGCGGCCAGTTCCTGTGGAGACTCGCCGGCCAGCCGGGCTTCGGCCATCGCGCCCTCGAACTGCTGCAAGCCGTTGAGGAGTACGGCGTGGGCTGCCTGCGCCACTGTCTGGCCGATTCCTTCTCCGCGGGCAGCCGCCTCGACAGCCCGGGTCCCGATCAGCTCGCACGCTTCCTCTTCGCGGCCCTGCCAGGCCGCGAGCCAGAGTGCGCCGTACGGCACCGAGGGCGCTCCGATCGTCTCGGTCACGACATTCGCTTCGTCGGTCAGCGCCACCGCTGTCGCGGAGTGACCCGCGAACAGCTCGAGAACGATGCGCGAGTTGAGCGCGAGGACGAGCTCACCAAGCGCTCCCGCCTCCCGGGCCAGCCGGACGTGGCGGCCGCCGAGAACGTCCCAACTCTCGTCGTCCCACAGGTCCGCCGCGATCGCATCGGCGAGCCAGGACCATCGCAGGCTGTCCGCGAGCGTGAGGTCGGTACTGCGGAATGCCCGCAGCGCTCGCTTCGACAGCGGGACCGCCGCGGCGTAACCGTCGGTGAAGCGGGTGGCGAGCGCATCGAAGAGCAGGTCAGCATGGTCCGGCTCATGTGAGCGCGGGAACCGCCGCGCGGCCTGCGCCACCTCGGCCACACCGACACCCGTGCGAACGGCGAGTCGCCCGGCGAACATCGCGGCGGAGAGCGCGTCCAGATAGGTGTCCCGAGCCAGCTTGGTATCCAGCGATTCCAGTCGGTGTGCGGCGTTCAGGAGGAGTCTAGGAGCCTCATGGCCGCGGCTCGACGCGAAGACGGCTTCCGCTCGCAGCAGGTCGATGTGTGCGCGCTGAAGATCGTCGGGGTCACCTTTCTCGGCGATCGAGAGCATCCTGTACGTCGAGTCCGGAGCGCCGACCTGGAGTTCGAAGCGCGCGGCGGCGAGGGCGCGTCGTACCTGCTGCGTGCGGTCCGGGGTCAGTTGTGTCGCTCGTTCGAGAAAGGCAGCGGCTGCTGCCAGACCCCCGCGGGCCTGTGCCCGTTCGGCGGAGCATTCGAGTTCGGCGGCCAGACCTTCGTCGGGTTCCTGCGTTGCCTGCGCAAGGTGCCAGATCCGGCGGTCCGCGTCGCGCACCGGATCAGTGGCTTCGGCCAACGCACGGTGTGCCTCCCTGCGCTGTTCCGCTGCCGCCGCTCGCCAGACAGCCGACCGCGCGAGTGGATGGCAGAAGATCACGCGCGTGCCCCACTGGAGCAGCCCGCCGAATCCGCTCAGGTCGTGCTGATCCACCTCGATACCGAGGGCAGCTGCCGCGCGATAGAGCAGCGCCGGGTCCCCGGTGGGGTCGACGGCCGCCAGCAGCAACAACCGGCGGGTATCGGGCGGCAGTACGTCGAGCCGGCGCTGGAAGCTCGACTCGATCCGATCCGACAGGTCGTGCGATTCAGGCAAGCGAAAGCCACCCGCCAGCTCGGCGTAACTGAGGCCCCGGGGGAGCTCGAGCAGTGCGAGTGGATTCCCGCGTGTCTCGGCGACGATACGCTCCCGCACCGCGTCATCCAGTGGTCCGGGAATCGCTGCCGCCAGGAGGTCCTTCGCATCCTCCGGCGGCAGCCCGCCCAGGACCAGTTGCGGCAGCCCCGCGAACGACTGGACGTCTGCAGAATCGCGCAGAGCGAACACCAGCGCGATCGACTCCGCCAGCAACCTGCGACCCACGAACGCAAGAGTCTCGCTCGACGTGCGATCGAGCCATTGTGCGTCGTCGACGACGCAGACGAGCGGGCGCTCGGCCGCCGCGGCGGCCAGCAGGCTCAAGAGGGCCAAGCCGACGAGGAAGCGATCCGGCACCGGCCCGGATCCCAGGCCGAAGGCAGTGCGGAGCGCATCACGCTGCGGCACGGGGATCCGGTCCAGCCGATCCAGCAGCGGCGAACACAGTTGATGCAAGCCTGCGTAAGCCAGCTCCATCTCCGCCTGTACGCCGGCCACCCGCACCACCGAGCAGCCGGAAGCCTCGGCCTCCAGATAGGTGAGCAACGCCGACTTGCCGATCCCCGCCTCTCCGGAGATCACCAAGGCCCGGCTGTCACCGTGACGGACGGCATCGACCAGCCGCTCCAGCCGCCGGCACTCGGACTCACGCCCCCGCAAGATGGGCACGGCCTCAGTCTTACCGGCAAGCACGCGACCGGCAATCAGGTCCCGGGAGGAAACCACGAACACCTCCCGGGACACAGGACGCCTGACCACTCAGCGAAATCACCCAGCACGTCTTTGTCGCCAGCGCGTCAGGCAGCCGCGGAGCGCCGGTGAGTCAGGACTCGCGCGGCGATTGCCGGGCGCAACAACGCGGTCGGCGGATCGAGCAGGTTCGTCACCCGGCTGAAGGCCACCGACACCACCTCGTCGTGCTCGGCGGCGGCGTACAGCCGGTCGAGGTAGCGGTTCACCAGTCGCGTCCGGGCGTCGCTCGGTCCGTCGACCCCGGGCAGGGCAGTGTCACCGCCTACCGCGATCTGCCACGGGATGTCGATGACAGGGCGCACAGCCCGGAAGAAGCGCAGCGCGTCGAACCCGGCTGCACCATCGCGTTGCAGTGCATCACCGAGGCGCAGCGCCCGCACAGCCGCCACCGACATACCCTGCCCGTACATCGGGTTGAACGAGCACATCGCGTCCCCGACGACGACCAAACCCTTGGGAAAACGCTGCAACAGGTCGTAGCGATGCCGCACGCTGGCCGGGTACCGGAACTTCACCGGCTCGTCGAGCGGCTTCGACCGCTCGATGACGTCGGCCACGTACGGCAGCGGCAGCCCGCGGGCGTAGGCCCGGTACCCCGGATCGTCGAGCGGAGCGTGATCCCCGAGGATGCCGAACAACGTGACGACCGCTCGGCCGGCCTCTTGCAGCATGACCGCTCCCCCACGCGGAGCGAGCGCGGACGGCCCGATGATGATGGCGATATCGCCCTCGAGCGTCCCCGGGTCGACCTCGTAGTGCCGCGACACGTACGCGAGGTCGAGCTCGACCTTCTCCTCCGGCGGGCGCCCGTAGCCCAGCTCGGTCAGCCATCGCGGCATTCGCGACCCGCGGCCGGTCGCGTCGACGACCAGGTCCGCCGGAACGGCTTCGACTCCGGCCGCGTCGCGACGGTGCACGAAGGCCCCGATCACTCGCCGGGCCTCGGGATCGGCGTCGATCCCGACGATGTCCGTGCCCGCGCGCAGCTCGATACCCGGCATCGCGAGGACCTTCGCCCGTACGTAGTTCTCGAAGAACGGCCGACTGAACGAGAGTGCGGTCATCCCGACCGGCACCTGTCGCAGCCGGTGCCCGTTGGTGCAGAACCGGACGTTGCCGAGCACGTCACCACTCGGCACACCGGCTGCGATCAGCTCGTCGGTCGCTCCCGGGAACAGCTGTTCGACGACATTGAGCCCGGCGGTCAGCATTCCGTGTGGATGCCGGCCCTGCGGTACGCCGCGCCGTACCTCGCGCTCTCGCGGATCGGCCACCGGATCGCCGGCCCACTCCCCGCTCAGCTCGTCACGGTCCACGATGGTCACTCGCTCGAAGTGCTCGGCCAGCACCCGCGCGGCGAGCAGACCGGCCATACTTCCCCCGAGCACTACGGCTTGATGCTGATGATTCTCCATACCTGCAAGGCGCTCCGTTCGATCGATTCCGGCCCGACCCTTATTCGTGGCCGACGGCAACATGTTTCGTGGAGTTCTGGTGCTCCCGGAACTGTCGGACCGCAGGGATCAGCAGCAGAACGAGCGCAGCCACCCAGGCGACCACGCTGAGCGGAGCCTGCGGCGAGGGCTCCCAGCCGCGCTCGGTGAATCCGAACAGGCCCACTGTGCGCGACAGCGTGAACCCGCCGAGGCCGCTCAGACACAGCCCGGCAGCGAGGATCCGCAGTACGCCGGCATTGCGGATGAGGAGGAGTACGGCCACTGCCATCGAGGCGGCCGCATCCCAGTGGAACGACGGCCCGATGGTCGGGATGAAGTGGTAGCTGCGGACGTACAGTTGCGCGTGGATGTAGCCGCTGGTCGCGAGGCAGATGGACAGCGGGAGTGCCTCGAGCGTACGGCGGGGAACCTTCATGCCAGTTTCACGTCCTTGATCGCAAGCCGGTCGGTGCCTTCGAGGTACTGGACCTCGCGGATGCCCAGCGCGTCCTTCAGCTTTCCGGCCGGCAAGGTGACCGGTGTCGGTGCTGGAGCCTCGCCAGGGTGGGGCAGCGGGTAGGCGGTCGTGGTCGCGCTGTGAAAGGTGACGTTGCCTTCGGTCTTGGTGAACAACTGGTGGATGTGGCCGTTGAGGCACGTCACCGACGAGAACCTTTTGAGATAGCTGAGTGCCTGCGTGGCGTCGTTGGTTCCCCAGCCCCACTTGGGATAGAGCGCGAACAGCGGAATGTGGCTGAAGACAACGATCGGGGTGTCCGACGACAGCTTCGCGACGTCCTTCTGGACGAACGCGAGCTGCTCGGTGCCGAGGTGACCGAGCGACTCCAGCCCGAGCGTGTTCACCAGCGAGATGAAGTGCACCCCGTGCATGTCGAAGCTGTACCAGCCGTCGCCGGCGGTGCCCTTGCCGAAGGCGGCCCGGTACTTCTGGCCGTGATCGTCGACCGAGTCGTGCTCCCCCGGGACCGTGAACACATGCCCGGTGTTCAGGCCGCTCATCATCTGCTTGACCTGGTCGAACTGCGCGGGTGTCGACAGATGGGTCAGGTCTCCGGTGTGTACGACGAAGTCCGCCCGGTACGGCAGCGCGTTGATCTGGTCGATCGCCTCGGTGAAGGATTCCTCGACGGCGGTGTTCGCGGTGCCCTTGAAGCCAAGGTGGCTATCGCTGATCTGGATGAATCGCAACGCGTTCGGATCATTGGCGATCGCAGCGGGCGCCTCGCCGGGGCCGGTGACCTGGCTGATCACCTCGCCACCTGCCACCGTCAGCACCACGGCCGCACCGAACCACGCGGTGTGACGCATCAACTGACGACGCGTCATACCTTCTGGGCTCTGATCGTTCTCGACGCTCATGCGGTGACCACCACCGTGCCGGTCATGAAGGGGTGAATGGTGCACAGGTAGTTGAACGTGCCGGCCTTGGTGAACGTGTACTGGAACTTGTCACCGTTCTGCAGCGTCTTCGACTTCAACGGGCCGCTACCGTTCTGGCTGGTCACCGTATGCGGGTCCTGGTCGTCGTTCGTCCACGTCACCGTCGTACCGACCTTGACGGTGATGTTCTGCGGACCGAAGGCGAACTCCTTGATGTCCACAGAATTGGCGGCGACTGCCGGACCGGCCTTCGGTGCGGGCGACATGGACATACCAGGCATCTCCGAGTCCGTCGGAGACGGCTGGGACGAGGCGGCGGCCGGCGCCGCTCCGGACTGGTTATCGGCGCTTCCACACGCAGCGAGGGCTATCAGACCACCGGTCGCCGCGAGCGCAGTGACCGCGGGCCGGATTAAACGAATGCTTCTCATGCCCATCAATAGCCGGCCGGGTTACACCTGATGCGACCTTGCTTCCGTGCCGCCCCCCTCATGAGGGGGTCACCTCGCGTACGGACGTCCGGCTGCTCCTCGGCAAGACCGACTGAGACGCCGACCGGCGTACGCGCCGAGGGCCGGGCGGTTGTCGTGGCGGTGACTTCGTCCGGCCCTCAGTCTGTGATGGGCGGTGGTTGGTTACGCCTGGCGGGGTGGGACGAAGACCTGGACCACACCTTCGGATTCGCGGACCATCAGCTTGGGCAGGGGTGGAAGGGCAATCGGGAGCCGGTGCTGCACGACCGCGCCGTCGACTCCGAAGGTCGCACTGTGACAAGGGCACTTCAACTGGCGCGCCGGGCCATCAAGAGCGAGCTTGCACCCCAGGTGAGTGCACACGCCGGACACGGCGTTCAGCTCGTCGCCGGAGCGGTGCACGAAGCCGACGATGCTCCCCGCGTCGAACGGCCGCACGGCGCCATCCGGCAGATCCTTGACTGCCACGATCCCGCGCCATTCCCCGTTGTCGGGCGTGACCGTCGCGTCGCCAGGCTCCGCCGTCACCGCTCCCCCGCCGCTCAGCGCCATCTCGGCGCCGACGCCGACCGCGGCCGATGCCGCGGAAGCCGCAGCGATCGACAACACGAACCGGCGACGGCTGCCGCGCACCTCGCGCACCGGCGACACCTCCCGCACCGGCGGCGCATCGTCCAGCTCGGTCCGCAAGCGCTCGCGCAGGGAGCTGACGAACTCGTCGCTCGGCTCGGTGTCAGGACCGGCAGCGCGCAACGCGATCGCGGTCCGAATCTGTGACTCGTCCGCCGGGTCGACAGCGAAAGGCTTCGTCCGACGCCGGCTCAGTAGATCTTCGACGAATCGGCGTACTCCGCGCATGGTCACACCTCCATTCTCTCTGCCACAGCCGCGGCCTGCCGAAGCGCCCGGTGCTGCAGGACCTTCGCGTTGCCCACGGTGACTCCCAGCTCCTTCGCGGCTGCCTTCAACGAGCACGACCCGATGAACCGCAACTGCAGAATGCGCCGGTACCGCTCGGGCAGCTCCGCGAGGATCGCCTCCGCCCGGGCAACCGCGCCACCAGCGCCACCGTCGCCGGTGTCGGTCACCGGCTCGGTCAAGGCCCAATCCTCCTCGAGCCGGGTGATCTCCCGGCCCAGTGTTCGCCGCCAGTACGCCGCCAGCACCGTTCGCACCGTGGCCGAGAGGTAAGCCCGGACCTCGCCGACGCTCGCCGACAGCTGCAACGGCCGCAACGCCGTCACGAACACCTCGGCGGTAAGATCCTCCGCGTCGGGACGGTTGCCCACCTTGGCGAACATCATCCGGTAGACCCGGCCCACATTGTCGTTGTAGACGGCCTCCCAGTCGGAATAGCTGTCCTCGGTCACCACGTGAAGACGAACCGCTGCGGCCGCGGGTACCGAGACCGACACCGGGTCCGACTCAGGGTCCAACTCAGGGTCCGCTCCCTCGTCGAGCTTCCGCCGTCCCCACACCTTCTGTCCCGCCACCCGTCACCGTCCAGTTCGCACGTCAGGTCCGCCACAACACCACACCTGTAATACGTGCCCGGGTTACACGAGTCCCCGGCTGTAACCCGTCCGGCTATCCCTTGATGTCCATCGAATCTTCTCCGTGGAGTCATCGTGACCTCTCCAGTCTCACGTCGCGGCCTGCTGATCGCCGGTGGCACGACTGTTGTGTCCGTCGCGGCCGTAGCCGTCGGCGCAACAAGCACCAGCTTCGCTGCTGCTCAGACGGCTGCCCGCGTTCCTTCCCTCGAAGTGACCAGACAAGCCCGGACGGGTGCTGCCGTTGTGATCGCCTGGAACCAGGCCCTGCTCGAGATCGTCCGCACCGCGGGTCTGCAGCCGCCCACGATCCACCCGACCCGCAGCTTCGCACTTCTGCATGCGGCGATCCACAACGCTGTGGTCGCCACCACCGGGAAGGGTACGCCCTACCGCTTCGCGGTGCACGCGCCGTCCGGAGCCTCGCCGGTCGCCGCCGCAGCCCAAGCAGGACACGACATTCTCGCCGCACTGTATCCGGCCGCGACCGTCGATCTGGGCCACCGGCTCGCCGACGAACTGCGCGCTCTCGGCCACACGCCTGGTCGCGATGCGGGCATCACCGCGGGCCGGCTCACCGCTCGTCTCCTGCTCGACCTGCGCGCAGACGACGGGTCGGCGGCCGTCCCGCCGCCGCTGGCTCCCGGCACCGAACCCAGCCAGTACCGGCCGACGCCGCCGGCCAACTCCCCCGCTGTGTTCACGCACTGGTCAGCCGTCAGGCCGTTCTTGATCAAACGGGCCGACCGATTCCGCCCGGAAGCGTATCCGGACCTCGCCAGCCGGCGGTACGCCGCGGCGATCAACGAGGTCCAACGGCTCGGCCAGGACACGAGCGGCGGCCGCAGCGAGGACCAGACCGAACAGGCCAACTTCTGGGCAGCGCCGATCTGGAACTACTGGAACGAGATCACCCAGACGGCTATCGGTGCCGAGGGCAACGACCTCGTGCGTGCGGCGCGGGTGTTCGCGCAGCTCAACCTGGCGCTGGCCGACGCGGTCATCGCGTTCTACGACGCCAAGTACCACTTCCGGATCTGGCGGCCCATCACGGCGATCCGGCTCGCTGATCAGGACGGCAACCCGGCCACCACGGCCAATCCGAGCTGGAACCCGCTGGCCACCACACCGGCCGACCCGTCGTACCCAGGCGCGCACAGTGTGGTCTCGCAGACCGCCGCGACCCTGCTGAGTCAGGAGTTCGATCCGCGGTTGCGGCTCGCGGTCACGTCCGACGTGCTTCCGGGCGTCACCCGGAGATTCCGCTCCCTGCAGGCCATCGCCGACGAGGCCGGACTCAGCCGCCTGTACGCCGGCGTCCACACCAGGCTCGACCACTACGCCGGGCAGGAACTCGGCCACAGGCTGGCGAGGTCCGTCATCACCCAGCCGGAACTGCGACCGTAACAGTGGCGGCCTATTTCGCGGGATCGGCTGCCGGCTTGGAAAGGTTCAGGTGAGTTGTGATCTGTTAGCGATCGCCGCGGTAGGCCGCACGGGTGAACTCGAACCTGCGGCCGTTCTGGTCGCGGGTGGTGCGCTCCACGACCAGAATGGGAGCTTCCAAGCCGACTCCGAGCAGGGCCGACTCGGTGGCGTCTGCCGCTGCTGCCGCGTGGGTCTGTTCGGCGTCGGTCGGGATCACGCCGTACCGCTCCTCGAGCAACGCGTAGAACGAGTGCTGCTCGATCGCCTGTACGTCGAACTCGGCGACGATCTCCTGCAGGACGTGAATGGTCTCCAGACAGATCGGGTCGTCGTTGACGAAGCGCTGCCGGGCGATCCGCAGTACGGCGGTGTTCGGTGGGACGCGCAGCCGGCTGCCGACCAAGGTGCCGGCCTGGATCGTGGCGTGGCTGAGAACCCTGCTGGTCCAGGTCCCCGGTGCTGTCGGGTACGTCGCTCCGTGGGTGCCGCTGATCTGTTGCGCGACCTTGGGGCTTCCGACGAACATGCCGCGGCCGTGCTCGCGAACCAGCCGGCCGTCGCGCACCAGATCGTCGACCACCGCTCGGAGCGTAGGCCGGGAGATCTCGAGCTCGGCAGACAGCTGGCGCTCGGACGGGATGGGCTGGCCGACCGCTCGTGACTCGACCAGCCCCAGCAGGTGCTCGCGCGCCCGATCTCGCTTTCGCAGGCTGCCTGCCACGAGGACCCTCCTTGGTTCTGCCGGAAGGTCTCGTATGTTACGCCGCAGCGCTCGGGCCAGAGGCTCAGTGCTCCGGTGGCTGGTAGTTCTCGCAGCTCCCGGCGTTGCTCAAGGAGTCCTCGTAGGTCGTGGAGTGCTTGCGGTACTTCTGCACGCGCGCGTCTGCCTGTGTGGGCGAGACGGTGTCGTTCTTGGCGTAGTACGCCCAGTCGACCTGCTCGCGGTACTCACTTGTCGACGTTCCCTGGTGCCCGTCCAGATCGATGAACCACAGGTTCCAGTTCATGCTCATGTCCTGACGCGGCAGCACGGTGTTGCCGTCCTGGTCGACAGTGTGGTCGGCAGTGAGCTTGCCGTCGATGTAGTACCTCACGTGGCCGTTGCCGACCTGCGTCACGTAGGTGTGCCAGCCGTCGAGCGACCGGTCCTGGCGGGCCTCCGCGGTCCGCCCGTCCCACGGGTCCTCACGGAAGGTGTGCCAGCTCGTCTGGAAGTTGACGGGGCCGACCTCGCCCCAGCCTCCGTTCGGCAGGTACTCGGTGAAGTCGAGCTCGCTGTAGATCGGGTCGTAGTCGAACTTCGTCGGACCGATCGCGAACGCGGTCTCGTTGATGTGGTCGCCGTCCGTTCCGGTGGCAGGCTGGTCGGTGTACCGGACGCGGGTCGCGTAGGTCCCGTTCCGCAGATTCATGGTCGTCCGGCGGAGCTCGGCGTTCGTCGTACCGGCGACCGTGCCGTTGGTCGTCGCCCGGAGCTGCGCAACCTTCTGGCCGTCGGTGGTGACGAACGAGATGTTGCTTGCCGGCCAGGCAGTGCCCGGCACACCGGGACCACCCATTTCACTGCGCGCATTCCAGCCGTGGTCGGCGAGCGCAGGATCGGTCGCCGCGGTGTACTGGAAGTCGTCGAACAATACGCCGCAGGTGCCTGTCTTGCCGTCGGCCTGGTCGGTCGAGCCGGCCGCAGCCGAGGTGCCGCTCACCACCGCGGCGATCGACGCGGCGGCGGCGAGGAAGATGGTCGTTCGCTGACGTGACATGGCTCTTGGGTCTCCTTCACGGCAAGGACGGGCGGAAGCCGATCAGGGTCGAGCATGAATGCCGTGGGAGTGAACTGCAAGAGTTTCACCATAGGCAGTATCGGCGGAGAATCGTCGCCTGGTCACTGGTAAATACCAACAATTCATTTGCGCACGTTGTGCCGGGTAGTTGGGTATTTACCACTTTCAGTCCCCCATGGTCTGGATGAACTTCTTGATGTCGGGTAGTTGGCCGGGATCGATGGTGTGGCCGCCGGAGAACGGCAGGAGCGCGACGTCGGCGTCTCGCCGGCGCAGTTGCTCGGCCAGCCTGCTCGTCTGGTCGGGCGTGGCCATCGGATCACTGTCACCGTTGACGATCAGCACCCGCTTGCCGGCCAGAGCGTGGTCCCGGGGCTCGTCCTCCGCGAAGGGGACCATCGCAGCCAGCAGCACCGCGCCGGCGAGCGACTCAGGGTGGCGCAGGAGCAGCGCGGACGCCATGTTCGCCCCGTTGGAGAAGCCGACCGCTACCCAGGAACCAGCGGGTACGTCGTATGTCGTCTCCGCCGCGGTGAGGAAGTCGGCCAACTCGTCCGCACGCAACCGGATGTCATCCTCGTCGAACACACCCTCGCGGAGCCGCCGGAAGAATCGAGCCATCCCCTGCTCCGACACGGTCCCACGCGGCGACAGCACGGGAGCGTCAGGCGCGAGGTGCTGGCGCAGTACCAGGAGGTCGTGCTCGTTGCCGCCGGTGCCGTGCAGCAACAGGAGCGGCGGCGCGGACGAGCCCGGCTGCCAGACGTGCGGCCGCCGGAGCGGGTCCTCGCTCATCAGCCGTCTTCGCTGGGCTTCGGAGCCGGTGGCACGCGCAGCGACGGCAGCGTGTTCTCGATCTGCTCGCGGTTCGGTTCGAGCCAGGGCGGAAGCTTCAGGTGCTGGCCGAGCTCGAGCAGCGGTTCGTCCACGGTGAAGCCCGGTTGGTCGGTCGCGATCTCCAGGAGGACCCCGCCCGGTTCGCGGAAGTAGATCGAGGTGAAGTACTGCCGGTCGAGGATCTCGGTGACCTGTACTCCGGCCTCGATCAGCTCGAGACGCCACTTCGCCTGCGTCTCGCCGTCGGGCGCCCGGAACGCGATGTGATGCACCGTTCCGGCAGCCTGGACTCCGCGATTCTCATTGCTGGGGCGGACGTCCACCGCCGTACCCTCAGCTCCGCCCGACATGACGAATCGGGTTCCGTCCTTGGTGTCCTGGCCGTGCTGCATCCCCAGCAGGCCGTCGAGCATCTCGGCCGTCGGGTCGAGCAGCTGCTCGGTCATGGTCACCGAGAAAAGGCCGCGGATCGCCTGGTCGAACGGTATGGCCGCGACACCGTCCCAACCGGACCGGCTGTCGCCCTCGGAGGCGACCAACTCGATCACCAGGCCGTCGGGGTCGCGCAGTCTCAAGATCTCCTCGTCAGCGCCGGCGACCGGCGCGTCCGCGTCGACACCAAGGGCCTGCAGCCGCTGCTGCCACCAGCCGAGAGACTCCGGCGGAACGCTGAAGGCAGTGGCTGTGGTGAGGCCGGTGCCTTGTTTCCCGTTCGGCGCTCCGGGCCAGGGGAAGAACGTCAGCAAGGTCGACGGCCGGCCCGAGGCATCGCCGTAGTACAGGTGATAGGTGTCCGGGGCATCGAAGTTGACGGTTCGTTTCACCAGCCGCAGCCCCAGCACCGTCGTGTAGAAGTCGACGTTGCGCTGCGGATCCTCCGCGATCGCCGTCACGTGATGCAGTCCGTGCGGTGCAACCGAATCAGCCATTACGTCCCTCTCCCGCCGGGTTCGTGGCTACACGAGCTCCCGCAGCCGCTGCTTGGCGCCCCGTTCGACGAACAACGGCACGAAGTCTCGGATCGGCACATCCGCGAACTCCGGCCGGGTGTCACTCACCACCTGGGCCACTTTGTCCACTCCGACGCTCGGAAACGCCTTGGCGAGCCGATCGACCACCTCACCGATCGCACGGTCCTCATCCGCACTGTTCATACCTCCACCATGAACTCCGACCATCCCGCACACAACCTGCCCGCGGTGATGGCCGCACCAATCACTCGCCACGGATGAGGTGCGCGCCCCTCGAACTGTCCAGGACCGAGCCGGCCGAGGTCCCGAACTCAGGCTGGTGCGGGGTTGGCCGGGGCAGCGGGCCAGCGGTGTTCACGGCGGTTCAGGAAGCCTGCCACGATGAAGACGACGCCCCAGCACAACGCGATCAGACCGAGCCAGACCGCGATACCGACCGCGGCGCGGCCGGGGTTGGCGACGAAGAACACGCCCAGGAGGATCGACAGTGCGGCCCCCAGGAGGAGTAGCCAGCGGGGTGTGAGCCGGTAGCTGCTGAACGCCGTGAAGGTCTCGAACACCCCGCGGACGATGAGCCAGATGCCGAAGATCCAGGTCAGTGTTTGCGCCGTCACGCCCGGACTGAAGATCGCGAAGAACGCCACGATCAGTGCGGTCACGCCAAGGAGCGCACGTCCCCACCGGCCTTCCTGCCCGCTGGACCGAAACGCCTGCACCAGCAGGCTGACGCCTTCCAGCAACGCCCAGAATCCCCACAGCAGCATCAGGGCGAGCCCGGTCTCGATCGGCCAGGCGATCGCCACGATCCCGAACACGACGGCGACCGCTCCGCGGACCACCGTCATTTTCCAGCTCGACGTGAACAGCTCCCGATCCATGTCCAGACCTCCCCGGCCGGCGCACACGACAGATTGTGCGATCAGGCTCATCCTGGTCCGGATCGAGGCGCGGAAGATCATCCCCGAGAGGTGAGGACGCTCCGTCCGCGAGACGCCAGGGTTGATCAGGCGCGTTTCGCGCACCCGAGAAAGGACGCTGCAATGAGTTTCTGGGACATTGTGTGGTTCATCATCATCAGCTTCGCGTTCGTCGCCTACCTGATGATGCTGTTCTCGATCATCACGGACCTGTTCCGCGACAGCGCGACCTCAGGATGGGTCAAAGCGATCTGGCTTGTCGCCCTTCTCTTCTTCCCCTTCCTCACCGCGCTGATCTATGTCATCGTCCGCGGCAGGGGTATGGCCGAGCGGCAGGCTACCGGCCGCGCCGCCCTCCAGCGCCAGCAGGAGGACTACATCAAGCAGGTCGCGGGATCGGCTAGTCCGACCGACCAGATCGCCCAGGCCAGCTCGCTGCTCGACAACGGCAAGATCTCGCAAGCTGAGTTCGACGCCTTGAAGGCGAAGGCCCTGGCCGCTTGACCTGTCGTCCGTCCTACGCGTAATGCCGGCCAGACTTCGCTACAAGCCACTCTCTGCGTCCAGGCGGCCGCATTTGATGGCGTCCAGGAACACCTGGTAGTCGCGCTCGTTCTGGTCGGCATAGGCTTCGGCGTACTCCGCCATCGCCTCGGGGAAGGCGTCGTCGCTGTTGAGGTACGTCGCCAGCGCGATCCGGTCACCGGATCGGGCGTGGGCCCTGGCCAGGGTCCAGCTGCACAACTGGCCGTACATGGTCATACTGCGCGGGTCCATCTTCTCCACCGCGGCCGAAACCTTCATGTCCCGCAACTGCCGGACGTAGAAGTCGCGGGTCCGTCCGTCGATGCCTGGGACCCGCTGCCAGCCGAGGAAGATGTCATTGGCTGCCTCCATCAGACGTTGCCCCACCACCACGCGCTCCCCCTCGTTGCGCGGAGCGGACCGCTGCCTGAGCACGGTGGGCACCATCGTCTTGAGCACCGAGGGCTCGGCCTCCTTGACCTGGAGGAGCAGTGGATCACCGTCGTCCCTGCCGCGCAGCAGCACGATCCAGCACCGCGTGCCGACGCTGCCCACCCCGACCAGCTTGCGGGCCATGTCGACGAACTCGAACTGGTCGAACAGGTCCCGCCGCTCGGGTGGCAACGACCGGCGGTAGAGGGTCAGCAGCTCCTTGACCCCGTTCTCGAGCTCTTCCCGATCGGTGTCGGGCAGGCACTCGGCGATCGGAACCATCAACGGCGGGTAGGCCTTGAGCCGGACGCCGTCATCAGTCATCTCGGTGAGCTTCGCGGAGGCCTTGAGGCTCCCGCTGCCGCGTGCCCTCAGCAAGGTCTCGTCGACGTTGATGCGCCGGCTCGAGGTCATCTTGCTGCGCAGTGCCGCCTCCACCTCATCGATGTCGGCACGGGCGTACCAGACGTCCAGAGCCCGCATGGTTCCGAACTCGGCACTGGCATCGCGATAGCGCCGGATGCTCTCCAGCACGCACTTGCGGCGCTCCTTCCGGGAGAACCCGTTCCCGCGGCCGGCCACCGCCAGGCTCGCGGCGAGACGTTTGACGTCCCACTCCCAGGGACCGGCGACGGTCTCGTCGAAGTCGTTGATGTCGAAGAGCAGTCGCCGTTCGGGCGACACGGACACTCCGAAGTTCGACAGGTGCGCGTCACCGCACAACTGCGCGCCGAGACCCGATACCGGTGCCGCGCCGAGGTCAGTGGCCATCCCGAGGGCGTTGCCCTGGAAGAAGGCGAGCGGCGACACCATCATCCTGCCGTGCCGCACCGGCACCAGTTCGGCGATGCGGGGCCGGGCCTGCCGCTCGAGCAGCGTGACCGGATCCGGACGATTGGAGGGTAGGACCAGCTCCGCCTGCTCGCGTGGCGGCAGCGCTGCCCGCGCTGCGAGTCCCAGGCGGGCCCGGTCGGCCGGCGCGAGACGACGGGAAGCGTACGCCGGTCCACCGTCGGCACGAGCCGATCGCGGTGCCGGTGACGCCTTCCCTGCCTCCACCATCGTGATCCGTGCGCTCATGCCGCTCTTCCCTCCGGACAGGTTCACGCCAGGTCAGCAGACTCTGATCCCCCAGGGGCCCCAGCCAACACCGGGGGCGCTCAGCCGGCATCACCCCCGCCGGATGAACCGGCCGAGGCGGGTTCGGGCTTCACTGACGGTGTGAGAAATCGCGACGCCGGCTACGCCCAGCTCCCCCCGCGGACCCGCCGCCGCGTCGCGGCCGTATCGCTGCTGCGTTCGCTGCTGGTGTCGGTGGCCATCGGTGCCGGCTATTTCCTCCTTCCCCTGCGGCTGGACGGCGCCGTGGCTGTCGTAACCCTGGTCGGCGGGCTCATCTTCGTGGCGGTCCTGCTGGCCTGGCAGATCCGCGAGATCGCCCGCTCGCCCTATCCCCGTCTCAGGGCGGTCGGGGCGCTGGCGACGTCGGTGCCGCTGTTCCTCACGGTCTTCGCCACGACCTACTTCCTGATGGGACGTGCTCAGCCCGCGAACTTCTCCGAGCCGTTGAGCCGGCTCGATGCGGCGTACTTCACCGTGACGGTCTTCGCGACCGTCGGCTTCGGCGACATCGTGGCGGTGTCACAATCCGCCCGCGCGGTTGCCACCGTGCAGATGATCGGTGATCTCATCATCGTCGGTCTTGTCGCTCGCACCCTCTTCGGTGCCGTCCAGCACAGCCTCAGTCATCGGGAGTGACTCGCGTCGCCCGCACCATGCGGAACGAGTTCACCAGCCCGGCCAGACCGGCGAGAATCGGAATCCCCAGCGCTACCTGAAGGGCGATCGGCCGTGCGTCGGTGTTGATGCGGATGATCTCGTCCCGGATCGCCTGCGGTTGCTTGGCGAGCTGCTTCTCGAGCTCGGTGTTGCTCATCACCTCCGCGTCACTCTCCAGCGCCTGGGCGACCTGCTCCTGCTGCGCCGGCGGGAGGACCGTGCTCGAATCCGCCAGATTCGTGAAGGTGAACGACAGGGCGGCCAGCATGATGGCACCGGCGAATGCCAGCCCGAACGACAGCCCGAACGATCCCGCCGCCGAGTTGACTCCCGCCGCCTCGCTGACCCGTTCCTCCGAGATCGGCCCCAGCGTGTAGTTGTTCAGCTGCGACACCAGCAGCCCCAGCCCCAGACCGGCGATGATCAGGGGCCCGATCAGGATCCAGCCGGAGTCCGCCCGCGGCACGATCGGGATCAGCAGCAGCAGGCCCACGGTCAACGACGTGAATCCCCACCGGATGATGCTGCCCGGGCGTCGCCCGCCCGCCTTCTTCTCGGCCAGGATCGCCGTCCCGAACATGCTCAGCGAGAGCGGTGCCAGCGACAGGCCCGCCTGCATCGCGTTGTACTCGAGGACCATCTGCAGATAGATCGGCAGGACGATCATGGTGCCGCCCAGAGCGATCTGCTGGAGCATCTGACCGGAGATGCCGAGGCGATAGACAGCGGAACTGAACAGGCCCGGGTCGAGGAGCGTCGGCTTGCCCTGCCGCTTGCGTCGCACCAGCCAGCGGATGAACGCCACGAGGGCGATGGCGCCCGTGGCCATGATCAGACCGACATACTCCCCACCTTCCTGCCACACGAGGACGCTCAGCACGATGCCGCCCATGCCCAGCACCGACAAGATGGCGCCGACCACGTCCACTCTCCGGGAACCGGTGTACGGCACGTCGTGAACGAGATGCTGACCGGTGACCACGATCGCGATCACCAGAACCTCGAGCAGGAACGCTATCCGCCACGACAGGTAGGTGGTGATGAAGCCTCCGAGCAGCGGCCCGACGGCAGCAGCCAGCGCAGCGGCCGCTCCGACCATGGCATAGGCCTTCACCTGGGCCGCGCCTTCGAAGTTGCCGTGGATGAGGGACTGCATGGCGGGCAGCAGCAGCGACGCCCCGAGTCCGCCGACCAGGGCCCAGAACACGATGATCGCGGTCAGGCTCTGGGCCAGGGCCATCGCCAGAGCGCCGATCGCGTAGCCGAGCAGACCCAGCAGGTAGGCGCGCTTGCGGCCGATCAGATCACCGACCTTGCTCCCGATCAGGATGAAGGCCGCGGACACCAGCGCCTCGAGCGCGATGGCGGACTGGACGCCGCTCACCGTCGTGTCGAGGTCCCTGACCACCGAGGAGATGGACACGTTCATCAGCGAGGTGTCCACGACCAGCACGAACATCGCCATCGCCAAGAGGACGGCGAGCCTTGGGCTGGCTGCCGTCCCCGGCGGAACGCTCCGTGTCTCCTCGGTCATGACAAGGCCTCAGCCCGCGAGGATCTTGGCCTTCTGCGCCTGGAACTCCGCCTCGGTGAGAACACCCGCCTGCTTCAGCTCACCCAACGACTTGAGCTGCTCCAAGCGGTCGGCCGTGCTGTCGGATGCCGGAGCCGGAGCGGGTGCCGGCGCAGCGTAGGTAGGGGCCGGTGCCGGCGCGGCGTACGTGGGTGCCGGGGCGGCGGGCGCCGGTGCGGCGGGCGCCGGTGCGGCCGCGGCGTCCTGCCTGGCGAACTTGGCGTCCTGGCGCCGCCGCACCCGTCCTGCGACAGCAGAGGCGGTGCCGGCGACAGCCGCGGTCCTCGCTAATCCTCGCAACAGTGGCATGTCAGGCTCCTCAACTCGTCGATTCCAGGGTTTCCAGGGCGTCGAGGACGTCCATCACGTCCTGGGCCGGAATACGCCCGCCGGCGATCATCTGGCCACCGGACTCCACGGCGGCCGCGACGAACGGGATCGCCCAGGTGTTCTCGTAGACGATCAGCGCCGCCAGGGTGCCGGGCTGCATCGCGCCGGCGACCTCGCGGAGGTTGTCCTCGGCCAGGATTCCGGACCGGGCACCGTTCAGGTCGGCGAATCCGCCGGCCTGACCTGATGACTCGGCCAGATCGACCATGTACATGGAGCCGTTGGCGTCCTTGCCGACCACCATCACGTCGTACACGTGGACGATGCCGCGCTCGACGAGGTTCACCAGTTCCTCGGCCGCTCTACCGGTCAACTTGTCGCCCGTGAACTCGATGAGTATGTAGTCGATGGGTCCATGGACCTCTGCGTCTGGCATGACTCTCCACCCTCCACACGGATCTCCGCGACTCTGCGTCCTGTTGACCGCAACGTTCCCTCGCGCTCCGGACGGCGTCATCACCCACGCGGGATGAGCTCAGGAGGACAGGTTCGCGGAGGTGATGCCACTGCCTGCAACCACCGGCGGCGTGACCTGCCGGATACTCAGGATCATCATGCCCGCGGTCTGGAGCATCGCGACCAGGTCGGCAATCCCCTGCTGGTCGTGGACCTGCAACCGAAAGACACCGGACGTCTGGTGATGAGCCCGCGGACCCGCGCAGAAGACGAGAACGGGCGGCCTCAGCTCCCCCTGAACGGCAACCTGGTACGTCGGGCCACGGCGTTCATGCGCTGCCATCGTCTCCCCCCTCCGGATCGATGTCGATCCACTCTCTCGGTTCCGACGCAGCGCCCAGGATCCGGTGCACCTCGACGACCTCGATGCCCAGGGCCCGGAGTCTGGCGAGCAGACCGTAGAGCGCCGACTCGTCGGGAATGCTGTACACGACGGTGCTCACCTGGTCGACTGCCAGCGTCACGGCTTCCATGTCTCGAAGGTCTTCTTCGGGTACGGCGCCCGCCACGCGGATCTCGTACGTCGCGTCGACCATCGAACCCACTCCGTTCCCAACGTGTGCGTTCGACGCTCGCAAAGGTCGCGTGGCACGGCTTCATCCCTGTGGGGTGAACTGCCGTCCGGGTGCAGGACCCGCGCATTCTCAACTCGATACAAGCCAGTCTCAGATTGTTCGGCAATCGGACGAAAAACGCTGGTTTTAAAGGGGATTCCGTGATTTCGTCGATGGGTGCGGTTAATCGCGCACCGCCTCCCCAGCGTTCCGTGATGTCGCACGTCGCTAGGAGGGGACATGCCGAGCGAGCAGCACGCAAGGGAGGAGAGCCGGCGCAGCACATCGCCGGACGCACCCTTCTACGGTCGCCTCAGATCCGGACCGCGAACGTCGGCGATCCCACCGGGCACGGTGCCGCGGCCACGGCTTGTCGATCGAGTGAGCCTGGGGGTCCAGCGGCCGCTCACGCTGGTCGTCGCACCGGCAGGCTTCGGTAAGACGATGCTGCTGAAGTCGTGGGCAGCGCAGTACCAGGGTGCCGCGGTCGTCAGGCGCATCGCCTTGGATGCGACCAGTGAAGATCCCCCGGCCCTGCTGGAGTCCGTGCGCAACGATCTGTCCCGCCGCGATCGCACCGTGTTGGTGCTCGTGGTGGACTGTGGCGACCTGACCGTGACACCCAAGATCGGGCGAAGCCTCCAACGCATCATCCACGGCACTGCCGGACGCGTCCGGATGGTGCTGGTGACACGGTCCGACCCGCCTCTGCCCTTGCACCTCTACCGACTGGCAGGCACGGTTTCGGAGATCCGGGCCGCCGACCTGGCCTTCACCCCCGACGAGACCACGGCACTGATGCGCAGGCACAAGCTCGAGCTGACAACGTCGGAACTCGCCGAACTGCAGGCCCGGACCGACGGCTGGCCGGCCGCCCTGATGTTCGCCGCGATGAACCTGACCGGGAAGGCCGACCCGGAGCGGGTCATCCGGGAGTTCCGTGGCGACACCGGAAACCTGGCGGCGTACCTGATGACCGAGGTCCTCGATGCCCAGCCGCCGGAGCTGCGCGAGTTCCTGCTCCGGACCTGCATTGTCGACGAGGTCCGGCCGGCGCTGGCCGAGGTGCTGACCGGCCAGGCTTCTGCCGGTCGATCGTTACAGTTCCTCTCTCACGGCAACTCGTTCATCCAGCCTGTTCCGGGGACAGCGGACGGCTACAGCTACCAGGCACTGTTCCGCGAGTTCCTTCGCGCGCAACTGCTGTTCGAGATGCCTGCCCTGGTCCCGGCACTCCATCGCGATGCCGCTGCCTGGTTCGCCCAGAACGGTCAGCCACTGCAGGCGATCCACCACGCCATCACGGCCGGTGAGTGGCAGCACGCAGCCCGGTACCTGGTGGAGTACTACGAGGTCGCCGGTCTCCTCGTCGGGCGCCGGCGACAGCAGTTGACAAGCTTGTTCGACGGCTTTCCCGACGATCTGGACGGTTCCGAGGCCGCGATCATCAGCGCCGCCCGCGCGCTGGCCGAGTTCGATGTCGACCGCTGCACATCCCAACTCGACAGGGCCACAGATCTGCTGGACCATCAGGCATCCGCCCGGCGACAGCCGGCCGAGTCCGCCATCAGGGTGCTGCAAGCGGTCTGCGCAAGCCGCAGCGAGCGTCCTGAGAGCGGGTTGGTCCCGGTCCTGATAGCCGAGGCCGACCTGAGGTCGGGATCGCCGGCCGTCGCGCATCCAGAGCCGAGGCTCCTGGTGGCCGGCAGCAAGGGCCGCGTGCTGCTCCAGCGCGGAGACTTCGCGGCGGCCCTGGGAGCCTTCACCGAAGGGATCGCGCTCGCGGAGGAGAACGGTGCCCGCGACGCTCTCGTCGACTTCCTCGGCATGGCCGCGCTGGTCGAAGCGGCGTGGGGACATCTGCGGCGAGCCGGGGAGGTCGTCGCGCACGCGGCATCGGTGGCGGAACCGGGGGCGGAACTGCCGCAGTCCGCGATCGTGGCCGAGGCCTGGGTGCACACCGACCGGGGAGATCTACCCAGCGCCGAAGAGATGGTGCAGCGTGCCGCGGACACCGTTCCCACCCACGACGCGCGAGTTCTCGCTGCCGCGCTCGCCCTGGTCAGGGCCAGGCTGCTGCGGGCGAGCGGCAACATCGATCGCGCCGCCGCGGAGCTCCGGGCAGCGCGGAACAGTTACGGCGCGCAGGGTGGCTGGCTCGGTCAGGCCCTGACCATCGACGAGGCGAAGATGCTCGTGGCACAACACCGGCCACGAGAGGCCATCACGGAGATCGAGCAGTCCGCGGGCCGGGACCAGGTCGGATCGCGTCTGGTGCTACAGCGAGCAGCTGTCGAGGCCGGCGAGCCATCGCCCGCTCAGCCGCTCCCGGACACCGAGCGCGTCGTCGCACTCGAAACCCAGGTGGACGGCTGGCTCGTCCAAGCCGCGGAATCGATCAGGACCGGAGACACCGGTCGTAGCGGGCTTTGCCTGGAACGGGCCCTCAGATTGGCTGCACCCGAGCAGCTCCGCCGCCCGTTCGCGGAGGCGCCGCCGCTGCTGCGAACGCTGCTACAGCCCACCGGCGAGCTGATGAGACATCACCCGTGGCTGCGCGCACCGGGTCCTCGTGGTCGCGACCGGACTGCCGGTCGCTGGGCAGTGTCACGACCCGAGTTGATCGTCACCGCAGCCTTGACCAGCAAGGAACAGGAGGTACTCGAGTACCTCGCCGAGTTGCTCACCACCGAGGAGATCGCCGCCACCATGTACGTCTCCGTCAACACGGTTCGCAGCCATGTCCGGAGCATCCTGCGCAAGCTGAGCGCATCACGGCGGAACGAGGCCGTACGGCGGGCGTGGGAGTTGGGACTGCTCCCCTCACGCCCCGAGGCCTAGTTGACCTGGTCCACCGGTCCCGTCCGGTTCGGGCTCAGTGCCTGGGCCGGACGTCACGACCGTGGAAGGTCAGCGCCCAGATCACCAGGACGTCGAGAGCGATCATGATCGTGGTCCAGCCCGGAGATGCGGAGAGGAACGCCATGTTCGTCAGAATGCTGACGACCGCGAGGATCACCCCGACGGCGCGCGCCCACACCTGACCGAGCAGGACACAGAATCCGGCCACCAGGACGGCGGTGCCGATGATCAGATGTGTCCAGCCCCAGCCGGTGTAGTTGACGTGGATGGCCAGACCGTCCTTCGGTACCAAGTAGTAGTCGTCGTTCAGCAATGCGACGATCCCCTCGAAGCCGTGCATGGTGCCGATCACCATCATCACCACGGCGGCGAAGACGATCGGGCCCACCCAGCCCCCGTGCGGCGCACGGACGCGCCTGTCGATGTCCGACATGGTCAACTCCTCATCGTGGCGATCCGGGTCTCCAGTCGTAGATGACCGACGTACCCAGGACGATGTCCTGCACGGAGTGCTGGCGGCCGCCGGCACACCACAGCAGTCCGAGCGGGAACAAGACACAGAACAGGGCCCGCAGCAACGCGACCGGCGGGCCCGGCCGTTCACCACCACGACCGACGACCCTCAGCCCCATCAGGTGGCAGCCGTAGGTCCGTCCGGTGAGCGACCAGGCGACGAAAAGGTAGCCCGCGAGGACCAGCAGGACGATCGCCACGCTCGGCAGCGGCGATGCCTCACTGAACTGGAAAGTCCGCGGACGCACGAGGAACCGCAGTCCGTTGACGCCCACATAGCCGGCCAGCACCGCCACCAGCACGACGATGCCGTCGATGACACCGGCGATCGATCGGGTCACGAGTCCCGCTCGTCGTCCCTGGTACTGCAGCCCCTCCCGCGGAACGATCCACGCCCGCACATCCGTTCTCATGGCTGCTGGGGCGTCATCTCGGGTTCGGCCCGGGGGCGCCGCAGCCGCAGCCGGGCCACCACCCGGCCCACCGCCTCATCGCCGGAGATGCCTTGCATTCGAACGCCACGGACAGTGTCGGACGCGACCGATCCGGTGGACTGCCGGATCATCTCGGCGAGATCGACCTCCGCGATGACCCCCTCCGCCAGCCCGGCCATGTCGATCCGGGCCAGTACCTCGTCTGCCACCGCGGGGACCATCCGGTCCAGCGCGACGGACAGCTGGCGCTGCAACTCCGCACGTTCTTCGCCACCGCGCCTGGCCAGGCCCTCCAGCCAGGTGGCTGCCTGGTACCGCTCCGCCAGCATGGGCGGCCGCAGGATCACGACGGCGACCGGGGTGAGCACTCCTCCGACCCGCCGTCGAACCGGGCGGACAACTTGCCCGACCCGGCGTCCGACCAACTGGGCGGCAGCCGCCGCCAGTGCGGCGGCTCCGACGGCCGCGTCGATCATGACACTGGCGTCCTGGCTCGCCGCGGGCGCGTCAGGCGGGTTCTCGGACTGCTCTGAAGTACCCACGCGACCATGCTCCGTCCCGACGCCGGGCGCCACCTCATCCATGGCGGAGGAACCACCTGACCGTCGGTCCGCCTCGGTTCCCGGCGAGTCAGCGCTCCGCCTCGGTCCGGGCAGCGGCGGCGGAGCGATAGTCGGCGATCGGGCGGTAGCGGTCGTAGAGCGTCGTGAGGATGCTGAACAGGAGGACGAAGAACAGCGCGTCCGTCAGGTCCAGCCGGCCCGGGCCCCGGGACAGCAGCACGTCGGCCAGCACCACCAGGACGACGTTCGTCGCGAAGACGATCCCGAACGAGACCGCCACCGAGTTCCAGGAATATCCGCGCCTCGCGGCCCACAGGCCGAGCGCGGAGTTGATCACCACGAAGCCGGCGATGCCGAGGAACAGCTCGAGGTTGTTCGACTCGACGCCAGGCAGTACCTCGCCGAAGATCACGCTGATCAGGCCGATCAGGAAGACCTTCTCCAGCGTCGTGAGGTCGAAGACCTTCCGGTGCGCGGCTTGGTACGCCGCACGCTCACTGGCCTCGTCGATTCCCTCGGGCAGCGGATCGGCGCGGAACCGCCAGGTCCAGTCGGCCGGACTCAGCCGCGGACGGATGACGAAGTACACGACCGCGAGCAGAGCGAGCACGGCGACGACGAGCGTCGGGAGGAACCACGGTACGTCGCGGATCGTGTCGGTGAGGTCCAGCTGGGCGATGTGGATCCAGTACTCCTGCGGCAGCTTGACGAAGATCCAGATCCCGGCCGCTACCTTGACCCAGAACCGGAACCCGTACCGCATCGGATTCCGCCGCGTGCGCACGCCCTCGTAGGCGATGAAGAAGTACTCGAACGTGTTCGGGAACACCATCAGCAGGAACCGCAGCCCGGTGAGCTCGAACAGCACCACACCGACCTGACGGTAGAAGAACAGGAACCGGCTGATCTTGACCGCACCTGGGTTGCTCCAGTTCCGCAGGCTCGCGAGGTAGGCGATCGACAGGTAGAACACGTCCATCGCCTTGTCGTAGCTCTGGTAGTTCGGCGGTTCGACGCCGAAGATCTGGAAGATCGTCTGGTCGACGCCGTCGAGCAGGAGGCAGGCGATGATCGCCGGCAACGGGAACAACGGGATCAGCAACGGCAGCGCGAAGCGCGCGAGAACCACACACCAGAAGACGACCTCGGTACTCATGTCAAAACTCCCCACTTCGGCGCATCCGGCGGGGGCGGCCGTCGGGATCGTAGATCAGCCTGTACAGCGGTTCGGCCCAGAGCGCCTGCAAGCGGGTCAGGGGTTGCGTCTCGTGCGGACGGATCCTTCCGGACGGACGCGGCCCTTTCCTGCCATCGGCGTACCAGGCCTCCAGCTCCGCGGCCGTGCGGTGCCACAACTCGAACCCCGTCGCCAGGTCCAGCTGCGCGAGACTGGAGCGCGGCCGTCCGAGATGTTCCGACCACACCTCGAGCCGCAGGTCGCGGGCGAGCCGACGGGTGCCCTCAGCAACTAAATCCCGGTCGGCGGGAGTCGGGTCCAGGACCGCGCAGGTCAGTTCGCTGTCACTGGTCCAGGAACGCCGGTTGAAGTTGTCCGAGCCGCAGGTGAACCACACGTCGTCCACGATGCAGATCTTCGCGTGCACGTAGATCGGCGCCCCCCCGGCATTCTCCAGGTTGTAGATCCCGACCCGGGAGGGCGCGGTACGGCGCAGCATCCGCACGGCGCGCAGTTGACCGAAGCGTTCCGGGGGGCCGCTCACAGGGCCGTCGGCATCGGGATACCGCGGTACGACGATGATCACGCGCAGGCCGGGCGACCGCTCGAGGGCATCATGGATCCCCTGCGCGATCAGCTCGGACCACAGGTACTGGTCCTCGAGGTAGATCAATCTCCGGGCCTTGGCGAACGCCTTGCCGTAAGCCCGGGCGATGCTCCGCTCCCCCTGCGGCGCGAACGGATAGCCCGGACTCTTGCGGGCGTACGTTCGCAGGACTTGTACGGCGTGCGGCCCCGCGGGCGGCGGATCGGGGAACTCCTCCGGCAGCGACTGCGGATGGCGCGGCATCCGGGCGAGTCGCTGCACGATCATCCGGTACGGCGTCCGCCGGTCGAGCGGATGGCCGTCGTCCCAGCGTTCGACGAAGGTGCGGAGCAGATCGCCGACGACCGGTCCGCGGATCTCCAGCGCCGCATCGTGCCACGGCGTGCGGTCGCCGTACCTGCGATCCATCGGCGCCTGCTGCGGATCCCCCAGATGCTCGGCGTCGTCACGGCGCTGGTGGGAGAGATCGATCCCGCCGACGAACGCGACGGCCAGTTCCGGCCGGCCCTTGTGCCGGATCACGAACAACTTCTGGTGGTGCGACGACAGATGCCGGACCCGCTGGTCGAGCAAGACCTCACCGCCGGCCTCGTTGACCTTCGTCCCCAGCCGCTGGTTCTCCCGTGCGTTGAACCGCAGGTGATCCGAGTGCGAGCGCCAGAGCAGCCCCCTGACTTCGACTCCCGATCGGGCCAGATCGGCCAGCACGGTTCCGATCGTCGGACCGTCGGGCAGCAACTTCTCGTCGGCGTCGCCACGCCAGTCGGTGAAATAGACCCGGTCACCGGGACGCAGCGTGCACAGCTCTTCGTACAAACGACGGAAGTAGGTCGCCCCGTGGATCAGCGGCCGGACCAGGTTGCCGTCGACCCAGGATCCGTCCACGTCTCCCACCCGGTCGATGTCCGTTCCGGGATTGCCACGCTCGTCCGGTCGGAGGAACCACTGGCCGGCAGTGTCGTCGATCATCGTGACATCCCTCGGTCGAGTGGGTGGCCGCTCACCACTGGCTGCATTTGCTACCTCATACGTCCGCGGTATCGCGGGACAGCCCGCTGCGCTGACCCAGCTGTTCGAGATACCTGACGAACACCCGGTGAAGCTCGTCCGCGCCGCGGATCGGCCGGTCCGGGACCACCAGGTCCGGCGGAGCCAGGAGCAGCCCCCGTCCCTGCCACCCGCCGAGGCCACCGTGCGAGCCGACCAGACCCTCGAACGCGGATACCTCGCCGGTGTCCTGGTCGACCGAGCTGTTCACATACAGATCGGGTGCCTCGGGCATCGATACTGCTCTCAGCAGGTCTGCCGAGGCATGCGGGCCGAACGGCGCCAGCGGGTCGATGCCGGTCACCTTCGCGTCGGACAGCCGGTGTACACCCGACGGCCCGAGTGCCAACGGCCCGTGCTCGGTGCTCATCACCGCGATGAAGCCGACCCCGTCGTGGTTCACCAGCCCGGGGATGAGAGCCGGCCAGCGGTCGGTGATCTCCTCCATCGTCAGCCGGCGCTCCTCAGCGGCGTACACCAGGCCGAGGTTGCCCGATCCGAGGACGACCAGCTCCGAACTCGTAGTGACCGCCGGCGGCGCGGCGCGGTGCTGCACCCGCAGCGCCGCATGATGGGCCACCCGTCCAGTGCCGGAGCCGCCGTCGGCCAGATCTGCCAGGAGGCCGTTCAGGCGGCCCCAGCCCTCGACCGACTGCTCGACGGTTTCCACCTGTGCCGCGGTCAGCTGCGAGCAGACCGTAGCCAGGTCGATCCCGTGCCGATCCGCGAAGATCGTGCCCTGGGACTGCCCATGGTCGGACAGGATGACCAGCCGGTACGGCCGCGGTGCTGCCGCGGCGACGGCCTCCAAGCACGCCAGAACTCGATCGAGCCGATCCAGCGTGTTCAGCGACTCCGGCCGCAAGGCGCCGGCGTGATGGGCCACCTCGTCGTAGTCCACATAGTCGACATACACAACCCGCGTGCCGTGCATCATCTCCTCGGCCACCAGTGCGGTGTTGAGGTCGCGCAGGACGACGTTCGTCACCGCCCGCATGCCGGCGAACAGCCAGCCACGCTCTCCCCTCGGGCGAACATCGAGACGGCGTTGCCGGCGGGACTCGAACCTCTCCCGCGCGATCTCAGCGATCGCCCCGGACAGGCTGCCGGCGAAACCGTCCGGCCGGGCGAGATACCAGGCAGCGCGGCGACGCGTGTCGGCCGAACCGCGGGCGAGCTCGATCTTGCTCATGGTCAGCACCGACCGCTCGGCGTCGCCGCTGAAGAGGTTGGAGATACTCACGCCGCCATCGGCCAGCAGACCGCGGCCGTCGGAGGCCCGGCGCTCGATCTCGGCCGCATCAGCGGTCCGGTTGGCCACCAGCACGCGCCCCAGCGCCCGGTCGTACCAGCGGAACGCGGGTACGCCGTCGATCCGGCCGTGCAGGATCCCCAACTGACTGGCGGGTGTGGTGGGCGGCAGCACCGGCGTCCATTCGACCAGCCGATAGCCACGTTCGCGGATCCAGCGCCCCATGGTGGGCAGGGTGGCGGCAAGAAGCTTCCACTGCAGGACCGGGAAGGGCACGCCGTCGAGCTGTACGAAGATGACGCCAGGAGCCTCGGGATCGTCGACCGGTTTCTGCCGCCGCCTGGTCCGGCGGACAAGGGCCGCTGTGAAGGCTTCCGACGTACCGGAGGTGCACAGCCACGCAACGATCGTCGCCGTGGCCGCCGCGATCCACGCCGCGGCGAGGACGACCCAGAACGAGTCCGCCTCGACCCCCGGGATCAGGGTGAGCGCCGCCGCGAGGATCACGGCCTGTCCGAGCACCGCCACCAGGAGTACCGCAAGCCATCCGACCGCGGCGCTCGCGGCGACCAGCAACGGTCGCACCAGCGCACCGACCAGCAACGTCGCCGCGGCCGAGGCGAGCAGCTGCGGGAACGATGAGAACCGCAGACCTGGCAGCACAGCGGCCGCGAAGGCGAGGGCGAGGACCGAGCTGACATAGGTCGCGACGATCCGGCCGAGATCGCCGGCGCGGACCAGCGGCGTGGACACGGTCGTCCGGCCGTCACGTACGGAGGGCACGCGGACGCGTCAGCGCCCAGATGATCCACACGTCGAGGGCGATCAGCAGCAGCGCCCAGAACGGCTGGTAAGGAATGAAGAAGAAGTTGTCGATCGCGCTCAGCACCACCAGGAAGAGGGCGACGACACCGGCCCAGACGGCTCGGGAGAACAGGCCGACCCCGGCCGCGATGAGCGCCAGGCCGAGGATCAGGTGGATCCATCCCCAGGCGGTGATGTCCAGATCGAAGGCGTAGCCCCTGACCCGCACGAAGTACTCGTCGTTGAGGATCGCGGCCAGGCCGGCGATCACCTGGAAGCCACCGATCATCAGCATCATCGTGGCGGCGAAGGCGACTCCGCTCATCGCCCAGCCCGAGTCGGCCTGCGACTTGACAGCGCGGTCGTCGGTCATCTGTGTCCACCTCTCCTGCCAGGTCCTCGACGGACGCCGAGTGCGCGTCGACAGTAGGACCGCGCCGACCGTCGGTGCGTCACCCTTGGCGGACGACATCCGGGACCTGTGCAGTGGGACGACTCCGCGGGATGGCACGGTCGCCGCCCGGTGAACTATTCATCCCAGGTGGGTGATGCCGGGCCACGACGATCTGAGCGATCTTCGAAGCCCAGGTCGGTCGGACAGGGAGGTTGCGAGGATGTCCGCAGGCTCCACGGGCTCCCCCGACGGCAGGGTGTCGGCAGCCGACCAGCCGCCTGCCCCCGAGACGTTGCCTGCCCCCGAGACGTTGCCGCGCGGAGTCGTCGTCCTCCTCGGCACTGCGGCCGCGGTCGTGACGGCCGCCGGAGTCCGCAGTTTCGCGGAGATCGTCGGTCCGGTCTTCCTCGCGCTGGTCCTCACGATCGCGGTCGGTCCACTGCGCCGGTCGCTGGTCAGGCGAGGCGTCCAGGGATGGTTGGCCGGCCTGATCGCACTCGTCGTCGTGAACGCCTTCCTGCTCGGAGTCGCGGCGATGCTGGCCTACTCGGTCGCCGAACTGGCGGGCCTGCTGCCCACGTATCAGGACAAGTTCGCCGAGTTGGTCGCGGATACCCGCGCCTGGCTGGCCGACCGCGGCGTGGGCGAAGAACAACTCCAGGCAGCCTTGCAGAAGCTCGACCTGGGGAAGTTCGTCGACACCCTGCAAGGCTGGCTGAGCGGACTCCTCGGGGTCTTCTCGCTGCTGGCCTTCACCGTCGCCGTACTGTTCTTCATGGGCATCGACGCCGCGAACTTCTCGGCCCGCCTGAAGCAGGCGGCACAGGTCAGGCCGGACGTCATCGCCGCTCTGACCGGCTTCACGCGAGGTACGACGCGCTACCTGATCGTCTCCACCGTCTTCGGCCTGATCGTGGCAGTGTTCGACGTCGCGGTCCTCTACCTGCTGGACATCCCGCTGCCCTGGCTGTGGGGACTGCTCGCGCTGATCACCAACTACATCCCCAACGTCGGATTCTTCATCGGCGTGATCCCGCCCGCGCTGCTGGCACTTCTCGACCAGGGCTGGGCAACCTTGTTATGGGTGATCGTGGCCTACAGCGTCATCAACTTCATCATCCAGTCGGTCATTCAGCCGAAGGTCGTCGGCGACACGGTCGGGCTGTCGACAACCCTGACCTTCCTCTCCCTGGTCTTCTGGGCCTGGCTCCTCGGCCCGCTGGGCGCGGTACTGGCCATTCCGCTGTCGCTCCTGGTCAAGGCACTGCTCCTCGACGCCGCCCCCTCCACGCACTGGCTCGCCGGCCTGATCTCCGGTGGCCCACTCCCGGAACAGGTTCCGCCGGCAGCGCCGGCGGAGCTCCCTCCGGACGAAGTCCCCGCCGAACAAGTCGGATGAGGAGGTCGCCATGTGGCGCTCAGTTCTGCTGCACGGGTTCGTGGATCGCAACCCCGGATCCTTTCAGGGCCTGCCCGGGAGCCTGTCGCCGGGCTCGCTCGCACTGAGCCCGTCCGAAGGCATCATCCTGATCGCACCGGGCCGCAGTCTCCAGTACGTCCTGGAAACCCCTCTGCTCGATGTGGTCGGGGTCAGCTGCAGCGTGCGGTTCAGGCATCCCGGTCGAGCTGTCAGCTCGTCCGTGCGGATCATCCGCCTCGGCGAGGAGTTCATGCTGAGCCTCGAACCGTTGACCACGTTCCAAGCCCTGGTCCGCGTCCGCGTCCACCGGGTCTGGCACGACATCGGCCAGCTGCCGAACCCCAGCTCGAGCTTCGTGGAACTGGGATTCGACTGGCACACCAGCGGCAAGACGTACCTTCGGGTGGACCGGCGGCTCGTCGGCTACCACGATGCGTTGAGCCGAGGATCACGGCTCACCATCGAGGATGTCGCCTTCGGCTCGCCCGAGTCGCCGGCCGGTTCGTCCGACCCGCACTATCAGTTGGGCGAGTTCTCCGTCCGCGCGCTCAGCCGCCACGCGCGCTGGCCGCGTCGGCACGTGGCAGCGGTGCACCACAGATCCTGATCTCGCACAGGTCTCGCCGGGGAGTCAGATATCGCTCCCCCGGGCCTGTGTGATGGACCAGATGATCCACACGCTGAGCCCGATCACCACCAGCGACCAGGCCGGTTGGTAGGGAATGAAGAAGAAGTAGTCCAACGCGATCAGGCCGGCGATGACGATCGCGACCGTTCCCGCCCAGGCCCTGTTGGCGAAGACGCCGCCGGCGACCAGGATGGCGCCGATCCCCAGCACCAGGTGGATCCAGCCCCACCCGACGGTGGACAGGTCGAAGGCGTAGCGCCGGCTGACGACCAGGTAATCGTCGTCGAGGATCGCGGCCAGCCCGGCGACCGTCGAGAACGTGCCGATGATGAGCAGGGTGAACCCGGCGAACGCGATGCCGCCCACCGCCCCGCTGGGAACATGCTTGCCTGAGTCCGGTCTGTCCAGGTCGCTGTACGTCATCGTCCCCCGCCCTCCTGGTCGGCTTCCTGAACGACGATGCCCGCCGGACCCCGGCACCGCATCGTCCTGCGAGGGTGAGATGCCGAGGTGTCCGGCTACTGCGGACCTGTGCGGCGTTCGCGCGTCGCCGAGCGCGCCGCTCCACCCAGCAGTGTGCCGATGGCGATCCCGACGGCAAGGTTGATCAATCCCGTCGCAACCTTCGAGGACGTCGTGCTCTCGGTCGCGAAGGGAGCCAGCGCTGCCGCCACTGTGGCAAGCATGATGATCCAGTTGAAGAACTTCTGGGGCCGGGGTGTGGAGATCAGCAGCAGGTGCAGGAGGCCGGTGGCGACCAGCGCGGCGATGGCGCAGTACATCGCGTACTTGGCCGTGTCCGCGTCTCCCCAGGTGCCCTCGCCCTCGGGTGCGAGCACTGGTACGCCGAAGACGCCGCGAGCGATCAGGATGCCGACAACCGCGATGAGTGCGGCGACGACGGCCGTGGCCGCGCCGCCGGCCCACAGCCGACCGCCGGCCACCGCGTTCGCATCACCTTGCGTCGGGTGAACTGTCATGACACGTCCTCCTTGTCGTTCGGCTGCGTTGGTGGCCAGCGGCGGAGCGCCAGCCGCGCGGTCAACCGCCCGAACAGCGCTCCTACGGCCGCCCCGGCCAGAACGTCGCTGGGGTAGTGCACACCCGTGTACACCCGGGAGAACGCGACGACCGACGCCACCACCCGCAGCGCCGGCCGGAGCCCGGGCAGCACGGCGCCGACCGTCACAGCGAAGGCCGCCGCGGACGCGGAGTGCCCGGACGGGAAGGATCCCGAAGAGGGCATGCGCACCCACCGCTGCACCGGAACGCCGAGATCCGGCCGGTCGGGCCGGAGGCGTTTGCCCACCAGCTTCTTGATCGGCTGGTTCACCACGAGGGAGGTCGCACCGATCGCGGTGAGGCCCGCCAACGCGGCACGCCGGCCGCGCGGGCCGCCGCACAGTGCGACAGCACCGGCCACCAGGAACCACAGCTTGGAGAAGTTCGCGAGGTTGGACACCCGCCGCAGTGGCTCGTCCAGGACCGGCGTCGACAACCGCGCCACCGTTCGGTAGACGGCGCGGTCGTAGCCGGCGAGACGGTGCAGCGAGTCGGTCACGCAGCGGCTTCCGTCACCATGGGGCGTCCGACCTCGGTCAGATGCATCAGTGCCTCCGGGTCGCTGAACTTACCGCTGCCCGGTCGCGGCCGAGGGCGATGCGCACCAGCTCGGCCAAGCCGTCCCGAAGGCCTTCGGGAGCAAGTGCCGACGGCGACGTACCGGGGTGGTGCTGTGCGATGCGTACCCGGAGAACTCCGGGCCGGATCCGGAATTGCAGCGGTGTGTCGAGGACGAGCGCCTCCCCGTCGACGCCTGCAGGTAGCTGGCGATCGGCATCGACCTCGAAGGAGGGAGCCGACCACTCGCGCCAAGGACGCTGACGCTGCCCTGGATCGCCACCTTTGGACGCCCCCATGACGGTGATGCCGAGTACGCCGTCGTCGATGCGCGGACGAGTGCCGGAACCCACCGCACGACCGAGCCGGTACCGGTTGTTGGACACGAGCAGGGCCGCGCCGCCACGGTGTCCGTCACCACCCGGGCCGGTCCAGCGCATGTCGAGTTCGCTACCGCCAGGACCGAGCGCGTCGGGAACGGTGTCGAGCAGGGTGCGGATCTTGGCGGCGCGATACCCGGTGCGCTGCACGGCCTCGGCGTACAGGCCGAGCGACACGTTGTTGACGAACACCCGGCCGTTGACCTCGGCGAGGTCCACGACCCGCTCGCCGCCGTCGACGAAGGCATCCAGGGCACCGATCACATCGTCGCGATCGACCCCGAGGTCGAGCGCGAAGTGGTTGCGCGTACCCGCGGGCACGCAGGCGTACGGCAGCGAGCGCTCGGCCGCGATCGCGGCGACGATCGCCTGCGATCCGTCCCCGCCGGCCATGGCGAGTCCGTCGGCGCCCCGGGCGACTGCGTCGCGGACCAGGGTTTCGAGGTCGTCCCCGCCCTTCAGCTCGATCGGCTCGATGCCGCGGTCGCGCGCCTCCTTGGCGATGGCGAAGCGTGCGGCCTTCCCACCGCCGGACCGTGGATTGAAGAACAGCACCGGGTGCTCCGGGGGTGGCACGCGCGACAGATCGACGTGCGCGGAAAAGCTGGCTCGAGTTGCTGCCAAGGTCACCAGGAGCCCCACCACGACCAACAGATCGAGGCCGAACTTCCCACTCACGACAACAACGACCACCGCACCGGCAAGCGCCACCGCGGCCACGGCCAGCCCCACCACGCGCGCGATCCCGCGTCGCAACAGGCCGAACCAGGCCGCGACAGCAGCGATCACCACACAGGCCAACACACCGAGCCCCCGCGGAAAATGAATCACGGCGACCGTCACGGCAAGCACGACCGTCGCCGCCCCTACCAGCAGCGCCACAACCGCCGCCATCCGGCGCCTCACGCGTTCCACCCCATCGGCCCGCCTCAGAATCTCCGCTCCGGCGCCGAGTCCCGACGCCAGGCCCATCCTGTGCGGCCTAGGCCCCCGAGGCATCCCACACCCGGGATGATCCGTCCCCCGGACCGACCGGGAAGACGACCGCGGGGTCTGATCCTCCCTGAGGGGTGATGCGACGACCCCGGGTTCTGCTGAATCGTCGCCGGAGTACGCGGATCGCACTCTGGGGACCGGGCTCGTCCGACGAGCCGGGCCGGCGACGGCGAGAAGGGCGGCCGACCATGTCGACGACTGTTGAACACCTGACTCTGGACGAGCGCAGCGCACGCGGTCTGGCGGCGCGCGCGCGAGCCAATCCGGACAGTCATACCGGATGGATGCCGGCCCCCGACCGGCCGGACCCGGTCGCACTCATCGAGGAGCAGAACGCCCGGCGTGACGCGGACCTGGTCCCGGTGCGGCACGGCCGGATGATGGCATCACCGTTCACGTTCTACCGCGGTGCTGCCAAGATCATGGCCGCGGACCTCGCCGAGACGCCGACCTCCGGTCTCGAGGTGCAACTGTGTGGTGACGCGCACCTGTCGAACTTCGGCGCGTACGCCTCGCCGGAGCGAACGATGGTGTTCGACATCAACGACTTCGACGAGACCCTTCCGGGCCCGTTCGAGTACGACGTCAAGCGCCTGGCCGCGAGTCTCACGGTGGCGGCCTTCAACAACGGGTGCTCGAAGTCGGACGCCCGTGCGATCACGAAGGCCGCGGTCACGTCCTACCGCGAGGCGATGGCCGACTTCGCCTCGATGAAAACCCTCGACGTGTGGTACGCCCACACCTCCGAGGAGCAGATCAAGCAATCGGTCGCCGCGTTCCTGTCCGGACCCGACTCCAAGGGCAAGAGCAGGGAGAAGGGCAAAGACAAGGGCAAGCACAAGAGCAAGGACAAGGACGGGGACAAAGGCAAGGACAAGCGCAACGGCAGCACCGACGGCACGACCAGCATGACGAGCAAGCAGCGGAAAGAGGCGACGAGGCGGTTCGAGAAGAACGCGCTGAAGGCCCACTCCCGCAACAGCGACCAGGCGCTGACCAAGCTCGGCGAAGAGGTCGACGGCCGCTACCGCATCGCCAGCGCCCCGCCGGTGATCGTGCCGGCCCGGGACCTGCACATGGCGTACGGCATCAAGCCCGGAGAGCTCGAGGACGTCGTCTTCGACCTGTTCCGGGATTACCGTTCCACCCTTCGGCCCGACGTCCGGCAACTGCTGGAGCGGTTCGAGATCATCGACTGGGCCCGGAAGGTCGTCGGCGTCGGCAGTGTCGGAACCCGGGCGTTCATCGTCCTGCTCCAGGGCCGTGACCGCGACGATCCGCTGTTCCTCCAGGTCAAGGAAGCCACCAGGTCGGTGCTCGAAGGGCCCTTGCGCAAGAGTGCGTACAGCCAACCGGGCGAGCGAGTGGTCCAGGGCCAGCGATTGATGCAGGCCAGCAGCGACATCTTCCTCGGCTGGTCCAAAGGGGTGCAGGCCGATCGTTACTACTATTGGCGTCAACTGCGTGACATGAAGGGTTCTGCGCTCGTGGAGCTGATGGCGCCCGCGACCCTGGCCTTCTACGCCCGCATCTGCGGATGGACGCTGGCCCGTGCGCACGCACGATCGGGTGACGCGGTGTCCATCGCCGCCTATCTCGGCGACGACGATGCCTTCGACCTGTCGATCACCGACTTCTCCGAGCGGTACGCCGCCCAGAACGAGCAGGACTTCGCAGACTTCACCAATGCGATCAGCACGCACCGGATCGAAGCCATCCAGCAGGTATGACCCGGGGTGACGCATGAAGCTGATGCCCGAGTCGTTGCGCGGCTACCACCGGGCCTGGCTGCCTCGCGACGTCATCGCCGGTCTGACGCTGGCGGCAGTGGCGATCCCCGAGGTGATGGGCTACACGTCCATCGCCGGTACGCCGATCGTCACCGGGTTGTACACCATCATCTTCCCCACACTCGTCTTCGCCCTGCTGGGCTCGTCGCGGCTGCTCGTCGTCGGCGCGGACTCGGCCACCGCCGCGGTGCTCGCCGCGGGGCTGACCGGTCTCGGGATCGCCGGGGTCACCCCCGGATCGCCCGACTGGCTCGCCTTCACGAGCCTGACGGCGCTCGTCTGCGGTGTGCTGCTGATCCTGGCGCGGCTGCTGCGACTGGGCTTCGTGGGAGACTTCCTCAGCGCCGCCGGCCTCAGCGGCACGTTCGTGGTCAACGGCAGCCCGACCAAGACGCAGATCCTCGACGAGCAGAAAGGGCACACCCAGCTCGCCAACGCGGCGATGGCGGCGCCCGCGCTGCTGTTTACGCTGTTCTTCACCGGGCTCCTGGCGGACATGCCCAAGGCAGTGCTCGCCGGGATCGTCTTCCTGATCGGCGTCAGCCTGATCGACGTACCCGGGCTCCGGCGGCTGTGGACGCGACGCAGGAACGAGTTCGTAGTAGCTCTCATCACGACGATCACGGTCTTCGCCGTGGGCGTCGAGCAGGGAATCATCCTCGCCGTCCTGCTCTCACTGCTCGACCTCGTCCGGCGGCAGTACACTCCGGGTGACTACGTCATCGGTCAGGACCGGGCCGGCGAACCGACCTATCAGCCGGCGGTGCCGGGGGCGCAGAGCCTGCCCGGCCTGATCGTGTTCCGGTACGACGCGGAACTCTTCTACGCCAACGCCAACCGCTTCGCCGACGACCTCGAGGCAGTGATCTCCGGCGCTCCTGACCCCGTCCGCTGGGTCGTGCTGGACTGCGGCGCGATCGATGACATCGACTACTCGGCCGGCGTGACACTGGGCAGCCTCGTGAAGTATTGCCAGGCGCACAACGCGCGCTTCGTGCTGGTCCGGGCGGACAGCCAACTGCTTGCGACGCTGCGTGCTTACCAGACGCTGGACGCGATCGGCGAGGACAACATCTTCCCGACGCTTGTGGAGGCCTTCCGCGCCTACCGCGCTGACCCGGCTGCGATGCCTGTGCCGACTCAGGGGCCGGCAGACCCCGCCCGTTTAGCACGCCGTGATGGTCCCTAGACAGGAGAAAGAGACTCATGAGCGAGACCGGCATGGCAGCGTCATCGGCGACCGGCGTCGAGACGGCTCCGTACGCGCTGGCGGCCGACGCGGTGGTTGCCGCGGCCGGCTCCGATGCCGATGCGGGGCTTGCGGGAGCCGAGGCGGCGAGCCGGCTCTCGTCGTACGGTCCGAACGAGATCGCCGCGGAGAAGCCGCCCTCGCTCTGGGTCGTCGCCGTTCAGCAGCTGCGCGACCCGATGAACCTCATGCTGGTCGCCGTCGTCGTCGTCAGCCTGGTGATCGGGGAACTCTCGACCGGCATCATCGTTGCCCTGCTCATCTTGTTGAACGTGGGACTGGGCACCCGCCAGGAGCTGACGGCACGGGCAAGCGTCGATGCCCTGTCCAACCTGCAGGTACCGCAGGCGCGGGTGGTTCGCGACGGCGACGTGGCGATGATCGCGGCCACGCAGGTGGTTCCGGGCGACATCGTGCAGGTCGAGGCGGGCGACATCGTGCCCGCCGACGGTCGCATCGTCCGTTCCGCGACGCTCGAGGCGCAGGAGGCCGCGCTGACCGGAGAGAGTGCGCCGATCGCCAAGGGCACCGGCGCGCTGGCCTCGTCCGACGTCGGCCTGGGCGACCGGACCAACATGCTGTTCCAGAGCACTTCAGTGACCCGGGGCACCGGCACGATCGTGATCACCGCGACCGGAATGCAGACGCAGATGGGCCGGATCGCGACGATGCTGACCTCGGTGACGCGCACCCGGTCACCGCTGCAGCGGGAGCTCGACTCGCTGACGAAGATCCTCGGTGTCGTTGCCTGGGGCTCGGTTGCGTTGATCGTGGTCGTCGGCCTGATCCGTGGGACGCCGGCCAAGGACCTGCTGCTGCTCGGTACCGCCATGGCCATCTCGGCGATCCCGACCGGCATGCCGGCGTTCGTCTCGGGCCTGCTCTCGCTCGGTGCGAAGCAGCTGGCCGAGGCAAAAGCCGTGGTGAAGAACCTCACCGACGTCGAGACTCTCGGTGCGACCAGCGTGATCAACACCGACAAGACCGGGACGCTGACGCTGAACCAGATGATGGTCTCGACGTTGTACGTGAACGGGACGTGGTTCACCGTCGACGGAGAGGGATACCGCACCAGCGGCGCGATCCGTTCGGTGGCAGGCGGCCCGGTGCCCGACTTCACCCGGCTCGGCCTCGGGCTGGCCCTCGACAGCGACGCGGTCGTCGGCGACGACGGGTCGGTGATCGGCGACCCGACCGAGGCGGCGCTGGTGGTGCTGGCCGCGAAGCTCGGCATCGACGCGGACGAGACCCGGCGCAGCTACCCGCGGCTGTCGGAGGTCCCGTTCGATTCCGAGTACAAGTTCATGGCGACGTTCCACCGGGTGACCGTCGACGGCGTCGAGCAGGTGATGGAGCTGATCAAGGGCGCACCGGACGTCGTCCTTGCGCGCTGCAGCCAGGCGGGTGGACCACTCAGCGGCTCGCAGGTCCCGATCGCGCAGTCGCAGGACGGCATCGCCGCGGCCAACGACCGGATGGGCCGCCAGGGTCTGCGCATCCTCGCGTTCGCGGCCCGCCTTGTCGCCGACCACGAGCTGACCGCGATGACCGACGATCCGATGTCGTTGACCCAAGGGCTGTCGTTCGTCGGGTTGGCAGGAATCATCGACCCGCTGCGCACGGAGGCCAAGAGCGCGGTCGGTACGGCGCTCACGGCCGGCATCGACGTACGCATGATCACCGGTGACCACGCGGTCACGGCTCAGGCGATCGGCGCGCAGCTGGGCCTCGGTCCCGGAGCGATCAGCGGCACGGAACTGGTGGCGCTCACCGACGAGCAGCTGAAGCAGCAGATGCCCGCATTGCACGTGTTCGGACGGGTCACCCCCGAGGACAAGCTGCGGCTCGCCCGGGTCATGCAGGAGCAGGGCATGATCGTCGCGATGACCGGCGACGCGGTCAACGATGCGGCCGCCCTCAAACAGGCCGACATCGGGGTGGCGATGGGAAGCGGCAGCGAGGTCACCAAGCAGGCCGCGCGGATGGTGCTCACCGACGACAACTTCGGCACCCTCGTCCACGCAGTGGAGATCGGGCGGCGCATCTACGACAAGGTTGTCTCGTACGTGCGTTACCAGATGACGCAACTGCTGTCGCTGGTCTTCCTCTTCCTCGCCGCCACCGTGTTCGATATCAATGACGGGGTGGCGATGACTCCGCCGATGGTGCTGTTCCTGTTGTTCTTCGCCACCGCCGTCGGTGTCGTGATCATCGCCGTCGACCCCGGCGATCCCGACGTCATGCATCGGCCACCGCGCGACGCCGGCGTACCGATCACGAACCGGAGCGCCGTGATCAGGTGGATCTGCTATGCCCTGGTGCTGTTCGTCGCCACCCTGCTGCCGCTGGTCGCGGGACCGGACGAGCCGAGTACGACGCACGGCAGCGTGTCGATGACGATGACGTTCGTGGTGATGGGCCTGGGGACCACGTTCAACGCCGTGGTCAACCGTCGCGACCCGACCAGCGGTGTGACACCACCGATTGTGAAGGCCCTGGCGATCGGCCTGATTCCCGTCGTCCTGCTCTTCCTGGCGACCCAGCTCCCGACGCTCCAGAGCGGGCTGCTCACGGTCTCGCTCTCTCCGCGACAATGGCTCACCTGCGTCGGCCTGGCCGCGCTCCTGCCGATCGTCGTCGAGTTGGACAAGGTGGTCAGGAGGCGAGGGCAGCAGCGGCCTACGACTCTCGCGCCGGAGCACGCCGTCGCGCCGGCCCGTGCGCGGAGCGCGGCTGGAGCCTAGGTCCCCGCCGGCGTCCGGCTCGTCCGCACGGGGTGATGCACAGCGTTCCATCCGGCGGTCGACTGGTGTCGGCCGGTGGATGCGAAGGCAGGAGACAACGCATGACATCTCGTGAGCAGCGGATCGCCGACTTCATCGAGCCCTTCCGGGTCGAACCGGGCTCGAAGGTCGACCTGGCCAAGGATTTCGAGCCGGACTTCAGGGGCACGATCCGTTCCAAGAAGCGCGGCCGCAAGCTGCTGAAGCAGGGCATCGAACTCCTCGCCGAATACCAGTCCCGGCTGTACGCACAGCACACCCACGGTGTGCTGGTGGTGCTGCAGGCGCTCGATGCCGCCGGCAAGGACGGCACCATCCGCCACGTCATGACCGGAGTGAATCCGCAGGGTGTGGCCGTGAGCAGCTTCAAGGTCCCTTCCAGCGAGGAGCTGGATCACGACTATCTGTGGCGCTACGGGCTGCGCCTACCGGCTCGCGGTCAGATCGGCATCTTCAACCGATCGCATTACGAGGAAGTACTGGTCGTCCGCGTGCACGAGGAACTCCTCGACCGGCAGAAACTCCCGCCCGGCTCCCGCCGAGGGCTGTGGAAACGGCGCTATCGCGAGATCAACGAGTGGGAACGGACCCTGAACGACAACGGCATCAAGATCGTGAAGCTGTTCCTGAACCTGTCCAAGGAGGAGCAGCGCACCCGCTTCCTGCGCCGGATCGACCTGCGCGACAAGAACTGGAAGTTCTCCGCGGCCGACATCCGCGAGCGCGACTACTGGGACGACTACCAGCGCGCGTTCTCGACGATGCTGTCCCGGACCAGCACCGACTGGGCGCCCTGGTACGTGATTCCCGCCGACCGCAAGTGGTACGGGCGCATCGCCGCGGGCGCCGTGCTCGCGAACACCTTGATCGAGATCGACCCTCGCTATCCCACGGTCGGGAAGAAGGCACGCGAAGCGCTGCAGGAGATCAGGCGCGACCTCGAAGCACAGGCCCCGGCGGGCGCGGCGGCCGATCCGTTCGAGCACGACGCGTAGACCGAGGAGAGGACGACGACGGTGGCTCACGACGGCGACCATCCGGCGATCCATCCGCCTTCGTGGCAGAACTACGTGCCTGCTGCGGCTGTGGCCAGGTCGTACCAGCGGGCGTGGCTGCCCAAGGACATCGTTGCCGGCCTGGTCCTGTCCGCGCTGCTTGTGCCGCAAGGGATGGCGTACGCCGAGCTCGCCGGGCTGCCGCCGGTCACCGGTCTCTATACGTCGATCCTGTGCCTGCTCGGCTACGCGGTCTTCGGGCCGTCGAAAGTGCTCGTACTCGGCCCCGACTCGTCGCTGGGCCCGATGATCGCGGCGACGATAGCGCCACTCCTACTGGCGAACGGTGATCCCGCCCGGGCCGTCGCGCTCGCGTCGATGCTCGCGGTGATGGTCGGCGTGGTGATGACGGTCGCCGGACTCGCCCGGTTCGGGTTCGTCGCGGACCTGCTGTCGAAGCCGACCCAGATCGGCTACATGAACGGGCTCGCGCTGACCATCGTCATCGGTCAATTGGGCAAGCTGTTCGGGTTCAAGGTCGACGCCGACGGGCTGCTGGCCGAGGCACACGCGTTCCTGGCGGGGCTCGCCGACGGCAAAGCCAACGCGACGGCCGCGGTCCTCGGGGTGGGTTCGCTCGTCGGCATCCTGCTGCTGAACCGGTTGCTGCCCAAGCTGCCGAGCGTCCTGATCATCGTGGTGCTCGCCTCCATCGTGGTCAGCGCGTTCGACCTGCAGTCCCACGACGTCGACACGGTCGGCAAGCTCCCCCAGGGCTTCCCACCGTTCACTGTCCCGGGCGTCGGCTGGGGCGATCTGCCGCCGCTGTTCATCGGGGCGCTGGCCATCGCCGTCGTCGCACTCGCGGACACGATGTCGACAGCATCGGCGTTCGCCGCTCGCAGGGGCGACCAGGTTCGCGGGAACCAGGAGATGGTCGGCATCGGCGCCGCCAACATCGCGGCCGGGTTCTTCCAGGGCTTCCCGGTCAGCACCAGCGGGTCCCGCACGGCCGTCGCCGAGCAGGCCGGTTCCCGGTCCCAGGTGACCGGCATCGTCGGCGCCGCGACGATCACCGTGGTCCTGGTCGTCGCCACCTCCCTGATGCAGTACGTACCGCAGCCGACCCTGGGCGCGATCGTCATCGCCGCTGCGCTGTCGCTGGCCGATATCGCCGGGACGCGCCGGCTGTGGCATCAGCGGCGGACCGAGTTCGGGCTGTCGATCGTCGCGCTGCTCGGCGTTGCCCTGCTGGGCGTCCTGCCCGGCATTCTGATCGCCGTCGGCCTGTCCATCCTGAACGTCTTCCGCCGCGCCTGGTGGCCGCACCAGGCCGAGCTCGGCCGGGTAGCGGGAATCGCGGGCCTGCACGACACCAGGAGCTATCCCGACGCCGAACTCCTCCGCGGTCTGGTCGTCTACCGTTTCGACGCACCGCTGATCTTCGCGAACGCGCGGATGTTCGGTGAGAAGATGCGGGAGATCGCCACGGACGATCCCGACGTCCGGTGGATCATCGTGGCCGCCGAGCCGATCACCGACATCGACACCACGGCCTCCGACATGTTGCAGGAGCTGGATGCCTGGCTCAACGAGCGCGGTGTGTCCCTGGTCTTCGCGGAGATGAAGGATCCGGTCCGCTCGAAGATCGAGCGGTACGAACTCACCCGCACGATCAACCCGGCACACTTCCTGCCGACGCTCGACGCGGCGGTCGCGGAGTACATCCGGCAGACAGGCGCCACCTGGCGCACTCCTCAGCCGGAGGCCGGCGGCGAGGGTTCGCGTCGGTGAGCCGGATCATCCTTCGAGGGTGACGATTCCGGATCACGCGTCATCGAACCTGGCCTGACATCGAGGATGGAGGACGTCATGCCTGTGCAGTTCATCAAGGACGCCAAGGCGATCGCTCCGGAGAAGCCGTTCCTCCTGTACTACGCACCCGGTGCCTGTCACGCGCTGCACCACGCGCCGAAGGAGTGGATCGAAAGTTCGCCGGCCGTTTCGACCAGGGGTACGAGGCGATGCGGGAAGAGACCCTGGCCCGCCAGAAGAAGCTCGGTCTGGTGCCCGATCGGCACCCCCGAAACAGGCGATCGTGGAGTACGTCGACCGAGCCGTGCAGGAGAGCGGGGCGCAGCACGTCCCGCCCTCCGAGCGGATCGCGGTGTTCGACAACGACGGGACGCTGTGGTGCGAGAAGCCGATGCCGGTCGAGCTCGGCTTCGTCCTGCAGCAGCTCGCCGAGAGAGCCGAACAGGATTTGAGTCTGCGCGCACATCAGCCGTGGCAGGCCGCCCGGGACAAGGACTACGCCTGGCTAGGCTATGCGATCACCAAGCACTACCAGGGTGACGACAGCGGGCTGACGGTGCTCCTGGACGGCGTCCTCCAGGCGTTCGCCGACATGAGTGTCGACACCTACGCCGAGATCGCCGAGCGCTTCCTCCGGACGACGCCACACCCGACCCTGGGGCGGCTGCACCGGGACTGCACCTACCTGCCGATGATCGAACTGTTGCGCTACCTGGAGGCCCACGGCTTCACGATCTACATCGCGTCCGGAGGCGACCGCGACTTCATGCGGCCGATCACCGAGGAGGTCTACGGCATCCCGCCCGAGCGCATCATCGGCAGCTCGGCCGGGCTCCGGTACCGCGATGACGACACCGGAGGCTCGGTCGTCTACCAGGCGAAACTCGACGGCTTCGACGACGGCCCGATGAAGCCGGTACGCATCTGGAGCCGGACCGGCCGGCGACCGGTCGTTGCCGCCGGCAACTCCAACGGCGACATCCCGATGCTCGGGTACGCCGGGCGCCCGTCGCGTCCGGCGCTCCGGTTGCTGATCCTGCACGACGACGCGGACCGCGAGTTCAGCTACACCGCCGGGGCCGAGACGTCGCTCGCCCAGGCCCAGGCCCAGGACTGGACGGTGGTCAGCATCAAGAACGACTGGGCAACGGTGTTCGCCGGCGAGAGCTGAGGCGCTGCCCGCGGCGGACGGCAAGGATGTCCCCGAGTACTCCGCCCATGCCTGCCTCCTTGCCGGCGATCCGCGCTCGTTCAGGGACGCTGCTTCCGGTCCAGCTGGGCGTCCAGGGCCATGGCCGCGTCGATCAGGGCGAGGTGGGTGAACGCCTGGGGGAAGTTGCCGATCTGCTCGCCGGTAAGGGCGATCTCCTCGGAGTACAGGCCGAGGTGATTGGCGTAGGTGAGCATCTTCTCGAAGGTGAGCCGTGCGTCGTCGATCCGGCCGGCCCTGCCGAGCGCGTTGACATACATGAACGTGCACAGCGAGAACGTGCCCTCCGACCCGCGCAGGCCGTCCGGCGACGCCTCGGGGTTGTAGCGGTAGACGAGGCTGTCGGTGACCAGTTCGGAGTCCATCGCGCGCAGGGTCGACAGCCACTGCGGATCCTGTGGCGCCACGAACCCGACCGTCGGCATGCGCAGCAGCGACGAGTCGAGCACCTTGCTGCCGTACTGCTGGACGAAGGCGCCACGTTCCGGATCGAATCCACGGGCCATCACCTGGTCGTAGATCGCATCCCGGGCGAGGATCCATCGGTCCAGCGGACCCGGCCGCGACCGGCTGGTGGCGAGCCGGATCGCCCGGTCGAACGCGGTCCAGCACATCACCCGGCCGTAGGTGAAGTCCTTGCGCCCGCCCCGGGTCTCCCAGATGCCCTCCTCGGGCTGGTCCCAGTTGTCGGTGAGCCAGTCGAGCAGCTCCCGGACCGCGACCCAGCCCTCGTGGCTCATGGTGAGACCGCGCTGGTCGCCGAAGTACATGCTGTCCAGTGCTTCGCCGTAGATGTCCAGCTGCAACTGACCGGCGGCACCGTTGCCGATGTGCACGGGGCGGGATCCGCGGTACCCCTCCCAGTGGTCGAGAGTCTCCTCGGTGAGGTCGGAGGAGCCGTCGACGCGGTACATGATGTTCAACGGCCCGCCGGCCCCGCCCGCCTTCTCCTGCACGCGATCGCGCATCCAGCGGCTGAAGGCGGTGGCCTCCTCGGTGAAACCCATCCGCAGCAGGGCGTAGATCGAGAAGGACGCGTCCCGGATCCAGGTGTAGCGGTAGTCCCAGTTGCGCTCGCCGCCGATCTGCTCCGGCAGCGCGGCCGTCGGCGCGGCCACCAGGCCGCCGCTGGGTGCGTACGTCATCAGCTTCAGCGTGATCGCCGAACGCTGCAGCATCTCGCGCCAACGACCTGTGTAGGTGGACTGCGCCAACCAGGTCCGCCAGAAGGCGGCCGTGTCGTCCAGCAGCTGCCGTGCCTCGGCGACCCGGATCTCCCGGGGCGGCCCGTCGGCCGCCGTCTCGAGCATCAGCCCGCGCAGCTGCCCGGCCTCGAGGGTGAACGAGACCTGCAGGTCTCCCGTGTCGCCCACGCGCGGCTCGACGAGTCGCGCGTCGTCGGGCTCCCGCACGACGTGGAAGGTCAGCGTCCCGCTCTCGCTCGTGCAGACACCGCCGTGTTCGGTCGCGTGCCAGCGATGGGGCCGGCGCCCGTAGTCGAACCGCGGCGCGATCTCCATGTCGAACGTCATCCGGCCGCGGACACAGCGCAGCAGCCGCACGATCCGGTGGTTCTCGGTGGCGTGCGTACTGCTCGTCGCCGGCATGAAGTCGATCACCTCACCGACACCGGCCTCGGTCAGGAACCTGGTGATGAGGATCGCCGTGTCGGGGAAGTACAGCTGCTTGGTCTCGAAGGTGCCGTACGCCGGACTGATCCGGAGGTGGCCGCCCTTCTCGTGATCCAGCAGCGCCCCGAACACGCTGGGCGAGTCGAAGCGGGGTGCGCAGAACCAGTCGATCGAGCCGTCCGTGCTGACCAGGGCCGCGGTCTGTAGATCCCCGATCAAACCGTGGTCCGCGATCAACGGGTAGTCCTTCATGGCGGTGCTCCTCTGGCTCCTCGTGGCTCCTTGTGGCTGATGGCCGACCGTCCGCGTGCCGGACTACGAGGTGGCCTTGTCGGCCTCCGCCTTGACCTCCGCGGCACTGTCCGCGTCCACCTCATGCTTGCTGATCTTGCCGGCGTGCGACAGGGCCTTGTCGACGTCCGTGACCCACGTCTGCTCGAACAGCGCCACGATTCCCGAACTGTTGGGCGGCAGGGTGTCTTCGACGTCGGCCTTGATCTCCTTCTTCTCGCGGTGGGATTTCAGGCCGCCGAGACCGAGTCCCGCACCCGCGCCCACCGCCGCACCCGCCAGCAGGCTGGGTGGGAAGATCAGCCCGATCAGGGCTCCCCCGGCGGCACCCAGCAACGCGCCCTTCCGGGCCGTGTGGAAATCGTCGTCGACGTGGATCTTGCCGTCGGAGTCGCGGCTGACCAGGACCAGCCCGTCGACCTTGATCACATCGTCCGAAGCGGCTTGCTTGATCGCGTCCCAGTCACCTGCCGCCGCACCGGCGTCCGGATACACGGCGATGTACAGATCGACTGGAGCCTTGCTGTCAGATCCCACGGGTCTCTCCTCTGGATCGGGCGACCGCGACCGCGCGGTCCGACGTACTTCTCGCCCTCACCATCGCGTCGGCCCCGGGTGGAAAGCCTCACCCCGGGCGGACTAGGTCCCCCGGCGGCGTGCGCCCGGGCCGGTTCACCCCGCGCGGATGATGCTCACCAGCGGCCCTCGCGGAACGATCCAAGTCGGCTGTCGCCCCCCGGGCAGGGCGGCCAGGAGCGTGAGAGGAACGACATGGGGTGCTTCTTCGCCTTGTTCGCCGGGGTCTTTCCGCGTCTGGGGCTGTTGTTCGTCTGGGTGGCGCGCCCCAAACTGGTGGACGCCGCGTTCGACACCTGGTTCTGGCCGTTGCTCGGCATCATCTTCCTGCCCTTCGCGACGCTCATGTACGTCATCCTCTACACCGGCGGCGGCCTGCACGGCTCCGACTGGTTCTGGGTCGTCTTCGCCGGGCTCCTCGACGTCATCCACTGGGGCGCCGGCTGGACCCAGCGCCGCCAGGCGCCCGGCTACCCGGGCGGCGTCCAGGCCTGATGTCGAGGTTCATCCGCGCGGGGTGAGGTTCCGTTCGCCCGCGGCGGCGACGATCGATCCCCTAGCCCGACCGGCGAGGAGGCACGGCATGGCTGTTCCAGACCCCACGCTGTCCGGTCGTGCAGAAAACAGCGAGCCCGCCCGGACGCCTGAGGGGAGGCGGCCTTCCAAGGGGCGTTCGGCCGCGGTGATCGTCTGCTTGGTGCTGGCGGCATTGCTGACCACACCGGCGGCGGTCGCGTACTGGGGACAGCGAACGCTGAACGACACCACGCGGTACGTCGACACCGTGGCCCCGCTGGTGGCATCGCCGGAGGTGCAGGACGCCATCGCCACGAAGGTCACCGACGCGATCCAGGCACAGGTCGACATCGAGGCGCTCCTCAACGACGTGTTCTCCGGTGTCATCACCGACCGGCCGCGTCTGCAGCGACTGGTCGGGCCGTTGTCCGGCGCGATCAACAGCCTGATCGACCGCCAGGTCCGGGAGTTCCTCGCGTCGGACCAGTTCGCCGACCTCTGGACGGCAGCCAACACCAGGGCCCAGCAGTCCCTCCAGCGCGTGCTGAAGGGACAGCAGACCGGAGCCGTCTCGCTGCAGGGTGAACAGATCGTGCTCGATGTCTCCCAGGTCATCGACCAGGTCAAGCAACGCCTGGTCGATCGGGGCCTGACCATCCTGAAGAACGTGCCTGTCCCCGACGTCGACAAGCAGATCGTGTTGGTGGAAGCGCCCCAGGTGAAGCAGATGCGAACGATCTATGCGTTCGCGAACCCGGTGGCGCAGTGGCTGATCGTGGTGGTGGCCGCGCTCTATCTGCTGGCTCTGGTGCTCTCGCTCCGCCGCCCCCGGACGGCGGTGATCATCGGGGCTTTACTGGCGGCGAACGCGCTGTTGATCGCGCTGGCGCTGGCCATCGGCCGGCAGCTGTTCATCGACGCACTGTCGGGTACGACGTTCGGTCCGGCGAGCGCGGTCTTCTACGACACGCTGCTGTCCTACCTCGAGCGTGGCCGGCAGGTCTTCTTCCGGCTGGGCCTGGCGATCGTGGTCATCGGCTGGTTCGCGGGGCCCAACAAGTCCGGCACCGCCGTACGCGCAGCGGTCCGCGATGGTTTGGAAGGTATCGGCGCGGCCCTGGCCAACGGCCCGGTCGGCACCGCCGGCCGATGGGTTGCGGGCAACGCCCGCTGGTTGCGCGTGGTCATCGGCCTGCTGGGCGCCGTCGTCCTGCTCTGGGGCAACAACATCTCGCAGGGCAGGCTGTTCTGGTCGCTCGCGCTCGTGGCTCTGTTGCTGATCATCGTGCAGCTCCTCGTCGGCGCCGGCCGGGCAGCGACCCCCTCCCGTCCCGTCCCACCGGCCGAAGCAGTTGCCGGAACCGCGAACTAGCCGGCTGTGACAGCGGCGGCAGGCAGGCGGACATGAACATCGTCTGGGCCGCCGTGGTCATGGTCGTCTCGACCGCGGTCACCGTCACTGCAATGCTTCTCGTGCGCAGGCGGGCGCCCGAGGGCAGCTACTTCAGTGACGGTGACCGCGCTTCGGGTGTCTTCGGCGTGCTGGCCACCGGGTTCTCCGTGCTGCTCGGTTTCATCATCTTCTTGTCGTTCACGTCGTACGACCAGTCGCGAGCGGGCGCCGAGTCGGAGGCGACGATCGTGGCGCAGCAGCTTCAGACGGCACAGTTCATGCCTGGCAAGACCCGTGCGGAGCTCACCGGTGAGCTGAGCTGCTACGCACGGTCCGTGGCCGGGGTCGAGTGGAACGCGTTGAACACCGGCACGTTGGGCAACTCCGTCAACCCGTGGGGCGTGCAGATGTTCCGGACGATCTCGACCGTCGATCCGAAAACTCCGACCGAGCAGTCGGCGTACGACCGGTGGATGGACCAGACCGCCGATCGCGAACAGGCGCGCATCGACAGGGTGCACGGGGCGGAGGGGATCATCCCGACGCCGGTGTGGCTGGTCCTGGCGGTGATCTCCGTGGTGATCTTCGTGTACCTGCTGTTCTTCGCCGACCCACGCGAGCGCGCGCTCACCCAGGGCGTCCTGATGGGCAGCGTGACGGTGGTCATCACCCTGCTGCTGTTCCTGCTCGTGTTCTTCGACCATCCGCACGGCGAGGGCGTGGGCAGGCTGCAGCCGACGGCGATGGAGCGGACGATTGGCCTGATCGACTCGCAGGTCAAGCTGCTCGGGCTTGACACGACCCTTCCGTGTGCGGATGACGGCAGCCGGCGCTGACGAGTGGCCCGCGCACGGGCGCACCTGGCAGGAGGTGCTCGTCACCGTCCTGCTGGTGCTCGCCGCGCTCGGCACCTCCTGGAGCAGCTACCAGGCCACCAGGTGGAACGGTGAGCAGGCCAAGGCCGCCGGCCGGATGAACGCGATCAGGATCGACGCTGCCCGCGCCCAAGGACAGGCCCAGTCCCAGAGCCAGGTGGACGTTGCCACATTCATCGCCTGGGCGGACGCCGATCGCCGAGGTGAGGCCGATGTGGCCGATTTCTACGCCCACCGTTTCCGCGCCGAGTTCCGGCCCGCGTTCAACGCCTGGATGGCGACCCGGCCGTCCACGAACCCGGATGCGCCGCCGACGCCCTTCGCCATGCCGCAGTACCAGCTCGCGTCGAGGCAGGAGGCCGAACGGCTCGACGCGGCCGCCGACGCCGCCACGGCCCAGGTGCTCCGCGACCTCCAGACGGCCAGCAACTACGTGCTCACCGTCGTTCTGTATGCCGTCGTCCTGGTCTTCGCCGGGATGAGCACCAAGATCGCCGGCCGCCGCCTGCGCTGGATTCTCGTCGGGATCGGCTGCCTCGTCTTCGTCATCACCATCGCCTGGATCGCCACCTTCCCGGTCAGCGTCCAGATCTGACCAGGGCCTACGGCTCGTCCCCTGCGGATGATGCCGCGCCCCGGGCGATTGGCCAGCCTGGTCTCATCCTCCGCTGCGGCGGAACGGTCCGATCACGGGAGTGAATGACAGTGGCACAAGGGGCAGCAGCATCGCATTACGAAAGCGCGGGCGAGGAACACGAGGTCAGCGGCTGGGCAGTCGGGTTCATCCTGTTCGCCGGCGTCATGATGGTCCTGTCAGGAGGCTTCCAGGCTTTTACCGGCCTGGTGGCGCTCTTCGAGAACGAGTTCTACCTGGCCACCCGTAACTACCTGTTCCAGTTCGACGCCACCGCGTGGGGCTGGATCCAGCTGCTGGGCGGCATCCTGGTGATGGTCGCAGGTTTCGCGGTCATGGCGGGCCAGACCTGGGCTCGGGTGGTGGGAATCGCCCTGGCGGGGCTGAGCGCACTGGCCAACTTCACCTTCATCCCGTACTACCCGTTCTGGGCACTGACGATCATCGCCATCGACATCTTCGTCATCTGGGCGCTGGCCGTGCACGGACGCGATGTCCGCGATTCCGCCCTCTGACGGGCGGTGAGGAACGCCAAGCGCTCTGCAGCCACCCGGAAACGGCACCGGCCCGCTCACGATCCACGAGCGGGCCGGTTCACTGCGCGCCTGCGGCCGGGGCGGCCCGGCCTGCGTCGTTGACTCAGCCTGCTCGGCGCCGGGGGTCGTCGACGTACGGGAACGGGTTGCCGGACGCTCGTGCGCCGGAGGCGAGCCAGGCCGCGAATCCCTCCGGGGACCTGCGATGGAGCTCGTCGAGGTACCGCTGCCGCTGTTCGACGACGGACACGCGCACCGCAGCTGTCGGGGCAGTCTCCAGCAGCAGGAAGCTCCGGCGCCACAGCAGGCACAACTCGATGTCGTGGAGGGAACTGAGCTCTCGCGGCGGGGCGGCCGCAGGATCGTCGGCGACCGACTGCGCGGGGTCGCGGAGTGTCGCCGGCTCCGGCGGTACGACAGGAGTATCCCCGTGCACGCGCCGTCGCACCCGGAAGCGGGCGGTGAGCGCCGGCGTGGTGACCGTCAGTATCACCACGATCAAGACGCCGGCGAAGCCGAGGACGGCGATCAGGCCGACGGCGGCCGGCATGATCAACGCGATGGCGAGTGTGATCCGAACGACCCTGAACACCGCGGGCCGCCCGTGCCCTTCCCAGGTGGACGACGCGACGACTGCTGTCACCATCGCGACAACGACCACACTGATGATCACGCGCCCCAGTCCCCAGCTGGCAATCGCACAGACGAGTCCGGCTGTGACGGCCAGGTCGACGCACCACGTCCGGACAGTTCGGCCGCGGCCGCGGACTGTGCTGGGATCGGATCCATCGGCGCCGGAAGACCGCATCATGTCGCTCACGTTCCCAGTCCTTTGCCCCGGTTCTCGATCGCTTCTTTCGCCACCGAGCTCAGAGCGTCAGCATGCACGGACCGGCCTGTCCTGGCCTCCTCCTGCCGGGGTGAGAACGGCTCCGCGGCTCGCGACCGCAAGCGGTTGTGGGTCCGGACCCGGGAACGATGAGGCACGCCTCATCCTCGCGGGGTGAGCTACCGCCGTCGGTCCTGGGGCAGCATGGGCAGATCCGACGATTCGGTGACGTCGCTACCTTGAATCCGCGGTGAAATCACCGCTCACCGTCTCGTCGAACGGTCCTAGTGCCAATCGCCGGGAGGGGATATGTCGGGGGGGCAGCAGGCGGACGAGGGGCGTGGACATCGCTGGACCCCGATGCGCGAGCACGGGCAGATGCCCGTTGCGGGACCATCGGCGATGCTCTCGAGGACGGTCGCGCGTCAGCGTCTTCTGGACTTGGTGAGCCAAGGAGTACGGCGACCACTGACGCTTGTCAGCGCGCCCGCGGGCTTCGGAAAGACGATGCTCCTGCTCTCGTGGGAGGCACTCGGCATCTGGCCCGGGCCGGTCAGGCACCTAGCTGTGGACGCCGCCGACGAACAGTCCACCGCCTCGATGCAGTCAGTACTCGACGGTCTCCATCGCAGCGGTGCCGCCCTCGCCGAAGATCCTGCGCTGGTCCTCGTGGTCGACTGCGGCGACCTCACTGTCACGCCTGAGCTCGGGAAGAGCCTCGACCGCATCATCCGCGACGACGCCGCAAGGGTAAGGATCGTCCTGTTGACCCGCACGGACCCACTGCTGCCTCTCCACAGTTATCGGCTCGCGGAGACCTTGACAGAGATTCGTGCGGCCGACCTCGCCTTCACGACGGAGGAGACGGCCCGTCTGATGCGGCAGGAGAACCTTGATCTGGCGCCGACCGAGGTGGCAGAACTCTGGGCCAGGACGGACGGCTGGCCGGCGGGTCTGGCATTCGCGGCGATGAACCTGGCCGGAACGGCCGACACCGCCCAGGCCATTGCCGGGTTTCGTGGGGATGTCGGGAACGTGTCGGCATTCCTGATGACCGAGGTACTGCAAGCGCAGCCCCCGATGCAGCGGGACTTCCTGCTCCGGACCTGCATCGTTGACAAGCTCTGGCCCGCGCTGGCCGAGGCATTGACCGGTCGAGTGTGCGACCGGCGGTCGTTGGAGTTCATGTCGCACGGGAACGCGTTCATCCAGCCGGTTCCCGGGACCGACGACTGTTACAGCTACCAGTCACTGTTCCGAGAGTTCCTCCGGGCGCAGCTGATGTTCGAGCGACCGGATCTGGTCCTGGAGCTTCACCGGACCGCCGCCGGTTGGTTCGCGCAGAACGGGCACCGGCTCACAGCGGTCCGCCACGCCATCACGGCCGGGGAATGGGGCGAAGCGTCGCAGTATCTGGTGGAAGACCTCGACTTCGCGAAGCTACTTGTCGGCCGGCGACGTGAGCTACTGACGAGCTTGGTCGCCGACCTTCCGGACCACCTGGACGGAGCGGGTCCTGCGGTCGTCCGGGCCGCCCGGGCACTCGCCGAGTTCGATGTCGACCTGTGCGCCGCGGAACTGAACAAGGCCCGGACCAGCCTGGACCAAGACGTCCCGCGTCGGACCAACTTCTATGATCTGGCGATCACAGTGCTGCACGCGATCTGTACAAGTCTCGAGGCGGACGTCACGACGGCGCTGGACGCCACGCTCGCCGCCGAGGAGGCCGTGACGGCGGCATCGGTGGAATCGACCCCGCATCCGGAGGTGAAGATACTCGTTGCCGGATGCAACGGCCGGACACTCCTGCAGCGAGGGGATCTCCGCGGAGCCTCCGAGGCGTTCTCCGAGGCGATCGCGATCGCCGACGACGCCGGTCTGCACGAGGCCCTCGCGGACGTCCTGGGGATGGCCGCGCTGGTGGAGGCGGTGTGGGGACATCTGGGTCGGGCCGGCGAGCTCGCACTGCAGGCGACCACGCTGGCCGAGTCCGATGGTCACCTGGATGAGCCGCAGTCGGCGATCGTGGCCCAGGCCTGGGTGAGTGCCGACCGGGGCGACGTCACGTCAGCCCGGGAACTGGTGCATCGCGCCCGGAATGCCGAACCGACGTTCGATGCGCGGGTTCTGGCCGTCTTCGAGGCTTTGGTCCGCGCACGAGTGCTCCGTTCCGAAGGGGACGCCGAGCTGGCCCAGGCCGAGCTCAGGGCGGCCGCCGACAGCTACGGCCTGGGGATCGACGACTGGCTCGGCCAGTTGCTCGTCGTGGACGAGGCGAAGATTCTCGTCGCTCAGCACCTGCCACATGAGGCAATCGCCGTGATCGAGGACTCTCCTGGCCGCACCCAGGTCGAATCGATCCTGGTACTGCGGCGGGCGGCGACCGAGGCCGGTGGGCAGGGGCCTCCCCTGCCGTCCCAGCTCAGGCAGCGGGCCACATCCCTGGCGACGCAGATCGACCGGTGGCTGGTTCAAGCCGCGGAGTCGATCCGGGCCGGTGACTCCGGCAGGAGCGGCCTCCAGGTGGAGCACGCCTTGAGGCTCGCCGCGCCCGAGCAGCTCCGCCGTCCGTTCTCGGACGCGCCGCCACGACTGCGAAAGTTGCTCCAGCCGACCGGCGAACTGATGCGGCGTCACGCCTGGCTCCGGCCGCCGGCATCGGAGCACGACCGCGCGGCGGATCAGGCGAATCGGCGGAGACGCTACGAACTGGTAGTCACAGTCACCTTGAGCAGCAAGGAACACGAGGTGCTGGAGTACCTCGCCGAACTGCTGACGACCGAAGAGATCGCCAACACCATGCACGTCTCGGTCAACACGGTCCGCAGCCACGTGCGGAGCATCCTGCGCAAGCTGAGCGCCTCCCGGCGCAATGAGGCAGTACGGCGAGCATGGGACCTCGGACTGCTGCCCCAACGCCCGGAGACCTGACGAGCAGGGCAGCCTCCGCGCCGTCATCCTGCTGGGATGAAGCTGCGGGAGAAGCCGCCGCACTAGCTTGAAAGGGTCCGCCGGTCCCCGGAGGTGAGAGGTGACAGAGGCCACCTTCGCGGCCCTCGCGCTCCTCGTCCTTGTCTGGGCAGTGACGTCGGATCTCCTGGCCCGCCTGAACATCACCGGCCCGCTCGTGTTCACCGTCGCCGGCTACGCACTGGGGAGTCCTGACAGCGGCCTTCTCTCAGTGGACGTCAAGGCGCCGTCCATCCACTTGATCGCGGAACTGACGCTGGCGCTGCTGTTGTTCTCGGACGCTGCCAGAGTCAACGTGTCAAGACTGAAGCGAGATCTTCGTCTGCCCGGTCGTCTGCTGGCGTTCGGCCTCCCGCTGTCCGTGATCCTGGGCTCTCTGCTGGCCGCCTGGCTCTTCGACGATTTCACCTGGGCGCTTGCAGGCTTCGTGGGCGCCACGCTGGCGCCGACTGACGCTGCACTCAGCGCCCAGGTGATCAACGATCGCCGGATCCCCTTGCGCCTGCGTCGCGCACTCAATGTGGAAAGTGGTCTCAACGACGGCATCGTCACACCTGTCGTCACGTTCACGCTGGCTGTCGCCGCGGGCCAACTCGGGATAGCGGGTCACGACGGCGTCGCCGACCACGGCGGCGGAGCGTTGCTCGAACTGGCCGTCGGTCTCCTCGTCGGCCTGGTGATCGGGGCAGGAAGCGCCTGGCTCCTGACGGTCGGCTCCCGGCGCCATTGGATGAGTACGGGCGCACGGCGGCTCGGCACACTCGCGGCTGCCCTCAGCAGCTTCGCGCTCGCCGTCGCGTTCAGCGGCAACGGCTTCATCGCGGCGTTCGTCGCCGGCATCGCCTTCAGGGCCGCACTGGACCAGGAAGTTGTCGACGCGGACACCGCCGTCGAGCTACCGGAGCTGCTCGGTGAGGTCCTGGCACTCGCCGCCTGGTTCCTCTTCGGAGCCGCGCTGGTGCCGATCGCCCTTCACAACTTCGACCTGACGCTCCTCGCGTACGCCGTACTGAGTCTGACCGTCGTCCGCATGGTTCCGGTCGCCCTGTCGCTGATCGGAACGGGCCTCGACCGCAGAACCGTTGTGTTCATGGGGTGGTTCGGCCCGCGCGGTCTGGCATCGGTCGTGTTCGCCCTGCTGGCGATCGAGCAGCTCGGCGACATCCCGGTGGTCGAGCGAGCCGTCGCGGTCGTCGCGCTGACGGTGTTCGTGAGTGTGGTCCTCCACGGCGTCACGGCCGGTCCGCTCGGACGCCGCTACGTCCACCTCGAACAGGCTGACGAAGACCAGAGCGCCGGCCCCCGATCCCGACGCCCCGCCCAGAACTCTGCGCAACCTCCGACACCCTTCCGAAGTGACCAGCCATGACGGCGGGGCACGGCTGGCAACACCGTCCGACATCGGGTTCACCGTTTAGGGGTACGGTGGTCCCGTTCAGTTCCGGGAATGCCGCGGGGACGCGGAGAGTCAGAAGGCTTGAAATCGTGGGCTCCGAGCCCGGTGATGAGGTCGATCCTTCACTGATCGACAGCGCGGAGGCTGCCGCGCTCAGAGAACGGGCCGTCGGTGTACTGGCCGAGCAACACCACATCGAGCCGAGCGAGGCACGCACGCTGCTGTTCGTGCTGGCGGAGTACCTCGGCCGCTCGGCCGACGCCGTAGCCGCTGAGATCCTCGACAGGGCAGCCGCGCGCCGCGCGGCGATCGATGATCCGCCTCAGGCCGAGGACCTCGCTCCGGAGTAGGACTTCCAGTACGCGCGCGAGCGTGCTGTCCCCACCTGGTTTCGGCTCTTGGCGCCATCCGCCCCTCAGAGGATGACGTCAAGAGCCGGCGACGGTCAGAGTGCGGATCGATGCCCCGTCCGTGATCGCACGCTCCGCCTGCATTGTCAACGCTAGATCCGCCCGGACGCCTGCGCCTCATCCCTGGTGGACGAACTCGTCCCGCCCGCCGGGCTCGTCCCGCTGGGATGAGGCCCCGGAGGTCGCCGGTCCCTACGCTCGACAACCAGTCTTGGCGTGCGGAGTGCTCGTCAGCAGAGTCCTCCGGAGCGGACGCGGCAACGACGGACCGCGCCGGGACGGGCCTTGTGAAGGAGGCACCCCGACGTGGTCGCACATCCCGTACTCCGTTACCTGCGGTCGGAGCGGCCGGACCTGCGTGCCGATGTGGTCGCCGGTCTGCCGGGCGCGATCGGCAGCGTGCCGGACGGGATGGCATGCGCGGTACTCGTCGGGGTGAACCCGATCCACGGCCTGTATGCGAGTTTCGCCGGTCCGGTCGCGGGCGGGCTGACGTCGAGCACCCGGCTGATGGTGATCACCACGACCACCGCGGCATCGCTGGCGGCCGGGTCGGCACTGGAAGGTGTCGACCCCGCAGACCGGCCGGATGCCCTGATCCTGTTGACGATCATCGCTGGCGTGGCGATGGTCGTGGCGGGGATCGCACGGCTGGGGCGCTACACGCGATTCGTGTCGCACTCGGTCATGATCGGCTTCCTGACCGGGATCTCGGCCAACATCTTCTTCGGCCAGATCCCCGACCTCACCGGCGCGGAGGCCAGTGGCGGATTCGCGCTGGCCAAGGCGCTGTACGTCGTACTCCATCCGTCGCGGATCGACATCACGTCACTGCTGGCCGGGCTGACGGCCCTCGGAATCCTCGTCGGCCTGTCCCGGACGAGGCTGCGAGCGGTGAGCGCACTGGTCGCGCTGGTTGTCCCGACCGCGATCGTGATGATCGTCGGCAGCGATTCGGTGGCACGGGTGGAGGACGTCGGGCAGATTCCGAGCGGTGTTCCGCTGCCGCACCTGCCGGGCCTCAGCCTGTTGTCGTTCTCACTGGTGACCGGGGCCCTGGCCGTTGCGGCCATCGTTCTCGTCCAGGGCAGCGGGGTCGCCGAAGCCGCACCCAACCGCGACGCGACCGTCTCGAACGCGAACCAGGACTTCATCGCCCAGGGCGTCGGTAACCTCGCGGCCGGCTTCTTCCGCGGTCAACCGGTCGGCGGGTCCGTCGGCCAGACCGCTCTCAACCAAGCAGTCGGCGGCCGCACCAGATGGGCCGCGATCTTTTCGGGACTGTGGATGCTGGTCATCCTCGCGGCCTTCTCCGGCGTGGTCGGCCTTGTCGCGATGCCGACCCTGGCCGCAGTACTCGTCTTCGCGGCCGCAGGTTCGCTCCGGCCGGGCGAACTGAGGACGATCCTGCGCACCGGCCCGACGTCGCAGATCGCGATCGTCTCGACCTTCCTCGCGACACTGTTCCTTCCGGTCGCCGCCGCCGTCGGGATCGGCGTGACGCTGTCGCTGCTGCTCCAGCTCAACCAGGGAGCGATGGATCTCAAGGTCGTCGAGCTGAAGCCCACCGGCGACGGCCGGTGGATCGAGCAACCGGCGCCCGAGGTGCTGTCGAGCCATCAGACGATCGTGCTCGACGTGTACGGAAGCCTGCTCTACGCGGGTTCCCGCACTCTCGGTGTCCACTTGCCCGACCCGGCCGGCGCCGAGGCACCTGCCGTCGTACTCCGGCTTCGTGGCCGGACAGCCGTCGGTGCAACCTTCGTGAAGGTTCTCGCCGACTACGCCGCCGCCCTGCACACGGTAGGCGGCCGGCTGTACCTCAGCGGCGTCGACCACGCCCTCGCCGAACTGCTGCGTCGCACCGACCGCGTGGACGTATCCGGCCCGGTCCAGGTCTTCGAGGCGAGCGAGCTTGTCGGTGAATCGACCGCGAAGGCTTTACACGAAGCGGAAACCTGGGCAGTCGGGCACCGCGGCGACGTCCCGGATCAGTAAGGTTTCTTGGAACGCCTCAGCCCGCGGCCCGGAAATGTGCGGCGTCCAAGGCGGACTGCAGCGAGCGGCGGTAGCCGTCCGAGGTGAACGTTGCCCCTGACACCGTGTCGATGTGGGCGCTCTGCGCGGAGATCGCCTCCCGCTCCAGCTGCGGCAGCGCGAACGAGCTGATCTCGCGGTCGCGACCGCCCGACGACGGATACACCAGTGCGTTCACACCGACCAGCCGGTGGCTCCGGATCGTGATCCGCACCTGCACCGGCCCGTACCGCGTGCCTTCCGACGTACCGTTCGCCGTCAGATCGCCGGTCCCCGATGGCGTGCTGACAACGCCTGGCGTCGCCGTCGCAACAGGCCGGCTGGAGACGTGGTTCCGGCTCGTCGGAAACAGGAAGAGCACGACGAGCAGTACGCCGGTGCTTCCGCCGACCAGGAGATTGCGCCGAAGCCGCTCCGAGTGCGCCGTCATCGCGCCCCCGCCTTGTGCGCGGCGTCCAGCGCCGACTGCAGCGATTGGCGATACCCCTCCGAGGTGAAGGTTGCTCCCGACACCGTGTCGATCTGTGCGCTCTGTGCGGCCATCGTCTCCTGGTTGAGCTGCGGTACGGCGTAACCGTTGATCTGGTCCGTCTGCCCGTCACCGCTCGGATGTTGCAGCGTGTGGACCTTGCTGATCCGCCCGCCGCGCACAGTGATCCCGACCTGCACCGGCCCGTACTGCGTGTCGACAACGCCGCCTGCCACGACAACCGACGTGGCAGCAGGTGTCGTCGGTTGCGGAGTCGACGTGCGGGTAGTCGGCTTCGGTCGCGGCGCAGGGGTTCGTGCCCGGCCTCTGCTGGACGGCGGCGATACACGGCCGACGGTCCGTCCAGGTGGCGAGGAGCTGACGACTGCGGCTGATCCACCGACTGAGTGTTGGGGCTGGACGCTCGCCCGGAACGCGACGGCGACCACCGCCGTGGTCGCCACCGTCATCAGCAGCTTGATCCCACGCCTCACGCACGCACTCCCTTCACCACGAGAACCGCTCCTGATGCAGCTGATTCGCCGGCAGCCCGAGCTCGAGAGCAGCCGCACACACTGCGTCCATCCACTGGTCCGGACCGCAGACATAGACGTCGTACCGCTCGATCCCAGGCACGAGATCCCACATCGCATCCGCGTCGGACCACGCCTTCGCACTCTCCGGAAGCCACGACACCCGCTTCCGCTGCCGGGGCCCGAGCACATACCGCAAGGTGATCCCGCGTCGCACCGCGAGCTGTTCCAGCTCGTCGCGGAACACCAGGTCCTCTGGACTGTGTGCGCGGTAGACGAGGACCGCATCGCCCGGCCGATAGTCCAGCTCCTCCAGCAGAGCCCGCAGCGGAGTGATACCGATGCCGCAGGCAAACATCGCCACCCGGTCGGTGACCCGACGCTCCGCGGTCAGCCGGCCGTACGGCCCCTCAACAGCGACCCGTGTGCCGGGCCGCAACCGCGCCAGGCGGCTGCTGCCATCGCCCGCCGCCTTCGCGGTCACCCGGAGCCGGTCCGGCGCCGGGGACGCCGACAACGAGTACGGGTTGCCCCGTGACCATCCCGGACCGTCGAGGAACCGGAAGACGAAGTACTGCCCAGCCCGGACCGGCATCCGGTGCAGCCCACGCCCGCCGAGCAGCACCGTCACCACACCAGGCGCCTCGTGGACCACCTCGCGCACGGTCAGCCCGTGCCGCAACGTCCGCCACAACGGCAAGGCGAATCGGAACAGCACGATCGCGCCGAGCGCCACGCCGTACGCCGACCACCAGTACAGGCGCGCCACCCGCGAGGACGTGAAGTCCGCACCGGTCCAGATCTCGTGCGGTATGGACAGCCCGACCCCGATGTAGGCGTACAGGTGCAGCAGGTGCCACGACTCGTACCGCAAGGCCTTCCGCGTCGCCCGGAGCGACGTCACGACGACCAACGTCAGCGCCACGCTCGCCGCGGCCGCCAGCAGCATCCCGCCGTACGTCGTGACAACGTCCCAGGTCTCCCGCACCAGATTGTCGTGATCGCGCAGTGTGTACCCGATGAGGATCAACGCGATGTGCACCAGCAGGAGGTTGAACGACCAGAAACCGACCAGCCGATGGCGGCGCGCCAACTCGTCCTGACCGTAGCTCCGCTCGATCATCGGCACTCTCGCCATCAGGAACACCTGCACCAGCAAGAGGTCAGCCGCGACCAGTCCGGACAGCCTGCCGAGCGACGTGAACAGATCTGCCGGTCCGCTCGCGAGCAACTGCAGGCCGCGTCCTGACACCCACAGCGCGATCACGACCAACACGCTCGCCCAGCAGAGCACTCCGGCGACGTCGCGCCACCAGGACGGCGTACGGCGCGGCCGGCGGCGGGCATGCGCGATCTGCGGCCGGTTCACGGCCTGCGCGGAATCGCGGTACGTCATGCTCCGACGATGAACGCCGATTCTTAGCCGTTCCTTGGACCGGCATCCTCGAACGCGGGCAGCACGAGCTCGAACGTCGCCCCGACCTCGGTCGGCGCCAGCCGGAGCTGACCGCCGAGCCGGTTCGCCACGTCGTGTGCGAGCGCCAACCCGAGGCCGTAGTGCGCCCGGCCGGCGCGATGGCCGCCCGAGTCGAACCTTCGGAGGACCCTCTGCGCCGCCTCCGGGCCGATCCCGGGACCCGTGTCACTGACCGCGAGGATCACCTCGCGACGCTGCCGCCGTACGGTGATCCGCACCTCGCCGTCGCGTGGCGTGTGGTCGATCGCATTGTCGACGAGGGCGATCGTGGCACGTCTGATCGCGCTGGGTGATCCCACCGCAGGCGCAGAGTCACGATCACTCTCCCAACCCAGCCGTACGCCGGCCTCCTCGGCGTGCGCCCCCGCGGTGTCTGCCACGCCCCGCGCAACATCGACCAGGTCAACCGGCTCGTACTCCGCGGCGCTCCGCGGGTCCGCCGCAGCCAGCAGGTCGTCGACCACCTCGGCCAACCGGCGGGTGTCGTCGACCACGCCGTCGGCATCGTCCAGCACCTCCGCGCTCGCACCGCTGCGGCGCAGCGCCCGCCCCAGCACCTGCGCTCGCGTGCTCAGCAGCGTCAACGGCGTACGCAGCTCATGACCGGCGTCGGCGACGAACGCACGCTGCAGCGTCAAGGCCTGCGCGAGTGGCCGCACCGCACGTCGTCCGATCAGAACGCCGAGCAGTCCGGCCAGCAGCAGACCAAGCACCGCTGCGAAACCGGTCGCCTGCAGCAGACGGGTCCGCTCCTTGTGAGCCGTTGCCAGATTCAGGACCGCCTGCACCGGCTTGCCGTTGGTGAGACCGGTGGCGAGGCGGTACTCGCCTTCCTCGTTCTCCACCGTGATGAACTGAACCTGGCTGGTGGCTCGCGCCCGCAGCGACGCGAGCTCGGGCAGAAGCTCGTCCGGCAGCCCCGGCGACGCGACCGCGCCCGACGGACCGGTCATCACCAGCCAGGTGCCTGCAGGTGGATCCCCGACGTCGTCCGCGGTGGCGATCGCGGACCGGAGCAGATCGTCGGCCGCACCCGTCTGCCCGCGGACGAACACCAGCGTGACCAGCGCGATCAACAGCAGCATCGCCACCGCGACCAACGCCGCGGCCTGTACGGCGACACCGCGGGCAGCGCGCCGGACCAGCACCTCGTCACCGATCGGCCGTCCGCTCATGACTTCCCCAACCGGTAACCGAGCCCGCGTACCGTGCTGATCACGCCACGCCCCAGCTTCCGCCGGCAGTAGTGCACATAGGTGTCCACGACCGTTTCCGACTCCGCTTCACCGAAGACCCGATCGAGCAGGTCGGCGCGGCTGAACACCGCCGTGGGCCGTGCCGCCAGCAACCCGAGCAGCGCGGCCTCCCGCTCCGACAACTCCACGGTCTCACCGTCATCGCGCCGTACTGTGCGGCTTGCCAGATCGAGCCAACCACCTGGTACGGCGAGCTCGACCGCGTGATCCAGATGGCGCCGGAGCAGCGCGCGGACGCGGGCCAGCAACTCGCTCAACTCGAACGGTTTGGTGACATAGTCCTCGGCTCCAGCATCCAGCCCCTCGACCCGGTCCGCGGTCGTCCTGCGCGCAGACAGCACCAGGATCGGAGTACTGACACCACGGCTGCGCAGCCGCGCGATCAGATCCAGGCCCTCCACCGCCGGCAGGCCACGATCGACGATCATCGCGTCGACCGGCTGGGTCAGCGCCAGGTGCAGGCCGGTATGTCCGTCGCCGGCCCGGGTCACGTCGTACCCCTCGTCGGTGAGCACCCGATCGAGCAGAGCAGCCAGGTCGGCGTCGTCCTCGACCAGCAGGATCCTCGCCATCACCGTCCTCCCCAGCCGGGAGTCGCGAAGAGATTGCCGTCGGCAAGGATCCCCAGACCTTCGTAGCCGGGCAACACCGCCAGGACCTCGGGCCAGTCGTCCGCGGCAACGAACGCGGCTGTGGCCAGTAGGTCGGCGTACTCCAAGGACGGCCCGGTCACCGACACCGACGCCCACCGGGTCTCCACCGCAGCACCTGATCGCGGGTCGTACAGGTGCGCGCCGCGCGCCGCCGTACCACTCGTCGCCACCGCTCCCCCGGTCCGCGCAACTGTCGCAAGCACCTGGCTGGGGTCGCACGGGTCCTGGATGCCGACGGTGAACGGCTCGTTGCTCGGGCACACCACGAGCACGTCACCGCCCGCGTTCAGGCACCAGTCCACGTCGTCGACCTCCCACAACCGGGCGCCGGCACGCTCGACCGACCAGCCCTTCACCAGCCCCGAAGGATCCCACGTGCCGCCAGGCACTCGAGCGTCGAACAAGCCGCCGGTCAGCTCCCGTGCGGTATCGCACCGCTCGGCAACCTCCCGCACGACCGGGTCAACACGATCCCAACCCACCTCGCCCCGCGCCAGCAGACTCACCGCACTGTCCGCCTTGTACGGCGAGAACACCCGATCAACCTCGACCAGTTCGGCGAAGACCGCCCGCACCGCAGCCGCGGCCTCGTCCGACTCGGCGCCGTCCCCACGAGCGAGCACACTGATCGGAAGGCCCATGATCTGCTCGACCCAACTCCGCCGCGACACCATGCCGCAACGGTACGTCGGCTGATGCTCCGAGCCTCATCGGGCCAAAAGATCCGTCCGGCCCGTGAGCGTAGGGCGTCGATGGGTCCAGGGGCGGGCGGACTCGAGTTGGGCGGCGAGGCGGAACAGGGTCGGCTCATCGGCGTACCGGCCGAGGAAATGTACGCCGATCGGCAGGCCGGACTCGTTCCAGTACAGGGGGACGGACATCGCCGGGTTGCCGGTCAGGTTGGCGACCACCCCGGCGTACGCGACCGTCCGGCCGCCGGCCCGAGCGGCGCGGAGCGGATCCTCCGCGGTCGAGGTGATCTCACCTATCGTTGCCGGAGGCATCGACATGGTCGGGGTCAGCCAGACGTCGATCCCGGTCAGCCACTGCGCCACGACGCGGGCAAACGCCTGGCAGTCCTCGATCGCCAGCAGATAGGCGGCCGCCGATACCTGGCGGCCCCGGTCCCAGTAGGCCCGGGTCAACGGCTCGAGCTCATCGTCGGACGGAACGCGGCCGAGGCGCCGGATCCAGTACTCGACGATCCAGGCTGTCGCGGCATCGAAGACCGTGCCGATCGCCGTACCCACCTCGGAGATCGAGCCGGGCAACTCGGTCTCCACCAGGTCGTGGCCGAGCGAAGCGCACAACGCCACCGCGTCCTCGAGCGCCGCCACACAGTCCGGGTGCGCCGGGCGCCCGTTGGCCGTCCGGGCGGTGTACCCGATCCGCAGTCGCCCCGGATCGGCACCGACCTCCGCCGCGAACGGGCGTCCGGGCAACGGCAGCCCGTACGGATCGCCCTGCATCGGGCCCGCCGTGGCGTCCAGGAGCGCCGCGCTGTCGCGGACCGAGCGGGTGAGCGCGTGCTCGCAGGCCCAGCCGTTGATCGCGTCGCCGTACTCCGGGCCGAGCGGATTGCGGGCCCTTGTCGGCTTGAGGCCGAACAGCCCGCAAGCCGAAGCGGGGTAGCGGATCGAGCCGCCGAGATCGTTGCCGTGGGCCATCGGCACCATCCGCGCCGCGACCGCCGCCGCGGACCCGCCGCTCGACCCACTCGTCGACCGGCTCGTGTCCCACGGGTTGCGCGTCGGCCCGTGAGCGAGCGGCTCGCAGGTCGGGACCATCCCGAACTCCGGCGTACTGGTCTTCCCGAGAACCACCAGGCCGGAGCGCCGCCACCGGCGTACGAGCTCGGAGTCGACCTGCGACACCAGTCCGCGGACGAAACGTGAGCCCTCGCTGAACGGGGCGCCGGCAATCTCGACGACGAGATCCTTCGCGAGGAACGGTACGCCGGACAGCGGCCCGGCTGTCACAGTCCGAGCCGCCTCGAGCGCCTCGTCGTACAGGGGTGTGATGACCGCGTTGAGCGTCGGATTGAGGTCCTCGATGCGCTCGATCGCGGCCGTGATGAGTTCGTACGGCGTGACCTCGCCGCGACGGACCAGGTCCGCCTGGGCGACAGCGTCGAACTCCCCGAGCTCGTCCGCGAGTGGTGTGATCATGTCGGCTCCTCATCGACGGTCCTACCCGGGAGGCGCGAGATCCCGGCTCGCGGGCCGCCAGACGAGATCTCGCGCCCTCCAGGTAGGAGCCGGCACCCGACCGGCGGACACCAGGAGTCGCATCATGAGCACCATCAGCACAGTGCAGGACGGGACAGTGCAGGACGGGACAGTGCAGGACGGGACAGTGCAGGACGGGACAGTGCAGGACGGGACAGTGCAGGACGAGACGGTCGTGCCGGTCGTCGACGAGGCTGCGGTCGAGGCCGAGATGGGCAAGATCGTCACCGAACTCGGCGCCTCGCTGGGGGTCCTGCTCACCGCCCTCGGCACACGCAGCGGGCTCTGGGCAGCACTCGCCGACGCCGGCCCGCTGACCGACCGCGAGGTCGCAGCCAAGGTCCGGGTACACCCCGCGCTGGTCCGTGAATGGCTGCGAGCCCAGGCGGCCGGCGGCTACCTCGAGTACGACGCCGCCGGCGAGACCTTCACCCTGCCCGCCCCCGTGGCCGCAGCGATCCACTACGGTCCCGGAGGCGCACTCGTCGACGCCTGCGCGAGCATGTTGTCGTCGATGGGCGAAGGATTCGGCGCGTTCAGCGAGGCCTTCACCTCGGGGCGGGGATTCGGCTGGCACCAGCGCACAGCCGAGCACTGGCACGGTACCGACGCCTTCACCCAGATCGTGCTGCCCGACGAGCTCATCGGCGCCGCGATCAGCTCGATGCCGGAGACGGTCGAGGCGCTGTCCCACGGCGGCATGGTGGTCGACGTCGGCTGTGGCTACGGTTTCCCGACGACGGCAATCGCGAAGCTGTACCCGGCGGCGCAGGTGCTCGGCATCGATTACCACGACGCGTCCATCGCGCACGCGCGTGAGCAGGCCGGTCCGGACAACCTCCGGTTCGAGGTAGCCGCCGCAGCCGAGCTACCGGGCTCCGACTACAGCCTGATCACCTTCTTCGACTCCCTGCACGACATCGGCGATCCGCTCGGTGCACTCGTCCGGGCCAGGTCCGCGGTCGCCGCCTCCGGGAGCGTCCTGCTCTTCGAGCCGCTGGGCGCCGACGACGTACAGGACAATCTCACGCCGACCGGCCGGATGTTCTACGCGGTCTCGACGCTCGCCTGCACCCCGAACGCCGTCTCACAGGAGAGCGCGACATCCTCAGAGCCGCTCGGCGCCCAGGCCGGCGAGAAGAAGCTCCGTGCCCTGGCCGCCGAGGCGGGCTTCACCCGGGTACGCAGGCTCGAGGTGCCGGCGCCGCTGAACCTGGTCTTGGAGCTACGGCCCTGACGACCGATCATGACGTTATGAACCCACGGGTCCGGCTGGTCGGCCGGGAGCCGGTGCTGGCCGCGGCCACCGCCGTACTCCGGGACGCGGCTTCCGGCCACGGACAGTTCCTGATGATCAGCGGGGAGGCCGGGATCGGCAAGACCGCGGTCCTGGCCGCGCTGACCGATGACGCGGGGCCTGACTGGACGGTCCTGCGCGGTGTCTGCTGGGACCGTCCCGGCGCCCCGCCGTACTGGCCGTGGACGCAGGTCTTGCGTGCAACCTGCGTTCCGCCCGCCGACCTCGGCGAGGCCCGCCGCCTCGTCGAACCTCCGGCGAGCGACGGCCGTGGCGTGGCGATGGCTCCTGGTGCGGCCGCCGACGCGGAGTTCAGCGTGTTCGAGGCGGTCGCGCAGTGTCTGTCGGCGCTGGCCGCCGAGCGGCCGATCCTGGTGGTTCTCGACGACCTGCACTGGGCGGATGCCGCTTCGCTGCGGTTGCTCGGGTTCCTGGCGCGCGCCCTGGCCGGCAGCCGGCTGGTACTGGCCGGCGCGTACCGCGACGCGGAGGCGTCCGACGACCTGCTGGCGGTATCGGCCACCGCCCAGCACCTACGACTCGGTGGCCTCGGCGCCGAGCAGGTCCGCGAGCTGGTCACCTCGATCGTCGGACCGGACGGGTCGGAGCTCGGCGATCAGGTCTGGGAGCGCAGCGGGGGCAACCCGTTCTTCGTCGGCGAGCTGGCTCGGCTGATGGTCGCCCAGGGCACACCGGACCAGCGGCCGCCGATACCGGCCGGCATCGCGGAGACGTTGCGCCGTCGACTGGCTCGGCTGTCGACGGACTGCATTCACATGCTCGAGCGTGTCGCCGTCGCCGGAGGTGAGGTCGACACCGAGCTGCTCGTCCGGATCGGTGCCGCGGGCAACGAGACCGAGCTGAACAGCCTGCTGGACGAAGCGCGCCGGGCCGGCGTGGTCGCCGGCGAACCCGATCGGCCGAGACTTGCCCACGATCTGTACCGCGAGACGATCCTCGGCAGCCTCAGCGCCATGACTCGAACCGAGATCGACCTGGCCCTCGGGGTGGCTCTGCAGGACCGCCCCGGCAGTGCGGCGCGGGTGGCCGCCCATCTGCTGGCGGCCGGATCACAGGTCCGACGCAAAGCCGTCGAGTACTCCGTCATCGCCGCCCGGGAAGCTTCTGCGCGGCTCGGCCACGACGACGCCTGCGGACACTATCGGCGCGCTCTGCAGATGATCGACGTCGAGGGGCCCGACGTACCGTGGGATCCTTCGCGCCCTGCCCTCCTCGTCGAGCTGGCCGACGCACACGCCCGCGCCGGGCGCGGGGACGAGGCGCGCACGCAGTACCTCGCGGCTGCCGCGAGCGCACGAACAGCGGACGATGCCACGGTCCTCGCGCGCACCGCGCTCGGCATCGAGTCACTGGGTCAGAGGTCTGGCGCTCGCCGTGCCGACGTACTGGATCTGCTGGAGGAGGCCGCCGCCCGGCTGCAAGTAGTGGACGGATCGCTGAGCCTGCAATCGCGGGTGTACGGCGCTACAGCACGCATGCTCCGCCACGGCTCGATCGCAGTACTCGATGAGACGGTCACCACCGCGGCGGAGCGGGCTGTCGAGCTCGCCGCGGCGGCCGGCGACAGTCAGGCACTCGCCGAGGCGAGACTCGCCCAGCACGACTCGCAGTGGACTCCGGGCACGGCGAGACGACGCCTGCCGCTGATCGACGCCATGCTCGACGCGGCGACTGCGGCGCACGACGCAGACCTGGTTGCCCAAGCTCACCAGTTACGTGCGGCCGCGCTGCTGGAACTGGGTGATCCCGCTGGGCGCGACGAGCTCCTCACCTACATCACGCTCGCAGAGCGGCTCGGGCACGCCCGCGGCCGGTGGGGCGCGCTGACCAGGCGCGCCACCTTCGCTCAGCTCGCCGGCCACGCCGACGAGGCAGCCAGACTCGGCGAGGAAGCGCTCGAGCTCGGCCTGGCCATCGGCGTACCGGACGCGATCGGCTGCTTCTGCACGTCCCGCTGGTCGCTGGTCGCGCTCGGCGTCCCCGAGCCGCCCAGCGAACTCGATCCGGCCGATCCTCTCTGGCCCATGTTCCCCCTCCTCGCGGCGTGGCCGCTCGCGGTCCGTGGCGAACTCGATGCCGCCGCCGTCGCACTGGGCGACTTCAGTGTGCTCGACGTCGCCGTTTGGACCGGCCTCGAAGGGCTTGCCGCCGCGGCGGTTGTCTTCTCCGCGGTCGGCACAACCGCCCAGCGGGTCTGGACCTACGACCGGCTGCGCCCGTACGCCGGGACGCACGTCGTGGTCGGCGGCTGCGCGTCGTACCACGCCGCCGTCGACCACCACCTCGGCACCCTCGCCGCCGCACTCGGCGACACCGACTCGGCCGAGAAGCACTTCCGGTCCGCCCTCGCCCTGCACGAACGGCTCGGTGCCGCCGGCTGGGCCCGGATCACCGAGCAGGAACTCGCCGCACTCGCCAGTTCCGTTGCCTCGGACAACGAATTCCGGCCCGCGAACGGGATCTGGCAGCTCGCGTACGACGGAGTACAGGTCCAGCTGCCCGACTCCAAGGGACTGGGCGACCTCGCCGTGCTGATAGGTGCTCAGGGCAACGACGTGCACGTGTCGGCCCTGGTCGGGTCCGAGATGCCTCGCGCCGGCGGGGATCCGATCCTCGACGCGACCGCCAAGGCGCAGTACAAGTCCCGGCTCGCCGATCTGGCCGAACAACTCGATCAGGCCGACGCGTACGGCGATGCCGCCCGCGCCGAGAAGTTGTCCGCCGAGCGCGACGCCCTGGTCCACGAACTCAGCGCGGCAACCGGCCTGGGCGGACGCGCCAGACGCCTCGGCGACGAGACAGAACGAGCCCGCAAAACCGTCAGCGCCCGCGTCCGCGACACACTGAGCAAACTCGACCAGAGCCACCCCGCCCTGGCCGCCCACCTCCGCGCCTCGGTCCAGCTAGGCACCACCTGCACCTACTCCCCCACGCACCCCACCACCTGGCGCCTGAGCTGACCCCGGGGTGCCGCTGGTTCGCTTGTGGCGTTGTCGGTAAGACGGCGCGACGGATCGACGCTGATGAGATGGACGAGGACGCCATTCATCGGGCCTTCTCGGGTAGAGACACGATCCGGAGCCGCCGGAATCCTTGCGGTGCCCGGAACTGGAGAGGGGCACGGCTCGATGCAGAACCTGGCACCGGTGATCAACCTGGGCCGCCGCGACAGAACACTCCGACTGGCGTTCGTCGCCGCGGTGATCTCCCTCACGGCAGTGTTTGCCGCGGTGGGCTCGACGATCCCGCTGTTCAACATCTACCGGGCCCAGGAAGGGTTCACCAACGCCGACATCTCACTGACCGTCGTCGCTTACTCCGCCGCTACTCTCAGCACGCTGTTGTTCCTCGGCCGATTGTCCAATCACCTGGGACGACGGCCCGTCGCCATCGCCAGCCTGGGACTGCTCGCAGTGGCATGCCTGTTGCTCTTGAGCGTGCACGACATCGGCATGCTGATCACGGGCCGGCTCCTGATGGGCTTCGGCGCCGGGCTGGCCAGCAGCAGCCTCACCGCCTACATCGTCGACACCTCACCGACCAGGCCGACGTGGCTGGCCTCCGTCGCTTCCAGCCAGACCGTGATGTTCGGTCTCGCCGTAGGCGCCGTCACCTCAGGGGCCTTGGTCCAGTTCGGCCCATGGCCACGCCAGCTCGTCTACCTGGTCGTCATCGGACTGCTCCTGCTGTCTGCCGCACTCGTCGCCGTCAGCCCTGAGACGGTGACTCTGAGGCCGGGCGGTTGGCATTCACTACGCCCCAGCGTTCGCGTACCGGTCCGAGTCAGGCATCTACTCCCCGTCGCGGCCGGTCTCTTCCTCGCGACCTGGGCGACCGGGGCCTTCTACCAGGCCTTCGTACCCGCATTGGTCGCGGATCAACTGCACACCAGCAACTCACTCGTCCTGGGGCTGGTCTTCGCCGCCTACATGGGGTCGAGTGCTGTCGGCGCTCCCCTTGGCGGCCGGTTCTCATCAGCGGCAGGTCAGCGCATCGGCATGACCGCTTTCCTGGCCGGATGGATCGGCCTGATCACAGCGATCACCACCGGCGTATTGCCGTTGTTCATCGCAGCAACGATCGTGGCGGGAGCCGCTCAAGGCATCGCCATCAGCACCGCAACCCGGGGCCTGCTCTTCGGCAGTACCCTGCCTGACCGGGCCCCCATCTTCGCGGTGATCTATCTCCTCAGCTACAGCGGCGCGACCATTCCCAGCCTCATCTCCGCCCGCCTGTCCAGCATCTTCACCGTCCCGGAACTCGCCCGCGGATACGCCGGATTTGCCGTGCTCGCCACGCTGCTCACTGCCGTCGCTGCGCGCAACCCACACACCGGCACCGACCAAGAACAGCGCTGATTCTGAACCTCGTGAGCAATCGCCAGCTCACTGGCTACTTGTCGCCGGCCGACTTCGCCTGCGCTCGGACCGAGCCCATGGCCAGGTCGAGCGCGATCTGCATCGGTCCGGGATCCCGGGCCGCTTGGGCAAGAACGTAGCCGCCTTGCAGTGCGGCCATGATGCCCGTCGCCAGCGTCTGTGGATCAGCGTCTCCGGACAGCGTGCCGTTGGACTTCATCCGCTCGAGCGCCGCGGTCAGCAGCGAGATCCAGGACGTGAGGTGCGCCTCGAGATCGATGCGTGCAGACTCGTCCTGATCGGAGAGTTGGGTCGACAATGAGCCCAGTTCGCAGCCCCGCGTTCCGCGGCGTGCGGTCACTCGCTGGAGGATCGCCCTGCACCACCGATCGAGGCCACTCAGCGAGTCGACCCTGCGGAGATACTGCTCTTCACGTTCGAGCACACGCTCGCCCCGCAAGGCGATGACCGCCTGGACCAAGGCGCTCTTGTCGCCGAAATGCCGGTAGAACTGCGATTTGCTCGTCCCACTCGCGGCGGTCACTTCGTCGAGCGTGGTCGCTGCCGCGCCCTTCAGAGACATCAGCTCGTCGGCAGCGGCGACGATCCGGGCTCTCGTGGCCGCACCGCGGGCGGTGAGGCGGCGATCGAGCTCATTCACTGTCTCGGGCACGAAACGAGCTTATCGGGACCGGGCAACGAATGCTGCCGCTCGTCGAGACGCCCGACGGACGACGCCGAACTGGCTCGACGGGTAAGTGCCAGTGCCTGGGCGGACACCAACCTTCGTGAGGTGCAGGCACGCCGGCGCCTGTCGGCAGGAAGGAACTACAGCGATGAGAACCCTGGTGAACGACTCCGAGCACGACCTCGTCGTCGTCGAGAACGATGAATTGCGCAGATACGAACTACTCGTCGCAGGCACGACGGTAGGGACCCTCGACTTCCGTGTGCTCGGGTCACGGCGTGTCCTCGGTCATACCGAGATCATTGAGGATCAGCGGGGCCGTGGACTCGCCACGACTCTGATCACGGCAGTCCTCGACGACCTCATCGCCGCGGGTGTCCGGGTCACGAACTACTGCCCTGCTGTCGAGCGATTTCTGCAAGGACATCCGGAGTACGTCGTTGTCCTCGATCCGCTGCACCCGCCGATCCCGCCCCGCTCCGAGCCCCAGGCCGGCGGGAAACAGCAGACCTATCACCCAGCCCCGCTGCAGCAGCTCGTGCATGCGCAGCACGGCAGGCTCAGAGACCTCGCCGCGCGTTCTCAGGATCCAAGCATGGACGGATTCGACCGACGTCGCACCACAGATCAGTTCGCGGCCGTTGCCGCGCAGCATGCCGCGGCTGTCGCTGACGTTGTGCTGACCGCGGCGAGGGCATCGTCCGGTGAGGACGCCGCGGTCCTGCTCGAGAACCTCAGACAGTTCGAGCAGGCGCTGCGGGTACTCAAAGGTCGAGCGTACGGCGACGCGCGCTTCCTCGACCTCAGCGCAGCCGAGACCTGGCGAGAGGCCGAGCGGCTACTGACCGAGCACGAATCGTGGGAGACGAAGGTCGTGGCCGGCCTGGAGCAGGTTCACGGCCCCGAGGGCAGCACAGAGCTGGCCCGGGCCTTGGCGATACGGCAATGGAGTTCGCCGACCCGACCGCACCCCAACTCGCCCCATGCCGGCTTCGCCGGACACATTGCGCGTCAGCTCTGGCGCATCGCCGACTCGACCTGGGACGAACTGGAGGGACGCGGGCTACCTACCGAGCCGATGATGCCCGCGAACGAGCATTCGACCTTGTCCCATTATCTGTTCGGCACCACCGACGACGCCGATCCCGCAGGGGAACCCGATACACCTCACAGTCCGCAAGATTCCCGAAACCGGTAAGGCCGGACCCTCGATCGGCACACAAACAAAGACAGTTCGGGCCACTCCGGCCCGGCACGGATCGAGGGGAAGCTCATGACCGGGTACTTCGAAGGCCGCAAGCTCATCGTCATCGGTGGGAGCAGCGGCATGGGTAAACAGACCGCGGTTGACGTTGCCGGACAAGGAGGCAACGTCGTCATCGTCGGGCGTCAGCAGGACAGGGTCGATCAGACGGTCGCCGAACTCAGCGAGAAGAGCAAGGCCTGGGGAATCACCGCCGACCTCGCAGATCGCGAGCAGGTAAAGGATGTCCAGCAGCAACTCGCCGCCGAGCACGCCGACACGACGCTGCTGGTCAACGCCGCCGGGTTCTTCATCCCCAAGGAGTTCCTCGACTACAGCCAGGAGGACTACGACGCGTATCTGGAGCTGAATCGGGCAGCCTTCTTCCTGACCCAGACCGTCGTACGAGGTATGAAGGCTGCGGGCTCCGGTGGTGCGATCGTCAACATCGGCAGCATGTGGGCTCATCAGGCGATCGCGGCGACGCCGGCGACCGGGTACTCGATGGCGAAGGCCGGATTGCACGCCCTGACGCACAACCTGGCCATGGAACTGGCGGCCGACGGCATTCGCGTCAACGCGGTGGCGCCCGCGGTGGTGGCCACGCCGTTGTACGAGGGCTTCATCCCCGCTGACCAGCTCGAGGAAGCCGTGAAGGGATTCGACAGCTTCCATCCCCTGGGACGGGTCGGCACAGCCCAGGACATCGCCTCGTCGATCGTCTTCCTCCTCTCGCCGGAAGCGAGCTGGATCACCGGGGCGATTCTGAATGTCGACGGCGGCGTGATGGCCGGGCGCAACTGACGGCCGAGGACGCGAACCTGGCCGGTGGTTGCTGCTGCTGCAGGAGCACCTACGGGGCCGGCCGGGGGTCGATCGAGTGATCCGAGAACGATCTTGCCGACGAGTGAGCGCTCGCTCACATCCCTGGGGAATGAGGGTGCAACACCCATGACGAGTTTTCGGACCGTGTCGGCCGGCGGGTTGGAGGTCTTCTACCGCGAAGCGGGCAAGCCGGGAGCACCGAAACTCCTGCTGCTGGGCGGATTTCCCGCCTCGTCCCACCAGTTCCGGAACGCGATGCCGGCACTCGCCGACAGGTTCCACCTGGTCTCGATCGACTACCCCGGGTTCGGGAACACCGAGACGCCGGATCCGGCCGAGTGGGACTACACCTTCGACCACCTCGCAGAGATCCTCGACGAGGCATTGCTCGCCATTGACTTCACCGGACCGATGGGGCTGTACATGCACGGCCACGGTGGCCCGATCGGGAACCGGCTGATCTCGCTTCATCCGGACTGGCTGCGGTGGCAGGTCATCCAGAACGCCAACGTATACGAGGCGGGTCTCACCGAGATCTGGGACGGGATACGTGACGGCCTCTGGGCCGACCGCGATACCGAGATCGAAGCGCGGCTCGAGGCATTGCTCGAACCGGAAGCAGTGAAAGCGATCTACCTGACCGGCCATGCCGACCCGACCAAGATCAGCCCGGACAACTGGAACCTGGATCTGCATTTCCTGGCCCGGCCGGACGCACGCCGAGCGCAACTGGAGCTCTTCTACGACTACCGGACGAACATCGCCCGGTACGCCGCTTGGCAGCACCGACTGCGCCGCGAACAGCCGAAAACGCTGATCTTCTGGGGCCAGGGAGACATCTTCTTCACGCCGGCCGGTGGGGAGGCGTACCTGCGTGATCTCCCCGACGCGAAGCTGGTTCGCCTCAACTCCGGGCATTTTGCGACGGAGGACTGCCTGCAAGAGATCGTTGACGGGATCAACAGTTTCTACGACGCGGTCATTGGCTAGCCCGACGGCCGCCGGTACCGGTCAGTCGAATTCGTAGCGCTGCTCGCGCCAGGGATCGCCGTGATTGTGGTAGCCGGCTCGCTCCCAGAAACCCGGCTCGTCCCGCAACGACAGCCGCAGTCCGTTCAGCCACTTCGCCGACTTCCAGAAGTACAGGTGCGGGACGAGCAGCCGGGCAGGACCGCCGTGCAGCGCCGCGAGGTCCTGTCCGTCGTACCGATAGACGATCCATGCCTTCCCGTCGCGGAGCTCGGTCAACGGCAGGTTGGTCGTGTAGCCGCCGTACGAGGTCGCCGTGACGTGGGTCGCCGCAGTGGTGACGTCGGCGAGGAACGCATCGACGGGAACGCCTTCCCAGCGGGTGCCGAACTTGGACCACCTCGTGACGCAGTGGATGTCGGAGACGACCGATTCAGAGGGCAGTGCGAGCAGGTCCTGCCACCGCCAGGATCGCTGCACGCCGGTCTCAGAGGTGACCGTGAACTCCCACTTGTCCTTGGGGATCAGCGGAGTCACGCTCGCAGACAGCACCGGGAAGTCGTCGGTGAGGTGCTGGCCAGGTGGAAGTCTGGGCTCATCGGCTCCCCCTCTGCCTTGGAATCCCCTGTTGACGATTCCCATCTCACTCTCCTTGCCCGAAGATCTCTGATCCTGCCCGTCGGCCGAGGTTGCTCAGGCGATCTGCTGCTCCGCCAGGTAGCCGGCATCGACCAAGGCGGCGCGCAGCTTACGGCGGGCATCGAACATCATCTTGTAAATTGCATTCTGGGTCGCGCCGAGCTGATCGGCCAGTACGTCGGTCGGCATCCCGTTGAGCACCAGCGCGACGAAGACCGTCCGCTGCTTCGGGGTCAGGTTCTCGTCGACGGCACGATGCACGGCCTGCATCAGCTCGCGGCTCTCGGCCTGCGCCTCCGGCTCGATCCCCAGCCGCGCGGGCAGCCGGTCCCAATCGTCGTCGTCGAACGCAACGCCGGACCGTTGCCAGAAGTGCCGGTTGACCTTGGCCGCCACATCGAAGATCACGAACTTGTACGCCCAGGTGGTGAACTTGCAATCACCGCGGAACGTCTCGACCTTGCCGCAGATCGCCAGCAAGGCATCGGCGGCTGCTTGGTGCGCGAGGTCGTCCACCTCCGGACCGACGAGTCGCAGCCTCGCCGCCCGCCGCCCGACCTCCGCCCGTGCGGCGCGCAGGAGAACCTCGTACAGGCGTCGGCTCGCGAACTCACGCCGATCGCCGTCGCTGCCCAGGTCGTCGACCCAGGCACGGTTCTCCCGCGCCACCTCCGGGGAGACGGCCCGTACCTGCGGCAACGACGCGGAACCTTCGCTCTTCATGCATCTCCGGCGATCATCAGACGGTGAAACAACAATATGGACGATACAGTCCATTTTGTACTCCGTCCACCCGGAGTCCGCGCGACTCCGTCCAACGGGCACGCGTATCGCCTGGTCAAGCCGCTACCAGAGACAATCGTCAAGGGCAGAAGGTGATCACCAACACAGACCAGCTCGACGAGAGTCCGACCATCAGCAGGTCCACCTCGACCTCAAGGGCGGAGCACTGAGGCAATAATTGGTCTATATGGTCCGGTCTACTCACGGGTTACTGATAGCGGCCGTCGAACGTCACGCCGTCACGAAGGCCGGTGAATCTGAGCCCGACGATCCGGCCGTCCTCGACCATCCAGCGAAGGACGTAGCAGGCTCGGTACGAAGGCGGCCAGAACGAACAGAACCGGCCGTCGTCGTCGACGTACCACTCCCCCGCGCTGTCACCGCCTCGCTCGGAGTACGTGGTCTTTCCGTCGACGGTGAAGATCTGTGTGGCGCCGTCGCCGTACACCAGCCGAGCGGCAGTCACCGCCTTGGGGATGTCGGCTACAGCAACCGCTGCGCCGTCATCAGCATGGATTCCTCGTAACTGCTCGTTCATCGCGACCTCTCATTCTCGTTGGTGGCCGCCGTGAAGATCCTCGTCCTGCACGGCGGCCAACAGTCCGTCGGCAGCGTCCGCGCACGCTTCACAGGCGGCAAGGTGCGACGCCACTCCGGGGTAGCGCTCGGCAGCGTCGATTCCGGCGGCGAGTAGCTCGACATAGACGTGCAGAACCGCCCTCGCCGCATCACACCCGACGTCCCGCGGGTCGGTGGTCAGGAACCGCTCCAGCCCCTCAGGCCACCCCGTCATGACCTTCCACCTCTACTTGTGATCGGTAGTCTCGGGCGCCGTCGGCTCCCCGCTGGATATCCGTTAGTGGTCGGATGGCCGCGAATCTTACTCGCCGGTTCGAAGGCCGTCCGGCACCCTACCGACGAAGCTGAGAACTCAGGGAGCGATCTCCAGCCTGGTGATGAGGCCGTCGGCGAGGGTGAAGCGGTAGATGACGTCGACGACGCCGCCGGGGAAGTCGCCCTCCAGATGGCTGGCGACGGCGTACTGGGTGTCGTTCAACTTCTCGACGTGGCTGATCTCGACGGTGTAGGTGTACTCGCTGGCCTCGGCCTCGCGCCAGCGGTGGATCTCGTCGTGACCGGTGTAGGTGTTGCCGTTGTCGATCACGATGGCGTCGGCCGCGAACGCCGACAGCAGGTCGTGAGCATTCGCCTTGTGCTGCGGATCGGCCTCACGCAGGTACCTCGTGATCGCCGCCGGCAGGTGCTTCGCCATGTCGGCGGCGGTCGGGTCGGGCGGGGTCTGGATGGTCATCAGGGGCCTTTCAAGGTGAGGTGAAGGTCGTGTCACAGGGCGACGCCGGAATCAGCCCGGCGGAAGAACGGGCTGCGGCATTCCCGGCAGGTCGATGCAGTACATGCCGCGGCGTTCGGTGAGCATCAGCAGGATCGTGTCGCAGTCCCTGCAACGGGCCACCGTCCCCGGTCCCGACGCATACACCGCCATCTCGGCCACCACCCCGGTGCGGCGGCACCCCGGGCACTCGTAGCCCATCGTCGTCATGTCGCGCCCGAAGAGGTCGCGCAGGACGCCCGCCATGGCATTGCCATCGAGAGGTTCCATGTTCGTCACACCCCTGTCCCGCCGAAGCGTTCGGTCCGGATCCGTCGTGCGTCGTAGCCCAAGGCCACCAGGCCCGCCGCGGCTGTCTCGACAAACGCGGTCGGTCCACAGATATAGGTGAGCGGCTCTGTTCTGGTCGACCATCCGGTCGTGGACAACAGCGCCGGGTCGATCCGCCCACGATAACCGCGCCAGCTGCTGCTCGGGGGCTCACGGGTCAACGTGATCGAGATGTCGATGAGATCGTCGGCCGCCAGCTCCATCAGCTCGTCACGATAAATGAGCAGCTCGAGCGAGCGTGCCGAGCAGAGCACCCGAACAGGCACGCGGCTACCGACAGCACGGTGATGCCGAAGCATCGACCGCAAGGGGACCACACCAGATCCCCCGGCGACCAAGAACAACGGACCGCCGAGGTCGTCTTCCCAGATGAAATGTCCGCCCACCGGACCGCGGAATTCGAGTTCGTCGCCTTCTCGCAGCTCGTCCACCAGGTACGGCGACACCTCACCGTCGTCGAGTCGCTCGACCGTGATCGACAGGTAGTCGTCCTCCGGCGCCGACGCGATCGAATAGCTCCGCTCCGTCTGATACCCGTCGGGTGCCGTCAATCGCACATCGATGTGCTGACCAGCACGGTGCCCGGACCAATCCTCCACGGCGAGCGCGATCGTCTTGACCCGCGGCGTCTCCTGGATCGTCGAGATCACCGTGCCGGTCTGCCACGTCAGTCGCCGTAGTAGCGCTGCTCTTTCCACGGGTCTCCATAGTTGTGATAGCCGAACATCTCCCAGAACCCGGGCTGATCCGTGGTCCGCAGCTCCACGCCACGGATCCATTTCGCGCTCTTCCAGAAGTACAGATGCGGCACCAGCAGGCGCGCCGGCCCGCCATGCTCGGGCTCGAGCGGCCGCCCGTCGTACTCGTCGACGATCCAGGCCTTGCCGCCGCGCAGGTCGGCGAGCGGGAGGTTGGTGGTGTAGCCGCCGTCGGAGAAGGCCAGGGCATACGTCGCCTGCGTCGGCGCCGCATCGAGGAAGGTGTCGAGAGGCACGCCCGACCAAGCCATGTCCAGCCTGGTCCACTTGGTCACGCAGTGGATGTCGACGGTGAACTTCTCATGGGGCAACTCCTGGAATTCGGCCCACGACCACGACACCGGGTTGTCGACCGCCCCACGGATCGTGAAGTCCCACGTGTCCAGGGGTGTGTACGGCGTCGGGCCGGCCGACAACACCGGAAAGTCCCGGGTGACGTATTGGCCGGGAGGCACGCGCGAAGACTCTGCGGCCCGTCGGCCGACGAAACCTCTGGTGACGGGCATCAGGCCTTCTCACCGAGCTGCACGCGCAACAGCCACTGCTGCTTCTCCAGCGTCGCGACCACCTTGATCAGTACGTCCTGCGTCACCAGATCAGCGGCGCCGATCGACCCGAGCCGCTCGCGAATCCGCTCCGCCACCGCCGCCACCCGACGCCCCAGCTCCCAGACCACGACGTGATCCGGCATCGACCGCACTACGACAGGTTCGACGCGTGACCCGGTCGCGACAGCCGAGCTCTGCCCATCTGGCACCGACCCCAACGTCACGGCACGCTCAGCGACGACATCCGCGAGCTCGCGCCACTCCCCGACCAGCTCATCGATGAACAGGTGCACGCTTCGGGCGACCGGTCCCACCACACTCCAGTGCAACTGCTTCCCGATCAGCGACAGATCGATCAGATCCTGCAGGACCACCTGCAGCTCCGCACCGACCGCCGCCCGCTCGTGCGGATTGTCCAGGGGCGGCAACTGCACCGAATTGGCAACAGATTCCGTAGTCATACCTCTCCAGTGTCGGGGCCGCCGCCCGACCTTTCCTCACTCCCCGGACCAATCGATCGATTTCGCAGGCTGGCTGGCCTGACCCGCTGATCTGGTGTTATGCCAGTCAGCGAGCGTTGGTGCTCGGACGGGTGTGACCGGAGGTGCGATGACGGCAGCGGAACCGATGCCCACTCAGGACGACGTGCTCGGGTACTTCGACACGCTGTCGAACTGGGGCCGGTGGGGCGACGACGACGAGCTCGGCACTCTGAACCACATCACCGACGAGGTCCGGCTGGCGGCGGCGCAGGCTGTGCGCCACGGCCGGAGCGTCTCGTGCGCGTGGGAGGTCGCCGTACCCGAAGAGATGGAGCGGTCGACGACGTCGTGCCCGTGCTTCGCCGACCTGCCGGGTACTGAGAGCATGCCGCTACCCGGATTCCGGAACGACCGGCACTGGGGCTATTCGAACGAGCGGCTCGGGATCCTCTTCCACGGCAACACCATCACCCACCTCGACTCGCCCTGCCATATCTTCTGGGACGGCCAGATGTACAACGGGCGGCCGCACTCGTTGGTCGACGCCACGACGGGATCGGCGTGGGCGGCCGTCACGGCGGCTGCGAACGGGATCGTCACCCGCGGCGTCCTGCTGGACATCGCGAAGGTGCGCGATGTGCCGTGGCTGGAGGCCGGCCAGGGCGTCTATCCGGAGGATCTCGAGGAGGCCGAGCGCCGGCAGGGTGTGCGAGTCCGACCCGGCGACGCGGTCCTCCTGCGCACCGGCTACGGCCGTGCCCGGCACAAGACCGGACCGACCAGCGACTTCACCCAGGCCGGCTGGCACGCGTCCTGCCTACCGTGGCTGCAGGAGCGGGAGGTCGCTCTCATCGGCGCCGACACCCCTCAGGACGTCCAACCCTCGGGGTACGACGACCTGGCGATGCCGGTCCACACCGTAGGACTCGCCGCGATGGGCCTGTGGCTCCTCGACAACTGCGACCTCGAAGCATGCGCAACCACAGCCACCGAACTCAACCAGTGGGACTTCCACCTAGCAGTCGCCCCAATCCGCTTCGCCGGAACCTCCGGCAGCCCAATCAACCCGATCGCCACCTTCTGACGGAGTCAGGCGCCGTACAGGCCGGTGCCGACGACCAGGGCCCAGGTCAGGCCGGCGATCAGCAGGACGCGGTCGCGGAAGATCTCGTGTTCGGGTTGTTCGCCGCGGCCGGTGGAGACGAGGAGGCCGTAGCGGAGGTGGAACGACGGATCGTCCGCCCCCAGCCGGACAACGCCTGGAGGCCGGGATGTTCGAGGGTCATAACGGCGACGCTAAGGACCGGGTGCTGAGGGCGTCCTGAGTCGACGGCGCTCAGCTTGCTCTCAGTAATCGTGGTCGACACTGGGACGATGCGGGTATTGATTGTCGAGGACGAGGTCCCCCTGGCCGAGACGGTTCGGCACGGGCTGACTGAGGACGGCTTCGTGGTGGAGGTGGTTCACAACGGAGAGGACGCCGTCTGGGCCGCCACCGAGAACGCGTACGACGTCATCGTGCTGGACATCATGTTGCCCAAGCTCAACGGCTACAAGGTGCTCGAAGAGATCCGGGAACGCGGCATCTGGGCGCCGGTGCTGATGCTGACCGCCAAGGACGGCGAGTACGACCAGACCGACGCGTTCGACCTCGGAGCCGACGACTACCTCACGAAGCCGTTCAGTTTCCTGATTCTGGTCGCCCGTCTCCGCGCGCTGATCCGGCGTGGAGCCCCCGAACGACCGGTCGTCATGACAGCCGGCGACCTCACCCTGGACCCGGTCAAGCGTCGCGTCGAACGCGCCGGCCAGGAGGTCGTGCTGACGCCGCGCGAGTACGGCCTACTCGCCTATCTGATGCGCCACCGGGGCGAGACGGTCAGCAAGACCCAGATCCTGGAGAACGTCTGGGACCCCGCCTTCGACGGCGACCCGAATGTCGTCGAGGTCTACATCCGCTACCTGCGCCTGAAACTGGACGCCCCGTTCGGCCGCAACGCCTTCGAAACCATCCGCGGCATGGGCTACCGCCTCGATGGCGATGGCGGCTGAAGCGCGCGCTCTTTACCTCTGTTCGCGACCTTCCTCGTCGACAGCGGCATCCTGCACGGCACGCCGGCCGAGGTCCTGGCACGACGCCATCCAGCTTGTAGCCGGCGCGGGGCGGCTCAGCCGGAGAGACGCCTGACCCGCGGCGCCGATGACGGCCCCGAGGCCTGACCGGACACGCTGCCGAGCACGCGGGCCGGTGGGGCGATGAAGTGGTCGCGTGGGAGGCCGTGCAGTGCGCCGCGCATCGCGGTCTCCCAGATCGGGCCTGCCGTGCCGGAACCGGTCGGGTCGGCGATGTCGCGGCCGTCGAGTGTGTGCCCCCTGATCAGGTTCGTGTACGGCGGGGTCGCGTCGGCCACCACTGCGGCCGCGGCCAGGTTCGGGGTGTAGCCCGAGAACCAGACTGCCAGATTGTCGTTGATCGTGCCGGTCTTGCCGGCCAGGTCCCAGTTCCCGAACTTCAGGTTGCCGCCGGTCCCGCCCGGTTGCATGACCGCGCTCAGGACCCGGTTCACGCCATCCGCGACCCACGGCCGGAGAACCTGCTTGCAGGACTCGCCGGGGGTGGCGACCGTCTGCCCGGTCTGATCGTGGATCGAGGTGACCACCAGCGGCGCGCAGTACACCCCGCGGTCGGCGAAGGTCGCGTACGCGTCGGACAGCATCAGTGGGGTCACGTAGCCGACTCCGAGCGTGAACGACACGACCTGGTCCAGCGGTTGCAGCGTCTGCGCGTTGTACATGCCGAGCTTGGCCGCGATCGTCGCAGGCGCACAGATCCCGGTCTTCTCGGAGAGCTGCAAGAAGTAGGTGTTCACCGAGTACCGCGCGGCGTCGACCATGGTGAAATCACCGCTCCTGGTCGAGTTCTTCGGCTGGTAGTCGAGATCCCGGGTCCAGCCGCGACAGGTCCTGAACCGCACGCCGCTCAGGTCGATCTGCGGCGGAGAGTTGATCCGGTAAGTGAGCGGAATCCCCTCCTGGATCGCTGCTGCGATCGTGAACGCCTTCATCGTCGAGCCGTTCTGGAATCCGCCGTACCCGCCTGCATAGGATTTCTCGACGTTGTAGTTGTACGCCGTCTCGTTGCGCCCGTAGCCGTACGGCTTGCTCTGCACCATCGCCTCGACCAGCCCGGTCCCCGGCTGGACCACGGTGATCGCGGCGATCGTGTTGTCGGTCGGCTTGCTGTGCTCGTCGATCGACTGCTGAGCCGCAGCCTGGATTCGCGGGTCCAGCGACGTCCGGATCGTCAGGCCGCCGGTCATCAGGTAGTGGTCCCGCGCTTGTTCGGTATCGCCCAGCGCCGGGTCCTGGAGCAGCTTGGAGACGACGTAGTCGCAGTAGAAGGGGTACGGCGAGTTCGCGCACCCGTTCGGCACCGTACGTACCCGGGCCAGCTCGATCACCGGTGTGCGCATCGCCGAGTTCGCCTCGGCCACCGAGATCAGGCCGAGCTGAAGCATCCGCTCGAGCACGGTGTCGCGCCGGTCCTTGGCCTGTGCCGGGTTGGTCACCGGGTTGTACCCGCTCGGGTTCTTGACGATCCCGGCCAGCATGGCGGCCTCCGCCAGCGTCAGCTCGGAGGCATTCACCCCGTAGTAGTGGAGTGCGGCGACCTGGACGCCGTACGTCCCGTCGCCGAAGTTCGCCAGATTCAGATACTTGTCGAGGATCTGGTCCTTCGTGTCCTGCTGCTCCAGCGCGATCGCGTAGCGAAGCTCGGTCAGCTTGCGCTGGTACGTGAGGGCGGTCGCGGCACGCTGCTGGGCCGGAGTGCGGGCGTTCTCCAGCAGAGTGAGCTTCACGTACTGCTGGGTGATGCTCGATCCACCTTGGACAGAGCCGTCGGCGTGGTTGCGGATCATCGCCCGCAGCGTGCCTTTCAGGTCGAGCGCGCCATGCTGGTAGAACCGCGAGTCCTCGATCGCAACGATCGCTTGCCGCATGATCGGCGCGATCCGGTTGAGCCCGACCGGAACCCGATCCTCGGTGTAAATGTTTGCGATCAGGCTCCCGTCGTCGGCCAGGATCCGGGTCCGCACAGCCGGTGGTTGCGCCGTCAGTTCGTGCGGCAACCCGTGGAGTGCATCCACGGCCTGCTCACTGCCGATCCCGACAAGCCCGGCGAGCGGAACCACCAGCCCAGCTGTCAGCGCACCTGCCATCGCGCTGACGCCGAAGAACCTCGTCAGCAACCGAACCCGCCGCCCGCCCGCGTTCACCTCTCCAGGCTAGGCACGCGTTCCGCACCGGACCCGCCGCTCTCAGCGTCCTGTCAGCGGCGTACCAACGGACGTCACGATGTCGAAGCCAGATCCTGGCGACTGAGAGCAGGCTGAGTCGAATAGGCGGCCAGGTGCTGGGCGACGACGTTCTTCCAGGTCATCGCCGGATCGGTGTGATGGTTGAAGGACTGGATCCGCGAGAGCTCCGCCCGGTTGCTCAGCAAGGCGGCTGCGGCCGCGGCCATCTCGGCGTCGCTGTGGACCAGCTGGCCCTCGATCCCCGGCCGGACGAACTCTCCGACCCCGCCTGAAGCCATCGCCACCACCGCAAGACCCGCGCATCGGGCTTCGAGTGCTGCCACGCCGAACGACTCGAGCTCCGCGGGCGCGAGGTACACATCTGCCGAGGCATACAGCTGCTGTATCTCGCAGCGGGTCATCCGCCCCGGCAGGTCGACCCATCCGCTGAGACCACGCCGCCGTACAGTCCGTGCGGCGGCGGCCGTCTGTGGTCCGTCGCCGACGACGACGGCGCGAAGCTCAACAGCGGACGGCACCGCCTTGCGGATCTGCTCGAGGATCCGCAAGGTCGCCAACGGCCGCTTGCGGCGCACCAGCCTCATCGTGCTCACGATCGTCAACCGATGTTCGGTACGACGATATTGACGCCACAGCGCCGGGTCGACGCCGTTGTGCAGTACGCCGATCGGCCGATCGGGAAGGAGCTGCCTCAGGACCTCCGCGACCGCCTCGCTGACAGCGGTCCATTGCGCGTTGCCGACGTACCGGTCGATGCGCGCCAACGGCCAGGGCGTCGAGGCGCTGGGCAACGAGTGCAGCGTCAGGAACGGGCGGTGAGCCAGCCGCGCCGCCTGCCAGGCCAATGGTGACACCAACGAACTGTGGCAGTGCACGACATCGAAGCTCGGCAACGAGGACCGCAGCCGATCGACCGCGGCTCCGAGCGGTACGCCGCCGAAGGCGGGCAATCGCACGACCGGGACGTCACCCGTCGAGGACGGTCCGTCGGTGATCGTGAAGACCGTCACCTCGTGGCCGGCACGGATCAACTGCACCGCGAGGTCGTGCACCTGGAGCTCGATCCCGCCGAGCCGCGGGAGGTAGCAGTCACTGACGAGCGCGATCCTCATCCCGCCACTGCCTCGAGCCGTTCGCGACCGGTACGACGCCCGAGCCACGACCAGACGCCCAGCATCACTCCACCGACCGGGATCTCCATCAGGTACGTGAATCCGCGGAACAACAGCATCCCCGCCGCAACACCCGCCGGATCGCCGCCGAGCGCGACCAGCGCAGCAGTCGTCCCGACCTCGACGACACCGGCGCTGCCCGGCGTGATGGGCACCAAGGTCAGTAGGCGTTCCACCGCAAGGGCAGTGAAGAGAACAGGAACGCCGAGCGGGACGTGCAGCACCTGAAAACAGAGCCACAACAGGGCGAGTTGCAGCGCCAGGTACGCCAGCATGCCGCCGGTCATCGGCTGCCATCCGGTGCGTATCAGCCGGAGGATCAGCCGTCGCAACGCCGGCAGCCGCTCCTCGAACCGGGTCCGCCGGACCACGCTGACCGCCTTGTCGAGAAGGCCGCCGACGGAAACCGCCGCCCGTTCATCCGCAAGGATCCAGACACCTGCCGCGACGATCACCGGCACCGGCAAGAACAACAGCCCCGCCGAGCCGAAGGCCGAACCACTGTGCAGGATCGGCACGAGCCCCAGCGCCAGCGCGATCACGCCGAGCTTGGACGCGACGTTCAGCAACGTGGTCACGGCGAGGAACCCGCCGAACGAACTCGAGCTGAAGCCCCAGCGCCGAACCATCGTGAAGTTCAGCGCTGTGCCCACCGCGCCGCCGAGCGGGAGCACGTTCGCGACCGCGCTTCCGGTCAGGCTCAGCGTGAGTCCACGCCGTTTCGTCAGTCCTGGCAGGGACGCGGCCAGGACGAACGAATGGGACCACAGCCCGGCGATCCACACGATCGTCAGCAGTGCCAACGATCCCGGCGACACGCGGCCGATCACAGCTCCGACCCCAGTCCAGGTCGCGCCGACCGCTCGCGGCAGCAGGACCACCAATGCGGCCGTGATCAAACCGCTCAGGGTGGAGGTCACCAGCCTCCGGCGTCGCGTGCGGACCATCGTCACTCCAGGCCGCTGTTCGATATGCCTCATCGATCCCAGCCTGCTGTCCCGGCGCTGAGAGGGTGCTGAGAGCAACTAGCCCGATCACGGCCGACGTGTCAGTCTCGTAGCGTGGCCGGACCCTTCACCCTCGTGGCCTTCCACGCGCATCCGGACGACGAGGCCCTGCTGATGGGCGGGACCCTGGCCCGGCTAGCTGCGGAAGGACATCGCGTCGTCCTCGCGGTCGCCACCGACGGCGAGGCCGGCGCGGCGGCCGAGGCCTACCGATCCGGCGGCGGACTGGCGGCAAACCGGCGCAGTGAGCTGGAACGATCAGCTGCAGCGCTCGGCTGTGCGCGGGTGGTGCGCTTCGGTTTCAGGGACTCCGGATCGGCCGGGCCACGGATCGAAGGCGGCTTCAGCACGCTGGCCGTCGAGGAGGCGGCCGAGCCGCTGATCGAACTGCTGCGGGAAGAACAGGCCGACGCTCTCACCCTCTACGATCCGGCCGGTGGCTACGGTCACCCGGACCACCGCCAGGTCCACGCGGTGGGTACGTATGCAGCGTCCCGGGCCGGCACGCCATTGGTGCTCGAGGCAACGATCGACCGGCGGCTGATCCGGCGGCTGATCCGCGTCGTGGCGGCGATCCCCGGCGTACTGCCCGACATCTCGGTGGACGCCTACGATCACGCCTACGCCCCTAGCTCGGCGATCACCCATCGGGTCGACGTACGTCGTTATCTGCGGCAGAAACGCGCGTCGTTCGAGGCGCATGCCAGCCAGGCGAGCTCCGACGAGGGAGCGCGCACCCTGGCGCTGCTGCTCAGGTTGCCGCGATGGCTGTTCGCGTCGATGCTGGGCCGGGAGTGGTACGTCGAACACGGGCGCCGGCCGGGCAAACCGCTCGACGACGTCTTCGCGTCGTTGCGTTGATCGACTTTCTCAGCCGACGCTCAGCAAGCGTCCACCACACTGGACATCGATGGGGGCGAGCACAGGTTGGAGCGGAGTTGCCAGTACTGCGCAGCGCGATCTCGAGGCTGCGTCGCGCCAGCGTTCGAAGTAGGTCGACCGCGGCCGCTGTCGTCGTCGTCGCGGTCGCGATGGCCTTGGGCGCGAGCCTGCTTCTGCTCCTGCTGCAGCGAGCTCTCATCACCACGGTCTCCGACGCCGCGGACGGACGCGCGGACGACGTTGCCGCCCAGGTCTCGCAAGTAGGAATCGCGGCGCTCAGCATCGATCTCGCCAAGACGACGAGGTCGAGTCAGATCGTGCAGGTGCTGGACAGCTCCGGGCAGGTCGTCGCCGCATCGTCGGCCAGGGCCGAGCCCACGGCGCTCACGGAGCTCCGACCTGCTGCCGACACCGTTCAACGTGCTGAGGTCGGCGAGATGCCGCTCTTCGACGACGACCACGATTTCCTCATCGTCGCGCGTGGCGTCGAGTACGGCGGTCAGACCTACACGGTCGTGGTCGCATCGTCGGTCGCGACCCAGCGGGCGACGGTTGCCACCGTGACGGAGTACCTGGCTATCGGCTTCCCCGTCCTCCTGGTCGTGGTCGGGGCGGCGGGCTGGATGATGACCGGCCGCGCACTGGGGCCGGTCGAGCGCATCCGTCGGCGGGTGCGAGGCATCGAATCCAGCGACCTGACCGAGCGCGTGCCGGTGCCGCAGACCGACGACGAGATCGCCCGGCTGGCCGCGACGATGAACGCGATGCTGGATCGGTTGCAGGCCGGCCAGGCCACCCAGCGTGCCTTCGTCGCCGATGCCAGCCACGAACTGAGATCTCCGCTCGCGACGGTCGCCGCGGGGCTGGACGTCATCGAGCCGTCGGCGCGCGGCCAGGCCTGGGAGGAACTCCATCGGTTGATGAAGGGCGAGGCGGAGCGGATGCGCAGACTCGTGGAGAACCTGCTCCTGCTCGCGAAAGCCGACGACGCGGCGCTGCCGATGCACCGCACCGACGTCGACCTGGACGACCTGGTCGACACGGAGATCCTGCGACTGCGGGAAGCCAACCGGCTCAAGGTGCTCGCCGACGTACAGCCGGTGCGGGTCGTCGGCGATCCACTGCGGCTGAGTCAAGTGATCCGCAACCTGGTCGACAACGCCGCCACGGCTGCGCACAGCACGGTGCGACTCAGCACGAGCGAGCGCGACGGTACTGCGGTTGTCACCGTCGAAGACGACGGCGACGGGATCCCCGCGGGCGATCGTCTGCGCGTCTTCGAGCGCTTCGTCCGCCTGGACACCAGCCGCGCCCGGGCCAGCGGAGGCTCGGGCCTCGGCCTGTCGATCGTGCAGGAGATCATCAAGGCCCACCAGGGAACCGTCACCCTGACCGCCGCCGCGACCGGCGGCACGACTGCCACGGTCACGCTACCGTTGCCATAGGCACCCCGAAGGCTGTGAGTCTCTTGTCACGACGAATGTTGCTCGGCCTGCTGGTGACCGTCCTCGGGGCGATCGCCTTCGCCGTACAGGCCGATGCCGCCGTCGAAGGTGACGGCCTTGCGGCCTTCGACCCCGGGTTGACCGAGAACTTCATCGACCACCGCACCGCAGTCCTCAGCAAGGTGGCGCAGACAGTCACCTTCTTCGGCCAGGTGGCGGTCCTGACCGGACTCACCGTCGTCGTTTGCGCGCTGCTGAGGATCCTGACCCGGCGCTGGCGGCCGGCCGTCGTCCTGGCTGTCGGGATGGCCGGTGCGGGAATCCTCACCTACGGACTCAAGGTCCTGATCGGCCGTCACCGGCCCGATTCGAGCCTGGTGATCGGCACCGTCGACACCGGCTTCTCGTTCCCGTCGGGCCACACCCTCAGCTCCACGGTCTTCTTCGTGCTGCTCGCCGCGCTGCTCTGGTACTCGCACGTCTCCCGGAAGATCAAGGTCGCTGGTGCGATCGTGGCGGTGGTGCTGAGCATCGCGATGGGACTCAGTCGCGTCTACCTCGGCTACCACTGGGCGACCGACGTCCTGGCCGGCTGGACAGTCGCGCTGACCTGGCTGTGCCTGATCGGAACCGTGATCCACGTGATCGACGTCCGCCGCGACCGCAGGCGGTCTGCTTGAACCTGTGGCCGGCCTACTCGGCGAACTTCTCGTGCGCAGCCATCGCCGCGCCGACGATGCCGGCGTTGTTGAGCAGTTGAGCCGGTTTCACCGGCGTGGAGAGCTCGAGCAGCGGCACCCACTTGTCGGAGTACTTGCTGACTCCGCCGCCGACCACGAACAGGTCGGGGGTGAAGAGGTTCTCCACGTGCCGCATGTACCGCTGCACCCGCTTGGCCCACTGTTTGTACGACAGATCCTCGTTGTCCTTCGCCGCCGAGGAGGCCTTCTTCTCCGCGTCGTGCCCGTCCAACTCGAGGTGACCGAGCTCGGTGTTGGGGACGAGCTGACCGTCGAGCAGCAGCGCGCTGCCGATACCGGTGCCGAAGGTGAGCAGGATGACCACGCCGTCGACGCCTCTGGCCGCGCCGAAGCGGGCCTCGGCGATGCCGGCGGCGTCCGCGTCGTTGAGCACGGTCACGTCGCAGCCGGTGGCGTCGGTGAGGACCTTGTCGACATCGGTCCCGATCCAGCTTTTGTCGACGTTCGCGGCAGTCTTGGCCACCCCGTGCTGGATAACGGCCGGGAACGTCGCACCGAGCTCACCGGTCCACCCGGCTTCCTTGGCCAGCCGGGCCACGACCGCGGCGACGGACGCCGGGGTGGAAGGGCTGGGCGTGAGGTACTTCACCCGTTGCGTGGCCAGGTCGCCCCGCTCGAGGTCGACGACGGCGCCCTTGATCCCGCTGCCGCCGATGTCGATCCCGAAAGCGGTCGACGTCATGATGCTGGGCACCTGATCTCTCCCCTCGTCCGGCGCTGTCACACCGGTTCAGCGTCGTCGCCGCCGCCGAACAACTCGGCACGGCAGGCCACCGGCACGTATCGACCGTACAGGCTCGCCAGCCGTCAGCGCCTCCACGGCACGTGTCAGAAGCGAGGTGGTGGCGGACCTCGGCGCGGACGAACGCGGCCGCCTGCGGAGTGGTCAGCCAGGTGACCGTGCCGGCCCCGGTGGTATCAATGACATGTTTCAACTACTTGGTCCGATCGCCTCTGGAGGCACAAGTTGAGCACCGCCGACATCGTCATCGCCGCACTCCGCACCGGCTACGAACGGCTCGCGGAGCTGGTGACGAACTTCGACGAAGACGCCCTGGCCGGCCCGTCGGCGGCCTCCGAGTGGGACATCGCGCAGGTGCTGAGTCACCTCGGCAGTGGCGCGGAGATCATGACCAATACGATCCAGCTCACGCTCGACGGCAAGCCCCCCGCCGGCAGCGACTTCAACCAGAACGTCTGGGCCCGTTGGGACTCGTCATCGCGCCAGGAGCAGGCCGCCGGCTTCCTGGTCTGGAACGAGAAGCTGACGACGTTGTTCGAGTCTCTGAGTGACGACCAGCGCGAGAATCTCCGCATCGAGCTCGGCTACCTTCCCGCGCCCGCCGACGTGGCGACGGTCGCCCGCATGCGCCTGAGCGAGCTCACCTATCACTCGTGGGACGTCCGCAGCGCATCCGACCCGGCCGCGACCCTGGACGCCGACGCCGTACCGCAGATGCTCCAAACCGTCACCGACCTGAGCTGGGTCAGCAAGCCCGCCAACCTCAACGGCCAGCGAGCCGTACTCACGGTTGTCACCAGCGATCCGGCAACGAAGTTCTCGCTCCGGCTGGACGACCCGGTCAGCATCGACCCGACTCCCGCCGACGATGCCGACGGATCGCTGACCCTGCCCGCTGAGTCCTGGCTGCGACTCGTCGCGGGCCGCCTCGCCCCGGACCACACCCCGGCCACACTCGAGCTCACCGGCCCGATCACCCTCACCACGCTCCGCCAGGTCTTCCCGGGCTACTGACCTACCCGGCTGCGTAGTCGGGGACCTGGATCTCGACGCCGCCCTGCAGCGCCGACTGGTGGGCGCAGATTCCCGGGGCGGTCCAGGTCGCCGCGGTCCGCGCGTCCACCCGGGGCGCGCGGTTCTCGACGATGCTCGACACGAACTCGTGCACGAGATGCGGATGTGAGCCGCCATGACCGCCGTCGGCGTACCTCCGCAGCGGCTCGGGCAGCAACTCCGGCGCGCCCGCAGGCTCCACGTCCGCCTCAGTGACCCCCCGGCCGCGACGCCCCTCGGCCAGGGGCTGCAGCGAGAACTGCTACATCGGCCCGCCTTCGAGCTGCGGCCACTCGAGCGCCCCCTCGTCGCCGTACACGGAGAAGCCCTCGAGATAACTACGGCCGAGCTGGAAGAACGACATCGTCACGTTGGCGACCAGGTCGTCGTCGCCGCTCAGCTTGAACAACGCGGCCTCGGTGCCGAACCGCTCTCCCGCGACGCCGATGTGATCCGGTGTGAGCCGGCTCGATCCGAGGCAGCGGACCGACTCGACGCGGGTGTCCGCGAGCGCCAGCGCGGGTGAGAGCGCGTGCGTGACGTAGTGCATGGGCGGATAACCACGCCAGTACTCCGGGAAGCCGTCGAGGTTCTGCAGGTGATCGCCCTTGAAGTACGTCAGCCGGCCGAGCTTGCCGGACTCGAGCAGTGCCTCGCGTGGAAGAACTCCCGCGAGTACACCGCGGTCTCCATCATCATGTAGTTGCGCTGGGCATCTTCCTGCGCCGCGATCAGCGCATCGAGGTCCGCCAGCGTCGTTGCCATCGGCACCGCCGACGCACAGTGCCGGCCGGACCTCAGCACCTGCTGCACCTGCTCGGCGTGGAAGCGCACGGGCGTCAGCAGGTGTACGGCGTCCCACCCGGACGAGGCCAGCGCATCGTCGAGGGTCGGGAACGTGTCCGTGATCCCCAGCCGCTGCGCGACCGCCGTCGTCCGAGCGAGATCCGTGTCGACGACCGCGACCCGGCCGACCTCGGGGTGGGCCTGGTAGATCGGGACAAAGTCGGCACCGAAGCCAAGGCCGACCACAATCACATCCACGCCAGCTCCTCACGAGTAGAACCGAGGTCAGATGGGCAGGGGGTCGTAGTTGGCCCCGAAGGGGGCGTCCGGGCGGGCGAACTCGCCCATCAGGGCGCGCCTGAGGGGTGTGGTGCGCTCCAGGAACTCGGGGTCGTTGCTGAGCCGGTCGGCGGGGCGGACCCACGGGGGGCTGTAGACGTAGTGGGTCGTGAAGCGGTCGTAGTCGCCGTCGTGGCGGAAGGTCCGGTGCCAGACGCCGTTGTGGAACACCAGGGCGGCCCCGGCCTCCGCACACACGACATGGCCGATCGCGATGTCTTCCTTGTTCTGACGGATCGAGTCAGGCAGCGGGACCCGGGAGCGGTGGCTACCGGGGATCAGTTCCATGTTGCCCATGCCGGGCACGGTCTGGTCGGTCAGCAGGTACGACACCCGGAGCTGGATCAGTGGGACCGGATATCCCAGTTCCTTGAAGTCGAAGGCGGACGATCCGTCCTGGTGCCAGCCGCCGTTCCCGCCGTGCGCCGGCTGCATGGTGTTCCAGCCGGCCTGCAGCACGAAGCGATCGCCGAGCAGTCCCTGCACCTTCGGAAGCACGTCAGGATGATCGATCAACCGCTCCAGCGCCGGCTCGCTCTCGTACGTCCGGCCGATCTGCCCGAACTCGCGGTCGCGGCTCTGGTGCAGACGCTGCGAGACGTCGTACGCCTCGGCGGCTTCCTCCTTGGTCAGGACGTTGGGAATCAGGAAGTAGCCCCACGACTCGAAGATGAAGCGGTCGGTCTCGGTCAGCTGACCTTTGCCCACGACGGGATCAAGCATCACTGTGTCCTCTTCGCCAGGTAGTGGAATCGATTCCAATCCTGCCGAGGTCCGGTCCGCGGTCGCGCGGGCTGTGCGCGTGTCGTACCGATCGGGGCCGGAAACGGTCAGAAACGGCCAGACCGGTCAGGAACGGTCAGGAGCAGTCAGGAGCGGTCAGGACCGTTTCTCCGCGAGGAGCTTCAGGCGTCGGAGGGCCTCGGCGTTCCGCGGGTGCAGCATCGCATCGGCGACCGCCGACGGCAGCAGTGAGACCGGTCCGCTGACCGCGTTCTCGGTCATCACCAGCCGGCACCCACCCGATTCCTCCTGAGCCCGGAACTCCACCTCGCCGTGGCCGGCCGGCCATACCCGGATCTGCAGCCGCAGCCGGCGCAGCGGCTCGTACTCCAGCGACGTCGTCGTGTCGTCCACCAGGAGCGGCCAGGCGCCGACCGAGTGATGGATCCGGCCGCCCGGCTCCGGCCACGGCGGCTCCACGTCCCGGATCCGGGACGCACCCACCACCCACGCGGCGTACGACCAGCCGTCGGTGAGAATCGCGAACACGTCTTCGACGCTCGCCTCGATCAGACACTCGTTCTCGCTCATGCCCAACCAGTACCCAGCCGTCCCCCCGTCGGACCGGGGGCTGCGACTCGAGACCCGTGGGACACGCCGACCCCAGCGTTTCGGCGTGGGCCGGCCGGACACCGGAGACTCATGCCGACTCTGCTGCCGTTTGCCTCCGCGTCGGACACCGGCCGGATTCTCCGGGACATCCTCGTGCCGGTCGCCGCCCAGGGACCGATCCTGCGCAGGCCCCGTTTCGGCACGTTGGCGGAGAAGCTGCACACCGACGACCGGGCTCTGCGGTGTGTCCGGCGACTGCGACGCAAGTACGGCGACGGGCCGGTGCTGCTCAGGGTTCTCGGCCGCACCCTCGGGATCGTCCTGGCCCCGGACGACGTCCACCGGCTGCTGGCGGAGACGCCCCACCCGTTCGCCGCCGCCGCCGGTGAGAAAGTCGGCGCGCTGACACACTTCCAGCCGCACGCGGTTCTCGTCACCAACGATCCGCTCAGGTCCGCGCGACGTGAGTTGAACGACCAGGCACTCGAGACTCACCGTCCCGTCCATCATCACGGCCACCGGTTCGTCGAGGTGGTCCGGGAGGAACTCGACGGCCTGCACGCGACGCTCGGCTGGAACGACTTCCGCGCGGTCTGGTCCCGCGTCGTACGCCGGATCGTCCTCGGCGACGCCGCGCGACATGACGTCGAACTCACCGCCCAACTCGACCAGTTGCGCGCCGACGCGAACTGGGCCCAGCTCGGCCCGAACCACGACGAACTCCGCAGTCGGTTCCTGGCCGGAATCGCGCGGTACGTCCGGAATGCTGAGCCCGGCAGCCTCGTCGAGGCACTCGACCGTCAGCCCGCGACGCTCGATCCGGCCGGCCAGGTGCCGCATTGGTTGTTCGCGTTCGACGCCGCGGGCATCGCGCTCTGGCGCCTCTTCGCAGTCCTCGGCACGCATCCGTCGCTGCTCGAGCCGATCGTCGCGGAGGCGCGTCACCCGGAGGCTTCGCCGTTGCTGGCCGTCGCCGGCGCCGCGGTCCAGGAGTCGCTGCGGCTCTGGCCGACGACGCTCGTCGTACTGCGGGAATCGCGCGAGCCCACGCTGTGGCGGAACCGGATCGCGCCGGCCGGGACCGAGTTCGCGATCGTCAGCTCGGTGTTCCATCGTGACGACGAGGCACTCGATTTCGCGAACGACTTCGAGCCCGCCGCGTGGCTGGACGGCAGGACCGACGGCGCGTGGCCGATCATCCCGTTCAGCGAGGGCCCGGCCGGGTGTCCCGGGGAGAACGTCGTACTGCTCACCACCAGCACAGCCGTCAGCCACGTCGCCGCGCGGTACGACCTCGACGTCGATCCGACCACCCGGGCCCGACTGAGCGGGCCGATGCCGGGCACGTTCAACCACGCGACCGTGCGGATCGGCTTCTGGCCACGTTCCTGAAGTTTGGCGAGGGTCGCCGGCGGACACAGAGGGTGTACATCGCTTGAGGAGGCAGTAATGAGTACGACTCCGCTACCACCTGTTCCCCCGCTGCCTGACCCGACCGGCCCGAATCCGGAAGACGACCCGGACCTCACGCCGGACCCCGACCCGGAGCCGGACCCGGACGAGAACCCCGACGAGCAGCTACCTCGAGACAGCTGAGTCCCGGCCGCTCCGGACATCTTCGGATTTCACGCGTCCGGCAGGCCGTTGATTTGCTGAGCATGCAGCAAGATGGGCGGCATGGAGCAGGAAGTTCTGGATCTGGCGCAGGACCTGGCCGAGATCGGCCGGCTCGTGGAAGACGACGACGTGTCCACGGTCCTGGACCGGTTCGTCCGGCGCGTGGTGCTCAGCGTGCCCGAATGTGAAGAAGCATCGATCACCCAGCTGAAGCAGGACAGGCCCGACATCCTCGCGCGCCACCACAAGACCGCGGCCCAGGTCGCCGAACCGTCCCGGGTCGCCCTGGCCGAGCAGCTCAGTGCTTCGAGCGGCCCGCTGCAGGAAACGCTGGTGTACGCCGAGCCTCGCCGAATCGGTGACCTGGCTTCGGACCACCGCTGGCCCGACTTCAACGCGGCGGCCATCAACGCCGGCTACCGCAGCTGCCTGTTCCTCCCGCTCCATGCCGCCGGCAGCATCCCGGCGGCCTTCACCCTGTTCTCCGTCAAGCCGGATGCGTTCGGCACCACGTCGTACGACGTCGTCCTGCTGTTCGCGCTGCATGCCGGCGTCGCGTTCGACAACATCACGCTCTACGACAACAGCATGCAACTGATCGAGCATCTGCAGTCCGCGCTGCATACCAGGACCGTGATCGGACAGGCACAGGGCATCCTGATGCACCGGTACGACATCAGCTCCGACATCGCCTTCGACGTCCTCAAACGCGGCTCACAAGACATGAACGTGAAACTCAGACACCTCTGCCTCCAACTGGTCGACGCCCAACACGCCGGCCAGCTCACCGAAGTCCTCCATCACTACGGCCTCAGCCAGTAAGGCTGCGGTTTCTGAGAGTGACGCCCGGTTGTTTACCTGGCGCACATGTGGGGGGCTCGCAGTGTTGGGGTCGGCGCGGCTGTCGGCTCTCACGATTGGTCAGGCTCTGACGGTGCCGTCAGGGCCGGTCAATCCTGTGAGGAGGAATCGTGATACGGAAACGCATCGCGGCCGCGGTCGTGGCGGCGGCGGCCGTCATCGCCTCGGCGGTGGTCGTCAACGGCCGTCCGTCACCCGCGCAAGCGGCGGCGAGTGTGCCGGTCTTCGACCACATCGTGCTGGTGATGTTCGAGAACCACGCATACTCGCAGATCAGCGGGAGCTCCAGCGCCCCCACGTTCAACAGCCTGGCCGGACAGGGCGCGAAGTTCACCCAGGCGTACGGCGTGACCCATCCCAGCGAACCCAACTACGCGGCGATCTTCTCCGGCTCGACGCAAGGCCTGACCAGCGACAGCTGCCCGCACACGTTCACCGGCGGCAACCTGGGCAAGCAGCTGATCGACGCCGGCAAGACCTTCAAGGGCTACTCCGAGAGCATGCCGTCGGACGGCTACACCGGCTGCTCGAGCGGTCAGTACCAGCGCAAGCACAACGGCTGGGTGAACTTCAGCAACGTGCCGGCGGCGAGCAACCTGCGGTACGCCGACTTCCCGAGCTCGGCCAATTACGCGAGCCTGCCGACCGTGTCGTTCGTGACCCCGAACATGTGCAACGACATGCACGACTGCTCGGTCGGCACCGGTGACACCTGGCTGAAGAACAACCTGACGGCGTACGCGACGTGGGCCAAGACCCACAACAGCCTGCTGATCATCACCTTCGACGAGGACAACGGCGGCTCGTCGAACCACATCTTCACCGCGTTCGTCGGCGCGCACACGCAGGTCGGCACCTTCTCCAACCAGATCAACCACTACAACGTCCTGAGCACCATCGAGAGCTCCTACGGGCTGACGCACCTCAACTCGGCGGCAGCGGTTACCAACGTCTGGAACTAGACCCTCCCCCAAAGCTCGCGGCCATGCCATGACCTGCCATGACCTGGCGTGGCCGCGAGTGCCACCCGCCCCGGAGGTGAGCGCTCGTGTACCTGTCCTCGATCGACCGTCCGCACGCCGCGAAGACGTCGCGCCGGCGTGCGCTGTTCCTGGTGAGCGGCAACGTCCTCGCGCTCGGCGCCGTCAGCCTGATCACCGACATCTCCTCGGAGATGGTGACCGCGGTGCTGCCCGTGTACCTGATGATCGGCCTGCACCTGAGCCCCACCGTGTACGGCGTCGTCGACGGCACCTACACCGGCGCGACCGCGCTGTTGCGACTCGTCGGCGGGTACGTCGCCGACCGGGCTCACCGGCGCAAGTTCATCGCCGGTCTCGGCTACGGCTTGTCGGCCGTGGCGAAACTCGGCTTACTTGCCGCAGGCAACGCCGTCGGCGCGATCGGGGCGGTGATCGCGCTCGACCGAACCGGCAAGGGCCTCCGGACGGCGCCGCGTGACGCGTTGATCACGCTGTCGACCACGCCGCGGTTGTACGGCCGCGCCTTCGGCGTCCATCGGATGATGGACACCATCGGAGCTTTCGCCGGGCCGCTCGTCGCGCTCGGCATCCTGGCCGGAACCGCCCAGGCGTACGACGCGGTGTTCGTGGCCAGCTTCTGCATCGCGGCGTTCGGCGTACTCGTGCTGGTCCTGTTCGTGCGGGATCACCGCGACGAACAACCGCCGAAAGGCACGGTGGTTCCGTCCGCGCTGCGCGGCCTGCTGCGGATGGCGCCGGTACGACGGATGGTGCTGGCGGCCTGCCTCGCCGGGATGGTGACGATCGGCGACGGTTTCGTCTATCTGCTGCTGCAACGGCGTGAGCAGCTCGGCATCGGCTGGTTCCCGTTGCTTGCCGTAGGCACCAATCTGTCCTATCTGCTGCTGGCCACGCCGTTAGGCGTACTCGCCGACAAGATCGGCCGGCAGAAGGTGGTGATCGGCGGCTACCTCGCGCTGATGCTGGTGTATCTGCTGCTGTTCGGACCACTCGGCGGCTGGCCGCTGCTCGTCGTCGTACTGGGCCTGTACGGCCTGTTCTACGCATCGACCGACGGAGTGCTGATCGCGCTGGCCGGGCCGGTGCTGCCGAGCGGCGTCCGTACGACGGGAATCGCGCTGATCCAGACCGGGCAGGCATTGTCGTACCTCGTGTCGTCGGTCTTGTTCGGACTCGCGTGGACGACGTGGGGACCAGCCGCAGCCATCCGGATCGCCGCGGGATTGGTCGCGGTCGCCGTACTGGCGGTGGCCCTGCTGCTGCGCGGGATCCCAGCGGAGCAGCCGGCATGACGCGGCGCATCGTGCTCGCTCTGGCCGGGGCGCTGGTGCTCGCGACTGTCGCGATCGGGTACGCCGTACTCGCCGCAGCGCGTCAGCCCAGCACGCCCGTCGCGGCGGCCAATTCGTTGAACCTCACCGGCCCGCGGATCATGTTCCGCAGTACCGCACCGGACAGCAAGGGTCATCTGGCCTTCGTCGCCAAGGACGATCCGGGCGGGCCGCGATCGGTCTCCGCGCTGAGCTGCCTGCGGGTCTACGCGGCGGGCGGCACCGGGACGTGCCTGCGGCAAGACGGTGCGCTGACCACGTTCCAGATCGCCATCCTGGACAAGAACCTGAATGTGCAGAAGGCGATTCCGCTGGTCGGCGTACCGAACCGGACCCGGGTGTCCAGTGACGGCCGCCTGGTGGCGTGGACGGTGTTCGTGGCAGGCGATTCGTACAACCACGGGCGTTTCTCCACCCGCTCCGGGCTCATCGACCTGAGCAGTCAGGACATGATCGACTCGCTCGAGTTCCTGCCGGTCACCCTCGACGGGCACCCGTACACCGCCCCTGACCTCAACTTCTGGGGCATCACCTTCGCCGCCGACGACAACCACTTCTACGCCACGATGTCCACAGCCGGACATCGCTATCTGGTGGAAGGTGACATCGCGGCCAAGTCGGTGCGCACCATCGCGGAGAACGTGGAATGCCCGTCGTTGTCCCCGGACGGCAAACGCATCGCGTTCAAATCGGCGATCGACGGGAACCCGGCGAAGGGATGGCGGTTGACGGTCCTCGACCTGGCCTCAGGCACCCGGACCCCACTGGCGGAGACCCGCAGCGTGGACGACCAGCCGGCCTGGCTGGACCCGAACACCATCGGGTACGCCGTTCCGCGCGGAACCGCCGACTCGGACGTCTGGTCGGTCCCCGCCGACGGTTCAGGCACTCCCCGACTCCTCATCCCCCACGCCGAATCCCCCGCCGCGATTCCCCGTTGAGCCGTGGGGCCTTGGGAGACTTCGGCCATGAGGGTGTTGCTGCGGGTCAAGCCGGGGGCTTCGCGGACTGCCGTTGGCGGGCGGTACGAGGGTGTGGGTGGGGTGGCGCTGGTAGTGGCGGTGGGAGCTCGGGCGGTGGAGGGGCGGGCTACGAAGGCGGTGTTGGTGGCGGTGGCGGAGGCGTTCGGCGTACGGCGGTCGGCCGTGAGCCTGGTCAGTGGTGCGACGAGCCGGGACAAGGTGGTGGATGTCGAAGGCGACGACCGCGAGATTCGGGAGCGGCTCGAACGGCTTCTCGGGTGAAGGCTGTGAAACAGGCCTTCCCGGCTGAAGGGTGTGGAACAGTTGGGGGCTATGGAGACTGAAACGTCGCCGGACGGTGTGGTGACCAAGACGCCCGCAGGCTCGGTGGCGGAGGTGGCCGCGAAGTTCCGGGCGATCCTCGATGCCAAGGGGGTCATGGTGTTTGCCGTGATCGATCAGGCGGCCGCAGCTCAGACGGTCGGGTTGACCCTGCGAGACACCGTCCTCATCGTCTTCGGCAACCCGGCGGCGGGCACCCCGGTGATGGCAGCCGCGCCCCTTGCCGGACTGGATCTCCCGCTGAAGGTGCTGATCTGGGACGACGCAGGAATCACTCGGATCAGCTACTACTCCCCCGCCACCATCGCCGAACGCCACAACCTCGACTCCGCCACAGCCGCCGGCCTCTCCGCAATCGACGCCCTGACCGACGCCATCATGCAGACCTGAGCCGTCAATCCATCCCCGATGAGTGGCTCGTGTTGAAGCGCCGGGCGTCAGGCCAGGATTGGGAGGAGGGCGAGGATCGGGGCTCCGAGGGTGCCGAGGAACTGGGCGAGGATGCGGATCGGCGCGACGAGGGCGGAGCCGGCTGAGGCGAGGGAGCCTGCGGCGAGGAGGAGGCGGGTCAGGCGTTCGAGCCTCGGCGCGATCCGGGCGCGGTCCGGCTTCGGCTGGCGCAGTCCGGACTCGACGTCGCCGAGTTCCTTCTCCGCCGCGACAGACGTCGCCGGGTCGAGCCGCGCGGCCGTGACGGCGGCCCGCAGCTGAGCGAACGCTTGCCAGGCCTGCTCCGGCGTCACCACGACACCGGTCTGGCCGCCGGTGATGTGCTGATCGCGGCCGATGTTGTTGATGTTGGCGGCGTTCTGATTACCAATGTTGAAGGTCATCGCGATTCATCTCATCAGCTGGGGTGGCGGCAGGTCTCGATCGACCCGGCGGCGCCGCGAGGTGGCGACGATGTGCAGCACGATCCCGGCGATGATCAGCAGTACGCCGACCAGGTTCACCAGGCCGCCGACCGCGAAGACCAGGAAGCCGCTGAAGTCGTCCATCGTGGGCATGGAGGCGGACGAGAAGTTCATGATCTGACCGAAGTACTTGTACCAACCGACCACAGCGATCGCGAGCCCGACCACGAACACCACGACGCCGACCCAGATCAGCCCCCGCGCCTTCGTCCTGGTCGCGGCGATCTCGCGGAAGAAGTTCTCCCGCTGCTGGATGACATGCTGGACGTACTGGTCCCGCCCGACGTTGTTGATCGTGTTCGCCCGCTGCTCGCCGACGTCGTACCGGACCGCCGTCTGCGGCCCCTCGCCGGCGCTGTAGCGGAGCTGGAGGTCGGCCAGCCGGACCCGATCGCCCGGGTACAACCGGCGCGGCACCGTGACTGCCTCGCCATTCACGAACGTGCCGCCGGCCGAGCCCAGGTCCTCGACGTAATCCGCACCGCCCCGCTGCCAGAGCGCGGCATGCGTCCGGCTCATGTACGGGTCCTCGAACTGCACGTCGCAGTTCGGCAGCCGGCCCACCGTCAGGTGCGCACCGGTCAGGTTGATCCGTTGCCCTTCGTGCGACCCCGTCTCGACCACGAGGTACGGCGTACTCGATCCATCGCTCATCGTCCCCTGCGGCGCGCGCGGGCACCTCGCACCTCGGCACCGCATCCCCCACAATCAGCAAACCACTCCCCCTGAACCACGACAAGATGCAACGCTCGCGGCCTGGATCAGGTGCGTTCGTGGACGACCGCAACCGGGATCGTTGCGTGATGGAGCACGCCTCGAGCGACCGAGCCGAGCATCAAGGTGGTCGCCCGGTGGTGGCGCCCGCCGATGACGAGGAGCTGGGTGGCGGGCGATTCGGCGGTGTCGAGCAAGGCCTCGACGGGGTGGCCTTCGATCAGCGTCCGCTCCACCTGGACGTCGGGGTGCTTGTGCTGCAGTGGCTCGGCGACAGCGTCGAGCAGTTCGCCGGCCAGCCGCTGCTGGTGCTCGCGTAGGTCCGGGATCGCCGCGACATCCAAGGTGTCCCGTGCCGCGACATCCCACGCATGCACCATCCGCAACGGCGCATGATGCAGATCCGCCATCTCGAACGCGAAGGCCAGCGCGCCGTCGTTCTGCTCGTGGGCGTCCACACCCACAACGATCGGGGCGCCGCCCGCGCCTGCTTGCCAGCCGGCCGGTACGACGACGACCGGGCCGTGACCGTGATAGGCGACGTACTCCGACATGGAGCCGAGAAGCAGCCGAGCGAACCCACCCGCGCCGCGGCGGCCGACCACCGTCAGCTCCGCCTCCGCGCTCAGCTCGGCCAACCGCCGGTTCGGTGCGCCGACGAGCACATCGGTCCCCAGGTCCAGCTCGGGATCTGCTGCGGCGACGTACGACGAGACCTCATCGAGGACCCGCTGGTCGCCCGCCGGGACCGGGTCCGGGATGATCACCTCGCCGTCGATCTTCACCGGCGCGACGTCCGCATGCCGTCGTCGCTCGTCCACGATGTGCACGGCACGGAGGGGCATCCGGCGCAGTAGGGCCTCGTGCAGCGCCCAGTCGACCGCCCCGGAACGCCGCCAGGCGTCGTCTGCTCCCACGACTATCTCGTTCGCGACCACGATCAGCTCCACGGCTCGTCCCGGATACCACCTCCCAGGACACCCCATCAACCGCGTCCGTGCCAGAGCCCGGCAACAAGTGGACCCAGAGCCTCAGAGGACGTAGAAGCCGGTGACGATCGTCGGGAGGAGGCCGACCACGATCCAGAGAGATTTCAGCGAGCGTTGGAAGATCGCGAGGATGCCGGCGGCGGTGAGAATTCCGATGACGCCGGACATCAGCCACAGGCCGACGCCCCGTCCGTACTCCTTCTCCGCCACACCGATGCTGTAGACGGCCAGCGTGATCGCCGGGACGCTGCCGACGTGGAAGAGGATGACCGAGGCGACCCAACGCTGGACGGTCTCGATGTTCATGGGTTTCGGTGTTCTGCGGCGCACAACGAGCTCCTACATCCTGAGGCGCCCACTAAGCGCCTCGCACGCCTTCCATCGTACACGAACGATTAGTGTGCGAACTATGTGGCGTTGGCCTCTTTGGCGGCCGCGATCACCCGGGTCAGCTCCTGATGGAGATGCTGCAGCTCGGACACGTCCATCCCCAGCCGGCTCACGATCGCCGCCGGGATCTTCTCTGCCTCCTTGCGCAACCGCCAGCCCGCCGGCGTCAGCGTGACCGCGAGCGACCGCTCGTCGGTGCGGGCCCGCGGGCGCTCGACGTACCCACTCGCTTCCAGGCGCTTGAGCAACGGAGACAGGGTGGCAGGCTCCAACTGCAGCAGCCTGCTCAACTCCTTCACCGAGAGCGGCGCGTGCTGCCACAGCGCCAGCATCACCAGGTACTGCGGGTGGGTCAGACCCATCGGCTCGAGCAGCGGCCGGTACACCGCGATCACGGTGCGCGAGGCCACAGCCAGCGCGAAACACACCTGGTTCTCCAGCTCCAGCGGATCGATATCGCCGAAGTCACTCACTGGGACCTCCATCAGACGTCGTCCCAACCAGACTAGCGCACCACACTAATCATTAGTGCGATAACCATCCTTAACCTGCGAGCGGGTTGCCCTGCGCGGTCGGTGACGGAGTGTTCGGCGGCGGCGTGCTCGCAGGCGTCTTGGACGGTGTGGGTGACGGCGAGGTCGACGGCGTACTCCGGGTCGAGGTGGTCGGGGTCGGGCTGCTCGAGGGTGGAGTGTCGGACGGCGTCGGGCTGGTCGAGGGCGTGTTGGTCGGGGTCGCGCTCGGCGTCGGGCTCGGTGATGGCGAGGTGCTTCGCGACGGCGTGGACTGGCTCGGCTTGGTCGGCTCAGTCTGGTTCGGGGCAGTCGATGTGGATGACGGCGTGGTCGGCTGCGACGTCGGCGTACTGCTGGTTACGCCTTGTGGCGGGACGACGTCGGTCGTCGGGGGTTTCGTCCCGGTGTCGTTGAGCAGGACCACAGCCAGTACTGCGCCCGCCGTCGCGAGCAGGGCGATCGCGCCGGCGATCAGCGTCATCCGTCGATCGCGCTGCGCCTGGAGCGAAGCGGCCGAGCCGGCTGGAACGGGACCGGCCGGAACGGGACCGACCGGAACGGCGCCGGTTGGTTCGGCGACAGGAACGGGCAGGGGCATGGGGGCCGTGGCGGCGACCGGCGTGGTGGCACTCAGGGCGCCGGCCTCGATCTCGGCGGCAGTCGGACGGTCGGCCGGGTCCTTGGCGAGCATCTGGAGCAGGACCTGCTCGAACGTGCCGGCGAGCTCGGGCCGCTCGAGGCTCGGCGGGGTCGGATCGGCGTCGACGTGCTGGTAGAGGATCGCGGTCGGATGTTCCCCGGTGAACGGCGGCCGGCCGGTGACCAGTTGGTAGAGCACACAACCCAGCGCGTAGACGTCGGCCGGCTTGCCGGCCTGCCCGCCCTGCGCTCGCTCGGGGGCGAGGTACTGCGCGCTGCCGATGATCTGACCGGTCCCCGTCAGCGTGCTCGCACCCTCACCCGGCAGGTGAGCGATGCCGAAGTCGGCGACCTTGACGGTCCCGTCGGTCGAGATCAGCAGGTTGCTCGGCTTCACGTCACGATGGACGACGTCCTCCCGGTGCGCCGCGGCCAGTCCCGCGGCGCTCTGCTCGATGATCTCGATCGCGCGTTCCTTCGACAGCGGCCCATTCTCGGCGAGCTCGTCGGCGACCGACCCGCCCTCGACCAGCTCCATCACCAGGAAGAACCCGTCCTCGTGCTGACCGAAGTCGTACACGGCGACGACATGCCCGTCATTCAGGCGCGCGGCGGCGCGCGCCTCGCGGTGGAACCGTTCGGCAGCGCGTGGATCACGGTCGGACCGCAGCAGCAGCTTCACCGCGACCTCGCGCCCCAACTGCTCGTCCGTACCGCGAAAAACCTCCCCCATGCCGCCTCGGCCCAGGGAGGAACCCAATCTGTACCGCTTCGCTACAAACACCCTGTCCCCCGTACCCGCGACCCCGGCACGGTAACCGGTGTATCAAGAGTCTCGTCGTGACAAATAACCGCCTTCAGGATGTCAAACGACGCAAGGCCCTTGTGCGTGGCCCCAAGCTCAAAGCGACCGCCAACGGCTGGTGGTCAGGCGTCGAGGGGGTTGGCGGTGATGCGGGTGGCGAGGCCGGTCTGGATTGCGCGGGCGGCGGAGCTGTCGGCCTTGCGGTCGGCCTGGGCCTGGAAGCAGGCAAGGAACTCGACGGAAAGGCCGTGCCTCGGGAAGTCCCGCAGTACTTCGGCGCGGAACGCGGGACTGAAGTCGTCGACGCCCTTGCCCACGATGTCCAGCGCGGCCGCTCGCGAGATCAGATGCCCTTCGGGATCGGCGGTCACGTCCACGTCGGGGACCATGTGCCGGACGATCACTTCGCCGAGGCGTTCGCGGCGCTCGCTCGGCCAGCCGGCCCCGGCGGCGAAGACCCGGGCGACATGACCGCCGGCCTCCTCGAACGAGACGGTGTGGCTGTCGAACTCCGGCGCCAGCGCGATGTCGTGGAACATCGCGGCCGCGAACAGCAGCTCGGCGTCGTACTCGATGCCATGCTGCTCGGCGTACGCGGCCGCCCACAGGTAGACGCGTCGCGAGTGGCTCAGCAAGGCGGTGGACAGGTAGTCGGTGGCCACCTCCAACGCCGCCGCCGAGGCATTCGTGGCCGGAATCGCGAGGTCCTTCGTACTGATCATGTTTCGACAGTACGGCGCGAAAGGCCCCCATCGTTGGTCCAATCCGCGATCATCAGCGTGGGCCACTGTTGTGGTGCGGTCGGGTGATCGGGGATCGTGCAGAGATGACGAACGACGGGCGGTTGCCGAAGCGGATCTACGAGCGGGAGTTGCTGCGGCTCCAGGCCGAGTTGGTCAAGCTGCAGGAGTGGGTCCGGCTCGAGGGCGCCCGGGTGGTGGTGATCTTCGAGGGGCGGGACGCGGCCGGCAAGGGCAGCACGATCAAGCGCGTCACGGAGTACCTCAATCCCCGGGTCGCACGCATCGTCGCCCTCCCCGCGCCGACCGAGCGGCAACGGACCGAGTGGTACTTCCAGCGGTACGTCGAACACCTGCCGGCGGCCGGCGAGCTCGCGCTGTTCGACCGCAGTTGGTACAACCGCGCCGGTGTCGAGCGGGTGATGGGGTTCTGCACCAACCAGGAGTACGCCCGATTCCTGCATCAGTGCCCGATCTTCGAACGCCTGTTGGTCGAGGACGGCGTACTGCTGCGCAAGTACTGGTTCTCGGTCAGCGACAACGAGCAGGAGAACCGGTTCCGCAGCCGCCTCGAGGACCCGATGCGGCGCTGGAAGCTGTCGCCGATGGACCTGGAGTCGATCACCCGCTGGGAGGACTACTCGCGCGCCAAGGACGAGATGTTCGTCCACACCGACATCCCCGAGGCGCCCTGGCACGTGGTCGAGAGCGAGGACAAACGCTCCGCGCGGATCAACATGATCGCCCACCTGCTGTCGACGATCCCGTACCACGAGGTCCAGCGACCGCCGCTCGAACTGCCGCCCCGGCCGCCGTCCAAGGGGTACGAGCGCCCGCCCCGCGACATGCAGGTCCAGGTCCCGGACCACGCCGCCGAACTGCGCAAGTGAGGGCACCGGCACACTGGGGTCGTGCCATCGAAGGACAAAGCGCCCCGGACCCGGCCGGCTTGGCATCGCCGCTTGTGGTCCGCCGTGTCGTTGGTCATCCTGTTCGCCGTCGTCGAGTACGTCGTACTCCCGAAGCTCGCCCTCGCGCGGGAGTCGCTGCACCGTGTCTCGGAGCTCAACCTTGCCTGGCTGATCCTCGCCGTGGCGCTCGAAGCGGGCAGCCTGGTCTGCTACTCGCTCTTCAGCCGCGCCCTTCTCGGCAAGGACCACCTCCCGTTCTCCTGGATCCTGCGCTCCGACCTCACCGGCTACGGAGTGAGCCACGTCGTACCCGGCGGCGCCGCCACCGCGACCGCGCTGCGTTTCCGGCTGCTCGTCATGGGCGGTGCACAACCGACGAACGTGACGGCGACGGTCACCGCGGAGGCGATCGGTTCCCCGCTCGCGCTGGTGCTGCTCGCCTGGCTGACGTCGATCCCCGCGGTCTTCCTGCGCGAGGCGTCCACGGCGTACCTCATCGGGTTCCTGATCGGGCTGGTCGTCGTGGTCTCCGCCTTCCTCGCCGACCGCGGTCGATCCAGCATCGAACATCTCGCGGCCCGGTTGCTGCGAGCGATCCTGGGACGGCTGCCCCAACGGGTCAGGCCGTGGATCTCAACCGTCGCCCGCCGGCTGCGTGATGTCGTCGCCGACCCCGAAGTACGCAAAGCGTTCCTGATCTGGGCAACGCTGAACTGGCTCCTCGACGCCGCCGTCCTCTGGACCTTCCTCGCCGCCTTCGGTGAACGGGTCCATCCGATCGCGGTCCTGCTCGCGTACTGCGCCGCGAACCTGGCCGCCGTCGTACCGCTCACCCCCGGCGGCATCGGCGTCGTCGAGGGCATCGCGGTCTCGTCGCTCATCGGCTTCGGCGTCGACGGCCAGGCCGCCCTTCTCGCCGTACTGTCCTGGCGCCTGCTCCAATTCTGGGCGCCAGTCCCGCTGGCCGGCCTCTGCTACCTGAGCCTCCGAGCCCAAGGCGCACTGACCCCGGCAAAACAGACCTAGTGCCTACTTTGCTAGTGCCTACTTTGCGGCGCCCCGGAGGGTTGCTTGCTGCTGAGCCTTCAGAGCCAGCCGCATCGTCTCGAAGGTGTGCTCCTGCGGAGCGGCCGACGTCGTGCGTTCCTGCACGTCGCGAACCAGGTCGGCGTAGTACGTCGTCTGGACCGTGGAGCAGTCGATGTACTGCGTGCCCTCCTGGTTGACCAGGAACAGGTGGTCGCCGCCGTCGCGGCCGGCGATGTCGACGTACTTGCGGAGCTCGATGTAGCCGTCGGTGCCGAGGATCATCAGGCGGCCGTCGCCCCACGTGGGCAGGCCGGCCGGGGTGTACCAGTCGACCCGGATGTAGCCCTGCGCGTTCTCGCTGCGGAGCAGGATCTCGCCGAAGTCCTGCAGGCCCGGCTCGTCCGGGTTGGCGAAGTTCCCGACCGTGCTCGCGACGACCTCGGCCGTGCGCGCGCCGGTGAACCAGAGGAACTGGTCGACCTGGTGCGAGGCGATATCGGTCAGGATGCCGCCGTACCGGCTCTTGTCGTAGAACCAGTCCGGGCGACCGGCGCCGCCGCCGAGATGGCCGCGGTCACCGATGCGGTGCGGCCCGATGCCGATGGTCTGTACGACGGTCCCGATCTTGCCCTCGCGGACCAACTCGCCGGCCTTGATCACGCTCGGCACCTCGAACCGCTCCGAGAACGTCACCGACCAGAACCGGCCGCTCCGGCCGACCGCCTTCTCGATCTCCTCCAACTGCTCCAGACTCACGCAGCCGGGCTTGTCGGTCACGACGTCCTTGCCGGCCAGCAACGCCGTGACGGCGATCGGCCCGCGCCGATCCGGTACGGCGGCGGTCACGATCAGGTCGATCCCGTCGCGGCCGAGCAGCTCGTCCGGGCTCTCGGCCACCGGAACGTCCGGATACCGCTCGCGGACCCGGGTCGCGATCGCCGCGGCCGGATCGTCGGTCGCCATCCCGACGAACTCCGCGCCGGCCGCGATCAGGCCCGCGATCTGACCGAAGATGTGCGCGTGGTCGAGCCCAACAGCGGCGAACCTGACAGCTTGCGTGGAAGTCACCCGTACTCCTCGATACTCGGCAGCACCTCAACTCCACTCACCCTATGCCAACCCGGCAAGCGCTTGCCAACCCCTTGGGCGAGCCGCACCTCACTCGGCGGCAGTCGACAACGCGGCGATCATGCGCCGGCGGGACTCGTAGTAGTGCTGCGGGTCGAGCACAGGGCGGTCGAAGCGCAGGGTGCGATCCGGATCGATGATGTCCAGCGCCGCCGTACCGCCGTGGGTCGCGCGGATCGCCTGCAGAGCGCGGTGGTCCCACATCGCCTGGGCGAAGACGCGGTGGCGGATCGACGGCCACGGCGTACCGTCCGGGCCCGGGTACACCGCGAAGGCGTCGCCGGACGGGAACGCACCTCCGGCCGACGTGTCCTCGAACGGGTTCACCCTCCGGATCGAGTGCCAGGTGTACCAGAAGTTGAATCCCCAGTGCAGGAAGCCGTCCACGCCCGACGCGAACAACTGATGCCCGAGTGCACGATTGCGCGCCGAAGGCATCCCGACGAACCGGTTGGCGACGTCGCGATCCTGTGAGACGCAGTAGTAGACCCAGAGACGCTCCGGCCGCTCGGCGAGGAACGGTTCGACGTGATCGGTCGCGACGACGGGCACGGCGACAGCACCTGAGGTGTAGAACGAGTGCTCGCTCAGGGCGTCGACGACGGTCCAGCCCTCGAGCAGGTCGGCGACCACGGCTTTCGCGGCGAGGTACGTCGCCAGCCCGTCCTCCCCCGACGGCTCGTCCGAGATGTGGAAGACCACTTGGTCGCGATCCCATTCCTCGTCCAGCACGGCCTGCAGCGCCGGCAACAGCGCTTCCATCAACTGCCGGTACCGGGCGTCGGTCGCCGGAACGTCCCACCCGAAGGCGCGCTCCTGGCCCACGATGATGCCCGGCGTCGCTTTCGCTCCCCATTGGGTGAACAGATGCGCGACCTCGACGCCGGTGATCCCGGTCCGTCGACAGAGCTCGAGCCACCGTCGCAGCCGGTCGAAGCCGAACTCGTACCCGTCGGCGGTCTCCGTGATCTCGATGAGCTGGACGACAGTGCGGTACGAACCGACCGCGGTGTCGAGCGGCGGCGTCCACACCGGTGCGAGCAGCGAGGTGGCGCCCATCTCCGCCGCGGACGCCATGAACCGCTCCACGACGTTCCAGTGCTCTTCGCTGAACACCTCGAGGCCGTAGTGATCCACGAGCGAGTCGAGGTGCATCCAGTGGCTCGACACGATGTCCAGCGGCGGCAACTCGATCGCGGTGAGCTCAACGGTGACCGAGGCTCGATGCAGCTCGGTGCCGTCGGACGAGGTCATCACGATCGTCAGTTCGTGAACGCCGGCCCGTGCCGGATCGCTCGTGGTCACGTCGAACCAGAGCGCTGCCCAGCCGCCGAACCGGACCGGAGCCTCGCCGTTCGAGACCGGCCGCAACAGATCGGGATACAGGCCGGGCTCGTCGAACTCGTAGCCGTCGTCATGTCCCGGGAGGGCGACGAACGAGCAAGGAACGAGCTCGACGGACGACACCGCGACCAGGTCGGCCGCCGTACCTTCGACCCGAACCCGGAGGGGGCTCGGGTCGCGGAACGTGGGCACGAGCGGAGGACGGTAGGCCAACTGGAACGAGGCCGGCTCGCCGAGGAACGCCTGGAACCGCGTCTCGGCCGACACGGGACGCGGGTCCCGCACCGGATGCACTTTCACGAGCGCATCGCAGACCACAAACTCCCACGTTCCAGCCACGCCTACCATCCTCCTGTGCGCAATTGTGGACTCTATGATGCAGATACGCGCATCAATGCACAATGTTGCGGAGCTTGGCCAGCAGTTAGTTGGCGGCGAGGCCGGCGGTGCCTGCAGTGGCCGCGCCGGCGATGTCCTGCTGCTTCGTGAGCGTGCCGTCGTGATGGATGGCGTACGAAGCGACCGAGCCGTTCGACAGACGTACGTACAGGAACTTGCCGTCGGGGCTGAGAGCGGCGTCTGATCCCCCGGCGCTCGTCGTCGCCGCGACCGATGCGATCAGGTGGAGCCGTCCGTCGGAGCTGATCCGGTACGACGAGATCGACGCGCTCGCCGCGTTCACCGTGAAGGCGTAATCGCGGGTGACGACGAGCCAGCAAGCCGCGGCCTGCTGGTCACTCACCGAAGCGCTGATCGTCCGCACACGATTGCCGTTGACGGAGTACGACGAGACCGCTGACGGGCCGGCCTCGGAGACGATCGCGTCACCACGACGATCGAAATCGAATCCGTACGGCGTGACGCCGGCGGAATGATGCGGTGTCGCCGTACCGGCATATCCGTTGCGTACGGCGAAGGTGTCGATCGTCTGATCGCCCTTGTGGGTGACGACCAGGCTCCGGCCGTCAGGAGTGAAGGAGACCTGGGCCGCTGCTGTCGGGGTTGCGCCGGACTTGCTGAGCGCCTTCGTCGAGTGCGGCAACGGTTGCAGGTGTCCGTCGGAGCTGACGCGGAGACCGCTGATGGTTTCGCTGTTCTGGTTCAGGACGTACACGATCCCGTGGCGGACGGTGACGCTGACGGGCAGGTCGCCGCCGCTGGGCGCGACATCGCGGCGTACCAGGCCACGGTCGGTGATCGCGAGTGTCGACACGGTGTCGTCGCCACCGTTCACCGCGAACAGCAGGTTGCCGTCACGCACCAGTCCGTCCTGCGAAGCAAGTGACGACCCCAGTCCGTGACCACCGGTGGGAACAGTGGCGCCGACGCGCAAACGACCGTCACGAAGACGATCGAAGACCTGGACGGCGTTGCCGGCGGCCGCGTTCGTCGTCTCGTAGACGTGACCGACGACGTCGCCGGACCGTCCGTCGACCGCGGCGTTCGCGGGTGCGGCCGCCAGCAACGAGGCCACGGCAACGGCAGCGAACGCGGGCGCCAGCAGCCGGGCGGAATGAATGGGCATGGAAATTCCTCTCACGCAGGGAAATCACTGGAACGCCTTTGACAGTAGGGCTTTCCGCGATCCTCGAGAGGAATTTCCGAGCACGGTAAGGATGCCGTTATCGACCCATTCCGTTCGTGAAACTTAAGCTGCTGTCAGTCCGTCAAGGCGTCCTTCGCCTTCTCGCCGGCCTGCTTCAGGTCGGCCTTTGTCTTCTCCGCCCGGCCTTCGGCCTGCAGGTCGCGATTGTCGGTCGCGTCGCCGGTCGTCTCCTTGACCTTGCCCTTGGCAGCCTCGGCAGCGTTCTTGACCTTGTCACCAGCACTCATCGGATTCTCCTTCCGTTCCGGTGATCATCGCCTTCCGGTGCCACCCAACCGCCCGCGCGAAACGCGGGGCCGGGCACCACCTGCTCCCGGCTGCTTGTGACGTCGGCCTGACGGTCGGTCAGGATTGACGGCCGGTCCAGCGAGGGGAGACCTTGCGCCATTCGCGGGCCCACTCGTCGGCGCGGCGGCGGTCGAGTGGACGGCAGGCGAGTCGCCACGCGGCGAAGAGCGCGGGCCAGGCGAGCAGCGGGAGGGTCAGGGCGATCGCGGTCCCGAGGGCGTCGCTGTCCCCGGACGTTCCTGGGGCGCCCGTCATCGCGCCGGCCGCGTCGATCCAGATCGTCACGCCGGTGTTGACCGGAGTACCGAGCAGAACGTCGGTCTTTCCTTCGTGCGAGGACCCTGATCGATCCTGCCAGCTGACGCGCACCGAGGTGGTGCTGAGGCCCAGCGTCGACGGAACGGCATTGGCCGTGCCCTCGAGCGTTCGCGCGCGGACCTGCTGAAGGCTCGCGCGGTCGTCGGCCGCGGACTGCTCGGCGCGATCGTGCAGCGTCGTACCGAGGGCTGCTGCCGCGGGGATCACCAGCAGCGCGACCGCGATCGCGAGCAGCAGGAACGCCGCCTCGATCCGGTCGACTCTCCGGCGCAACGGGTTGTGCCCGAAGCTGAGTCGCCGCAGCTGCATCATCACGAACAGCTCGGCACGGTGTTGCGGCGTGGAACTCATCGCGCTCCCCTATCTGCTTCACAAGGTAAGACCGCACAAGCGCGCCGGCTGTGACGACGCGTCACGAACCGCGCCGCCGTCCGGTCAACCACGTAGTGGCCCCACGTGTACGTAGGGGCGGCTACTACGTACCTGCCCACGTTCCTCAGTGGCGCGACCGCGGGTCCCCTGGCCGGATCGTGAAACCCAAGGGCGCGACGAGCCGGAGAGGAGCCGGGAACGTGAACGCGACAGGGTCACGGCAGGCGCGGTACGACGAGAAGAACTCAGCGGTCCAGACAGCATGCCCACGGCAAGTCGGCGACGACCTGGACGCCGCGGCCGCCACCTTCCTGGAAGTCCGTCCGCGATTGCTGGCGATCGCTTACCGCTTCCTCTCCAGTGCGGCCGACGCCGAGGACGTGGTGCAGGAGACCTGGCTGCGCTGGCAACGGACGGACCGCACGGTGGTCGAGAACCCGCAGGCGCTGCTCGCGACAATGACCACACGGCTCGCGATCAACGTCAGCCAGTCCGCGCGACGACGCCATGAGACCCCGATGGCGTCCGCCGCCGCCGAACGCATCGACGACGGCGAGGACCCGGCGGCGACGGTCGAGCAGAGCGACGCCGTCGAACGCGCAGTACTCATCGTCCTTCAGAGCCTGTCGCCCAGGGAACGCGCCGCCTTCGTACTGCGCGAGGCGTTCGACTACTCGTACGGGCAGCTGGCCGAGTTTCTCCACCTCGGTACGGCGAACAGCCGGCAGCTCGTCTGCCGCGCCCGGCGACGGGTCGCGACCGACAAGCAGACAATCGTCAACACACCGTCACATCAACACTTCGTACACGCGTTCCTCGACGCAGCCCGAGCCGGCGACCTGACCGGATTCGAAGAACTCCTGACCGCCGACCTGTCCGCCTGACCAGCCCGGAAATCCTCACCTAGCTGCGGGCCGCCTGTTCGATCACCTGCGTGGTCGTCTTGGGATCGCTGATCAGGCCGAGGTGTCCTTCGTCGAACTCCGTAACGTCGGAGCCGGCCCGCTCGGCCATCGCCCGCTGGACGCCCGGCGGGATGATCTTGTCGCCGGTGCCGATCAGGTACCAGGACGGGATCGTCTTCCAGGCCGGCGTGCCGGACTTGTCGGCAAGGCCACCGAAGGCGCCCGGTCGCTGGGTCGCGTAGACCTTGGCCTTCTCGTCGTCGTCCAGGCCGGTCGCGAACGAGGTGAACACGGTCGGCTTCTTCAGGTAGAGATCGGTGGCCGGCGTCGGCGGACCGGCCGGGACGAAGTCGAACACCTGCGCCGGATCCGGGTTCGACAGGTCGGAGTCGGCCCCGGCTGCCTCGAGAGCCGTCTCACCCTCGTCGAGCGCGAACGCGTTGACGTAGACGAGCGCCTTGACGTTCGGCAGCCCGGTGGCCGCGTTGGTGATCACCGCACCGCCGTACGAATGACCGACCAGGACGACGGGACCGGACAACGTCTCGAGGAACGCTCGCACCGAAGCGGCGTCGCCGGGCAGCGAACGCAACGGGTTCGGGATCGCCCGCACCGTGAACCCGTCGCCCAGCAGCCGATCGATGACGCCCGACCAGTTCGATGCGTCCGCCCACGCACCGTGCACCAGCACGATGGTCGCCTGTGGTGCCTGACCGCCTGTGTCACCACTGATGTCAGTGCTCATGAATCTGTCCTGTTCCGTAGAAGGGTCAACCACTCGCCTTCTATGTCCGGACACCGGTGTCGGCTGTGACATCGGTTGTGACATCGGTCAGCGCCTCGTACAGCGGGCTGTCCGTGAGGAGGTCGTTGCTGTGGCGGGCATTGTGACGGTGGGCCACCCGGCGGTGACCTTCCAGGATCGCGGCGATCCCGACGACACTCCACACACCGAGTACGACGGCGTGCTGCGCGGCACCGTGTCCGTTGAAGTAGGCGGCGCTCCGGAGCAGGTTCGCACCGGCGCCCGGCGGCATGAGCTGCCCCAACTGGCCCACGACCGAAGGCATCAGCTCGGGCGCCGAACTCACTCCCGCGAACGGATTCCCCACGAAGACCATGAGGATGGCGCCGAGCGCGACACCGGCGGGGCCTAGCAGCGCAGCCATACCGGCGACGAAGCTGCTGATCGCGAACAGCATCAGCGACAGCGAAGCCCAGGTCCCGATCCGATTCCCCGGTAGGGCCCCGATGTAGTCCTGCGCGACCAGATGCACACACGCACCGGCCATGCACGAGACCACCGCCAGCGCCACGATCTCTCGTAGGGCGGGCTTGAAACCGACGAGTACTGCGACCATCACGGCGAGGATGACTCCGCCGAGCACGAGCGGCGTCATCGCGGCGGCGAAGGTCGAGCCGCGCGGATCGTCGCTCGACGTCGGAACCACGTCCTGGACCACTGATTCCGCTGCCGGCTGGGTGGTCGGCGAGAGCTGTCCGGCCATCGCTCCCGCGGCCGACGTCAGCAGTTGTGCGACGGCCGGACTGGCCGCGCTGGCGGTCAGGAAGACGATATGGCGGCTGCTCACCTCGAACGCGCCGTACACCTCGCGATGCTCGATCGCCGACCGAGCCTCGGCGTCGCTGGCATACAGGTGCAGGTCGAAAGCGCCCGGCCGGGTGCTGGTCAGGCCTTCGGCTGCCTTCTGTGCGGTCACTCCGGTGCCCACCACGCCGACCGGGAGGCTGCGGGCCTCGGTCCGGGACGCCGGCCAGGTGAACGCCAGGACCGCGAGGCCGACGATCAGCGGTGCGATCACCGACAGGATCAGCAGCTGGCGCCACGGCGGGTGGTGAACGAGCGGATTCTTGGGCACTTCTGCGCCTTTCAGACGGGTGTTAGATGCTCTCACTAAACGACAATGATCGTTCTCTTTTGACTATACTCTGCTCATGCCGAGGACTTCGGAGAGGTATCGCGACGCCAGGCGGGAGTACATCCTCGACGCCGCCCGGCGCGCCTTCGCGCGCAACGGGTTCCACGCGACGTCGATGCACGATCTGTTCGCCGAGGCCGGCTTGTCCTCCGGCGCGGTCTACCGCTACTTCGCCGGTAAGGACGAGGTGGTGGTCGCGATCGTCGAGGACAACATCCGGCAGATCGGCGCGATGATCCGCGCCGTCACGGAGGAACGCGCCGACGGCTCCTTCGGCGCCGCACTGGCCGCGGCGGTCGAAACCATCCAGGCCAAACACCGGGAGAACGGGCTGGCCGGCATCGGCGTACAGGCCTGGACGGAGGCGCTGCGTGATCCCCGGATCGGCGCAGCGTTCGAGGAGATGCTTACCGGGCTCCGGTCCGAGCTGGCCGAAGTCGTCGCTCACTACCAGCGGACGAACACGTTGCCGGCCGGTCCGTCGGCGGATTCACTGGCGTCCGTGACGATCGCCATTCTGGTCGGCTATATCCAGCAGCTTGCGCTCCTCGGGCCTGACGCTGTCGCCGACACTCCGGATGCGTTGCGGGCGCTGTGGCCGCCTTCAGCGGTCGCCGGCTAGTGCACAGTCGCCGCAGAGGGCGCCCGAGTGGTCGGGCGCGGCTCGGTAGATGAGGCAGCAGCTGCGGCGGCGGAAGGTCCCGTCCGTCGTGGTGTGAGCCTCGCGGACGGTCGGGTGTGCGAGCAGGTGGGCGGCCATCTCGGTAGCTCGGTCTGCGAGCTGGGGTGCTGCGTTGGCGAGGGCGACGGACGCGCCGTTGATCGCCGAGGCCACGTTGCCCCGGAGGATGTGATCCGAGACGGAGAACCGCTGGGTGGCCTGGTTCAGGGCTGGGACGGGGCGTTCGAACACCTCGGTGACGAGGTCGCGTGACTTGCCTGGCGGAGCGAGTGACAAGGGGAAGGCTCCGCCCAGGACCGGTTGCCAGTAGACGGTTTCAAGGTCGAGTGGCGGGACGCCGGCGTCCAGGACTGCAGTTGCCAGGGCGGGAGAGACCAGGCGCGCGACCAGGCCGAGGTGGGTGATCGACGCGGCGACGCGAACCTCGACAGCTTCGGGCTCCTGGCCGCCCGCCGCGGCCAGATAGGCCCGGGTGGCCATCACCCGGTCCTCGAGTACGGCGGGGTCGTCGAGCAGCTCCGACATGGTCCGCCACGGTGCGACCGGCGCCGTACCCGAGGGGTGTTGCTCGTGCGCGAAGAACGGGCCGAGGGCAACGACCTGGTCGAGCGTCATGCGGTGTGAACCGGCTCCGCCTGCTCCGTGCGGACCTTGCGGGCCTTGCGGGCCTGGAGCAGGCGCTCCGCGAGCGGACCGAAGATCAGGCCGATGACACCCCACAACAGCACCTGGGCAGCGACCGAATAGAGGCGGAACGCGTAAAGCCTGTCCGCATCGAAGCCCGGGTAGACGATGTTGCCCTTGGCATCGGTCAGCGGCAACGGAGTCTCCGTCGCGTGCCGCCCGTACTCCTCGACGTTCGCCGCCAGGTGCCCCACCGAGGGCAGTACGGCCATCAGTACGCCGATGATCGCGACGTACGCCGCGATCGCGAGCAGCGTCGCGTTCCAGTTGCCGAAGCGCGGCCGGAGTCGCTTGCCGAGCAGGACCGCGCCGATCAGCAGCACGATCGAGCAGGCCACCATCGCCAGGTACAGGTTGCCGCGGTCGTGGATCGTGTCCTCGTGCCCGATCGACGGCGGGTTGGCCGGGTACTTCAGGAACGGCACGAAGTAGACGCCGAGGAACCCGCCGAGCGCGACCAGCATCGCCAGGTTGCGCGGGCGCAGCTTGCCGACCCGGCCCAGGCAGATCGCGAAGGCGACCGCGAACAGCGCACCCATCGCGACACCGAACAGCACGAGGCCGGCACCGGCGCCGATGTTCGCCTGCAGGGTCCTGCTGAAGATGTCCGGACCGCCCGCTTCGACAGGCAGCCCGGCCGCCTTGTCGAGCGCGTCCTGCGCGGCATCGCGACCGCTCTCGTAGTCGATTGCGGCTTGGATCTGGGGCTCGGCGAAGATCCGTGCGAAGACGAACGCGATCAGCCCGGCCGCTGCGCCGGCGAGTGCGCCGCGCAGTACGAATTTCCCTTCCATGTCAGTCGGTCAGAGACTCAGTGGCACGGAAAGCCGAGGAAGTGCCGCGCGTCGTGCACGAACTCGTGGATGTGCATGTCCTTGCCGAAGATCGAGTACGCGCCCTGATCGACACCGATGAAGTAGTAGAGCGCGAACGCGACGATCGCCGTACCGACCAGCCACAGCACAGCCCGCGAGACCGGTACGACGACCGGCGTGGAAACCGAGGTGGGAGCAGACAGATTGCTCACGAGTAGAGCCTCCTTCTAGGGGATCGTGCGTCCCTCATCCAATGGAGCGTCGTGACGGCGAAGTATCTGACTCACCGCTCGCACGGGGCGAGCGGCTCACAGTGGCGCGACCGTGCCGAAGTCTCATCGGCTTCCTTGCGCCGTCACTACGCTGCGAGACTACGGACGCCTTCGGGGCACGTCAATCGCGGGTTGCTCACATCACGTACGACGAGGTCCCGTCGCGCCGGGTGGCCTGTGGAAAATGATTCCGGCCGCACGTGGTCGGGCCGTTAAGCTCGGAGGCCCGGTGCACCCCGAGGAGGCCCCGTGTTCCAGCCGCTGCACGCTTCTGCGACCCGAGCTGTTGAGAAACTCCGCGCTATCGGTGAACCACTACCCGACGACCTCGCCAGTCAGCTGGCCAAGCTGGCCGACGGTTCCCAATCCCCCGCGGCAGTCGAGGACCTGCTCCGTCCGTATGTCCTCGTCGACGTCTCCATCGACGAGCAAGGACTGCCGACCAGCACGCCGGGTGCCGCGCGACCGCGCCTCGTCCAGCATGGATGGCGCAGCTTCCTGGTCCGGATCGAGAACCCGCACCGGCTGATCGGCGATCTCGCCGCGCAGTCGAACCACGTGCTCGGCACGATCGATTACCACAGCCACGCCGCGCGAATCGCGATGGCGGACACGTTGACCATCGTCCCGAGGATCAAGCGCAGCTGGCTGGAGGTGAAGCTGGCCGGTCCGACGGACGTCTCCGGCCTGGACGTCGAGTACAAGGTGATCAGCCTCTACAGCCGCGACGGCGGCACCCACAAGGGCGAGCTGGGATTCGTCCTGGCCCTCGAGGAGGCTGAACACAGCTACACCAGGCCGCCGCTCGCGATGGCCTGGAGGCGGATGGGATCCGAGAGCCGGCAGTACGAGGCGTCGTACGAGTTCGAGTGCCTGCCCGCGCGCGACATCCGGTTCGACATCCGCGAACCCGACGGGAGCAGTTGCGTGGCGGCGCTCACCGTTCGCGACTCCCAACGGCGCTCCTACCCGTCGAAGGGGATGCGGCTGGCTCCCGACATGTTCTTCCACGAACACGTCTACCGCGCGACCGGCGAGGTCATCACGCTCCCGGCCGGTCAGTACGAGATCTCCGCGCGGCGCGGACCGGAGTACCGCGAGGTCCGTGTCGACGTCGACCTGACGGCCGAGGACGACGCGGTCACGATCGAGCTCGATCGCTGGGCCGATCCGGCACGTCACGGGTACTACTCCGGCGATCCGCACATCCACGCCGGCGGCTGCTCGCACTACAGCGTGCCGTCCGAGGGCGTCACGCCGGAGACGATGATCCGGCACGTCCGCGGCGAGGGGCTGTGGATGGGCAGCGTGCTCACCTGGGGTCCGTGCTACTACCACCAGAAGCAGTTCTTCAGCGGCTCGTCGATCAGCCCGCGGGCCGAGCTCGAGTACCCGGCGATGCAGCAGGCGCAGGGCATGAACTGGGACCCGCAGGACACCGATCACGATGGCCAGAGCCTGCTGCGCTACGACCTCGAGGTGTCGGGCTTCCCGTCGAGCCACTCCGGGCACGTCATCCTGCTCGGGCTGACCGACCAGGACTATCCCGGGACGAAGATCATCGAGGACTGGCCGTCGTACAACCTGCCGGTCATGCGCTGGGGTCACGCGCAGAACGCGATGGTCGGCTACGCGCACTGCGGACTGGGCCTGTCGGTCGGCACGGACGAGCTGCCGAACTACGTGATCCCCGGCTTCCAGTCGATCGGCTCGAACGAGATCATCGTCGACGTACCGCTCGGTGCCGCCGACTTCCAGTGCGGCGCCGAGTTCGCGCCCGCCGCGGAGCTGAACATCTGGTACCACCTGCTGAACGTCGGCTACCGCACGCTGATGCTCGGCGAGACCGACTACCCCTGCATCTACGACGACGGCCCAGGCGTCGGACGCACCTACGTCCAACTGCCCGAGCCGCCGCAAGGCCCGCAAGCGCTGGAAGCGTGGCTCGGTGGACTGAAGAACAGGGCGTCGTACTTCGGTGACGGCCGCAGCCACGTCTACGACTTCGCGGTCGATGGCGACACGAGCCGCGAGCGTACGGCGGATGCCGCCGGACCGGTCCGGGTCAGTGCGACCGTCGCGGCGTGGTTGCCCGAAGATCCGCCCGCCTTGCCGGCCGCGGGTCAACCGGCGTACAGCGCTCCGGTCGGCTGGCATCTCGAACGCGCGAGGATCGGCCGGACCCGCAACGTGCTGGTCGAGGTGCTCGTCAACGGTGTCCCGGTCGCGTCGCAGGAGCTGGTTGCTGACGGCAACGAGCAGGCGGTCGAGTTCGACGTACCGCTGGAGCGTTCATCCTGGGTGGCGCTGCGGATCCTGCGCAGCGTGCACACGCAGCCGATCTTTGTCGAGCTTGCGGGTAAGCCGATCCGCGCGTCCCGGCGGAGCGCCCAGTGGTTGCACGACTCGGTCGACGCGCTCTGGAAGGCGAAGTCCGGCTTCATCCGCGAAGCCGAGCGAGGCGAGGCCCGCGAGGCGTACGACGCCGCACAGGCCGCCTACCTGGCCCGTCGCGACGAATCAGAGGTGGACTGATGTACGGCGAACCCGCGGGCTGCTGCGGCCCGGTCGACACCAAGGCGCCGATCTCCGTCACGATCAACCCGGAGGCCCGCGTGAACGTCGCCCGGACCGCAACCCGGGTCGAGCCGGTCGCCCCGGGTCACTGGCATCCGATCGACCTGACGATCGTCAACGACGGCTACGTCACCGGGCAACTCGTCATCGAGAGCGACCCGGTGCCCGGTGTCGAACTTGACCTGCCACCCCACGACCTCACCGGCGAACCACGCCAAGAGGGAGCGATCCGCGTTCGCTTCGACTCCCCCACCGTCGTCGACGTCACCCTGAACTTCCGAGCATTGGGCGCACTCGGAGGTCTTGCCACCCACAGTGCGATGCATCTACTTCTGCGCAGTCAGTAGGTCTGGTAGTAGGCGAGCTCGCCGGACTCACCGACCGCCGGCCGATGCTCAAACCGTGAAAGGAAGATTGCTACTTGTGCGGGGAGGGGGTGCGGGAGAAAATCACGGTACGGTCGTCCTCCGCGTCCGCTTGATGCCGCTGCCCCGGTTAGGAGTGACGTGAGATTTTCGTTGCGTGCCGTCCCCGCTCTTGCGATTGGTGGTTTGGTCGCCGCACTGCTGGTTCCGCAGGTTTCTGCGGGCACGCCGACCTCGGCCTCCGCTTCCTCCGAGAGTGTCAACCTCTCGCTTCTCCCCGGTGCTGTCGCGTCGGCCAAGTCGCAACGGATGACCGCGCCCGCGCTGACGTACGCGCCTGCCAACGCGACCGATGTGTTCGTCCACAACGGGTGGACGTCGAACTACGCGTCGGTGGGTAGCGGGTACGACCCGACGCAGGACTGGTTCCAGGTGAAGCTGGCTACGCCGTCGCCGGTGTACGAGGTGTTCACCCGGTGGACCTCGCCGGCCAAGCCGTCGGAGTATGACCTGCAGGTGTCGACGGACGCCGACTGCCAGACGTGGTCGACGGTGACCCACGTCGTGAATCCCGCCGACAAGGATTCCCAGGTCATCGATCACCAGGACCCGGTCATGTGTGTCCGGATGCAGGCGCTGGCGACGACATCCACCGTGGGGTACACGATCAACGAGTTCGAGATCTGGTCCGGGCCGAAGCCGCCGCCGACGGTGGGACAGATCATCCCCGTGCCGGTGAAGCAGACGCCGGGTAGCGGCCAGCCGTGGCAGCTCACGAACACGTCCCGGATCGTCGTCTCGAGCAGCGCACTCACCGCCACGGCTGAGGTGCTCGCCGGCTACCTGCGCCCGGCCACCGGTTTCGTACTGCCGGTGGTGACCGGCTCCGCAACCGCCGCCGACATCTCGCTGGCTACCGGTTCGGTGCCCGGCATCCCGCAGGACAAGACCGACGAGGGCTACTCGCTCACGGTGTCGAGTGGCGGCGTGCAGATCGTCGCCCCGCAGGCACACGGCCTGTTCAACGGCTTCGTCAGCCTGCGACAACTGTTGCCAGCAGCAATCAACTCGCCGACGGCCGGCACCGGTCCGTGGACCGCACAGCCCATCACGGTCCTCGACTACCCGCGGTACCCGCACCGAGGTCTCCAGCTGGACCCGGCCCGCAACTTCATGACCGTGCCGGAGATCCGCTCGATGATCGACCAGTTGGCCGCGCTCAAGGGCGATCGGCTGCACCTGCACCTGAGCGACTCGCAGTCCTGGCGTCTCGAGATCAAGGGCTACCCCGCTCTCGACGGCACCGGCTGCAACGGAACAGCCTGCATCGCCGGCTTCTACACCCAGGAGGACTTCAAGGGCCTGGTGAAGTACGCCGCCGACCGTTTCATCGAGATCGTCCCTGAACTCGAGGGTCCGGCCCACGCCACCGCCGCGGTCAGGTCCCTCGGCGGCGTCGCGGTGATGGGCTGCCAGGGCCAGACGCAGACCGACCGCTTCTGCACCAACCCGAACGACCCGGCGAGCGAACGGGCCCTCGCCTTCTGGCGGGACGCGATCGCACAGCTCTCGGCCATCTCCCCCGCAGCGATCATCCACATCGGCGGCGACGAGGCCATCGGCATGCCCCACGAGGACTACAAGTGGTGGATCGGCCAGATGGAGAAGATCGTCAACGACAACGGCAAGCGGATGATGGGCTGGAACCCGGCCCTCGAGGGGTACGCACCCGGGTCGACCTCGATCAACCACTACTGGTCCGACTACACCGGCGGCGGTCCGCCGCTGATCAAGCCGGAGTGGTTCAACCAGCACCGCAACGTGATCACGACCCCGGAGTGGAACGCCTACCTCGACTTCGGGTACGACGGTTCGCCCGGCCGGACGCCGCGCACCGAGCTCGACAAGGCGTACGGGTGGGACCCGGAGTGGGTCTACGAGAAGTACCGGTCCGTCTGGGCCCAACCGGCGTACGGCGGTCCGAAGGCGGAGGACATCATCGGCATCGAGGCGCCGATCTGGGGCGAGCAGATGCGCGGGCTGGCCACCAACGAGTACATGGTGTTCCCGCGGCTGGCCGGGATCCTGGAGAAGGCCTGGTCGCCCAAGGTGCTGACGCAGGACTACGACTCGTACGTGCAGCGGCTCAGCGTCGCCGGACCGCGGTGGGCGTTCGGAGGCGTGAACTACGGCTCGATCGCCCAGGTCAACTGGACGCCGGAATCGATGGGCACGATCACCCGCTTCGGCGTCGACCGGACCATCACCGCCGCGCCGCTCGGACGTCTGGCGGCCGGTTCGATTCCGCCGGGTGAAGTCACCGCCTCGATCGATTGGGGCGACGGATCTGCAGCCGAGCCTGGCACGATCGCCGCACGTGACTATGTGGCGAGCCAGCGTCAGGGCCGAAGTCTGATGACCGTCAGCGGGAGCCATACCTACCCGGCCGACGGGACTTATCACGGCACTGTCACCTACACCCGTCAGGCCCAGACCTGGGTCGTCCCGTTCGTCGCGACCGGTGTTCCGGCCTGTACGACGATGCTCAGCGGCACGCGCAACGGCCCGCTGAACGTCACGTCGGGGGTCGCGTGCTTCGACGGCGCAACGGTCTCCGGACCGGTGACCGTTGCCGCGGGCGCTGGGCTCTACGCCTCCGGGTCAGACTTCCGGGGTCCGGTGACGGCATCCGGCGCGGGCGACGTGCTGCTCTGCGGTACGACGGTGTCCGGGCCGGTGAGCGTCACGGGTCGGACCCGCGTCTGGCTCGGCAACCCGGGCGGCGAGTGCACACCGTCGACGATCAAGGGGCCGGTGTCGCTGCAGAACAACACCGGCTCGACGATCGTCTCCGGCAACCGCATCAGCGGCCCACTGACGTGCTCCGGCAACTCGCCCGCACCGACCAACGCCGGCCAACCCAACACGGTTGCCGGCCCGAAGTCGGGTCAGTGCGCCGGACTCTGACAACTCGTTCCGCACCCTGTGGAACTATCGGGGTATGGCTGAGACGGTGGCGGATGTTGTAGTCGGGACGCTGCGGAAGTCTGGAGTGCGGCGGGTTTTCGGGGTTCCCGGGGATTCGTTGAACGGGTTCACCGATGCGCTGCGGCGGGACGGGGCCGTTGCCTGGCAGCACGTGCGGCACGAGGAGGCGGCCGCGTTCGCGGCCGCCGGTGAGGCCGCGTTGACGGGTGAGTTGGCTGTTTGTGTCGGCAGTTGCGGCCCGGGCAACCTGCATCTGATCAACGGGCTGTTCGACGCGAACCGCAGCGGCGTACCCGTGCTCGCGATCGCCGCGCAGATCCCGCGCGAGGAGATCGGCGGGAGCTACTTCCAGGAGACGCGTCCGGAGGAGCTGTTCCGGCAATGCAGTGTGTACTCCGAACTTGTCAGCGTCCCCGAACAACTGCCGCGCACCCTCGCGATGGCCATGCGCGCCGCGCTCGAACGGCGTGGCGTAGCGGTTGTCGTCGTACCGGGTGAGATCTTCCTGGCCGAGGCGGAGCGTGGCGTCAAGGCGCTCGAGATCCGGGCGGCGAAGTCCGTCATCCGGCCCGCCGACGAGCCACTCGCCGCAGCAGCCGACGTACTGAACGGTGCGAAGGCGGTCACCATCCTCGCCGGCGCGGGATGCGCTGGAGCGCATGATCAGCTCCTCGCACTCGCGGAGGCCCTGAAGGCTCCGGTGGTTCATGCCTTCCGCGGCAAGGAGTTCGTCGAGTACGACAACCCGTACGACGTCGGCATGACCGGGCTGATCGGATGGAGCTCGGGCTACCGGGCGATGGAGCACTGCGACGCGCTGCTGATGCTCGGCACCGACTTCCCGTACCGGCCCTTCTACCCCGACGACGTCCCGGTCGTGCAGGTCGACATCCGCGGAGAGAACATCGGCCGCCGGGTGCATGTCGATGTTGCCCTTGTCGGGACCGTCGCGGCCACGGCCGACGCGTTGCTGCCGTTGCTCAAGCCGAAGAGCGACTCGGATCACCTCGACCGGATGACGGCGCATCACCGGCGCGCCCGCAGCCGGATGGACTCGCTCGCCGAGCAGGGCCGCAAGGACTCGCCGCTGCATCCGCAGTACGTCGCGGCGACCGTCAATCGGCTGGCGTCCGACGACGCGGTGTTCACGGCAGACGTCGGTACGCCGTGCATCTGGGCGGCCCGCTACGTGACGATGAACGGCCGCCGACGCTTGATCGGCTCGTTCAACCACGGATCGATGGCCAACGCCCTGCCTCACGCGATCGGCGCGCAGGCGGCGTACCCGGACCGTCAGGTGATCAGCCTGTCCGGCGACGGCGGCCTGGCCATGCTCCTCGGCGAGCTGCTCACGCTGCGCCAACAACGGCTCCCGGTCAAGATCGTCGTCTTCAACAACGGCGCGCTCTCGTTCGTCGAGCTCGAGATGAAGGCCGCCGGCATCGTCACGTTCGCCACCGACCTCGACGACCCGGACTTCGCCGGCATCGCGCGAGCCAGCGGCCTGTACGGCGCCCGTGTGGAGACCGCCGAGGAACTCGAACCGGCCCTCCGCGCCGCCTTCGACCACGACGGCCCGGCACTCGTCGACGTGATCACCGCCCGCGAAGAACTCTCCCTGCCCCCGAAGATCACGCTCGAACAGGCCAAGGGCTTCACCCTCTTCGCAACCAGGACGATCCTGTCCGGAAACGGCCGCGAACTCGTCGAACTCGCCAAGACCAACCTGCGTCAACTACAACGCGAGTAGCGGTCACGGCTTCGCCTCCTCGACCAGGCGGCGGTGCAGCTCGACCGTCAGGACGTGGATCTCGCGGGTCAGCTGGGTGTTGGATTTCAGCTCGAGCTCGGACTCACTGAAGTCGTGGTCGGCCTTGGCCTGCTGGAAGGCGGCTTGCCGGTTCTGGCCGATCATCACGAAGGTCGACAGGAAGATCGCCTCCAGCGAAACGGCCAGAGTCAGTGTCGGCCACGGATTGGACTCGAAGACCAGCATCCAGACCGCGAACAACACGACGTGCACATAGACGAAGCGCATCGAGCCGGCGAACGCCGTGATCTGATCGGCGATCCGCAACTGCAGACTCTCCGCCCGCTTGGCCGCCAACGCGACCACTACGGGGTGGTGCGGCCGCTCATGAGGCAACTTGTCTTCCATCTGATCTCCCAGGGTGATGCCGGCGCTGTTGACGTGTCTGTGCACAGTCTCGCGGCACAGTCTCGCGCCGGATGCCGTCGGGGCGCGGTAGGTTGCCGGGCATGGACTGGAAGCTCGAGTTGGTTTCGGTGCCGGTGTCGGATGTGGATCGGGCGAAGGCGTTCTACACCGAGCAGGTCGGGTTCGTCGCCGACCACGATCACCAGGTGAGCGACGAACTGCGGTTCGTCCAGCTGACGCCGCCCGGGTCGGCGTGCTCGATCGCGCTCGGCAGCGGGATGGATCAGGCCGAGCCGGGGTCCGTCCGCGGCTTGCAGATCGTCGTGGCCGATGTGGACGCGGCGCGGGCCGAGCTGACCGGGCGCGGCGTGGAGGTGTCGGAGGTCCAGGAGTTCCCTTGGGGCCGCTTCGTCTTCTTCAGCGACCCCGACGGCAACTCCTGGGCACTCCAGCAGATCACCAACCGCAACTGAAGCTCCCAGCACGCCGCGCTCAGGCCGGCGATGAGCGTTTGCCATCAGGGCTGGGCCGGTGAAAGCCTGATCGAATGGCGGATCGTGAATTGCGGGGGCGGAAGCACGAGCTCGCCGTACTGGTCGGGATGCTCGAGGCCGCAAGCCAGGGACGCAGCGAGGCCTTGGTGCTGCGTGGCGAGGCCGGTTCCGGCAAGTCTGCACTGCTCGACGCACTGATGGCGAGTGTCAAATCCTGCGTGGTCGCGCGCATCGTCGGTATCGAGTCCGAGATGGAGCTCGCCTACGCGGGGCTCTACCAGCTCTGTCAGCCGTTCCTCGACCGGATGGAGCGGCTTGCACGACCGCAGCGGGAGGCACTCGGGATCGCGTTCGGTCAGCAGGACGGACCGGCCCCGGATCGGTTCCTGATCGGCCTCGCCGTTCTGAACCTGCTCAGCGACGCGGCCTCCGAGCGCCCGGTCCTGTGCGTCGTCGACGACGCACAGTGGCTCGATCTGATGTCCGCGCGGATCCTCGCCTTCGTCGCCCGCCGGCTCGAGGCGGAATCGGTCGTGATGGTGTTCGCCGTCCGCGACGGCATCGACCACGAGCTGACCGGGTTCAACGAGCTCGAGATCCGCGGCCTCGACGACGCCGACGCCCGCGCCCTGCTGGATTCGGTGCTACCGGGACCGGTCGATCCTCGCGTCCGCGACCGGATCGTCGCCGAGACCAGGGGCAACCCTCTCGCCCTGCTCGAGCTGCCCCGCACCTGGACCGCGGCCGAGCTCGCCGACGGCCTCCGCAGTACGACGCTCGCCACCCAGATCGAGGACAGCTTCGTACGCCGCGTCCAGGCGCTGCCCGCCGACACCCGGCTGCTCCTCCTCGTCGCAGCGGCCGAACCGCTCGGGGACGCGACGCTGCTCTGGCGTGCCGTCGAGCGACTCGGCCTGGGCGCCGACCCGGCCGCGGCGGCGATCGAGGCCGAACTGATCACGTTCGGACAGCAGATCGCCTTCCGGCATCCGCTGGTGCGATCGGCGGCGTACCGGACGGCGACGGCCCACGACCGGCAGGCCGTCCACCAAGCCCTGGCCGACGTGACCGATCCCGACGTCGACCCGGACCGCCGAGCCTGGCACCGCGCCCAGGCGACCGTACGGCCCGACGAGGACGTCGCGGCCGAGCTCGAACGGTCGGCGAACCGGGCCCGGAGCCGTGGCGGCTTCTACTCGGCCGCGGTGTTCCTCCAACGCTCCGCCGAGCTGACCCCAGACCCGGATCGTAGAGCTCAACGAATGCTGGCCGCGGCCGTGGCGAAGCGCAGCTCCGGCGCGCTCGACTCGGCTCTGGAGCTGCTTCGCGGGGTGACCGCCGGTCCCCCGGACCCGCTCCGGACAGCCGAGGCCGAACACCTGCGCGGTGAGATCGCCTTCGACCAGGGCCGTGCCCGCGAGGCCGCCGGCGGGTTGCTCGCCGCGGCCGAGCACCTCGAGCCGCTCGATCCCGAGCGCTCCCGGGTCGCCTACCTCGAAGCGATGTCGGCGGCGATCTGGGCGAGCGGTCCGGACGCGCCGGGCATCGTCGCCCACACGGCGGCGCAGACGCCTCCCGTGCCCGCCTCGTCGGACTCGCCGATCGACGTCATGCTCGAGGCCCTCGCGCTGCGTTACACGCGCGGCTACCCGGCGGCCGCGCCCCACCTCCGTGCGGCGCTCGACCGGGCACGCGCGGCCGACGTCGGTGCCGAGGAGGTCGGAGAGTGGTTCTGGCTCACCGGAAACCGCGGTATCGGCATCGTCGCGATCGAGGTCTGGGACTACGAGGCCGCGCTCGACCTCGCCACCCGGCAGGAGCGGACGGCACGCGCGACGGGTGCGCTCGTCCAGCTGCAATTCGCGCTCAACTTCCGGGCCAACTTGCTTTGTGCGACCGGTGAGCTGGAGGCCGCGTCCCGCCTCGTCGAGGAGGACGCCGGCATCGCCGCAGCGACCGGCAACCCCAGCGTCGGCACCGGCCGGCTGTTCCTCGAGGCGTACCGCGGCAACGAGTCGACAGTGCGTAAGCTCGTCGACACGGCTCTCCAGCGGGCGACCGACCAGGGCCAGGGCCGGATCGCCGCGTTCGCGACGTACGCGAATGCCGTGCTGCACAACGGCCTCGGCCGGTACGACGTGGCCAAGGACGCGGCGCTGCAGGTGTTCGAGCAGGACGTGCTCGCCTACGGCGCACTCGCCGTCAGCGAGCTGGCCGAGGCCGCGTCGAGGACGGGTGACACGAAACTCGTCGAGACGGCCCTCACCTGGATGACCGAGCGGACCAGCGCCACCCCTACGGACTGGGCACTCGGCATCGAGGCGCGCGTCCGTGCTCTGCTGAGCTCGGACGAGAGCGGGTACGTCGCGTCGATCGAGCACCTCGGCCGGACGAACCTGCGCCTCGAGCTCGCCCGTTCCCACCTCCAGTACGGCGAATGGCTGCGGCGCGAAGGCCGACGCGTCGACGCCCGCGAACAACTCCGGATCGCGCACGAGCAGCTGGAACAGATGGGCCTCGAAGCCTTCGCGGAGCGCGCCCGGCACGAGCTGCTGGCGACGGGTGAGACCGTTCGCAAGCGCCGCCCGGACACGCTCAACGACCTCACCGCCCAGGAGGCGCAGATCGCCGGGCTGGCCCGCGACGGGATGACCAATCCCGAGATCGCGGCCCAGCTGTTCATCAGTCCGCGCACGGTCGAGTGGCACCTCCGCAAGACGTTCTCGAAGCTCGGCATCACCTCCCGCCGCCAACTCCGTACGGCGCTCGCCAACTGAGGCTCACCAACTGAGGCTCACCAATTGACGCTCACCAACTGGCGCACACCAGGGTGAGTCCCCACGCGTGCGCACGTCGGTGGGCCAGGGATTGCGACGGGCGCGACCGGGGCGCGGAAGCGCGATCGTCGATGACATGAACACCAACCGGAAGACCTTGGCGAATACTCGCCGCGTGCAGCTCAACGACCGGGCCGACCTGGCTCGTCTGACCGCCGTTTCGCCGCCCCGAACGGACCTCGTCGCTCGGCTCGCCACCGTTCCGGGTCTGGTCCGCTCCGGCGTCGCGCACTGGGACATGAAGGAACGCCTCCCCCTGCACCCGCTCTCGACGGAGAACGCGTACGGCGACCCGCGGCTGCTGCCCGACCTCGGAACCGCTGCCATGGACTTCGCCCGGCGCATGGGCGTCGAGGTCATCGTCGGCGCCGAGACCGGCGGCATCCCGCTCGCGACCGCGGTAGCGCTCGCTGCCGGCCTCCCGTTCGCCTTCGTGCGCAAGCCCGGGTACGTCGGGCACGAGGACCACGAGCCCAGCGTCCGTGGCGCATCGGTGGCCGGCCGCCGGGTCCTGCTCGTCGACGACGCGGTGTCGTCCGGCGGCGCCCTCGAGGGGTTCGCCGACGAACTGCAGAGCGAGGGAGCGATCCTGGTCGGCGTCTTCACGCTGGTCGACATGCGCGACGTCGCCACCGCGGTGGCACCGATCGCGAGGACCCTCCCGATCGAAGCGGTAGCCACCTACCTCGAGGTACTCGATGCCGCGACCGATCACGGCGTACTCGATCCGGACGTCCATCGACTTGCCGTCGACGCCCTGGTCAACCACTGGTCGAACGACGATCCCCGCTGGTCCCAGCTCGATCGCGCTGCCTGAGCCGGTTTGTCCGCGGGCCCCGGTAGGGTCCTGGCCGTGGACGTTGGGGAGCGGATTCAGGGACTTGCCGATCAGATCGTCGTGCTGCGGGACGCCTACTACCGCGGCTCGCCGTCGGTGGCCGACGCGGAGTACGACGCGATCGAGGACGAGCTGCGGTCGCTGATCGAGGCCAACCCGGAGCTCGCGCCGGATCCGAACCCGCTGGAGCAGGTCGGGGCGCCGGCCGTGCTGCACGCACCGGTCAGGCACTCGCGGCCGATGCTGTCGCTGGAGAAGGCGACCCGGCCCGAGCAGGTCGAGGCGTTCTTCAGCCGTTTCCCGGGCCAATCCGTCGTTGTGATGCCGAAGCTGGACGGCCTCTCACTCGCGCTCGTCTACGAGAACGGCCGCCTGGCCCGCGCAGTCACCCGCGGCGACGGGACGACCGGCGACGACGTGACCCCGCTGGTGCGGGCGCTCACGGACGGAGTCCCGGCCAAGCTCGACGTGCAGGATCGCGTCGAGGTGCGCGGTGAGGCGGTCATGCTGCGCTCCACGTTCGCCGCCTACAACGCCGCCCACCCCGACAAGCCGCTGATCAACCCGCGGAATGCCGCCGCCGGCACGCTGCGCGCGAAGGACCCGGCCACGGTCGCCGAGCGCCGCCTGCAGTTCCTCGCCTTCGACCTGCTCACCGACAGCGCCGACACCGACCTCGAGCGTGCGCTCACCACGATGGGCTTCACTGTCGCCGACATGCGGCACTGCGACGACGCCGCCGCGGCGCAGGCGGTCATCACCTCGATCGAGCAGCGACGCAACGACCTCGACTACGACCTCGACGGCGCCGTACTGCGGTTGGCCGATCGCGATGCCTTCGCCGCCGCGGGCACCCGGTCGAGCTCGCCCCGCGGCGCGCTGGCGTTCAAGTTCGCCGCCGAGGAGAAGACGACCGTGCTCGCCGACGTGGTCTGGGACGTCGGCAAAACCGGTAAGATCGCGCCCGTCGCCTGGCTCGAGCCCGTCTTCGTGGGCGGTACGACGGTCACCCGCGCAACCCTGGCCAACCAGGAGGTGATCCGCGCCCGCGACATCAAGATCGGCGACACGGTCCTGGTCCGGCGGGCCGGCGACGTGATCCCGTTCGTGGCCGGCGTACTCGACGCGTCGAAGCGCACCGGCGACGAGCAGGACATCGTGCCGCCGGTCGTCTGCCCGTCGTGCGGCTTCCCGTTGACCGAGCAGGGGAACAGCCGCGAACTGTTCTGCACCAACGTCTCGTGCCCGGCTCAGACCGTGCGGCGGCTGATCCACTGGGCCTCCCGCGCCGCGGCCGATATCGACGCGATCGGCGGGGTCTGGATCGAGCGGCTGGCCGAGGCCGGGATCCTCGAGAACCCGTCGGACTTCTACCACCTGACCGCCGAGCGGTTGCTGGAGTTCGACCGGATCGGCGAGGTCTCGGCGGCGCGGATGATCGAGTCGATCGACGCCAGCCGTCAGGTCGGCCTCCGCCGCGCACTGATCGGCCTCGCGATCCCGATGGCCTCCGAGGGCACCGCGGCCCGGCTGTGCCGCGCGGGGTTCGGCTCGCTGGAAGCCGTCGCCGACGCGGGCGAGGAAGGCCTCGTCGCGGTGGACGACATCGGCCCGAAGGTGGCCGCTTCGCTGATCGAGCACCTGACCCGGCTACGGCCCGAGCTCGAGCGGCTGCGGGAAGCGGGCGTTTCGCTCGACGTACGCGAGGAGGACCTTCCGCCGGTCGTCGCGGCCGGCGCGCCGCTGGCCGGCAAGACCGTGGTCGTCACGGGGTCCATCAGCGACCCGCGCTCCGGCGAGAAGGTCGCGCGGCCGGCGTTCCAGCGGCTCTGTGAGAAGGCCGGCGCGACCATCGCCTCGTCGGTCTCGGCCAGCACCGACCTCCTCATCACCGGCGCCGACGTCGGCGCCGCCAAACTCACCAAGGCCGAGAAGCTCGGCGTCACCGTCGTCGACCAGTCCGAGATCTGGCAACAACTCCAGGCCGCCGATCTGCTCAACTAGATGTCGGTCCGACGGAACGGGAAGAACTCGCGGACGTCCTGCGCGCAGCGGCAGGCGACCGCGACCTTCGCGGCCCACTTCAAGGCGTCGTCGAAGGTCGGCACGTCGACGACGAACAGGCCGCCGATCAGCTCCTTGCTCTCCGGGTAGGGCCCGTCGGTGATCAGGCCGTCGGTGTCCACCAGGGCGTGCTTCTGGCGGTAGTCCAGCCCGCCGGTGAAGACCAGCACACCGGCGTCCTTCGCCTCCTGCACCACCGCGTGCGCGTCGTCGGCGACCTGGGGCAGTTCCTCCTCGGTGATGTCCATCGCGCCGTCTTCGAACGAGATCAGGTACTGCGTCATCTGAGCGCTCCTTGTCCCGCGGCCGCTGACCGGCCGCCTCTCACCCCTGCTACGAACGGCGTACCCCGGATCCGACAGGTCCTCCGAAGAAAGTCTCCCAGCTGGTGTCCAGTTCCTGACAGCACGCTGGCGCCCAGCGCGCCGGCCGCGAAAGGGTTGACGGTATGAACGGGATGACGGACAAGCACCGTGAAGCGACCGGCTTTCAGGAGCAAGCGCCGTACGACGAATCGATCGACCTGCGCACCGATTTCGTCATGGTCTACGGCCTCAACGACACCACAGCGCAGCGCATCGCCCGGTGGCGGGAGGCCGGGTACCGCGTCCACCTGATGACGGGTATCTCGTGGGGCACGTACCAGGACTATCTGGACGGGCGGTGGGACGGTTCGGACCACTGGGCCGACGCTCAGACCACGGGCGACGGCAAGCCGATCCTGCACGGTCAGAGCACCGACATCCCCTACATGGTCCCGACGTTCAGCTTCACGGAGTACCTGGTCCAGAAGCTCCGCCCGATCATCGAGCTCGGTGTCGAGGGCATCCACCTCGAGGAGCCGGAGTTCTGGGCGCGGGCCGGCTACTCGGAGTCGTTCAAGCGCGAGTGGCAGGCGTTCTTCAAGGAGCCGTGGCAGCCCCCGCACAGCAGCCCCGAGGCACACTTCCGCGCCGGGCAGCTCAAGCAGCATCTGCTCTCCCGCAGCCTCGACCGGGTCACTTCCGTACTGCGCGACGAAGCGCTCCGGCAAGGCCGCGAGGTGCGCTTCTACGTCCCGACCCACAGCCTGCTGAACTACACGCAATGGCAGATCATCAGCCCGGAATCACGCCTACGGACGCTCCCCTCGATCGACGGCGCGATCGCGCAGGTGTGGACCGGGACCTCGCGTACGCCGAACGTGTACGCCGGCCAGGTCGCCGAGCGTACGTTCGAGACGGCGTACCTGGAATATGGGATCGCGCAGGACCTGACCCGCGGCACCGACCGGCGGATGTGGTTCCTGCACGACCCGATCGAGGACCACCCGGACCGCACCTGGGAGGACTACCTCGCCAACTACCGGCGCACGCTCATCGCGTCCCTGCTTCACCCCGGCGTCTCGCGGTACGAGGTTGCGCCCTGGCCGAACCGGATCTTCAACCGCCCGCACCTGCGCGAGGGATCGACCGAACGGGAGCTGATCCCACCGGACACCGCCACCAGCTATCTGATCGCGATGAACAGCCTGCGCGATCTCGACCAGCCGGATGTGCGCTGGGACCAGGAAGGGCCGCGGATCGGGATCGCGTTGTCGGATACCGCCATGTTCCAGCGCTGGTCCCCCGGCGGTGAAAGCGGGCACTACGACGGCCTGCAGGACGCGTTGGCGTTGGAAGGACGCGAGCAGCTGCATTTCTCGGACTTCTACGGCCTCGCGCTGCCGCCGCTGTTCGACGGGCAGCGGGTCGCGCCGGTGCAGCTGGAGAACGTGATCGATACACCGGATGCGCTCGACGATGTCGACGTACTCGTCCTGAGCTACGAGTTCCAGAAACCGCTCGCGCCGAGCATCCACTATGCGCTGGCCGGGTGGGTCAATCGCGGCGGCAGTCTGCTGTACGTCGGCGACGGCGCTGATCCGTACCACGCGATCCGCTCGTGGTGGACCGGCCGCTACGACACCTGCGCCGACCATCTGGCCGAGGCGCTCGGTGCGGACCGCGACGGCATCCAGTCGATCGGCAAGGGCCGGGTCCGGTTCCTGCCGGTCCGCCCTGCCGATTTCACCGAGTCCCCCGAACGTGCTGCCGAACTGGTCGCGGCGATCCGCGAACTGGCCGAGGCGGGCGGTCACACCTGGCAGTCGACCAACTGGTTGTCGGTGCAGCGCGGTCCGTACCTCATCGGGGCCGTGCTGGACGGCACGCAGGTGGTCGAAGGCAACTATCTCGATCTGCTCGATCCGGGGCTGGGTATCGTCCGGCGGCGCGAACTGGGCCGGGGGCAACTGACCTGGCTGCGCGACCTCACGTACGACGAGGAACCGCTGCTGGCCTCGGCGGGCCGGGTCGTGGACTGGGCTTCTGACGAGGGCACCATCACCTTCACCTGCGAGGCTCCGAAGGGCGTACAGGTCATCACCGCAGTGCGCGTCCCGTCCGAGCCGGTATCGGTCAGCACCGACCACGAGTACGACGCTGCGGCCGGCGTGCTGCGGCTGCGTCATCCTGGCGAACCGAGCGGGACCCGCGTAGAAATCAGGTTATGACTGATGCCGTGGTCTTCGATCTCGACGGAGTGCTGATCGACTCCGAACCGCTATGGGACGAAGTACGGCGTGGCGTCGTGGCGTCCGCCGGCCGGGACTGGCCCGCGGACGCCACGGAAGCCTTGCAGGGGATGAGTACGCCGGAGTGGTCGGCGTACCTGACCGACGTCGTCGGCGTACCCGGATCGGCCGAGGAGGTGGCGTCCAGAGTGATCGACGGCATGGTGGCGCGCTACCAGTCGCACTTGCCGTTGTTGCCGGGCGCGGTCGAGGCGGTGCAGCGGCTCGCGAATCGCTGGCCGTTGGGGCTGGCCTCGTCGTCGCCTCGGCGGCTGATCGACACTGTTCTGGAGGCAGCGCACCTGAGTGACCACTTCCGCGTCACCCTCTCCACCGAGGAGGTCCGGGCGGGCAAGCCCTCCCCCGCGGTCTACAACGAGGTGGTACGGCGACTTGGGGCGGACTCGTCCCAGGTCGTCGCCGTCGAGGACTCCAGCAACGGGCTGCGCTCGGCGTCCGCGGCAGGGTTGCGTGTCATCGCCGTACCGAACGCGAACTACCCGCCACAGGACGACGCGCTCGCACTGGCCGACGTCGTCGTACCCTCCCTCGACGACCTCACCCCGGACCTCGTCGCCGGCTAGAGCGCGCGCACGCGGTTGTTGCGCGGGTTGTGCTCGAGTTCGACCAGGCCGAGGACTTCGAGGACGGGCGGCACGTAGTTGGCGAAGCGGCCGCGGTAGCCCTTGCGCAGGCCGTACCAGCCGCCGACCGGGTTGTCCTCGGAGCGTGCCCAGGCCTCGACCGTGCCCGGTGCGGCCGGCTTCTGCTCGTCGGCATTGCCGAGCGGCATCCAGTCACCATGCGCTTTCAGCATCGCGTGCAGATCGTCGATACAGCGCACGTCGTAACTGAGCTTCGTCGTACCGACCTGGCACACCAGGGCCGTCTCATCGCGATACACCTGGTACTGCGAACTGCCTGGCGGCGTGGTCAGCACCCACGGATCCGCAGCAGTCCCCGAACCTTGTCCGTCCATGACTCCCCCTCTTGGTCCACTTTCGGTTACCGTAACACTCAGGTTACCGAGCTGGGGAGGGTCACAAGTGGAACCGGGTGAGGCCGCGCCCGCGCTCGACGCGCTGGGCGACGCGAACCGGCGGGCGATCGTCGAGATCCTCGGCAGCGGCGCGCTGTCGGTCCGGCAGATCGCCGAGCAGCTGCCGATCAGCCGACCGGCTGTGTCCCGGCACCTGCGGCTGCTGAAGGACGCCGGGCTCGTCAGCGACGTACCGGACGGGACTCGCCGGGTCTACCAACTGCGCGAGGAGGGCGTGGACGCGATCCGCGCGTACTTCGCGGAGGTGTGGGGGTCGGCGGCCGACCGCTTCCGGATCGTCGCCGAGAACACCTCGGAGGAGCGGTGATCGAACCACTGGTGGTCGAGTTCGACGTGGACGCGTCGGTTGCGCACGCGTTCGACGTGTGGACCAGCAAGTGCGTCATCTGGTGGCCGGCCAGTCACACCGTCAGCGGTGATCCGTCGGCGATCACCTTCGAGCCATTGGCCGGCGGCCGAATCGTCGAGACCGGCCCGGACGGCGCAGAGCACCTGTGGGGCGAGGTCCTCGACTGGGAGCCGCCCGGGCGGTTGCGATTCCGGTGGCACCTGTTCTTCGACCGCACCGAGGCGACCGAGGTCGAGATCACGTTCAGCCCGCGCGGCGACGGCACCGCCGTACGGCTCGAACAGACCGGCTGGGACAACCTCGGCCCGGCCGGCCGCCCACGCCGCGACCGAACGGGGGCGGCGTGGGCGGCGATCACCTCCTGCTACATCGCCACCCTGTAGGACCGTTGGTGTAACCCACGATCAGCTGGTTTTCCCTTGTGTGCCGTGCATACGGGCATCGAAGCAATTCGGTTCAGTGTGAACCGGTCGGCGTCGAGGCTCGTGTAGGGCCCATACATTCCGGCGAGTCGACTCGAGACGGCCGTGAACAACAGGGGAGAAACATCATGAGTACTGTGGCACAGCGTTTTCGGCGCGGGCTCGCCGTCGCAGCTGTCAGCGCGGGCATCGCCGTGAGCCTTGCCGGTCCGGCGTCCGCGGCAGCGGCCGGAAGTGTCGTGATCGACACCGGCCAGCTGATCGTCACCGGCACGAACCACGCGGACAACATCACACTCAGCGTGCCGGCCGCCGACACGTCGGTGGTCGAGGTCGGCTTCGGTGACGGTACGAGGAAGCGCACCGTGAAGCGGGCCGACTTCACCCAGATCCAGATCACCAGCCGGGGCGGCGACGACGTCGTACGCATCGACTACGGCGCCGAGGTGCAGCCGGCCACGATCATCGACACCGGGGACGGCAACGACACCGTGTTCGGTGGCAGTGGCAACGAACTGATCCGCACCGGCGCGGGCAACGACAGCGTCGACGGCAACCGGGGCGCCGACACGGCGCTGCTCGGCACCGGTCGCGACACGTTCACCTGGGATCCGGGCGACGGCAGCGACGTCGTCGAGGGCGGTCGCGACCAGGACACGATGGTGTTCAACGGTTCGGCCGCCGCGGAGAAGTTCGTTGCCTCTGCCAACGGTCCGCGACTGCGGTTCACCCGGGACGTCGGCAACATCGTGATGGACACCGACGACGTCGAGCGGCTCACGCTCAACGCCCTCGGCGGCGCCGACACCGTCACCGTCGGCGATCTGCGCGGTACAGATGTCCAGAAGGTCTCCGTCGATCTCGGTGCACAGCTCAACACCAAGGGCGGCGACTCGGCGATCGACGCGGTGACCGTGACGGGCACCGCCGGCCGGGACCGCATCCGGGTCTCCGGCTCCCGCGGCGATGTGCGGGTGTCCGGACTGCGTGCCGACGTACAACTGAGGAACGCAGAACCGACCGATCATCTCACCGTCGACACACTCGCCGGCAACGACCGGGTGTCCACCGGCGGGCTCGCGCGGGGCACCATCGGGCTCAGCATCCGCTGACCACTCTCACCACTCTGGCCCGGCGTCCGCTCCCCCGGACGCCGGGCTTCGATCCGCCCGCAACTTTGGTCCGGCCGCGGGCATCAGGACTGGTGAGAGCCTGCAGCGGGAGGGCGGTCATCCGTCTCCTGGGGCTGCCGCCGGGCGCCGAGCACCAGTCCGGGGGAGGACACAGATGAAGCGAACGCTCGTCGCAGGACCCGTCACGGTTATACCCGCCGCCATACTCGCGGCCATACTCGCGGTCGGCTTCGTGTCGACATCGGCCGGCGCGTCGCCACGTGCCGTAGCGGAAGCCTGTGCGGTGGACCTCGGATCGGTCACCGCCGGCGGTGACCATCGGACGCAGATCATGACCGCCACCTCACCGCCGACCCGCACGTACGAGCACATCGTCGGACGGGACGTATATCCGGACGGTCAGGTCCGGCTCAGCGCCACGATGACCGCCGACGCGAACGCGGGCGGCCCCGAGGTCAGCGGCTATCTCGTCATCGGCGACGCCCTGGACAAGAGCTTCTACGCCGCGAACTTCTCGGACGGCGAGATCCTCCACTCCAGTCTCAGCCGGGTCGGCGGCGGCTGGGCCGGTTTCACTGCCATCGACCAGTCGACGTACTCCGCCGGCTCGTTCCACCGAACAAACACGTACGGTCTGCGTAGCGACGGCGTGCTGTTCCGCTGGACGGTGGACACGCAAGGCGTCTGGCGGAACAAGACGTCGTACCCCGGCTTCGCCGCGGTGAAGTCGATGACGCTGATCAGCCAGACCCGGACCTACGACACCTTCCTGGCCAACACCCGCGGCGGGGCGCTGTACACGATCCACATCCCGACGGCGACGCCGCTGAAGCCCATCGTCAAGCTGGTCCGCGGTTCGACCTGGCAGGGTTTCGAAGCGCTGGTCGCGCAGAGGTGTGGTCAGTACGGCACGGTCCTCGTGGGCATCGACAAGGACACCAGCTCGGCCTATCTGTACGCCGTCGGCCACGCGAACGGCACCGCGACCGTCATCCAGGGCCGCGGCAAGGTCGCCGTCGCTCTCGACGACCCGGTGTACTTCCACTGGACCGGCCCGGCCGCCGTACCCCCGTTCGGCGAGTGACCCTTACAAGACCCTGGCTCCGACGTGGAGAGCGAGGCCGATTCCTTTTGGTCGTGGGGTCGGTCTACCTGACATGGGAATGCGAGCGCTGAAGCAGATGTCTTTCGATGGGCCTCGGGACCTGCGGCTGGTCGCCGATGCGGCGGTACCGGTGCCCGGGCCGGGTGAGGTGCTGATTCGGGTTGCTGCGGCGGGCGTCAACTTCGCCGACCTCTCGAAGAGTTACGGCGTCTTCGGTGGTGGGCCGAAGCCGCCGTACCTGGCTGGGTTCGAAGCGGCTGGGGAGATCGTTGGGGTCGGTGAAGGGGTGACCGAAGCGCGCTTGGGAGAACTAGTTGTCGGGGTCGGAGACGGTGCATTTGCGGAGTACATGGTGTTGCCGGCGGCCGTGCCGGTGCCTGCGGGGTGGACGGCGCAGGAGGCGCTGGGGTTGATGGTGAATTGGCCTACCGCGCTGGCCGCGCTGACGACGCTCGGCCGGGTTGTCGCCGGCGAGACGGTGCTGATCCACGCGGCCGCGGGTGCCACCGGGCAGGCGGCGATGAAGATCGCCAAGCATTACGGCGCCACCGTCATCGGCACCGCGTCGCCAGGCAAGCATGAGGTGGTGCTGGCGCTTGGTGCCGACCATGTGCTCGACTCGCGGAGCGATTCCCTCGCGGCCGACGTACTGCGGCTCTCCGGCGGCGTCGATCTCGTGATCGAGTCGGGCGGGACGCTCGAAGCCAGCCTCGCGGCGGCCAAGCCGGTCACCGGACGGGTGGTCGTGACCGGTCTGGCTGGAGGCGAGGCTGCGATCACCAACTGGGACCTCGTGTACAGGCATCAGGTCCAGGTGATCGGCTTCAACCTCGGCGTACTCATCGAGACCGCGCCACACCTCTTCGGCGAGCTGATGGGAGAGCTCTTCGGGCTCATCGCCGCCGGTGTCCTCTCCCCCATTCGGCCCACCACCTATGACCTGGCCGACGGACCCAAGGCACTCGCGGAACTGGAAGCCCGCGCGACGGTCGGCAAGCTGGCCCTGCTGCCTTGAGAGAATCGCTTATGGGTTCCGACGAGCAGTTCGCCGCCGACACCGAGCGGTACCGGCGGGAGCTGCTGGCGCTCTGCTACCGCATGGTCGGCTCCGCGCACGACGCCGAGGATCTGGTGCAGGAGACGTACCTGCGGGCCTGGCGTTCGTACGCCGGCTTCGAGGGCCGCGCATCGATCCGTTCGTGGCTCTACAAGATCGCGACCAACGTCTGTCTGACGGCTCTCGACTCGCGCCAGGCCCGGATGCTGCCGTCAGGTCTCGGAGCGCCGTACGACGGACCCGATCGCCCGCCGCTCCCCGCCGCGCCCGGCGAGGTCTCGTGGCTCGAGCCCCTCCCGGACAGCTGGATCGCCCCGGCCGCCGACGATCCGGCCGCGGTGGTCGTCGCCCGGGAGTCGGTGCGGCTCGCCCTCATCGCCAGCCTGCAACTCCTACCGCCACGCCAGCGCGCTGTCCTCATCCTGCGCGAGGTCCTTGCGTTCCCGGCGACCGAGACCGCGGAGATCCTCGGCACCACTACGGCGGCGGTCAAGAGCGCCCTTCAACGCGCCCGCTCGACGCTCGACGAGGTGGAGCCCGACGAGCTCCTCGAGCCGACCGACCAGCGGGCCCGCGCCTTGCTCGACGGCTACATCACTGCCTTCGAACGCTCGGACGCGAACCTCCTGGAGCAAGTACTCCGCGCAGACGCCACGCTCGAGGCGACGCCGTTCCGCGACTGGCAATCCGGCAAGACGAGGTGCATCCACCTCCTCGAGGCTCACGTGTTCGGCGCGCCAGGCGACTGGAAGCTGATCCCCACGACCGCCAACGCCCAACCTGCCGCCGCCGTGTACCACCGAGGCCAGGCCACCGGCATCGTCGTCCTGACCATCACTCCCACCGGCATCTCCCGAGTGGTCGAGTTCCACAACCCCAACCTGCTCGCCCCGTTCGGCTTCCCGCTCACCGCCGAAGCGGCCCGGCTGTAGTCAGGTGTCCTCGGGTCGGACCTCGAAGTGGGTGACGGTGAGTTCTCGGTCGAGCAGGTAGTCGTCGTCCTCGGGGTAGTACTTCGCGTGGGTGATGTCGTCGCCGGCGAACGCGCGGATGTGGTCGAGGTCGGTCCACCAGCTGAGCGTGACGATCTCGGTCCGGCCGTCACCGAGATCCCGGGTCAAGAGCTGCGCGCCCTGGTTCCCCGGAGTACGCCGGTAACCGGACATGCCGGTGCGCTCGACGATCTCGGCGTACTCCGCGGCCTTCTCGGTCGGCACCCAGCCTCGCCACATGCGCGCGATCATGCGCTGACCACAGGCTCGTCAGGAGCGGTCGTAGTGGGACGGCGGGAACGGGTGGCGGTCGGTCAGGGGGTAGATCTCGCCCTCGGACTCCTCGCGGTCCAGCTCCGCCTTCGCCTCCTCGTAGATCTCGGACTGGGTCACGTCGGTCGGGAGTGGTTCGTCGGTCGCCGGCGGGACCTCATCCGGGTCGTACGCGTCGACGCCGGCCTCGACCCGCTCCTCCTCGGTCCGGCGGTCCAGCTCGTCCTGGTCCGGGTGGATCGCGTCGGCGCCACCGTGCTCGCGGCGATCGCGGTGCACGTTCTCCGACGTCTCGAAAGGTTCGTCCGACATCGTTCCTCCTCAACGGGGTCCGTCACGAACCACAGTAGGCCACGACCTACAGGTTGGTCTGGGCCTCCAGCTCATCCGGGTACCGGCCGCCCTCGATCTCGATCCGCGACGACGCCTCGGTCAGCCGGTCGAGCTCGTCCGCGGTCAGCGTGATATCCGCGGCCGCGAGGTTCTCCTCCAGCCGGTGCAGCTTCGTCGTACCCGGAATCGGAACGATCCACGGCTTCCGCGCCAGCAACCACGCGAGCGCGATCTGCGCCGGCGTCACGCCCTTCGCGGTGGCGAAGGATTGCACCAACTCGACCATTGCAACGTTGTGCCGCAAGGCCTCGGCCCCGAACCGCGGGATCCGCGCCCGCAGATCGTTGTCCTTGTCGAAGGTGGTCCCGACCGTTCCGGTCAGGAATCCCTTGCCGAGCGGGCTGAAGGGCACGAACCCGATCCCCAGCTCCTCACACGTAGCCAGGACCTCTTCCTCGGGCCGACGCCACCACAGCGAGTACTCGCTCTGCACAGCGGTCACGGGCTGCACGGCGTGCGCGCGCCGGATCGTCCCCGCGGCGGCCTCGGACATCCCGTACCGCTTGACCTTGCCCGCCTCGATCAGCTCCTTCACCGCCCCGGCGAACTCCTCGATCGGGTACGCCGGATTCACGCGATGCTGGTAGTACAGGTCGATCGCGTCGACCCCGAGCCGCCGCAACGAGCCTTCGGCAGCGCCCGCAACCTCGTCCGGCCGCAACAACCGCCCGAGCGGTTTCCGCTCCACCGGATCGATCGCGTTCGCGAACTTCGTTGCCACCACCACCCGATCCAGGTACGGCGCCAGCGCCTCCCCCACGAGCTCCTCGTTCGCATGCGGCCCGTACGTCTCCGCGGTGTCGAAGAACGTGACACCCAGCTCCACCGCGGCGTGCAGAAGCTTGACCATCTCCCCGCGATCCGGCCGACCGCCGTACCCACCGGTCATCGTCATACAACCGAGCCCGATCGCCGACACCACGGGACCGTCGGCTCCAAGGGTGTGTTCCTTCATGTGTCCTCCTAGATGCTCATAGCCAGACAACCCCCACCCGACGGCAAGCGGGAGGCCTCACCGAACGGGGTACTGACAGAACCCCCTCTCCGGTGCCGAGGTTCGTAAGCTGGAAACGTGAGCACGGAGAACCGGAAGCAGGTGCGCGACTTCCTCGTCAGCCGGCGCGGGAAGGTCACACCGCAGCAGGCCGGTCTGCAGTACTACGGCGGCAACCGGCGCGTGCCAGGGCTACGCCGGGAAGAAGTCGCGACGCTCGCCGGGCTCAGCGTCGACTACCACGCCCGGATCGAGAAGGGCAACATCTCCGGCGTCTCCGAGACCATCCTGCACGCCATCTCGGACGCCCTCCAGCTCGACGAGGCCGAACGTACCTACCTCTTCGACCTGGCGCGTACTGCGAACGCCGGCCATCGCACTACGCGCCGCGAACCCGCCCGCCGGGTCAGGCCGGCCGTGCAGCGCATTATCGACAGCATGGCGACGACACCCACGCTCGTCCGCAACGGACGCCTCGATGTCCTGGCCGCCAACGCACTGGGGCGGGCCCTCTTCGCGCCGCTGTTCGACAGCCCGGTCACCGCTCCCGGGCAGGCGCCGAACCACGCGCGGTTCGGGTTCCTCGACCCGAGAGCGCACGACTTCCACCCGGACTGGAATCTGTCCGCGAACACCAACGTCGCGATCCTGCGCACCGAAGCCGGACGCGACCCGTACAACAAGGATCTGACCGACCTGATCGGCGAGCTGAGCACCCGCAGCGAGGAGTTCCGGACCCGCTGGGCCGACCAGAACGTCCGCCTGCATCGCACCGGCACGAAGTCCTTCTGCCACCCGGTGGTCGGCATGGTCACGGTCGATTTCGAAGCCATGGAGCTGTCCGCCGACGCCGGTCTCACGATCACGGCCTACTCCCCCGAGCCCGCTTCCCCGTCCGCGGACGCGCTGGCTCTGCTCGGGAGTTGGGTGACGACAGGGAGGCACGCCGGCGAAACTGGCTGACTTTCGGGGGGTGCGCGCGCGTAGGCTCTGGAATGACGTGCTCGTACCCAAGGGGGGTCTCGTGAGTCAGCCCGATACGCAAGCCGAATACCCCGATCAGATCGATGCCGCCGTTCTGAAGATCGCCGGTGTCGTGGTGCTCGGGGCCATCATGTCCATCCTCGACATCACCGTGGTCAACGTCGCGCTCCCGACGTTCCAGGACGAGTTCGGGACGCCCGGGAGCCCGGTCGCGTACTCCACGGTCGCCTGGACGGTCACGGGGTACACGCTCGCGCTGGCGACCGTGATCCCGCTGACGGGATGGGCCGCCAACCGGTTCGGCACCAAGCGGCTGTACATGGCCGCGATCTTCCTGTTCACCGCCGGGTCCGCGCTGTGCGCGACCGCCTCGAGCATCGACATGCTGATCGGTTTCCGCGTCCTGCAGGGTCTCGGTGGCGGCATGCTGATGCCGCTCGGGATGACGATCATGACCCAGGCCGCCGGTCCGCGCCGGATGGGCCGGCTGATGGCGATCCTCGGTGTGCCGATGCTGCTCGGCCCGATCCTCGGCCCGATCCTGGGCGGCTGGCTGATCCAGGTGGCGAGCTGGCACTGGATCTTCCTGATCAACGTCCCGCTCGGCGTGATCGCGCTGATCTACGCGTGGTTCGCGCTGGCCAAGGACCACGCGGAGCCGTCGGAGTCGTTCGACTTCGTCGGTGTGCTGCTGATGTCGCCAGGGCTCGCGCTGTTCCTCTTCGGTATCTCGTCGCTGCCGGCCGAGGGCGGTGACTTCACTGCGCCCCGGGTGTGGGTCTCGGTGCTGATCGGCGTGCTGCTGATGGCAGCCTTCGTCTGGCACTCGTTCCGGCCGGCGCACCCGCTGCTCGACCTCCGGCTGTTCCGCGACCGCAACCTGACCGTCTCGATCATCACGATGTTCCTGTTCGGCGCCGCGTTCTTCGGCGGACTGCTGCTGGTCCCGACGTACTTCCAGCAGATCCGTGGCGAGTCCACGCTGCACGCCGGCCTGCTGGTCGCGCCGCAAGGCATCGGTGCGATGGTGACGATGCCGATCGCCGGCCGCCTGGTGGACAAGGTCCCGGTCGGCCGGATCGTGCCGTTCGGGATCGGGTTGATCGTGATCGGCATGTTCGGCCTGACCCAGATCACCGCGACCACGCCGTACGGGATCCTGATCGCGATGCTTTTCGTGATGGGGCTGGGCATGGGCGGCACGATGATGCCGCTGTTCACCACCGCACTGCGGACCCTGCGCGGCACCCAGGTCGCACGCGGCTCGACACTGCTCAACATCACCCAGCAGATCGCCTCCTCGTGCGGCGTCGCGACGATGTCGGTCATCCTGACCAACCAGCTCAACAACTCGCCGATCATCCCCGGCACCCAGAACATTCCCGGGCTCGGGGAGGGACTCCGCGAGACGCAGGCGGCGATCCTGTCCAACACGCGCCCCGCGAGCATCGCTCCGCTGCACCTCGACCCGGCCGTGATCGTGCGCGGCCTGACCGATGCCGCGGCCTCGTTCGCCCACACCTACTGGGTGGCCTGGGTGCTGGTGGTCATCACCTTGGTGCCGGCGTTGATGCTCCCGCGGAAGCGTGAAGTCGTGAACCTGGCCGACGAGAAGGCCCCACCGGCAGTCATCGACTAGGCACTTCTACTGGGGCGACGCCGTCGTAGCCAGAGCAGGCTTTCACGAGTACTCCAACTCGTGAAAGGGAAGATCATGTCTACGTCAGCGTCCCCCAGGCCCAGCCGGCGCACAGTGCTGTACGGCGGGATCGCAGCAGGGCTCGCCGTACCGGCCGTCTCCGCGCTGGGCGACCAGGCCGTGGCAGCTCCGGCGGCTGTGTCGTCACCGTCCGGTTCCACCGCGATCCGGCCGTTCCACTTCACCGCCTCGCGCGACCAGCTCAACGAGTTGCGCCGCCGGGTCGCCGCGACCCGCTGGCCCTCCGCGGAGCTCGTCGCGGATCGCTCGCAGGGTGTGCAGCTTGCCACCAGTCAGGCGCTGGCGAAGTACTGGAACACCCGGTACGACTGGCGCAGGTTCGAGGCCAAGCTCGACAAGCTGCCGCAGTACACCACCGAGATCGACGGCGTGGACATCCACTTCATCCACGTTCGCTCCCGGCACGCGGACGCGATGCCGCTGATCATGACCCACGGCTGGCCCGGCTCGATCGTCGAGTTGCTCGAGACGATCGGCCCGCTCACCGACCCGACCGCTCACGGCGGCAGCGCCGCGGACGCGTTCCACCTGGTTCTCCCCTCGGTCCCCGGTTTCGGCTTCTCCGCCCAGCCGACCGAGACCGGCTGGGACACCGGCCGGACCGCGCGCGCCTGGGACGAGCTCATGCGCCGCCTCGGCTACCAGAAGTACGTCGCCCAGGGTGGCGACGTCGGCGCCGCCGTCACGGACAACCTGGGCCGGCTCGCACCGGCCGGTCTGCTCGGCATCCACCTGAACCTGCTCGTCCCGGCCCTCGGCGGCGCCAAGTTCCCGGCGACCACTCCGGAGGAGATCGCCGCGTCCGAGGCGCTCGGCGAGTTCGGCCGGACCGGGAACGGCTACATCGTCGAGCAGTCCAGCCGTCCGCAGACCATCGGCTACGCGCTGCTCGATTCGCCGGTCGCGCTGGCGTCCTGGATGCTCGACCACGACACCGACAGCTACTACAAGATCTCCCGCGCGTTCCGCGGCGGCCTGGTCTCCGGCAATCTCACCCGCGACCACATCCTCGACAACGTCACGCTGTACTGGCTCACGGGCACGGGCGTCTCGGCCGCACGCGCCTACTGGGAGGGCGCCATGGCCCGCGGCGGACAGACCCCGCCACCGGTCGGCGTGCCCGTAGCGTTCAGCTCGTTCCCGGGTGAGATCTTCCAAGCGCCGCGCAGCTGGGTCGAGCTCGCCTACCCGACCCTTGCCTACTACAACAAGCCGGCCCGCGGCGGCCACTTCGCCGCCTGGGAAGAGCCCCAGCTGTTCACCGAGGAGGTCCGCGCAGCGTTCCGATCGCTCAGGTAGCCCCGACGGAACCTTCCAGCCGTATCCCGGTCTGAAGCGCTCGTGAGACTAAGCTGGCGCGATCATGGGGTCGACGATGCCGGATGCCGGGGATCAGTCCCGGTTGCGGCAGCTCAACGAGCGGGCCGTACTGGCGGCCGTGCGCTCCGCCGGCGAGGTGCGGGTCGCACAGATCGTCGAGCAGAGCGGGCTCGGACGTACGGCGGTCGAAGAGGTCCTCGCGAGCCTCGTCACCCGGCGCTGGCTCGTCGAGGAGAGCCCGGCGATCCGGGGCCGCGGCCGGCCCGCGCGGAGCTACCGGTTCCGCGCCGAGGCCGGGTACGTCGTCGGGCTCGACATCGGAGCGTTCTCGGTCCGCGGGGTTCTCACCGACCTGGACGGGCAGATGCTCGCGAGCCGACGGCAATCCGTGACTCCGGAGACGCCGCGCCTCGAACGACTCGCGGCGGCCGACGAGGTGGTCGCCGCGTGCGCGCGTGAGGCCGGTGCGGACGTGTGGGCCGTCGGCGTCGGCACCACCGGGCTGGTCGACGCCGCCGGCACCGTCGTACGGGCGAACGCGATCCCCGACTGGGCCGGCACCGACCTCGCGGAGTACTTCGGCCGGTCGGCACGACTCGTTGTCGTGGACAACGACAGCCAGCTCGCCGCGCTCGCCGAACAACGCCGCGGCGCCCGCGGCGGCACGGACATGGTGTTCCTGCACGCGGGCCGACGCACCGGGTTGGCGCTGGTGCTCGACGGGAAGTTGCGACGGGGTGCGTACGGCGCGGCGGCGGATATGTCGGCGCTGCGCGGAGTCGCGTGGGAGGCGGCGCTCGAGCACCTGCATGCGGTCGTACCGGCCGAGGTTCCCGAGATGGACAAGGCCGAGCGGGCGTTCGCGGCTGCCCGCGGCGGCGATCGGTCCGCGGTGAACGCCGTACGGAAGTATGCGCGGGCGATGGCGGTCGCGGCGGCGACGGCCATCTCGATCGTCGATCCGCGGCTGCTGGTGCTGGGCGGCGCGTTCTCGCAGTCGGCCGACGTCTTGATGGAGCCGCTCGCCGCCGAGCTGGATCGGCTGTGCCCGCGCGTGCCGGAACTGCGGGCGTCTTCGTTGGGCGCACTGTGCGTCGCGCTCGGCGCCGCGTCGCTCGCTCTCGAAGCCGTCGACGAGCACCTGCTCGCCCGCTCGCGCGGCCCGCTGCCGACGCTGGCAGCCACCAGTCTCGACTCCCCCACACGCTGACTCGCGTTCGCCGATTGTTCAGTCAGGCGTTGACGCCTGCCCGCGGCGAGGCTATTAATGTCGGAAAGAGGCAATAATGCGCACGAATGCGCGCTCTCCCCCAGGAAGCCCCAGGAAGTAGGTTCGCAGTGAACAGACGGATCCGCCGCCGGACGTTCCTCACCACCACCGGAGCTGTCGCCACCGCCGCAGCGGTCGGCGACCTCGCGTACGCCAGCCCGGACGCCCTCGACGACGCCGCAGCCGCGGGGTACGTCGACGTACAGCTGCTCAACATCACCGACCTGCACGGCTATCTGCAGCCCACCACGCCGAGTCAGGGCAGCGTGATCACCGGCGCGGGCGGGGTCCAGGTGACCGTCGGCGGTGTCGGCTACATGGCGACACACCTCAAGCGGCTTCGGGAGGGACGACCGAATTCGCTCTTCTTCTCCTCAGGAGACAACTTCTCCGGCTGGCCGTTCGAGATCGACGCGCACGCGAACGAGCCGACCGTCGAGGCGCTCAACGCACTCGGGCTGCAGTTCAGCACGGTCGGCAACCACGAGCTGGACCAGTCGGTGGGCTTTCTCGTCGACCACATGGAGCACGGTGCGCCGTATCCGGTGAACGGGCGCGACGACAACTTCGTCGACTCGACCGGTCACCGGTTCCGCGGCGCGAACTTCCGCTTCTACACGGCCAACATCGTGCACGCCGACACGGGCCGGACCATCGTCCCGCCGTACAACATCGAGTGGGTGGACGCGGGACGCGGGCGGAAGCTGCCGATCGCGTTCATCCACCTCACCGTGATGGACACGCCGACCGGCTCCACGTCGTACCAGCCCGAGCTGCGGTCGCTGTCCGACGTCGAGCAGGCCAACAAGCTGGCCGCGCAGCTCAAGAAGCGCGGTATCAACGCGATCGTCATCAACATCCACGACGGCGGTGTGGCCGGTAACGACTACAACGCCGGGACCAACCCCTCCGGACCGGTCTTCCAGCTGGCCGCGCAGGCCTCGCCGGATATCGCCGCGATCGTCACCGGGCACTGGCACTGCCGGTTCAACATGATGGTCCCGGACCCGAACGGCGTACCGCGTCCGGTCGTCGAGGCCGGCAACCATGGGTCCCTGATCAACGAGATCAACCTCAAGCTCGACCCCCGGACGGGTCACGTGATCCGTGAGCTCACCACGTCCACCAACCACGCCAACACGCGCGACGTACCGGTCGACGAGGAGCTGCGGTACATCGCCGACTACTGGACCGCCAAGGGCGCGAAGCGCTACGCCACGCCGCTGGCCACCGTCACCGCAGACTTCACGCGTACGCCGAACGCGTCGGGCGAATCGACGATGGGCAACCTGGCCGCCGATTTCGCGTACTGGGACGCGAACCAGCACCGCGACGGACGCGCCGACCTGGCGATGATCTCGGTGAAGCCGGTGTCGGGGTCGAACGCCCTGACCGGCGACCTCCTGTTTGCCAAGGGCACCAATCCGGCCGATGCCGACGGCACCGTTCTGTTCGGCGAGGCGTGGAACGCGTTCGGCTACGGCAATCCCGTGCTGACCGTGACCCTGCCCGGCACGCAACTCCACGCCGCGTTCGAAGCGCAGTGGGTGGCGCAGGCCAACGGGACCGAGAAGTTCGCGCCGTTCGCCGTGTCGCACAACGTGAGCTACACCTACGACACGACGAAGCCGATCGGTCAGCGCGTCGATCCCGGTGCCGTCCGCATCGATGGCAAGCCCCTCGATCTGACCCGCACCTACCGCGTCGCCGCGCTCGCCTACACGCTGATCGGCGGCGACGGCACCCAGGTCTTCGCCGGCTTCACCGACCCGTACCGCAACGACCGCGACCACGAGGGCTTCATCGCCTACCTCCGCGCACACCCGGTCCTGACCCCGTCCACGCTCGATCGAGCCCGTCCGGTGGGCTGATTCCGGAGTGGTCTTGTCCGGTTAGCGGTCAAGTCGGAGGAAATCGGTACTTGCCGGTCCGTCCGGTTCTAGGGTGGAAGTGTTCGCCTGGCGGTATACCCCACAAACCGGGCTGACAGACCGATTGTGCAGACCGCGCGACCCTCATCCCCGAGACGTGCAGGTGCCCCCATCGGTCCGAGTCCACGCCCGAGCCGCCAGGCGAGCCTTCAAGCCGTCCACAGGCCGTCAGGCTCGCCCCGCGCCCAGATCTTGTGAGCATTGCTCAGACGGGAACGTTCCATTTCTGCGGGTCGAGGCCGTTGCAGTCGTAGATCTGGAGATCGGTGCCGTCCGCCGTGGCGCCGCCCGGGCTGTCGAGGCACCGCCCGGATTGGGGGTTCAGGAGAGCGCCGTTGGGCTGGGGTTGCCAGATCTGGCCCCCAGCGGTTCCGCAGTCCCAGAGCTGGACCTTGGTCAGGTTCGCCGTACCGTTGCCAACGATGTCCAGGCACTTGCCGAAGGCGCGGATTCGACCGTCGGTCGACATCGTCCATTGCTGACCGGGTACTCCGTTACATGTCCACAGCTGTACTGCGTTGCCGCTGGTCGGTGTGTTGGTGTCGACGTCAACACACTTGCCGGCGGCCGCGGGTCCGGTGATCGGGCCGGTCGGATAGCCGGGGACGTTCCACTTCTGCGGGTCGAGGCCGTTGCAGTCGTAGATCTGGAGATCGGTGCCGTCCGCCGTGGCGCCGCCCGGGCTGTCGAGGCAGCGGCCGGATTGCGGGTTGAGCAACGAGCCGTTGGCTTGAGGTCGCCACTGCTGTCCGCCGGCGGTTCCGCAGTCCCAGAGCTGGACCTTGGTCAGGTTCGCCGTACCGTTGCCGACGATGTCCAGGCACTTGCCGAACGAGCGGATCGTGCCGTTGGCCATCATCGTCCACTGCTGGCCCGGTACGCCGCCACAGGTCCACAGCTGCACCGCGTTGCCGTTGACCGCGGTGTTGTGGTCGACGTCGAGACACTTGCCGGCCGCGGCGGGGCCGGTGATCGCACCGGTCGGTCCACCGACGACGCCCGTACCGAAGCGGACCTGGCATTGGTTCCCGGTGCCGAGCCAGGTCGCGGCCAGATAGAGGAACGACGTGCCGTTGGCCGACGGGACGATCGGTGAGCTGTAGGCGGGGCAGGACGGTGAGCCTGTGCCGTAGCTGCCGGTGGGGTTGACGTTGACGGGTGCCTCGAGCTCGGTCCAACTACCGGTGCCGAGCGAAGTGTTTGCCAAGAGCACCGATCCGGACTCGACCATCACTGTCTTGCTACCGGTAGGTCCGGTGACGACGCGCTGGCCGGACAGCAGGAGCGTCCCGTTCGGGCCGCCGCCGGGCACCCAGGCGACGTACGGCGTATGCAGGAGGTGACGCCCGTCGCTTGTCTGGGCGAGCGTGCCGGGACTGTTCGTCGGCGACCAGTTGAGGCCGTCCGGGCTGGTCTTGAGGTAGACCTCGCAGGCGTGGTCCGCGTTGGTGGCGTCGCGGCAGAGTTCGTACGACATCATGAACTGGCCGTTGGGCAAGGCGGTGATGATCGACATCCCCGGCCGGGCCAGGTTGTCGGCGGGGAACGCGACGTCGGGGGTGATGCTCGCGCTCCAGGTCGCTCCGCCGTCGGTCGAGGTGTAGTGGCCGATGATCTGGTTGTTCGTCGGCGACCCGGCCGGGCGTTCGTCGGAGATGAAGCAGGCGAGGGTGTTGTTCGACGTGAGCAGGAACCACGGCTCCCAGATACCGGCGCCGATGGTGTTCGGGAGGCCGCTGGTCTGGGTGCAGTTCGACAGGTATTGCCAGGTCGCGCCGTGGTCGGTGCTCTTGAAGACCTCGATCTTCTGGACGGTGAAGTTGCCCTCGTCCCAGGCTGTCCCGGCGGCGAGGAGGTCACCCTGGTTGAGGCCGTTCGCGGTGCGCGGTACTTCGTAGATCACCGGCGCGCCGAGGTCCCAGCCGGCGGTGTGCGAGGTGATCGTGCTGATCGGGGTGGTCCCGAAGGTCGCACCACCGTCGGTACTGCGGAAGATCGGGAAGTTGCCCGGTCCGGATTCGTTGCGTCGGGCAAATGTCGCGAGAATGGTGCGGCCGGAGTTGGTGTCGTGGTCGAGCCGGATCGCCCGCGGGTAGCTGGCGTCGGCGTTCGGGTAGGTGGCGAGGTTGGGACTGTAGAGCACGTTTCCCGGTGGCGCGGCGATCGCCGGTGTCGCCGGGTTCGCGACGAGGGCGGTGGCCAGCAGGCCGGCCGCGGCAAGCAAGCGGATACCGATGGACATGATCCTCCTCTGACAAGGGCGGGTCGAGCGAAGGTCTGTTCGTTGGCTCAGTCGGTGATGTCGACCCAGGTCCGGGCAACGACAGCCCCGGCTGCATCGGTCGCCCACAGCTGCAAGCGACCGGTCGACGTTGGCACCACGACGTCGAGCGGGTCGGTGACGGTGAACGGCTTGGCGTCGACACGCACCGATCCCGACGCAACGCCCAGCGACCAGTGCAGGGTGCCGAGGAGAGGGTCGCTCCCGTGGTGGGATACGCGGACAGGTACGACGAGGGCGCGGTCGGGCTGATCCGAAGCCGGCTCGCCCGATGCGTGAGCAGGGACGACGAGGTCGCGGCCGGGGCCTGCTGGGATGATGTCGACGATCAGCACGGTCTCCGCGTGGACGTCCGAAGGGACGACCCCGCCCAGGTCCTTGGTGCGGCGGTCGTAGGTGTAGATGCCCACGGTTTCGTGTTCGATGTCGTAGAGCTCGGTGTAGATGTAGCCGGCGTTGCGAGGATGGCGACGCAGCTCCTGGGTCTGCCAGCGGAGGTGCCAGCCGCGTTCGACGCTCGTCGAACCCGCGCCGTACTCGCCGTTCAACTGGATCTTGTCCGCAGCGTCGAACCCGGGTGCCGCGATCGCTTTGTCCACCACGAAGTCCGGGCCGAGTCGCACCGGGAAACTCCCGTCCGGAGTGTTGACCAGGCGATCGACAACACCCGCCCACGACGCGACGTTCTCGTCGTAGTAGTGCCAGTCGACCAGATCCGTCTCCACGTGCGCCCACCCCGAATTGTCAACAATCGGGCGGCGCGGATCCGCATCCCGGATGATCCGGTACACCCGGCGTACGGCGTCCTGCTTCGCCGGGTCGCCCGGGACATCCCAGTCGAGCCCCCACTCCTCGTTGTAGCCGCCCCAGATCACGATGCTCGGATGGTTCCCGTCGCGCGCGACCATCCCGGCCGCCACCTCCTCGAAGGCGGCAACGGCCTCGGGCGAGAACCGTCCCGTCGACGGCGGCTCGGCCCACACCAGCATCCCGAGCCGATCCGCCCAGTACAGCCACCGCGGATCCTCCAGCTTGATGTGCTTGCGGACCAGGTTGAACCCTGCCGCCCGCGCCAGCTCGAGATCCCGCCGCAACGCCTCGTCACTCGGCGCCGCGTGACCAGCCGACGGCCAGAACCCCTGATCCAGAACACCACGAACGTACGTCGGTGCGCCGTTCACCAACAGGTAGTTGCCGTGCCACTCCACCTTGCGCAGCCCCGTATAGCCGCGCACCGTGTCGTCCCCGGCCGTCACCACCACGTCGTACAGCTGCGGATCGTCAGGACTCCACAGCAGCGGCTCGGCGATCGGCACGGTGACCGTGCCGGGCCACTCGTCGTACTCATGAACCCCCACGCCCGGGATCTCGATCCGGACCGGGCACGGACCGGTCATCGTGATCTCGATCCCGTCCAGGGCCGGCGTCGGCCGCAGGTCGAGCCGCGAGATGTACGACGCCGGCCGCGGCTCCAGCCACACGCTCTGCCAGATCCCGCTCGACGGTGTGAACGCGCAGCCGTCGTAGTCGTCGCGCGGCATGCTTCGCTGCTTGCCGTGTGGGATGAAACGCTTGTCGGTCGGCGCATCCACGCGGACGACGAGCTCGCCCACGCCGTCGTTCAGCAACTCGGTGATGTCGGCCTCGAACGGCAGATACCCACCGACGTGCTCGACCGCGAGGGCACCGTTCACCCACACGGTCGCGCGGTGATGGACCGCGCCGAAGTGCAGGATCGTCCGCTCCCCCGCCCAGTCCGCGGGTCGCTCGATCCGCCGCCGGTACCAGGCCGTCGGCAACCAGTGCGCGACCACGCCGGAGTCCGGGTGCTCCCACGGGAACGGCACCACGATCATCTCGGTGAAGGCGTCGGGCGTCCGGGCGAACTCCCACTCGCCGTTGAGGTTCAGCCAACGGTCCGAGCGGTCGAAGTGCGGACGAGGATATTCAGGTCGAGGTGTGTTCACAGTTCTCCCAATCACCCCCGAGCGAAGCGAGGGGTGTGTTTGTCAGCCTTTCAAGCTGCCGGCCATGACGCCTTTGATCAGATGACGTTGCAGTACGACGAACACGACGAGTACCGGGATCGCGGCGACAGTGCTTGCCGCGAGCAATTGCCCCCACACGCTGGTCCAGTCCGCGCCGAGCTGACCCGAACGGATGTTCTGCGCCAGCGCCGAGAGCATCACCTGCAGGGTCTGGTGCTGCTCGTCGTTCACCGCCACGACGGGCCAGACGAAGTCGTTGTAGATGTTGATGAAGGTCAGTACGCCGAGTGCCGCCAGGCCCGGCCGGATCACCGGCATCACGATGCTCGCGAAGATCCGCAGCTCACCGGCGCCGTCCACCCGCGCGGCGTCGAGCAGCTCGTCCGGGATCGCCATGATCACCTGCCGCATCCAGAACACCCCGAACGCGTCGACCGCGCCCGGCAGGATGAGCGCCTGGAACGTGCTGACCCAACCGAGCTGACTCATCTCCAGCAGCAACGGGATCAGCAGCACGAGTGTCGGCAGCATCAGCGTGGTCAGCACCGTCGCGAACAGGATTCGCTTGCCCGGGAAGGCGTACTTCGCGAACGCGAACCCGGCCATCGGGCAGAAGATCATCGTCAGCGCGCCCTTGATCACGACCACGATCGCGGTGTTCCGGAAGCCGGTGCCGATCGGGATCGTGTCGAGCATCGACCGGAAGTTGCTCAGCGTCAGCCGGCCCGGATCGAAGCTGAACGGACTGGAGATGATCTCGCCGCCCGGTTTCAGGGACGACAGCATCATCCACAGCAACGGCGCCAGACTGATGACCCCGGCAACGATCAACAGTCCGTAGCGACCGACAGCGCCGAGCTTCATGAGTCCTCCCTCGAACGCAGCAGCCGGATCGATGCGACGGACAACGCCAGCACCATCAGCACGAGCAGCATCGAGTTCGCCGCCCCGAGTCCGAGGTCGGAGTTCGTGATGTGCTTGTACAGATACAGGCCGGCCGTTCGGGTCGCGTTGAACGGCCCGCCGCCGGTCACGACGTACGGCTCGGCGAACAGCTGGAAAACGGTCAGCGTGCCGATCACCACCACGAAGCTCAACGTCCGCGTCACCAGCGGGACGGTGATCGACCAGAACTGCTGCCACGCCCCCGCGCCGTCGATCCGCGCGGCCTCGTAGACGTCTTGCGGGATCGCTGACAATCCGGCCATCAACAGGATCACGGCGTACCCGGTCGTCCGCCACAGCACCAGGAGCGCGACTGTCACCTTTGCCCAGGCAGAGGTTGTCAACCAGCCGATTGCGGGCAATCCGAGGGTCGACAGTCCGTGGTTGACCGCGCCGAAGTCCTTGTCGAACAAGATGATCCAGACCTGCGCCATCGCCACCAGCGGCGTGACGAACGGCGCGATCAGCGCGGCGCTGAACAACCCGCGGAACCGGGCCTTGCGCAACGCGACCGCGATCGTCAGCGCAAGCAGGATCTGCGCCGGTACGACGAGCAGCCAGAGCACACCCGAGGTCGCCATCGACTGCCAGAAATCCGGGCTGGTCAACAGGTACCGGTAGTTCGCGAACCCGATCACCTTCAGCGCACCGGCGCCGTGCCAGTTGGTGAAGCTCAGCTGGAGCGCGAAGAAGATCGGGTACGCGCTGAACGCGGCGAAGATCAGGATGAACGGCGCGATGAACAGGTACGGCGCGGCCTGGACCCGGCGCCGGCGTACCCGAACCGCCGATCGCCGGGTCGTGGCAGCTTCGGTGAGCGTCGCCATTCAGCTGGGCCCCATCAGGTTCTTCTGGATCTGGGTCGCCGACGTCTTCAGCACCTCGTCCGGGCTCATCTGTCCGGCGAGCATCTTCTGCACGTTGACGCCGAAGTAGTCCACGGCCTTCCCCCACCAGGTCGGGATCGTGTAGCCGCCGGGCACCTGCTTGCCGGCCTCGACCGCGACCTTCCACAGGTCCTGCCCACCGAGTGCCTCGATCGGCTTGAACAGAGGCGTGTTCGGGTCGAGCGCCGGCAGGTACGACGGGATCGACGTGTTCAACCCGCCCGGGTACACGTCGTTCGTTCCGTAGACCGTCGTGTACCCCTCCTTGCTGAAGACCAGATGCTCGTACAGCCGCCAGGCCAGCTCAGGGTTCTTCGCCTTCGCGGGGATGACGAACGACGACCCGCCCATCACCCCGGCCCGCGGACCACCAGCCTGCCAGGCCGGCAAAGCGGTCGCCCGCCACTTCCCCTTGCTTGCCTTCAGCAACTGCTGCGGGGCGAACACGAACCACTGCGCCCAGGGCACGAACACCTGCGTCCCGTTGTCCTGCGTCTGCAGGTCGGTCGGCTGCGTGTACTTCGCCAGCGTGCCCAGCCCCTGGGACCGCACCGTGTCCAGCCAGGTCAGGGTCTTGCGATAAGGATCGGAGTCGATCGAGAGCTTGCCCTGGGCATCGACCATCGCGCCGCCCTGCTGGTTGGCGAACATGTCGATCCACAGCTGGGCGAGGAACTGGTCGTTCTCGAGGTGGATCGGCCTGGCCTGCGGAAACTTCTCCTTGACCGTCCGCGCCGCCCCGAGCAGAGCGTCGTACGTCGTGAGCCTCGCCGGATCGACGCCCGCCTGGGTGATGATGTCCTCGCGGTAGAACAGCAGCCCCGGGTCGAGATCCCACGGCACCGCGACGACCTTGCCGTCGACGGTCACCACGCCGAGCTTGTACGGCGCGATGTCGGACTTGTACGGCTCGATCAGCTGGCTGAGATCGTGCAGATGCGGCGCGACGCCGGTCAGCAGGGCATCGTCGTAGAACGCGCCGTCGGGTACGCCGGCACCGCTGATCAACGTGGCCGGCAGCTTGGCGTTGATGTCGACGGCGACGTGGTTCACCTTCACCTGCGGGTACTTCGCGGTGAAGGACGCGATCGCCTTGTCGAACACCTTGTACAGGTCACCGGTGCGATCCCAGATGGTGAGCTCACCGGACGGCGGAGTGGACGCACTGCTGCTCGGCAGCGCGCTGCCGCCGGTCGTGCTGCCGGGAGCGCACGCACTCAAACCGCCGGCAGCCAGCGCGGCACCCGCTCCGCGGAGCAGGGTACGGCGTGAGAAAGGAAGCTGGGTCATGGTCGTTTTCCTCATGACTTTGTCGAGCTTGCAACGTTGCAAGTGGTGTTCGGAACGCTAAGCTTGCAACGTTGCAAGTGTCAAGACTTCATCGACCGAGCCGTCGAGGCGACCAAGCCGTCGAGCCGACCAGGGAACGAGGTGCACAGTGCCCGCCACACTGCGCGAGGTAGCCGAGAGGGCCGGCGTCTCGGTCCGGACGGTGTCGAACGTCGTCAACGACTTCCCCCAGGTCGCGCCGGACACGCGCGCCCGGGTGCAGCAGGCGCTCGACGACCTCGGCTACCAGCCCAACGCCGTCGCCCGGACGCTGCGGCGCGGACGGTCGGGCCTGATCGCGCTGGTCCTGCCGGAGCTCGACGTGCCGTACTTCGCCGAGCTGACCCGCGCCGTGATCGAGCAGGCGGCCACCGCCGGGTACACGGTCGTCGTGGACCAGACCGACGGCGATCCGGTGCGCGAGCAGGAGCTGGTGATGCGCGGCAACCGGGCCGCGATGTTCGACGGGCTGATCTTCAACCCGCTGGCGTTGGGCGGTGCCGACCTGCGCGACCGGCCGTCCTCGACACCGGTGGTCCTGCTCGGTGAGCGCGTAGTACAGGGCGGCCTCGACCACATCATGATCGACAACGTCGCCGCCGCCGAGCTCGCGACCCGGCATCTGATCGACCTCGGCCGGCAGCGCATCGCCGCGATCGGCGACCAGTTCGACGAGACCCGCCAGACCGGTCAGCTCCGGACCCAGGGGTACACGGCGGCTCTTCGTACTGCGGGGATGGAGCTGGTGCCCGAGCTGATCCGTCCGACGGAGTTCTTCCACCGGGCCGACGGCGCTGCCGCGATGGCCGAGCTGCTCGCGCTGCCCGAGCCGCCCGACGCGGTCTTCTGCTACAACGACCTGCTCGCGCTCGGCGCCCTGCGGACCTGCCTCAGCCGCGGACTCCGCGTTCCCGAGGACATCGCCCTGATCGGCTTCGACGATATCGAGGACGGGCGCTACAGCACTCCCAGCCTCACCACGATCCGCCCGGACAAGGCCCAGATCGCCAAGCACGCCGTACAACTGCTCCTGAACCGCCTGGCCGGCGACGAGTCTCCCCCGACGGAAATCGCCGCGGACTACGACCTCGTGATCCGCGAGAGCACCCGCTAGTTCGCCGCCGTCTCCTGGATCGGGATCCGGCGAAAGCCTGACGGCCGAGCATTGACCTTCCCCGGGCTGAGGAGGAACGTCGAACGTGGCTGATGCGTGAGCACCAGGGGGATCGAAAGCATTGCCACAAGGGGGAATCATGGCCAGGAAGTTGTTCGAAGACAGCGTCGTACCGCTGCCACCCGATGACGGACTCGCGGCGAACGGGCTGGTCGTCCAGGCCGCGACAGCGCGGAACGCGAGCGAGACGATGGACGTCATGTTCTCGCTCGCGCTGCCGGAGGCGGACCAGCAGAGTCTGGAGGACGCGGTCGCGCGCGGGGACGTCGTACCGGCCGATCAGCTCGGCGCGCTGAAGCCGTCGGACAAGCAACGCGCCAAGCTGGAGCAGTGGCTGGACGCACACGGGTTCGCGATCGACCACGTGTCCGACGACGGGACCAGCATCTACACCACGTCGACCGTCGACAATCTGTCCAAGCAGTTGCAGGTCGACATGGTCCAGGTGACCAAGGACGGCATCACGTTCACCGCTGCCCGCAACGCGCCCAGCCTGCCGTCGACCGTCGGTGACGGCGTCCGGGCGATCATCGGCCTGCAGCCGTTCCGGCGCGCCAACAAGCATTTCCGCGCGGTTCCGGGGCCGGCGGTCCCGGCCGCACAGGCGGTCAACGTGCCGAACTCGCCGCCGTACCTCGTCTCCGAGATCCTCAGCGCGTACGGCGCGAGCGGCCTCGAGGTGGACGGTACGGGGCAGACGATCGCGATCCTCATCGACACGGCGCCGAAGACGTCCGACATCACGACGTTCTGGAAGGTCAACGGGCTGAGCACCAGGACGAGCCGGGTGAAGAAGATCAATGTCGGCGGCGGGGCGCTGCCGGCGACCTCGGGCGAGGAGACGCTCGACGTCGCCTGGTCGAGCGGGATCGCACCGGGCGCCAAGATCCGCGTGTACGCGAGCGGATCGCTCTCGTTCGTCGCGCTGGACCGCGCGCTCGACCGGATCATCGCCGATCTCCCGAGCAATCCGGGCCTTCGGCAACTATCGATCAGCCTCGGTCTCGGCGAGACGTTCATGGGCGGCCCGCAGGGCGAGGTCGCGACCCAGCACGCGAAGTTCCTGCGGCTCGCGGCAGCCGGGGTCAACGTGTTCGTGTCGAGCGGCGACGCGGGTTCGAACCCGGATCTGACCGGGCACGGTTCGCACGGTCCGTTGCAGGCGGAGTTCGAGTCGTCGGACACCGCGGTGGTCGGGGTCGGCGGCACGTCGCTGCACCTGACGGACCAGGGCACGGCGTCCGCCGAGACCGGGTGGCCCGGAAGCGGCGGCGGGACGAGCATCTTCTTCCGTCGGCCGGCCTGGCAGACCGGTCCCGGCGTACCCAAGGGAAAGATGCGGCTGGTGCCGGACGTGAGTCTCGTGGCCGATCCCGGCACGGGGGCGTTCCTGGTTCTGAACGGCCTGCAGCTGCCGCACGGCGTCGGCGGCACGAGCTGGAGCGCCCCGGTGTGGGCGGGCTTCTGTGCCCTGATCAACGAAGCCCGGATCAAAGCCGGCCAGGAGCCGCTCGGCTTCCTGAATCCACAGCTCTACCCGCTGGCCGGCGGCCCGTGCTTCCGCGACATCACCGCCGGCACGAACGGAGCGTTCACGGCGGCCGCCGGCTACGACCAGGTCACCGGCATCGGAGTCCCCGATGTCGCCGAACTGATCAAGGCCCTGACCGCCTAGCCACCTCGCTGATCGAACGCTAGAGGAAGGTTGACAGCAGCAACGTCATGGCCAGGCCGACCACCGAGATCAGCGTCTCCATCACCGACCAGGTTTTGATGGTCTCGCCAACGGTCATACCGAAGTACTCCTTGACCAGCCAGAAGCCGGCGTCGTTGACGTGCGAGAAGAACAGCGAGCCGGCGCCGATGGCGAGCACGACGAGAGCGATGTGCGTCGAGTTCTCGCCGACGGCCAGGGGTGCGACGATGCCGGCGGCGGTCACGGTGGCGACCGTTGCGGAACCGGTGGCCAGCCGGATCAGTACGGCGACGATCCAGCCGAGCAGGAGCGCGGACAGGTTCGCGGCGATCGCGATCTTCGCGATCGCCGTCCCCGCGCCGCCGTCCACCAGGACCTGCTTGAACCCACCGCCGGCGCCGACGATCAACATCACCCCGGCGATCGGCATCAGGCTGATGCCGATCTTCTTGCTCAGGACCGGGATACCGAAGCCGATCGCCGTACCGAAGGTGTACATCGCCAGCAGTACCGCGAACAGCAGCGCGACCACCGGGTCACCGATGAACTGCAGCACCGGATAGAGCGCGTTGTCCTTGCTCATCCACACGTCCGACGCGGCCTTGAGCAGCATCAGTACGACGGGACTCAGCACGGTCACGATCGTCCAGGTGAAGCTCGGGGTCCCCGTCCGCTGAGCCTGCTCGGTAGCAACCTCGACTCCGCCCGGACCGGTCGGCGACGCACCCGACCCGCCCGGCTCCACATCCTGCGCGCCGCCCGTGACCTCCAGCCCGGCACCGGCCGCGCCGATCGGCACCCAGCGAGCAGCAATCTGCCCGAACAGCGGCCCGGCGATGACAACAGCCGGGATCGCCACCAACAGCCCCAGGGCCAGCGTGATGCCCACGTTGCCGTGCAGTACGCCGATCGCGGCCAGCGGTCCCGGGTGCGGCGGGACGAACCCGTGCAGCACCGACAGGCCCGCGAGGGCCGGAATGGCGAGCAACATCGCCTTCGCACCCGTCCGCCGGATCGCCAGCACGACCACGGGAACCAGCAGCACCAGTCCGATCTCGAAGAACATCGGGATGCCGATGATCGTGGCGATCAGCGCCATCTTCCACGGGAGCACCGAGCGTTTGCCGCGCAGCAGGGTGTCCACGACCTGATCGGCGCCGCCGGAGTCCGCCAGCAACTTGCCGACCATGGCGCCGAGCGCGATCAGCACACCGACGTACCCGAGGACGCTGCCGACGCCGTTCTCGTACGACTTCGTCACGGCACCGGCCGGGATGCCGGATGCCAGCCCGACGAACAGGGCCCCGATCGTCAGCGCGAGGAACGCATGGACTTTCAGCCCCACGATCAGCGCGACGATGATGCCGATCCCGATCACGGCGACGATCAGCACCCGGGTGTCGTGCCCGTTCCACGGCGCGTTCACATCGGCGCTCGCCGCCAAGGGAAGTGCGGTGACTGCATCTGTCAGACCCATAGCTTCACGCTCCTCCAGACCAACCCCCTCCCGCAGTCTCCCACCGCGTCCCCACCGAAACCCCCCAACGGCGCGCCGCCCACCTCACCGGAACAGGTCTAGGCCTTTTCCGAGGAGGACGGTGGACAGGACGGCCAGCAGAACGACGGTGATCGTGTTCAGGTTCGCCAGCAGCCAAGCCTCCACCGACCTGAGGCTCCGCGCCGACTGCGACGGGCCGACCAGTACGACGGCCAGCAGCGGTCCGATCACCGTTGTCGAGGCCGCGACCACGAAGATCACCACCGCGACGATCGACTGCGACGTACCGAGATCGGCGCCGCCCAGCAGGCTGCCCGCGCTCAGTACGAGCGGAAGGTTCTTCACGTTCGCCAGCGCCGCCGCGGCCCCGGCGAGCAGGAGCCCCGGCGCGGACAGAGTCGCCATCCGGTCGACGATCGCCGGCCGCGGCGGAGACGCCCCGGGCTCCGGTCGCTTCCGCCAGTACCGGACAGCCAGGATTCCGAACAGTACGCCGACCGCCAGCTGCAGTACGTCGACTCCGTCGCGCGCGGACTCCTCGTGACCTTCCGCGGCCGTGTCGGTCAGCCACGCGACGAGCCCGACCGCGATCACCAGTGCACCGGCCCATCCGGCAGCGAAGCACAGCCCGGCGCGAACCGGCCGGTCGGACAGCAGCACGAGCACGATGCAGATCATCGGGATCGGACTCAGCGCAATGGCCATCGCCTGCGGCAGGACCGCCCCGATGACGGGCCACACGTTCTCAGTGCCCGTCCGCCGGCGGCGGGACCTGCAGGACTTCGACGATGCTGATGCCGAGCATGTCCAGGTGGTTCAGGATGCCGGCCAAGGCCGCCTGGTCGTCGAGGTACCCGTGCAGGACGGTCTGCGGGGGCTCGGTATCAGCGGTCATCGACGGGAACGCGTCGGTCAGGTCGCGCGACAAAGTCCCCTTCACCCGGATGACGTAGTGGCCCATAGGACGCCCCTTTCACGGCCGTCACTTAGGACTTTGCTGCCGTCGTGGGCAACTCGGCTCCCCCGGATCGGGGGATGGTGGTTGTTCGCACGGTCAGCAGGCTGGGAGATGTGGCCGAGTCTGCTCCCCCGGCAGTACCAACTCCTCGAGCTGCTCGGCGGAAGATCCCGAAACTCCTGGTGCAACTGGCCCGGATCGTCGTCATCGCCGTGGTGGCCTGGCTTCTGCTGCGGTTGTTGCGTGGCATCGACTGGGCCGAGGTCGGCTACGCCCTCACCCATCTGAGTGCATGGCAGATCGCGGTCCTGCTGGTCGTGATCCTGATCCGCCGTGCGGTCCTGGCCGCCCCGCTGGCGCTGCTCATCGCCGGTCTCAGCTACCTGAAAGCGATGATCAGCGATGTCGCGGCAGCCTCCATCGCCACGATCGCGCCCTCCCCCGGCGACGTCGTACTGCGACTCGCGATGCTCCGCTCCTGGGGTATCGACAACACCGAGGCCGCAGCGGGCCTGACGCTCGGTACGACGCTGTTCTACATCGCCCGCCTCGCCGCACCGGTGATGGGCTTCGGGATCTTCTGGGTGACGCGTGACTTCTACGCGCCGTTCGCCTGGGCGGCACTGATATTCGGCGTGACAGCCGTCGTTCTGCTCGTCGGCCTGCTGTACGCGCTGCGGGCCGCGCGGACGGCGGCAACGATCGGGCGTCTGCTCGGACGGCTGATCCAGCGCGTGCGGCCGTCGAGCCCGGGTCCGGATGTGTGGGAGGAGCGACTCGTGGCGTTCCAGTCGCACAGCGCGGACCGGATGCGGCAGCGCGGGTGGCTGGCGTTTCTCAGCCAGCTGCTGCTGATCGGCGTCGAAGCGGGTGTGCTCGTTCTGTGCCAGGGGTTCGTGGGCGTGAAGCTGGACGGGCCCACCGTGATCGTCATGTTCTGCAGCTTCATGGTGCTCTATCCCCTGACCGGGCTGCCGCTGATGGGCGCGGGCGTACTGGACGCGACCTACGCGGCCTTCGTGTCGGACCACACTGCCGTCGACGCGACCGACCTGGTCGCGGGACTGCTCGTGTGGCGGGTCGCCATCCAGTTGCTGCCGGTTGTCGTCGGGCTGCTGATCATCGCGGTGTGGCGGCGGTTCACCTGGAACGGGTGACCCGGGCAGGAACCGTTGACCCACACCCTGGTCGCATGACGCTGCGCGGGACGCTGGTGTTCGCTGTGGCCGGCGCCCTGTACGTCGGACTGTTCGTCGGACTGGCCCAACCCGCCGCGGCGGCTGTCTCGCCCGAGGACACGGCGGCACAAACACTCGCTGATCGCTACGCCCCCGTCGTCCGGCTGCAGAAGCTCGGGACGAGCTGCGACAGCGGCGAACAGTTCCAGCCGACCGACGTCAACGCGGTACTGGGTGACCAGCAGGTTGCGTTGCGCGGCCCGTGGCGACCGCCCGACCTGGTCAAGACGCAGCCCGAGGGTACGGATCTCGGCCGCGGATACCCGGGTCACTTCCTCGACTTCCCCGGCGATCCGTTGCGCCCGGGGTGCGACTACGCCGAGTGGTCTGCGCGCATCAACAGCACGCATCCCGCGACCGTCTACGCTCACGTCGCCGGCGATCCGGCGTACCCGGGGAAGCTGTCCCTGGAGTATTGGTTCTTCTACATCTTCAACGACTACAACAACACGCATGAAGGCGACTGGGAGTCGGTCCAGCTCATCTTCGACGCGGTCACGCCGGAGGCTGCATTGGCCACGCAGCCGACGGCGATCGGGTTCAGCCAGCACGGCGGCGCGGAGCGGGCCCGGTGGGGTGACACCAAGCTCGAGATCGTCGACGGCACGCATCCGGTCGTCTATCCGGCAGCGGGTTCGCATGCCAATAAATACGGCCAACGTCTGTACCTGGGTCGCGGCTCGGAGGGTCTCGGCTGCGACGACACGACCAGGCCTGCGACCGAGCTCAGACCGCAGGTCGCCTACGTGCCGATGGCGCGCGCTGATTACCTGAAGGAGTACCCCTGGCTGGCGTTCGAGGGCCGCTGGGGCGAACGGCAGCGTTCGTTCTTCGACGGCCCGACCGGCCCCAACCAGAAGGACTCCTGGGTGCGGCCGATCCAGGATGCCGAGGCGACGTGGCGTGACGACAGCACGATCGTGCCCGCCGGCCGGGTGCTCGGGCCGAGCGGCACCGGCGTCTTCTGTACGGCGGTCCGTGCCGGATCGAACCTGCTCCGCGAGACCCTCGATCGGATCTGGCTGCTCGTCCTGATCCTGGCCGCGCTCGTCGCAGTGATCTGGTTCGCCGCGAGCCGGACCCGCTGGAGTGACGCCGCGCCGTTGCCCGCAAGAAGGCGGCGCGCGTGGGGACAGACGGTGGCGTCGGCGCTCCAGCTGTTCCGGCGACGCCCCGCGCTGTTCGGAGCATTCGCGGGGACGTTCGTCGTACTGGGTCTGGCCACGCTTCTGCTGGCCGACCTTCAGGCGGCCCGGCGCGATTCACCGGCCGATCTGGGCGCGCCGACCGAGAACGCGACCGGCTTCTGGGCCTCCTTGCTCGCGCTCGCGATCACGATCCTCACCGCCGCGACGTACGTCGCACTCCTGGCCGCGGTCACCTCGACGCTCGACCGACTCGACCGGGATGCCCCGGTATCGGCCGCACTCACCTGGCGTGACGTACGCGCGCGTGCCCGGCCGCTGGCCGCCGTGTCGGTGCGGTACTTCGTGATCATCGCCGTACTCACGATCATCGTCGCGACGATCCCGCTGGCCATCTACTACGCGGCAAGCCGCGCGTTCGCGATACCCGCCGTGATGGCCGAACGGGTCTCGGCGAGTGCAGCGCTGAAACGCAGCCGGCTCCTGGTCAAGGGCCGATGGTGGCGAACCGCCTGGCCGCTGGCGATCATCGTCGGCCTCGGCCTGTCGATCGGACCGATCGCCGGGATCATCCTGCTGCTCGCGACCGATCTGCAGCCGGGGCTGATCAACGTGGTGTCCTCGCTGCTGTTCGCGGTGGCGATGCCGCTCGTCGCAGCCGCCGTCGTCTACCTGTACTTCGACCGCACGGTCGCCACCGCGGAGTCGCCCGGATCAGGTGACCTCCCGGAGCCGGACCGTACCTATTCTCGGCAAGGGAGGTAGGCAATGTCCCAGGCTGACGGCGGACCGCAACAGCCCGCGGTGAAGCGCGGCCCGAACCGGCTCTTGATCACCGCAATCGTGGAGGGCGTGATCGTCGCCGCGCTGGTCGCCACGCTGATCATCGTCAGCATCCGCCGCAGCGGAGACACCGCCACCGCGTCGTCAGCCGGTGGCGGTGGCGGTGGAAATGGCGGTGCCGGTACGGCGATGTGTGCCGCGATCCCGGTCGCGAATCAGGTCCTGCCGTCGATCGTCACGATCTCGGCGAGCAGCGGCGCCGCGGCCGGCACCGGCTCGGGGCAGGTGTTCCGGGACGGCGGCTACATCCTCACGAACGACCACGTCATCTCACCGGCGGCCACCGGCGGCGCGATCTCCGTCCGGTACAGCGACGGTCACAGCGCTGCGGCGACGATCGTCGGGCGCGATCCGAGTACCGATCTCGCCGTACTGAAGGCTGCTGACGAGGCGAAGGGGTACCCGGTGATCGGCGTCGGCTCGTCGGCGAATCTGCAGGTCGGCCAGCCGGTGGTCGCGCTCGGTGCTCCGCTCGGTCTCGCGAGCACGGTGACGTCGGGGATTGTCAGCGCGCTCGACCGGTACGTGCCGGTGCCGGGTGACACGGTGACGCACCACTTGATCGGCGCGATCCAGACCGACGCCGCGATCAACCCCGGCAACAGCGGCGGTGCGCTGGTCGACTGCGCCGGGAAGCTGGTCGGGGTGAACGCCGCGATCGCCACCGTCCCGAACGCGTCGGGCGTCAGTGGTGGCGGAAGCGTAGGTCTCGGCTTCGCGATTCCGATCGATCTCGCGAATCCGATCGCCGATGAGCTGATCCGGACCGGGAAACCCGGGCACCCGACCACCGGGCTGCAGGTCCAGGAGATTCCCCCCGCGCTCGCTCAGGCGTCGGGGAGCCCGAGTGGTCTCTTCGTTCTCGCGGCGACCGGTCCGGGCGCCGCGGCCGGTCTGAAGGCAGGCGACGTCATCACCAAGGTCGACGGTCAACCGGCCGTCAGCAGCGAACAGATCGTGGTCGCCACGCTGACGCGCAAGGTCGGCGACACCGTCGAACTGACCTACGTGCGTGCAGGCGCCTCAGCGACTGCCACTCTGAAGCTCGCCGCGCCCTAAGAGCCGGGGGCTAGGTGACCGGCGGCACAGGTTGGGAGGCCAGTAGATCGAGTCCCAGTTGCCGTGCCAGGAATTGCGCGGCCAACTGCCCCTGCACACTGTTGCCCGCCCGGTCCAGCCGCGGCGCGAACGTGCCCAACGCACCCTTGCCGGGTGAGACCGTCACGATGCCGCCGCCGATCCCGCTCTTCCCCGGTACGCCGACGTCGAGCAACCAGTCACCAGAGGTCTCGTACAACCCGGCGATCGCCATCACCACCAACGTCACCCGAGCGACATCCGCGTCGACCACGCGTTCCTGCGTCAGCGGGCAGACCCCGCCATCCGCCAGCGTCGCACCCATCACCGCCAGGTCTGTCGCCGCAACGCTCAAACAGCTCTGCCGGGTGTAGAGCTCGGTCGCCTCGGCCGCATCACCGGCCAGGCCGCCCATGCTCTGCAGCAGAGCCGCCAGGGCGCGGTTGCGATGGTTCGTGGCCAACGCCGACGCCAGCACCTCGACGTCGAGCTCGAGCCGGCGACCCGCGAAGCGCGACAACCCGTCAACGATGAACTGCCACCGATGCTCCAGCGAACTGCCCGGCGTCAAGCTGGTCGTCGCGATCGCCCCCGGATTCACCATCGGGTTGGTCCGCCCGGAGGGCGACCGTTCGACCGCCTGCACGGAGTTGAACGGCAGACCGGTCGCGTTGACCCCGACCAACTCGCGGATGGCGTCGACACCGACCGCCTGGCACATCAGCGCGAACACGAACGGCTTCGCGACGCTCATGATCGTGAACGGCTGCCGCGTGTCCCCCGCCTCGAACAGGCGCCCGTTCGTCGCGACGACACAGATCCCGAACATGTCCGGATCAACCCGGGCCAGCGCCGGGTACACATCGGACACCGTCCCTTCGCCGACAGCGCGGTACAACTCGTAGGTCACCCGGACCAGATCGTCGACGGTCGATGTATCGGGCAGGCCGCCCGTCGAGATGTACCTGGTGGCCGGCACCTCAGAACGACCAGACCAGCGGGACGATGATGATTGCTGTCAGCAACCACCACGCCATCACGACCAGGCCGAGCTTCCAGTAGTCGCCGAACCGGTAGCCCGCCGGACTCATGATCATCATGTTCGCGGGCGTCGAGATCGGGGTCAAGAGCGAAGCGGCACCGGCGACCGCGATCAGCATCAGCACCGGTTTGACGTTCGTCCCGGTGCCCTCGGCCGCCGCGACCGCGATCGGCGCCACGATCAGCACCGTCGCGGTATTGCTGACCATCTGGCCGAGCGCGGCGGTGACCAGGAAGAGTGCCAGCAGCAACAGGTACGGACGGCCCGGCCCGACCGCGTCGATGATCAGGTCGGCGATCCGGTCCGCGCCGCCACTCGACTGGATCGCCCCCGACAACGGGATCAGCGAACCGATGAGGATCACGATCTGCCAGGAGATCGCCCGATAGGCCTGACTCGGACCGACCACCCGCGTCAGCACCATCGCCGTCGCCGCCAGCAGACCGGCCATTGCCGGCGGCACCGCTCCGGTCGCGAGCAGCACGACCATCGCCGCGAGGATCGCGACGGCGACCGACGCCTTCGGCCCCCACGGCACGGCTTGGCGCCGTACCAGCTCCGGCGAGTCGACGAGCAGGATGTCCCGGTCCCGGTTGAGCTCCTCGAGCGTCTCCCACGGGCCGTGCACGAGCAGCGCGTCGCCCTCGGCCAGTTGGGTGTGCCGGTTGCCGCGGTCCTTGCCCATCCGCTGGACGGCGATGATCACCAGGTCGTGACCGCGATGCATCCCCGGGAACACCGTCTCGCCGACGAGTGCCGACCGCGGCGGGATGACCGCCTCGACCACGCCGGAGTCGCGGGTCAGCAGATCGTCGACCGGTGTCATGCTCACCGCGAGCAGATTGTCGACAACCAGATCGCTGACTTTCTCCGACGGCCCGGTCACCACCAGCACGTCGCCCGCGTCGATCGCCGCGTCCGTGCGGTTGTGCCCCTGTCCGTCCTGCACGCCGACGATCGCAACCCCGGGGTACGGCGTGAGGTCGATCTCGTGCACGCTCTGCCCGAGGAAGGGCGACAGGTCACGTACCTGCAAGCGGTAGAAGCCGTCCCGCAGCGCGTAGTGAACGTCCAGCGTCCGGGCATGCACGGCGAGGTCGGCCTCCTGGTGCGTGGGCCGGCTGGACGGCAGGAGCTTCGGACCGAGCAGCACCGAGATCGCGATCGTGCCGATCACCAGCGGCACGCCGACCACCGCGAACGAGAAGAACTGGAACTGCCCCGCACCGGCATCTCTGGCCGCCTCCGACACGATGATGTTCACCGGTGTCCCGGTCAGCATCAGCAACGATCCCGCACTGCCGGCGAACGTGAGCGGCATCAGCATCTGTGACGGCGGTTGCCCGATCCGGATCGCGAGCATGACCACGAGCGGGAGCAGCGCCGCCACGGATCCGTTGAGCGTGATCAGGGCAGAGAGCACCGCACACAACGCGGTGACGGCGATCAGCAGCCGGGTGCGCGTGGTGCCGGCGTACCGGACGATGGTCTGGCCGGCCCACGCGGTCACGCCCGTCGAGTCGACGCCCTCGCTCACCACGAACAAGGTGGCGATGAAGATCACCACCGGGTCGCCGAAGCCCGCGATGACGTCGGTGAAGCCCAGCACGCCCGTCGCCCACAAGGACAGGGCGACGAGCACCGCGACGACATCGACGGGCAGCCTGTTCCACACGAACAGTACGACGGCCGCTCCGAGGATGATCAGGCTGAGGGTGCCGTCATCCATCTCTTGTCCCGACCGGCTAGCCGAGGTGAACCGGAGCGGACGGACCCCACGGAATCCCGATCAGGTACCAGGCGACGTAGAACAACGTCCACGCGACCAGCACGATCCCGGTGTACGGCAGCATCATCGACACCACCGTGCCCATACCGGCCTTCTTCCGGTACCGCTGGCAGACAAGCACGATGAACGGCAGGTACACCATCAGCGGAGTGATCACGTTCGCCGGACCGTCCCCGACCCGGTACGCCGCGATCACGGTCTGCGGCGCGATGCCGAGCCGGTAGAACAGCGGGATGAAGATCGGCGCCAGGATCGCCCACTTCGGGATCACCCCGGGCATGATGATGTCGATGACGAAGACCAGCAGGATGAAGCCGATCAGCAACGGCAACGCCCCGATGTCAGCGCGCTCGAGCAGGTCGGCCAGGCCGGTCGCGGCCAGCTTCGACATGTTCGAGTAGTTGAAGTAGGCAATGAACTGCGCGATCAGCAGCATCAGGAAGATCAGTCCGCCGAGCCCGTTGAACGTCTTCACGATCGCGTTGATCACGTTCGTGCTGCCGGTCAATGACTTCGCGCCCCGGCCGTAGCCGAGACCCGCGGCGAGGAACAGCATCGAGATGATGAAGAGCAGGCTGCTCATGAACGGCGAGGACCCGAAGATCTCGCCGGTGTCCGGGTTGCGCAGCGGAGCGTTGGGGATGAAGGTCAGTGCCGACACGATCGCGGCCGCGACGAGCAGATAGTAGACCGACCACCGCAGCCCGCGGGACTCCAGTCGCATCTCCTCGTCGGTCGGCTCGTGGTCGGCCGGAGCGTCGGGCGGCGCCTCGGCCGGGTCGTACTTGCCCAGCCGCGGCTCGAGCAGGCGCTCGGTGATGACCGTCATCACCGCGGCGCAGAACAGGGTCGCGGCGATGCTGAAGTACAAATTGTGCGTGACGTTCAGGTGGACGTCGGGAGAGACCAGCTTGATCGTCTCGTTGGTGACCTCGGTGATGATGCCGTCGGCCGGAGTGATCAGGATGTTGACGAAGAACGCCGCGCTGACCCCGGCGTACGCGGCCGCGATGCCGGCCAGCGGATGCCGCCCGAGGGAGGCGAACGCCGCCGCGCCGAGTGGTATCAGAACCAGATAACCCGCGTCCGACGCGACGCTCGAGATACCGCCGAGCAGCACGATGATGAACGTGATCGCCCCCTTGGGCGCGACTTTCACCATCTTCCGGATGAGCGCGGCGATCAGCCCCGCTTCCTCGGCCACGCCGACCCCGATCATCGCGACCAGGATCACCGCGACCACACCGAAGTCGTTGAAGTTCTGCACCGCCGTGGTGAAGATGAACCGGATGCCGTCCCCGGTCAGCAGGCTCTCGGCGGTGATGGTCTCGTGCTTGACCGTGTAGTCCGGGATCGCCGGGGCGGGCGGTGCATCGTTGCCGGCGACACTGGTGCCGCCCTCGTACTCGGGTGCGACCTGGACGGTGGCCGGCTCGGCGACCTCGGTGGTCACGCTCGTCCCGGCCCAGGACAGGATCGCCGACAGCACGATCACCAGGACGATCAGCGCCAGGAAGATCAGCGCCGGGTGCGGGACCTTGTTGCCGACGCGCTCGATGCCGTCGAGGACGCGCTGCATCCCGCCCTTCTTCACCGGCTGCTCGTCCGGGACCGCCTTCGCGTTCATGCCGCTCCGTCCTTCGGGGCCGCGAATTTCAGTGCGAACTCGATCAGCAGCTTGGTGCCGAAGCCGGTCGCGCCCTTGTTCCGCCACGTCCGCGGCGCCGGGGCTTGCGCCGTACCGGCGATGTCGAGATGGGCCCAAGGTTTGCCGTCGACGAACTCCTCGAGGAACAGACCGGCGGTGATCGAACCGGCGTTGATCCCGCCCATGTTCGTCAGGTCCGCGATCGTCGAGTCGAGCTGAGATCGGTACGACCGATGCAGCGGCAACTCCCACACCGGCTCGTCCACGGCGTCACCGGCGTTCCGTAGTTGCTCGACAACAGCGGAGTTGTTGCCCATCACGCCCGCGACCTCGACGCCGAACGTCCGCAGGCAGGCGCCGGTCAGCGTCGCGATGTCGACGATGGCGTCGACGGGTTCCTCGGTCGCCAGCGCCAGCGCGTCGGCCATCACCAGACGCCCTTCCGCGTCGGTGTTGAGCACCTCGACCGTGGTGCCGTTGCGCATCGTCAGCACGTCGCCGAGCTTCATCGCCGACCCGGACGGCATGTTGTCGGTACACATCAGGTAGCCGGTCACAGCCGCCGTACACCCGAGGTCGCGCAGTGCCGTCATCGATGCGAGTACGGCGGCCGCGCCCGTCATGTCGTTCTTCATCTGGGCGTGCGACTCGTCGCTCGGCTTCAGGCTGATGCCACCCGAGTCGTACATGACTCCCTTGCCGACCAACGCGATCCGGCCGGTCGGATCGGCCGGTCGGTACCGCAACCGGACCATGCGGGGCGGCTCGACGCTGCCCCGGTTGACACCGAGCAGTCCACCGCATCCCATCGCGATCAGCTGGTCCTTGTCGAAGACCTCGACGTCCAGACCCGACGCCCCGCCCACCTCGACAGCGACCTCGGCCATCCGTACGGCGGACAGCGTCGTCGCCGGGCAGTTCGCCAGGTCGCGGCCGAGAGCGCACGCGGCCGCGACGATCCGGCCGCGCTCGACGCCGGCCTCGGCCGCTGCGGTGTCCTCGTCGGAGGCGACAATCAGCAGCGATTCCAGCGTGGGTTGCTCGGCGCCGCGGCCGACGAAGTACCGCCAGCGGGCCAGCAGCACGCCTTCGGTCACGGCCTGAGCGAAGTCGGCGACCGAGACCCCGAAGTTCGCCTGGTCCCCGGTCGGGACCTCGATCGCGAGCTTGCGGTGCCACGGAACGGCGCGCGCGAACTCGGCGGCCAGATCGCGGACGAGGGTCGGATCGGACTCGCCGCGGTTGCCGATCCCGACCGCGACCCGGACGGGACCGTCGGCACGCGGCAGAACCAGCGTCTGACCGCGCTGACCGGTGAAGCCGGCCGACTCGAGACCGGCCAGGTCGGTCCCCAGTTCCTCCGGGGGTTCGACGCCGGCAGCGACGGGCACGGCGAGCGCGTCCGCCTCGTCCGCGGCCTGCTTGAGCGAGACGACGGCGACCCGCACCTGGTACCGGGTCGAAGGAATCGGATCGAAGTCGCGTGGGGTCGTGTTCACGAAACCCTCCTCAGTACCTCAGTGCGGACCGGGATCAGCTCTGCAGGGCCTGGATGAGCTCTTCCTCGCGTTCCTTGGTCAGGTTCGTCTGGATGACCGTCGGGTTGAACGGCTTCAGCGCGTCGACGACGCGATCGACGGTCGCCGACTTGGCCAGCAGGAACACCGCGGCGTGGCCGTCCTGCAACTCCTGCCCGACGTGCTTGATCAGGTCGTCGTTGATGCCGACATCGGTGAGCTTGCCGGCCACCGCTCCGGACGCCGCGCCGACGGCGAAGCCGGCGAGCGGGTTGAGGAAGATGAGTCCGATCAGCGTTCCCCACAGTGCGCCGCTCGCGGCGCCGGCCCCGGTCAGGTTGATGGACTGCTGGATACGGACCTTGCCCTTGGCGTCCTTGTAGGCGTACGCCGCGTCCTCACGTTGCAGCAGTTGCTGCTTGGCCAGATCGTCGGTCAGTGCGATGACGCGTTCGGCGTCCTCACGACTGTCCAGACCGAGAACCACCAGATGGGTCATACGAACTCCTCGATGGCAGGCGCGTCCCTGTGCCGCGCCGGACGCCTCATCCCATCAAACCGGGCCCGCCGCCGGCCTCCACCGATTAGGGTGAACCCGTGTCCTCGTGCCGCGCGAGGAACGCGGACAACGGGCCGGGCAGCTCGGCGGGACGTTCACCCCAGTCGTAGACGACCGTGGTACCGGCGATCAGGTCGTGCAGCGCACGATGCTCGCGCTGGAACACGATCGACACGAAACCCAGTCCGAACAGTACGACGCTGAGCGGGAAGCCGACGACCCACCGCAGGGCCTGTCCCGGGTGGATCGGACCGCCGTCGGAGCGCACGACCCGGAGGCCGATGGTGCCCTGGCCCGGTGTGCGGCCCGCGACCGCCAGGAACCCGAAGGCGTAGGAGAACGCGAAGACTGCCAACGCGATCGTTGCCGGGAGGGCATGTCGTACTTCAACACCCCAGAACGAGGTGGTCAGCAGGTTCACGCCGGCCAGGCCGATCGTGAAGGTCGTCGCGATGAGCAGGATGTCGAGCGCGGTGGCCGTCGCCCTGGTCACGACGCCGGCGTATTCGCCCGTGACGGTTCGGGACCGTGGCGCGGGCTCTCGGCGGAGCAGGCGGGTGATGCCGCGGTTGAGGATGGCGTCGAGGCCGGCGAGTTGCCGACGGACAGCGTCGAGGAGCGAGCCCGCCAGGCGCGTCTGGCTCTCGACCACGACCTGGGGCAGACCGGACCGCCGGACCAGACGCTCGATATCGACCCGTTCCAGCAAGCGTTCGACATCGACACGGTCGATCAAGCGGTCGATGTCGATGCGATCCAGGACGAGGTTGAGGTCGACATGTTCCAGCAGGAGGTTGAGATCGACGCGCTCCAAGAGCTGGTTCAGATCGACGCGGGCCAGGGCGCGGTTGAGGTCGACGCGGTCGACCAACGCGTCCACGTCGACGTGGGACAGCACCAGGTCCGGTTGGACGGTTTCGACGACCCGCTCGGTGACCTTGCCGGCCAGCCGTCCCAGAACCCCGCCGGGACGGGAATTCACCCGCTCCAGGTGATCCACGACTACAGCAGCCCGACGGTACGGGCGGTCCGCAGGGCGGCGGATCGCTTGTCCACACCGAGCTTGCGGTAGAGCGAAATCAGGTGGGTCTTGACCGTGTTCTCGGTGATGAACAGGGCCTGCGCAACCTCGGCGTACGAGCTGCCGAGCGCGAGCTGGTCGAGCACCTCGGCCTCGCGGGCCGTCAGCCGGATCCGGGCGCCGTTCACGACAGCGTCGAGCCGGCGCGGCGGCGGGGCGTTCGCGTCCGGCCTCGTCCGTCCCAGTGGGGTCATCCCGCCGGCCTGGCTCCATCCGGCCCGGTAGTCGGACAGCTTCTCGAGCGCGGCGGCCGCGAACGGGTGCGGATTCGGACCGGTGAGATGTCTGCGCAGCCGGTCCAGGAAGGCGGGCTCGTCGCCGGCCGACGCCAGCACTTGCAGCATGCGTTGCGGCGTGACGCGGTTCAGGGTGTCGACCAGTGCGGCCTCGGCGGCCGGCTCGTCGCCGGTCCGGTCCAGCAGAACGGTCCGGAACGAGGCGGCGGCCGAGGCCAGCGGGGGATAGATGTCGGGGTGTTCGAGGCCGGCGTCGAGCAGCTTCAATGCGGTCGGGGCGTCCTCCTGGACCATGGACGTCATGGCCCGGATGAGCTCGGCCTCGGTTGCGTTGCCGGTGCGCTCGAGCACCGTCAGCTGCGCGTCGACCGTGGTCATGTCGCCGAGCAACGTCGCCAGCCAGGACCGCAGTAACGCCAGGTCCCGCGAGAGGTACGTCGGCAGCGGGCCTGCGGCCACCGGGTCATCGGTGAGCTCGGTCAAGGCCTCCCCCAGACGACCTTGCTCGACGAGGAGAACCGCACGCAACATCGCCCGCAGACCAGCGACCACCGTGTCGGATCCGGCCACATCGGCGGCCGCGACCTGTTGGAGGTACGCGCACGCGGTGTCCACCTCCAGCTCGCTCACCGCTGCGAATCCGAGCACGATCTGCGCTCGTACCGCGTACTCCGGGGGAAGGCCGCGCTCTCCCCCGACGTCGATTGCGGCCTGGGCCGATTGGGCCGCGCTCCGGACCTGGCCGCGCACATGCTGAACGACCGCCCGGTGGGCAAGGCCACCTGCGATGAGCTGCCGGTGGCCCGCCATCCGCGCGGTCACGAGTGCCTCGTCCAGATGACTGAGCGCCGCGTCCAGCTCGTCGGCCCAGGTCTCCGCCGCCGCGAGCTCGATCAGCAACCAGGCCAGCCGCTCGGGCCCGAGTACCGCGCGCGTCAGCAAGGACCTGGCCCGTTCGATCGCCACGTGCACGTCATGCCAGCCGTAGCGCGACTCCCACAACCGCAGCAGTACTGCGTCCGCCTCCACCTCTGGGGTCGACTCGGTCGCCGGCTCATCAGCCAAAGCCGCATCTTGTACGGCGCCGGCCACGTCTCCCGTGACTCGGCGCAGCAGTCCCCGGACACCGAAGAGGTGATGATGCTGGTCGATGTACCCGGCCGGGAGCGAGTCGAAGGCGGCCTCGACCAGGTCGGCCTCGCCCGCAGCGAGGAGCGCCGGCCCGTGACCGAGCAGGATCCGCTCGACCAGCTCGACGTCCTCGGCGTCCAAGGCGCTGCGTAGCGCGGCCTCGCCGTCGCCGTGACTCTCGTAGTACAAGGCCGAACGGTGGTGCGCGCTGACGACGAGCTGCCGGTCCTCGGCATTCGTCGCGATCCGCCGGCGAAGCAGCTCGACCAGGAGCGGGTGGTAGCGGTAGAGCGGGCTGCTCCAGCGGTCGTTGGCTGCCTCGTCGGCGTACGCCGTGACCAGGAGACCGCTACCCGCGAGATCCTCGAGCATCGAGCCGGCCTCGCTGTCGCCACTCAGTACGGCGGCCAACTGGCCTGTCAGCGAAGTGGCCGCGAAGGTGCTGAGGAGCATCGCCAGCACCCGTTCGTCGAGCGTGTTCAGTGTCTCGCCGAGCAGCAGGTCGAGCACCGGCCGCTGGTTGGCGAGCGGCCAGACGACATCACCGGACGCCTGCAGCGTTCGAGCGGCGAGTACGAGCGCGGCGGCCCAGCCGGCCGTCTTCTCCTGGACCAGCGTGATGTCGTCCGCGGTCGCGTGCACGGCATGCGCCTGCACCAGCTCGGTCGCCTCGGCGTCGTTGAACCGCAGGTCCCGCGAGCGCAAGGTCAGCGCCATCCCCCGGACCTCGAGTTCCGAGACCGGCAGCGGCAGGTCGTACCGGGTGGCGAGCAACAGCCGGAGCGCGTGCGGCGCCTCCTGCAGAACGCGGGCCAAGGCGGCGACGGTTGAGGCGGGCAACAAATGGGCGTCGTCGACGACGATCGGGTCCAGCATCTGGGAGCCCTCGGCGCCGTCCACCCGCTCCAGGAATCCCTGCAGCGAGCCGGGAGTATGCCCGGGCACCCACACCACCGGCTCTCCGGCCCGTCGCCGGCGCGTCACCCAGTCCGACAGCAGCACCGTCTTACCGGTGCCGGCCGGTGCGATCACCATGGTCAGCGGCGAAGCGACGCCCAGATCAAGCGCTGAATGCAGCCGCTCGCGGGTCACGAGTGTCAGGGGCGGTCGCGGCGTCTTGCCATCGGCCGACCTCCGGAATGCGTCGCGCTCCCGATCGAGCCCCGGGCTCGTCACGCGCGTCACCCCTCCCCTGGGCGGGCGTGCTATGTCCGATCCTTGGTCCCCACTCCTCCTACATGCTTCGGAAATCGAGACTAACCGGTTCGGCTCGATTGCGGCAGGGGTTGAGGGTGACGGACCGCAGTCGGGCCTGGCGGACAGCAGCAGCTTCCGCGGTCAGTCGCGGCGGCGGACCCGGGGCACCTTCGCCCCGATCCAGACCGCGACCACGACCAGCAGACCGATACCGACGAACCAGCCCCACAGGCCCTCGGAGACCGGTCCGAGCCGGCCGAGGCCGAATCCGCCCGGGTCGTCGGCGTGCTGCAGCGCGACGACGTAGGCGATGATCGCGCGCTTGTCGTCGGGGAGCAGGACGCTGTCGGAGAAGACCGGCATCTGCTGCGGTCCGGTGAGCATCGCCTGGTAGATGTTGCGCGGCGTCGTGCCCCGCAGCGACGGTGCGTAGCGGCCGTTCGGAAGGGCTCCGCCGCGGCCGGCGAAGTTGTGGCAGGCGGTGCAGTTGGTCCGGAACAGCTCGCCGCCGCGGACGATCTCCGCCTGCGTCACCTTGCTCACGTCGTACTCGTCGGGCGACGGGATCGCAGGCCCGGGGGCGAGCGAGGCGACGTACGCCGCCAGCTGCGCGATCTCCTCCTGGGTGTAGACCGGCGGCTTCTGCGGGATCTGCGCCTGGGTCTGGGCGGCCGGCATCCGTCCGGTGCTGACCTGGAAGTCGACCGCGGCCGCGCCGACGCCGATGAGCGAAGGCCCGGCAACCCGGCCCTCACCGTTCGTGCCACCCTCCGCGTGCATGCCGTGGCAGCTCGAACAGCCGACCGCGAACAGCCGCCGGCCCGCCTCGATCTGGTCGGACTGGGGACTGTCCGCACCCGTCGCGCTGCGCGGCACCAGCACCGTGTAGGCGAGGCCTACCGTGACCAGCGCAGCGCCGATCACGAGTGTCTTCGCAAACCTCCGTCGACGCACCGGACCAGCAGACCCTGGTAGCACGCGCATTGTGATCCCCCGATTCGGGTGAGCTTCAGCGAGAGTCGCGCTTGGCCTGCCGGCGAGCACCCATGGCCCGCGTCGAGGCGTCCTTCTTCAGTCCGCCGGTGGTCTTCTTCGCCGTCCTCGGCCTGCTGACCACTTCGGACGTCGACCCATCGGTCGCACGCAGGGCCGGTGCCGCCGCCTTCGCGGCCCGCGCCGCTTCGAGTCGCTCACTGCGCAGCTGCATCGACGCGCGGTTCGCGACCACGGCGACTTCACGACTGACTTTCGCCAGCACCGATTCGAACAGCTCGGCCTTGTCGCGGTCCCGTTGGTTCCGCGGATACGACATCCCGCGGCCGCCGACGTCGGCCACCGCCGCACTCGCCGCCCGCCGGTAGTTCTTCACGTACTTCGTCCGCGCGCGCCGGATCCGCTGATGCAGGTCCAGCAACTCGTCTTCGTCCAGGCCCTTCATCGCGTCCCGCTCGGTCTCCGCGACCAGCAGACGCTCGGCCTCCGTCAACGAGTTCAGCAAGCCTTGGTTCATCGGAACCTCCTTAGCTGCCCTTCGCAGAGTACGGACATTTGTACAAGACCGACAAGCCGCCGAACGCGCATTGTCATCGACATGAGTGAGAACTCCGTCGAGCACTCGCAGGGAGTGCATGCGGTCCACAACGGCTCGCCGCAAGCCGCTCCGCTGTTGCTGATCCACGGCTCCGGGGCATCCGGCGCATGCTGGGCGCCGATGATCCCAGCGCTTGCCGAGCGCCACCATGTCGTCACGATCGACCTGCCCGGGTTGGGCAGTTCGGCGCCGGTCACGTCGTACGACATTCCTGCACAGGCAGGGCGGGTGGCGGCGATGATCGACGGGCTCGGCCTCGGGCCGCTGACCGTGGTCGGACATTCGAGCGGCGGGTACGTCGCGACCTCGCTCGCGGAGCAGCGGCCCGACCTCGTGACGTCGATGGTCCTGCTCAGTACCGGTCCCGGACTCGAGGCACTCCTCCCGCAACCGGCGATCATTCGCGCGCTGTCCGGGCCGCCGCTCGGTCGGCTCACCTGGGCACTGCGTTCGGACAAGCTCATCCGCAAGGGCATCAGTGCAACGTGCGCAGTCCATGTGGATATCCCGGACGAGCTGATCGCCGACCTTCGAGGTCTGCCGTACCGCGACTTCGTCGACGTACTGCGGTGCAACGGCGAATACATCAGCGAGCGCAGCGTCCCCGAGCGGCTCGCGAAGCTCGACGTACCGCTCCTCGTCGTCTTCGGGGCCGCCGATCCGCGCTGGGATCCGGCATCGGCGAACGAGTACGCCGTCGTGCCGGGCGCGCGGATCGAGCTGCTGCCGGGGATCGGGCACGTGACTCCGCTCGAAGCACCTGAGCTCGCGGCGAAGCTCGTCCTGGAATTCACGGCCTAGCATCGATACATGCGCTTGACCGTGGCGCCGCCTGACTGGGCGCAGGTGGAGATCGCCGTACCACGCACTCCGGGTGAGCTGCCCGGCGTGCGCATGGCCGGGTTCCGGCATCGGGCGCCGGCGTTCGTCGACATCGCGATGGTGGCGCATCCGTCGGTCACGCTGATCGTCGATCTGAGCGACGACGACGGCCTGATCTACGGCGCAGATGGCCGGAGCGAGAAGGGCAGCGCGTTCGTCGGGCTCCTCCCGGGCGAGGTGCACGCGGCCGGGACCATGGGCGAATGTCTGCAGGTCCGGTTGTCGCCGGTCGTGGCGGCTCGCGCCTTCGGTCCCGCCGCGGAGCTCACGGGAACTGTGGCGCCGTTCGCGGAGGTGTGGGGTCGCGGAGCCGAGCGCATCGAGGGCAGGCTGCGTGCGGCTGCGTCCTGGGACGAGCGGTTCGCCATCGTGGTGGAGGTCCTCGGCCGACGGCTGAATACGTCGGTCGACGCGGAGGTCGCACACATCTGGCAGCGAACCTTGGCCGGCCAGGGGCGCCTCCGTGTCGACAGCCTCGCGGGCGAAGTCGGTTGGAGCTGCAAACGCCTCTGGGCGCGCTTCCGCTCACAGCTCGGCATCACCCCCAAACGAGCCGCTCAACTCGTGCGCTTCGACCACGCCGCGCACCTGTTGGCAGCGGGCGAACCGATAGCCACCGTTGCCGCCCAGAGCGGGTACGTCGACCAGTCCCACCTGCACCGCGAAGTCGGCGCATTCGCCGGTACGACGTCCGCCGTCGTCGCCGCTGCTCCGTGGCTGGCGATCGACGACGTCGCCTGGCCCGTGACATCGAGAAGGTAGTCCCGGTCGGCGGCTACTGTCGGAGGCATGGACCAACTCGTGGTGGATGCGCCGATCGTTGCTGTCACTGTCTACCCAGGTCGCGCACGAGTGACGCGACGCGGACAGATCACCGTGCCCGCTGGGGACCAGACCGTGTACGTCGAACCGCTGCCGCTGTCCCTGGAAGAGGACTCGGTCCGCGTGGCCGGCCGTGGACCCGCGACGGTGCTCGGCGTGGACGTCGCGACCCAGCACTACCCGCAGGCTCCGGACGAGACCGTAGCGGCCCTGGAACAAGCGCGGCTGGACGCACAGGACGAGGTCACGCAGCTGGTCGACGCCGATGACGTCCAGGCGCAGCTCGACACGTTCCTCGCACAGTTGGCTCGCCGCGCGGGCAACAGCTTCGCGCGCACGCTGGCATCCGGCGAGGCGGGCGCCGAGTTGGGCGGTTTCACCGAGTCGCTCACCGACCGGTTGGCCGCGGTACGCGCGACCCGGCGGGAGCTGGCCGCGCAACGTCGCGAGGCCGAGAAGCGTCTTGCCGCCGCGGATCGCCGGCTGGCCGCGATCGTGCAGCAGCGCATGCCGGACCGGCGGACGGCTGCGATCGCGCTCGCGCTGGAGACCGAGGCCGAGGTGGAGATCGAGCTCTCGTATGTCGTTCCCGCCGCCAACTGGACCAGCTCGTACGACGTCCGTCTCACCGGCGACCGCCTGACGCTCAGCTGGTACGGCCTGATCACCCAGCAGTCCGGCGAAGACTGGCCGGAGTGCGACCTGACGCTGTCGACAGCGAGGCCGACGATCACTGCGAAGGTGCCCGAGCTCGACCCGTGGTACCTCGACCGCTTCCACCCGCCGATGCCGGTAGCGCCCGGCGCGCCGGTGTCGCTCGGAATGCAAGTGGCGGGTGGGCGAGACCGTTTCGAGTCCCGCAAAGCGTCCGCGGACGTTGTCGAGCAGGCGGCGTTCGCTGCTGTCGAGGCGACCGTGGAGCAGGGCATGACCGCCGCGAGCTACACCCCGCCCCGGCCCGTCGCCGTACCGGCGGACGGAGCGACGCACCGCGCGACGATCGCCTCGATCGACCTCGAGGCCGAGCTGGACTACATCACGGCACCGGTGCGATCGACCGACGTCCATCTGCGCGCCACGGTGGTGAACTCGTCGGCGCACACGTTGCCCGCCGGCAAGGCCTCCGTCTTCCACGAAGCGGAGTTCGTCGGCTCGGCCGCGCTGCCGTTGTGGGCGCCCGGCGAGGACGTCGAACTCGCGCTCGGCCTCGACGACCGCATCCGCGTCGAGCGCAAGCTGGTACGCCGGGAAGCGAGCAAGGCGACGCTCGGATCGACGCGCCGCCGGCAGGTCGAGTACGAGACGAAGATCGAGAACCACACGCCGCGCAACGCCCGCATCACGGTGCTCGATCAGTTGCCGGTGGCACGCGACCACGAGATCACCGTCAAGCCGCTCAGCGCCGAACCCGAGCCGGCCGAGACCACCGACCTCGGCGTCATCACCTGGAAACTCGACCTCCCCGCCGGCAAGGAAACCGCGATCAGACTCGCGTTCCGGGTCGACACCGCCAAGTCCGTCGACCTGACCGGCTGGCGCGAGTAGCTGCTCAGCCGGCCGTGCGGGCGGCCTCGAGAGCGAGGAGGAGTTCGGCGACCGAGCGGGGATCGTTGAGGGAGCGGCCGGTGCGCTCCTCGATGCGGCGCAGGCGGTGGCGGACCGTGTTCGGGTGGCAGTACAGGAATTCGCCGGTCTCGGTAGCGGATCCGTTGTGCGTGGACCAGGCGGCCAACGTGTCCAGCAGGACCTCACGATCGTCGGGTGCCAGGTCGTCGAGTCCGCCCAGGACATTGCGCACGAAGTACCGCATGACGTCGGGTGCGGCGACGGCCGCCATCGTCAGCGGGGACTCGTCGAACAGCGTGACCGCGGAGTCCGCCGTCGATCCCGCGAGTGCGACGCGGGCGAACCGTGCGGCCTGCCCGGTCGCGTCCAGCTCGTCGTACGGCGGGCTGACGCCGACCCGGCCGGTCGCTGATCTGATCAGGAAATCGGCGAGTACGGCGAGACGCCCGGGCGGCACGGACACGACGCCGAGCTGCAGGTCGGGCAGCAGCCGCCATGCAGACGCGAGACCGACGGATCGCAGGAGTTCCTCCGCCGCGGGCAGCGCCTGCCGACCCACCTCGGGTACCGCCGCTGCCACGACCACGAACGGTCCTTTGTAGGGCAACCGCAGCAGTTCGGCGGCCTCCCACACCGTTCCGCCGCCAGGCATCCGGCCTTCGAGCAGTGCCTCGACCAGCGCCGAGCGCTGCTGGTCCTGCGCGAGCAGCCGCCGCGACTGGACATCGCGGTACGCATCCGTCATCGCCTCGGTGTACGACGACTGCATCTGCCACAGCCGGCTCGATGCCAGCACGAGGACCTGATCGGTGATCCGCGTCGCCGCCGCCTCGGCCAGCACCACGTCCCACAGATAGCGGGTCCCGACCCGGTACGCCGCCATCACGTCAGCCAGCGGCGCGCCCTGCTCGGCCCGCAGCCGTCCGGTCTCGCGCGCCGACACCGGATCCGAACCCGTCCCGGTCAGCGACTCGAGCATGAACTCGACGTTCGCCCCGCACGATGCCCGCAGCGCGTCCGCGGGAACCAGCCCGCCGGTGCGGTAGAACTCGATCTCGGTCTCGATCCGGGCGGCCATCGCTTCGACCAGTTCGTCTCCGCGAGCCCGCAAACGCTCGATCAGGTCCTCGATCTCCGCTTCGCCGGACCGCCCGTTCATCCTCGGAGCATAAGCCGTTGTTCGCGACCACATCCGCAGCGCGCCGACATTGGCCGCCGCCCCATCGCCCGCAGCGCCGTGAGCCCGGATGGTGGAACCACAGCCCGCCAGCCAACCGGAGCCACCCATGACGAACCTCAGCCTGAACCTGTCCGAGTCCGCGGCCATGTACCCGGACCACCCCGCGATCCGGCTGGACGACGACGTCCTGCGCTACACCGACCTCGACGACGCCGCCGCGCGCATGGTGACTCTCCTCCGCGAGTACGGCGTACAGCCCGGCGACCGCGTCGCTCTGATGCTCCCGAACGTCCCCGAGTTCGCCATCGTCTTCTACGGTGTACTGCGGGCCGGCGGGGTCGCGGTACCGATGAATCCGTTGCTGAAGCGGCGGGAGGTCGAGTACTACCTCGCCGACTCCGGGGCGCGCGTGCTGTTCGGTTGGCACGAGGTGGCGACAGAGGCCGAGGCCGGAGCCAAGGCCGCTGATGCACAGCTGGTCGCAGTCGCGCCGCACGAGTTCCGCACGCACGTCGGTGAACGTGAGCAGGCTGACCTCGTCAGCCGCGACGGCGGCGACACGGCGGTGATCCTCTACACCTCCGGAACCACGGGCCGGCCGAAGGGCGCCGAGCTGACCCATGCCGGGCTCAACACCAACCAGGCCGTGACGGCGCGCACGTTGATCAAGGTCGGACCGGACGACGTCGTGATGGGCTGCCTGCCGCTGTTCCACGTCTTCGGGCTGACCTGCGGTCTGAACACCTCGATCGCCAACGGCGCGACGCTCACCCTGATCCCGCGCTTCTCCCCCGCCAAGGCCCTCGAGGTCATCCAGCGCGACAAGGTCACCGTCTTCGAAGGCGTGCCGACGATGTACGCCGCGATGCTCGGCGTACCAGATCGGGACACCTACGACGTGTCCACGCTGCGCACCTGCGTATCCGGCGGCGCCGCCCTTCCGGTCGAGGTACTGCGCGGGTTCGAGGAGGCATTCGGCTGCATCATCCTCGAGGGGTACGGGCTGTCCGAGACGTCGCCGGTCGCATCGTTCAACCACCCCGACGCCGTTCGCAAGGCCGGTTCGATCGGTACGCCGATCGAGGGCGTGCGGATGCGGCTCGTCGACGAGAGCCGGCGGCCGGTGCAGCCCGGGCAGATCGGTGAGATCCAGATCGGCGGCCACAACGTGATGAAGTCCTACTGGAACAAGCCCGACGAGACCGCCGCGACCATCGACAGCGAGGGCTGGCTGAGCACCGGTGACATGGCCCGGCAGGACAGCGACGGCTATTTCTTCATCGTCGACCGCAAGAAGGACCTGCTGATCCGCGGCGGCTACAACGTCTACCCGCGCGAGGTCGAGGAGGTGCTCTACGAGCATCCGGCCGTCGCCGAGGCGGCCGTGGTCGGCATCCCCCACCCGGCGCTCGGCGAAGAGATCGGCGCCGCCGTAGCGCTCAAGGACGGTACGACGGCAACGCCGCAGGAACTGCGCGACTTCGTCAAGACCCGGATCGCGGCCTACAAGTACCCGCGGGCTGTGTGGATCGTCGACCAGCTGCCGAAAGGCCCGACCGGCAAGATCCAGCGCCGCGAGATCGTCGTACCGGAAGGAGTACTGCGATGAGCGCGGCGGCCGACGAACTCGCCGCGCCGCTCGACCTGCTGCTGACCAGCGCAGCGGTCGGTCCGCTGAGCCGGTTCGTGCCCAACGCCGCGTGGGCCCGGATGGCCACCGGACTGGCCGCGCGGCCGCGGACGGTCGGCCACCGGATGACTGACCTGGCCGGGGAGCTCGGCCAGATCGCGATCGGCCACTCCGACCGTACGCCGTCGCGTCGCGACCGCCGGTTCGCCGACCCGGCGTGGATGCAGAACCCGATCCTGCGCAGAGTCGTCCAGGCCTACCTGGCCGCGGCCGATGTCGCCGGCGCACTACCCGCCGATGCAGGGCTCGATTGGCGCGATCGGCAACGCATGACGTTCCTGGTCGACAACGTCGTCCAGGCACTTGCCCCCAGCAACAACCCGCTGCTGAACCCGACCGCCTGGAAGGCGTTGATCGACACCGCCGGCCTCAGCTCGCTGAGCGGAGCACGCAATCTCGTCCGCGATCTGTCCAGCGCGCCACGGGTTCCGAGCATGGTCGAACCGACCGCTTTCGAGATCGGCACGACGGTTGCCGCCACCCCCGGAGCCGTTGTCTTCCGCAACGAAATCCTCGAGCTGATCCAGTACACGCCGCAGACGGCGAAGGTCCGCACCGTCCCGCTGCTGATCGTCCCGCCGGTGATCAACAAGTACTACGTCGTCGATCTCGCGCCGGGCCGCAGCATGGTCGAGTACTTCGTCCAGCAGGGTCAGCAGGTCTTCACGATCTCGTGGCGGAACCCGGACGCCCGGCACCGCGACTGGGACCTCGACACCTACGGGCAGGCGATCCTCGACGCGATGGACTCCGTCCGGCGGATCACCCGGACCGACAGCACGCAGCTGTTCGCGACCTGCTCGGGCGGGATCCTGGCCTCGATGGTGCTCGGGCAGCTCGCCGATCGCGGCGAGCTCGACCGGGTCGCCGGCTTCACGCTGGCGGTGTCGGTTCTCGACCAGAGTCGGGCGGGGCTCGCATCGGCCGCGCTCGACGAGCGGATGGCCGCGGCTGCGATCGCATCCTCCGCATCCAAAGGGTTCCTGGACGGTCGCGCGTTGGCGGAGGTGTTCGCCTGGTTGCGCCCGACCGACCTGATCTGGAGCTATTGGGTCAACAACTACCTGCAGGGACGGCCGCCGGCCGCGTTCGACGTGCTGTTCTGGAATGCCGACACGACCCGGATGACGGCGGGGCTGCATCGCGGATTCGTCGAGTTGGCGATGACGAACGCGCTCACCGAGCCAGGTGCGGCGACGATGCTCGGTACGCCGGTGGATCTGGCGAAGGTCGGCACACCGGCGTACGTGGTCGCCGGGATCGCCGATCATATTTGCCCGTGGCAATCGTGTTATCGCAGTACGCAACTGCTGGGCGGCGAGAGTCGGTTCGTCCTGTCGACGGCCGGCCATATCGCGTCGATGGTCAATCCGCCGGGGAATCCGAAGGCCACGTACCAGGTGAACGACTCGAATCCTGCGGATCCGGAAGAGTGGTTGCGGACGGCAACCACGGAGCAGGGGTCCTGGTGGCCGGACTACATCGGCTGGTTGGGGTCGCGGAGTGGGCGGATGAAGGCGGCCCCCAAGACGCTTGGCGGCGGTGGGCTCGCGCCGCTCGAGGATGCGCCCGGTAGCTACGTGCGGGAGTCCTGACGTGGACATGCTGACGATCGGCGGACACCGGATCCGGTACGACGTGCGTCCGGGCGATGCACGTCGTACGCCGATCCTGCTGTGCTGCGGGATCGGCGCCGGGCTCGAAGTACTGCAGCCGGTCGTCGACGAGCTCGACGGCACAGTGATCCGGTTCGACGTACCGGGCGTCGGGGGCTCGCCGACGCCGGTGTTGCCGGCGAGCATTCCGATGCTCGCTTGGATCGTCGACCGGATGCTGACGCGGCTCGGCTACCGGGAGGTCGACGTACTCGGGCTGTCCTGGGGTGGCGCGCTCGCACAGCAGCTCGCGGTGCAGCACCGGCAGCGGGTTCGCCGGCTGGTGCTGGTCAGCACGGGAACCGGCGTACTCATGGTGCCGGGACGGCCAAGCACCTTGCTGAAGATGATCACGCCCCGGCGCTTCGGTGATCCCAGTTACGCCGCGGGCGTCGCGGCCTACCTGTACGGCGGCAGTGCACGGCAGCACGCCGACACCATTCGGACGGTCTTCGGCCAGCAGGTGCGAGCCGGCTCGTGGCGCGGATACGTGTACCAGTTGGCCGCCGGCGCGTGCTGGACCAGCCTGCCGTTCCTCGCTCTGATCCGGCAGCCGACGCTCGTACTCACCGGGGACGACGACCCGATCATCCCGGTCGTCAACGGACGCATCCTCGCTCGGCTGATCCCCGACGCCGAGCTGCACATCTATCGCGGCGGGCATGTCGAGCTCGTCACCGAGGCACCGGCGCTGGTGCCCGTCATCACCAACTTCTTGAGGAGGATGCCATGAGCACCGACCCGATCGACTTCTACGGCCTGGAACTGCTGCTCGACCACCCGGACCGAGAGCTCCTGCACGCCGTCCGCGAGTTCGGCGACAAGCAGGTCGCGCCGATCATCAACGAGCATTGGAGCCGCGCCACGTTCCCGTTCGAGCTGCTCCCGGCGCTGCGGGACCTCGGCATCGTCGGTACGCCGTACTCCGGCTACGGCTGCCCCGGTCGAAGCTTCCTGCTCGACGGCCTGCTCGCGATGGAGCTGAGTACGGCGGACCCGTCCATCGCGACGTTCTTCGGCGTCCACAGCGGACTGTCGATGGGCTCGATCTACCTGTGCGGATCCGAGGAGCAGAAGCAACGCTGGCTGCCGGCGATGGCGCGCCTCGAGAAGATCGGCGCGTTCGGACTCACCGAGCCGGAGGTCGGGTCGGGCGCCTCACGCGGCCTGCAGACGACCGCTCGGCGCGAGGGCGACGGCTGGGTGCTGAACGGTCAGAAGAAGTGGATCGGCAACGCGACGTTCGCCGATCTCACCGTGATCTGGGCGCGGGACGTCGAAGACGGTCAGGTCAAGGGCTTCGTGGTGGAGAAAGGCACGCCGGGGTTCACCACGACGAAGCTCGAGGACAAGATGGCGTTGCGAGTCGTGCAGAACGCGCTGATCACACTCGACGACGTACGCGTCCCGGATGAGAACCGGCTGGCTGGTGCGAACTCGTTCCGCGACACAGCGAAGGTGTTGCTGATGACGCGCGCGGGTGTCGCGTGGATGTCGGTCGGGTGTGCGCGTGGCGCTTACCGGCACGCCCTGGCGTACGCGCGGCAGCGGGAGCAGTTCGGTCGGCCGATCGCGTCGTTCCAGCTCGTGCAGGATCTGCTCGTCCGCATGCTCGCCAACACGACCGCGTCCGCCACGCTGTGCGCCCGGCTCTCCCAGCTGCAGGACGCGGGCGCGGCGTACGACGAACACGCCTCACTCGCGAAGATGTTCTGCACGATGCGAATGCGCGAAACCGTCGGCTACGCACGCGAGCTCCTCGGTGGCAACGGCATCCTGCTCGAACACAACGTCGGACGGTACGTCGCCGACGCCGAAGCCATCTACTCCTACGAAGGCACCCGCGAGATGAACACCCTCATCGTCGCCCGCTCGATCACCGGCCACTCAGCCTTCGCCTGACCTCAGACCAAGCCCGACAACCAGGCTCGCAGCCGGTCAAGTTGTTGACACTGGTCACGTGACGGTGTGGAAGGGGAGTGACACGGTGGGCGACTTTCGGTAACCTTTTCGTGATGTTCACCGCGTAGCTGACTGAGAACGGGGCTTGGGAAGCGCATGGCCATCGCAGGTGCAAGCACGGCTGCCCACAGGGTCGCCGATCATAGACACACCGACGATTCCGACGACGAGGACGAACTGATCCGGCTCGCGCAGGCGGGTGACGGAGCTGCTTTCGGGCGGCTCTACGATCGGTACCTGCCGTCCATCTACCGCTACACCTACAGCAAGACCTCGTCCCGCAGCGCGGCCGAGGATCTGACCAGTGAGACGTTCCTGCGAGCGTTCCGCGCGATCGCCCGCCGGCCGCGGGCACAGCTGAACTTCGCGGCCTGGCTCGTCACCATCGCCCGGAACGTCGTGATCGACCACCACCGCTCCGGCTGGAGCAGGCTGGCGATCGTCACCGACGAGGTCGCTCCACAGGTCGACGACGCCGTCGGACCGGAGCAGGCCGCGCTGCTGTCCGTGAGCACGGCCACGGTGCGCGACGCACTCACCCGGCTGCCCGACGATCAGCGCGAATGCCTTGTTCTGCGCTTCTTCGCCGGCCTGTCGATCAGCGAAACCGCGGCGGCGATGGACCGCACCGACGGCGCGATCAAACAACTCCAGTTCCGAGCCACGAACCGCCTGCGCCAGCTGGTCAAAGATCGTTGACCAACACGCTTCGACAAGGCCTCAGGGGTGTTCAGCCGCGAAGGCCTGTACGACGAGGGTTGCGAAGCGGCGGGACGCTGTGCTGCGGGTCGCCGGGTCCGATACGTGCAGGCCGCGATGGGCGGTCAGCATGATCATCAGATCGGGCAGCTCGAAGTCCTTCCGCAGGCGGCCGCGCGCCTTCGCGCGCCGCGCCAAGGTGGCGACCGACTTCAGCGTGAGCTCCCGGCTCTCGGCGATATCGACCGCATCCGGGTACGTCGCCAGGAACGCATCGGTGAATCCCCTGTTCCGCAGGTGCAACTCGCAGATCCGCTCGATCACCGAACAGAACCCCTGCCACGGATCCAGAGTCGCCAGACCTTCATCGACAATCGCCTGACACGCACGGATCTGCTCGGCGAACGCCTCGGTCGCCAGCAGTTGCTTCGTCGGGAAACGCCGATACAACGTGGCCGGCCCGACGCCGGCATGCCGGGCAATCGCCCGCATCGGAACAGTGAGCCCCTCGCGGGCGAACAACACGCGGGCCGCCTCGAGAATGCGGTCGCGGTTGTCCTCCGCGTCGGAACGCAGCTTGTGAGGCAATTGCTCGGTCATCACTCTCACTCTAGCTAAGTGGACACCTGCGTCCACATAGGCTCGGTTCGCAACCGATCGGGAGGAACTGAGAGTGAAGGCCGTGATCATCAAGGCGTTCGGCGCGCCGGACGGGCTGAGCGTCGTCGACCTGCCGAAGCCCACGCCCGGACCGACCGAGGTGCTGATCGCTGTCGACGCGATCGGCGTCGGCGGGGTCGGCGTCGGCGGGGTCGACGCGCTGATCCGCAACGGCAGCCTCGCCGGCTGGGGGTTCACCGAAGGACTCGTGCCCGGCTCCGAGGTCGCGGGCACGGTGGAGTCCGTCGGCCGGGAGGTCGACGAGTCCTGGATCGGCCGACGTGTGTGGGGCTTCACCGGCCTGGGTGGTGGTTACGCCGATCACGCGACAGCGGAGATCGACCACGTCGTACCGCTTCCCGACGACCTGTCCGCCGTCGACGCCGTGACGCTCGGCAGTTCGGGAGTCGTGGCCCATTTCGCCTTGGAACACGCGCATTTCCAGCCCGGTGAGTCCGTCCTGGTTCGCGGCGCCGCGGGCAGCATCGGCATCCTGACAGTACAGCTGGCTGCCCGCCGGGGCGCATCCGCTGTAGCCGTCACCACCTCGTCCGCCAAGCGCGGCGAACAGCTACGCCGGCTCGGTGCGACCCACGTTCTGGACAGGTCCGGTGCGGGCGACGGTCCCCCGGCGTACGACGTCATCGTCGACGTCGTCGCTGGTCCGGACCTGCCGACGTACTTCGGAAAGCTCAAGCCCAACGGCCGGCTCGTGGTCGTCGGTGTCGTGGGTGGCCAACCGCCCGCCGAGTTCGGTACGGCGTTGATGGCGGCGTTCCGCAATTCGCTGACGTTCTCCACCTTCAGCGCCGACACCGTGCCGGCCGAGCAGCGTCGTACTGTCAGAGCCGGGCAGTTCGCCGCGGCCGCTCGAGGTGAGCTGCCGACGGTCGTGCATGAGCAGCTGACGCTCGACGACGCCGTAGTTGCTCATCAGAAGATCGACGCCGGCGAGGTGTTCGGGCGGATCGTGCTGATCCCCTAGTACTCGTCGACGGGGCTCGGGGTCGCCAGCGCGATCAGGCGTTCAGCGACGAGGGCGCAGCGTCGTTCGGCGGCGTTGCGGCCGGTGCCGGCGTACCGGAGGCGGGCGGAGGCGGTCAGGGGTTCGGCACTTACCTCGATCAGCGATCCGCCGGGACGCGGCTGCACCGAGACGGCTATCTGGACCCAACCGCCCAGCCCGCTGCGCAGCCGGACGATCAATTCCCGATCGGGTCGCCAGCGATCGACGATCGCGACGATCAGGCTGCGGTTCTGCATGTGGCGGCCGCGCATCTCCCGTCCGGTGTCGCGTTGCACGACACACCCGGTCTCCGGCCAGCTCGGCCCGGCCCGGAGCGAGGACGGCACGGCGACCATCCAGTCCGCGAACGTCGCCGGGTCACGGATCACCGCCATGACAGCATCGACGCTCACGGCGCCGAACCGCCACACCATCACCATCGAAGCCGTTTCCCTGTCCGCCGCCCGTGCCGAGTCTTGTGTCTACCAGGTAGCCCGGTCACACGGCAGCTTTCACACGCCCCGTTGAACCACCGGCGAACGCCGGCCGAGTCGTGTATGTCACAGGGTCACTTCGATGTCGCTCTCAACCACCCAGCCTTCAACCTCTTGACAGCGCGTAGGCCGGGACGGCGACCGCCGTGACGACGACGTGCATCAGCATCAGACCGGCAACCGCGATCCCGGAGGTGTGCGGGATGAATCCGGTTGCCAGCAGCAACAAGTCCGGGATCATCGAGAGCACGAGCACCACCGGGACCAGGACGCGGAGGACGGCGTGCGGCCGGGCAACCCGCCGTACGACGGCTCGCCAGCCGGCGAACCCGGCCGCGATCCCGATCAGCGTGAACGGGACGAAGACAGCCGGGGTCAAGGGACGGAAGGACTCGTCCGCGCCGAGGGCGGTCGCGCCTCGCGCGACGAGATAGTTCAGCCCGACCGCGACGACCGCCGCGACTGGCAACAGCATCAGCCATCGGCGGCCGGCCCTGTCGCCGGTCGCCGGTTGCCGCACATCGATCGACGTCATCGGACACCTCCATCAACGGTACGAAGCTCGTACTAATGAAGCTAGCCCGAACGGCTGCCCCAGCGCCAGGGATCGGCCAAAATAGTCCGGAACTCGTACTGTCAGCTTTCCTGGCCGGCGATCACCGCGGTCAGCAGCACGCCGAGCGTGTCCCGCTCGGACGGGTCGAGCACCTGCAGCATCCGCCGTACCTCGGTCCGCAACTGCCGCTCGAACTCCTCGGCGACCTCGATGCCGTGATCGGTGGGTGTGACGACGAAGTTCCGCCGGTCGGCGGCGTCCGGGACGCGCTCGACCAGACCGGCCGACTCCATCCGGGCGACGACGCCGGTCATCGTCGACTTGGTCAGCCGCAGCGCGGACCCGAGACCGAGCATGTTGGTCGGTCGGCGGTGCAGGATGAACAGCAATCGCGCCTGCTGCATGGTCAGACCGAGGTCCGAGCTGATCCGCTCGTAGTGCTCGGTGACGGCGGTGGCCGCCCGGATCAACGCCGGCCCCGCCGGCAAGCTCTTCGCCGCCATGCCCTCCCCTTCCCTTCCCCGCTAGTCCCCCGAATCACCCCAACCCTAGTCCGGCCGGACGCCGGGATTTCCCGCAACACGGCCGTGAACTTTTCGGCGGCGGCCGGAATCCAACGCGGTACGACGGGGGCGCGGACGCCTCCGCACCAGGGGAGGACGATCCACATGTTTCGCAAGACCGCAAGTCTGGCTTCGGCCGCGGTGCTCGCACTGGGGCTCGGCGCGGCCGCAGCGTCGTCGGCGCAGGCGAAGCCGGCCGCAGAGTCCAGCACGACCGCCGCATGCGCACTCCGGCTCGGATCGGTGACGGCCAACGGGGCGTTCACCAGCCGGATGATCAACGCCACGGCGCCGATCACTGTCGGGGGTGTCCGCGGGACGGCCGGAGTGTTCGGCGCGAACCAGGTCCAGCACATCAGCACCGTCACCGGCACGCTGCTCGGCGCCGGCGGCGAGACCAGGTCGGGGCTGACCGTGATGGGCGGCGCGCTGTACTCGAGCACGTTCACCGTCGACACGGAGAGCCAGATCGACCCGCACTACCCGCACAACAACCTGCGCATCGGCGGCGGCTGGGCCGGCTATCGCTGGATCGACCAGTCCATCCACCAGAAGGTCGGGTCCCCGACGAGAACGACGCTGTATGCCCAGCGCACCAACGGACAGCTGGACCGTTGGGTTGCCGAGGGCTCCGGCTGGCGCTCGACCGGCGGGGTCGGCGGCCTCAGCACGGTGAAGTCGATGGCGCTGATCGGCCGCACCGACACCACCGAGACCTTCATCGCCAACACCCGGGCCGGCACGCTGCTGACGGTCACCTGGCCGACCAAGAACAACTCCGCGACGGTCGGCAAGACTGTTCGCACCGCGACCTGGCAGGGCTTCGAGCAGCTGATCGCGACCAAGTGCGGCACGAGCGGCACGCTGCTGCTGGCGATCGACCGCGACACCAAGTCCGGTTACCTGTACGCCGTTGGCCACGCCAACGGTACGAGCACCGTGATCAAGAGCCTGGGCAAGGTCCCGCTGACCTTCTCGGACCCGCAGTACTTCCGCATCGCCCCGAACTTCGACACCCTCAACGGCGGCTGACCACCAGCCCAACCGTCGTACCAGCCCTGTGCCGGCCCTCCCCGGAGGGCGGGCACAGTCTGCTTCTAGCGGTCGCGGATAGCGATGCCCGGGTAATCCAGGACCAGTCCCGAGGCGTCGTACGTCAGCTCGCACCCGAAGTCGAACGTCGCGGACTCGTAGCGGAAGACGTGCTGGTGCTCATCGGACCTCGCCAGGGTGTAGCGCTGTTCGAGCCGGATCACGCCCAGGTCGTCGGCCTGCACGAACGCGGCCGGCACGTCGTACCCCTCACCGACCGTGAACGGCAGTCGGTGGATCGGGAGCGTGTTCGTGACCGCCGACGACTCGAAGTCCACGTCCAGACAGCCATCCAGGTCCGGCCGAGCCACCCCGTCGACCGTCCAACCGTCGGTACTCCGTTCGAGCACGACCTCGCGATCACCGGACACGGTCGAGTTGACCGCATGCACGGTCCTCGTCCGCCAGTCGGCGTCGACATCGATCTCGTACCCGACGTACCACGTCGACTCCCCCTCGCGGGCCGACGTCCGGCCGCGCAGCCGGTGACCGTCCACGAAGAGCACTTCGAACCCGACCCGCACCTCGAGGTGTAACCACGACGCGGCCCGGGGCATCGATTTCAGCTCCATGCTGAGACCCTAGCCACAGCGACGGACAGAAACGGCACGAGGAGGCGCTGTGGAGCTGGGGCCCGGGTATTCGAGTGGACACTACGACGCGATGCGGCCGGCGGATCTGCTGTACGCCGAGGTGCGGCAACGGCGGGAGACGGGGTACGACGTCGACGAGGTGGTCCGCGAAGCCAACCGGACCGACCCGGCGGACCGGGCCGCGGTGCTCGACCTCGTCGACCGGATGTCGTTGGCGGCCAGGCTGCCGGGCTGGAAGTACGTCGAACCGGATGAGCTCGAGGACATCGAGGAGACGCTCGGCCCGCTCCCGGAGGCGGCTGCGCCGGTTGAGGTGGCTGACCTCGCCGACAAGATCCACGCCGCGTGGCTCGGCCGGATCGCCGGGTGCAACGTTGGGAAGCCGGTCGAGTCGGGTGATTACTGGACGTCGGCCCGGATCCGCGACTACCTGACGCTCGCGGGCGCCTACCCGCTGCGGGACTACGTGCCAGCGCTCGATCCGATGCCGGACGGGTTCGAGCTGACGTCGTGCTGGCCGGAGACTACGCGTGGAAACGTGAAAGGTTCGGCGCGCGACGACGACATCGACTACCCGATCCTGGCGCTGCACCTGCTCGAGACACATGGCAGCCGGTTGCGGCCCGAGGACGTCGGCGCGGCGTGGCTCCGGCTGTTCCCGGTCGGGCAGGTGTTCACGGCGGAGCGTGCGGCGTACGTGAATCTCGTCGACGGGTTCACGGTGCCCGAGGTGGCGCGGCGACGGAACCCGTACCGGGAGTGGATCGGCGCCCAGATCCGTGGAGACGTCTTCGGGTACGTGCACGCCGGCGACCCGTGGGCGGCCGCACGGCTCTCCTACCAGGACGCCGCGTTGTCGCATGTCGGGAACGGGATCTACGGCGAGATGTGGGCCGCGGCGCTCATTGCGGCGGCGTTCACGGCGTCTTCACCGCGCGAGGTGGTCGAGCGGGCACTGGCCGTCGTACCACCGCAGTCGCGGCTGGCCGAGGCGATCCGGGACGTGCTCGAGTTCGAGGGCTCGTGGGAGGACGCGCTCCGGGTGATCCAGGAGCGGTACGGGCACTACTCGTGGATTCACACGATCAACAACGCGGCGATCGTCGCGGCGGCGCTGCTGTGGTCGGAGGGCGACTACCTGACCGGTGTCGGGCGGGTGGTGATGAGCGGCTGGGACACCGACTCGAACGGCGCGACCGTGGGCTCGGTCCTCGGGATCTTGAGCGGCACCCGGAACCTGCCGGAGCACCTCATCGCGCCGCTCGAGAACCGGACCCGCTCCGCGCTCTTCGGCTTCGACAACTCGGTGATCTCCGACCTTGCCGACCGGACGGTCCGGCTGGCCGGTCGGCTCTAGCTGGACGGTCTGTTGTTCGAGGACTGACACAGTTAAGCAAGATCGCGGCATAACGCCTATCGTTCGAGGCAGGCGCTTTCCGTTGGAGGGGTGGATGCTGGACCGGTCGGAGTCGGCGCTGGGCGTTGTGCTCCGGTCGCGGTTCTACCGCTCGGCGTTCCTCGCGCTGCTGATCGCCGGCATCGGGATGTCGGCGGCCACTCCGCAGCTGACGCTGTTCCTGGTCCGCGACCTCGGTACGCCGTTGCCGGTCGCCGGGTTGTACTCGGTCACCAACCTGGCGGCACCGCTCGCCGGATTCCTGGTCGGGCGGTGGTCGGACCGGAGCCGGGACCGGCTGGTGTGGTTCCGGATCTGCTCGGTCGTCGGCGGCGCCGGCTGGCTGGCGATGGCCGCGTCCGATGCGGTCTGGCTGCCGTTCGTGATCAGCGCGCTGGCGCTCAGTATCGCCGGCGGATCGATGGCGACGCTCTTCGCCGCGTGCCGGGACGAGCTGAGCCGCCATCCGACGCGCGTGGAGAACCGGATCGTCGCAACCATCCGGATGGCGTTCACGGTCGGCTGGATCCTCGGTCCGGTGGCCGGCAGCTGGTTCGGCGGCCTGTTCGGGCTGCGAGCCCTGCTGGTGGGGACTGCTGTCTGCGTAGTCGCCCAGATGATCCCGCTGGGTCGTCAGCGGGTCGAGCGGTACGTCGCTCCGCCGGCCTACGACTCGGCCAACCCGGCCGAGCCGGCCGAGCGGTCAGGTCGACGGCGGATCGACCACATGATGCCGCTGCTCGTCTTCACCGCGGTCTGCGTGCTGGCGATGACCGGCGACACGATCAAGTTCGGCTACCTTCCGATCTACATGGCCGATCAGCTCCACGTCTCCGACACGATCCGCGGCGCCGTGATCGGCATCCAGCCGCTGCTCGAGCTCGCCCTGCTGCCGGTCGCCGCGCTGCTGGCCGACCGGTTCGGAGGGATCCGTGCGATGACGGCCGGTGCCGTACTCGGCCTGGCCGGCAACCTCGCCTACGCGCTGAGCACCTCGGTCGTCGGCCTGTTCGTCGGCCAGGCATTGAACGCCGGCCTGTGGGCGTGTGTGGGCGGGCTCGGCGTCACGATCGCTCAACGCCTGTACCCCGAAGGCGCCGGCACCGCGTCCGGCGTCTTCCTCGGCGCGATCCCGCTCGGCTCGGCGATCGGCGGCGTGATCGGCGGACTCGGAGTGGCCGCGATCGGTCTGCCCCACGTCTTCTTCATCCCGAGCTGTCTGACGGCCGTGGCGATCGTCGGCTTCGTGATCCTCGGAGTCCGCGAGAAGGCCTAGCTGACGGCCGCCCGGATCGATTCGCGCAGTGAGCCGAGGGTCGCGACGACTGCGGTCGGTTCGTAGCCGCAGTGGGCCATGCAGTTCGCGCAGCGCGGGTCCTTGCCTCGGCCGTAGCTGTCCCAGTCGGTGTCGTCGATGAGCTCCTGGTACGTCCCGACGTACCCGTCGTCCATCAGGTAGCACGGGCGTTGCCAGCCCTTCAGCGAGTACAGCGGGATCGCCCACGCCGTACAGCTGAAGTCGACCTTGCCTTCGAGGAAGTCGAGGAACAGCGGCGAGTGGTTCAGCCGCCACTTCTTCCGCCGGCCGTCGCCGAACGCCTTGCGGAACAGCTGCCGGGTCTCCTCCGGGCCGAGCCAGTGCTCCTGGTCCGGCGCCTTCTCGTACGCGAACCCCGGCGAGATCTGCATGTTGTCGATCTTCAGCTCGTCGTTCAGATAATCGAGTACGTCGATGACGTCCTGCGGGCTGTCGGTGTCGAAGAACGTGGTGTTGGTCATCACCCGGAAGCCGGCCGCCTGCGCCTGCTTGATCGCGTCCACGGCCTGGTCGAACACGCCGTCCTTGCAGACCGACTGGTCGTGCCGCTCGCGCAGGCCGTCGATGTGCACCATCCACGCGAAGTTCTTGTGCGGCGTGAACTTGTGCAGATGCTTCGGCATCAGGACGGCGTTCGTGCACAGGAACACGATCTTGCCCCGGGCAAGCAACTGCCGGACGATCTCGTCGATCTCCTTGTGCATCAGGGGTTCGCCACCCGCGATCGACACCATCGGCGCACCGCACTCCTCGACCGCGGCGACGGCCTGCTCGACCGACATCCGCTTCTTCAGCCAGTCGTGGGTCTGCTGGATCTTGCCGCAGCCGGCGCACTTCAGGTTGCACGCGTACAGCGGCTCGAGCTCGAGCAGGATCGGGAACTTCTCCCGGCGCCGGAGCTTCTGCTTCATCAGGTATCCGCCCAGGCGGATGGACTGCCGTAGTGGCATGCTCACGGCTGACTCACCTCTTTCGGTAGCGCGAAGCGGACGTCCTCGGTCAGCGTCCCGTTCTCGGTGACGGACACCGGGCCCAGCCCGGACAAACAGCGGATCAACTGGTCGACGAGCTCCGGCGGGGCCGACGCTCCCGCGGTGATGCCGATCCGCTCGGCGCCGGCCAGGAGTTCCAGGTCGAGCTCGCCGGCGTCGTCGACGAGTACTGCGCGGGTGCCGGCCGCCTCGGCGACTTCGGCGAGGCGTTGCGAGTTGGACGAGTTCTGGGATCCGAGCACGATGACCAGGTCGGACTGTGCGGCGATCTCGCGGACGCCGGCCTGGCGGTTGCTGGTCGCGTAGCAGATGTCGTCTGTTCTTGGTTCGATCAGCTGGGGAAAGCGGCGCCGTAGTACCGCGGCTGTCTCGGCGGCTTCTTCGACGGCGAGAGTGGTCTGCATCGCGTAGCCGACCTTTGCCGGGTCGGGTATGTCGACCGTCTCGGCTTCCGCCGGGGACGCGACGACGATCACGTGCTCGGGTGCCTCGCCCATCGTGCCGATCACTTCCTCGTGGTCGGGGTGTCCGATGAGTACGACGGTGGTGTCGCGGGCCGCATACCGGCGCACCTCGTGGTGCACCTTGGCGACGAGGGGGCAGGTGGCGTCGATGACTTGGAGACGACGCTCGTCCGCCTGCTGTCGTACGGCTGGGGCGACACCGTGGGCGGCGAGTACGACGAGGCTGCCTTCGGGGACGGCATCCAGTTCTTCGACGAAGACGGCTCCGCGGCGTTCGAGGTCACTGACGACGTGCCTGTTGTGAACGATCTGACGACGTACATACACCGGCGCCCCGAACCGCGCCAGCGCGCGCTCCACCGTGTCGATAGCGCGTTCAACCCCAGCACAGAACGACCGCGGCGCCGCGAGCCGCACTTCCCGCTCGCCTACAGCCTTCGCCCAAGCATCGATTGCCGGTGCGGTACGCCGAAGCTGAGCCAACGCCTTGATCCCCCGAGCAGGCATCCCGACCCGCCGCAGCGGTTGCGCCGGCGTGTCAACCACCACCCGCACAACCACCGTCTGCCCGTCAGCTCCCGCCAACAGCGCAGACTCGGTGTCGACAGCAATCGCCCCGGTGGCCGCCAACGCGGCACGCTCACCAACCGCGTCGATCACCTGGTCCGTCGTCACAACCGGCCCGGTGTGCACGGTCATCCCCAACCGGCGCAACTCCCCCGCGACCAACTCAGCCGAATAGCTCGGTACGACCCGACCGGCCTCGCCGGGTCCGGCGCCCAACGCCGGCCCGGGCTCCCCGCCCCGGCGAATCTCGCTCGCGACGATTACGTCGCCTGGGGCGATGTCGTCGGTGAGGGCGCCGGCGACTCCGGCGATGAGGGTGGGGCCTTGGGTTGGTCTTCCGCGGGAGCGGCCGGTGCGGAGGACGGGGGTGGTCAGTTTGTCGCGGAGGGCGAAGTACTCGGCAAACAAGGGGGTGTAGACGACGGGGCTCATCGGTTTCTCCCGAGGTAGCGGCCCAGGGCCCAGATCGGGAAGACCAGGCGGTACAGGTGGTAGCCGATGTAGAAGTCGCCCGGGAAACCGGTGCCGGTGTAGCGATGTTCGTCCCAGCCGCCGTCCGCGCGCTGAGTGTCGACCAGGTAGCCGATCCCCCGGCGTACGGCGTCACCTCGTTCGCCGGCGGCGAGCAGGGTGAGCAGCGCCCACGCGGTCTGCGACGGGGTCGAGTCGCCGCGGCCGATCCACGACGGATCGACATACGAACGCAGGTCCTCGCCCCATCCGCCGTCGGCGTTCTGGTGCTCCTCCACCCACCGCACCGCCCGCTGGATGACGGGATCGCGCGGCGACATGCCGACAGCGATCAATGCAGGTACGACGGCACCCGTGCCGTACACGTGGTTCGTCCCCCAGCGCCCGAACCACGATCCGTCCTTCTCCTGCGAGTCGAGCAACCACCGCACCCCGCGCTGACACTCGGCAGATTCGGTCCGCCCTTCAGCCGCCAGCATCTCCACCACGTGCGCAGTCACATCGGCCGACGGCGGATCGATGACCGCGCCGAAGTCGCAGAACGGCAGCTTCAACGGGGTTGTATCCGTGTTGTCCGCATCGAACGCACCCCACCCGCCATCAGCGGACTGCATCCCGGCCGTCCACTCGACCGCGTCGTCCAACGCCTTCCGCAACCGGTCGGGCTCAGGATGGTCGACCCGCCGCAACGCCAGCACGATCTCCGCCGTGTCATCGGTATCCGGATAGCCGTCGTTCGCGAACTCGAACGCCCACCCGCCGGACACCAACCCAGGCCGCCGTACCTGCCAGTCCCCCGGCGCGTCGATCTGCTCCGCCAGCAACCAATCAGTTGCCTTGAGCACCGTTTTGTCGTCCGGCTCGACACCCGCGTCGAGCAACGCCCCGACGGCCAGCCCGGTGTCCCACACCGGCGACTGACAGGCCTCCAACCACCGCGCCGGCCCTTCAGCAGTCTCCGCGTGCACAGTGAAACCCTCGAGCCCGCGCAACCCCGCCGCCATCACCGGATGATCGATGGCATACCCCATCAGATCCAGCGCGATCAGCGAGTACACCCACGGCGGCTGGATACCACCCCACCCGCCATCGGCCTCCTGCCGAGCAACGATCCACTCCACCGCCCGCCGCATCGCCAACCGCCGCAGGCCCTTCGCCGGCCCACGCGGTCCCCACCGCGAGTACGCATTCAGTACGACGTCCAGCCGCTGGAACGCCCCTTCCAGCGTCCACGGCGCACGACGCGGCACAACCGGCGTACCGGCCCTCAACTCCGCCACGGTGAAGGCGACCGGACGCACCGGACGATGCGCGCTCACGATCGTCAGCGGCACGATCGTCTGCCGCGCCCAGCATGCCCAGTTGTAGACATTCAACGGCACCCGACTCGGCAGGAAGATCAACTCCGGCGGCAGATCGGGACAGTCGTCCCACTTCCACAAACCGAACAACGCCAACCAGATGTGCGTGAACACTCGGGTCTTCTCGACCCCGCCCGCAGAGCGGATGAACGACGCGGCCCGAGCCATGTGCTCGGCCGTCGGATCATCGCCCGCCATCCGCAACGCGACCCACGACTCGACCGTCGTCGACAGGTCACCCGGCCCACCGGGGAACGTCGCCCACGTCCCGTCCTCGCGCTGCTGCGACCGGATCCACCGCGCTGTCTCCGCGTCGGTCTGCGCAGTCGCCACACCGAGGAAGTGCCGCAGCATCAGGTCCTCGGCGTCCATCGTCACGTTGGTTGCCAGGTCGCCCTTCCACCAGCCGTCGTCATGCTGCAACGAACGCAGATAGGCCACCGCCGCGTCGAGGCACTCCTCGACGCGCAGGTCGGCATCGGCCACCTGTTCGGCCGTCACAGCTGCCGCTCCGCGATGAATTGGGCCAACTGATCGAGCTGATCCCGATTGGCCGGGGCGATGCCCGCGGCGTCGAGCGCCTTCCCGGCCTTACGCACCCGCTCCTCGGCCTCTGCCAGCGCCCACTCCCGACCGCCCGCATCCTCGACGAGTACGGCGGCCCGTCGTACGTCGTCCTCGCTCGGAGCGCTTGTCTCGGCGAACCATGCGGCCAACTCCCGCCCGTGCACACCGCCGTACTCGAGGGACCACACCACGGGCAACGTCTTCTTGTGCGCGCGCAGGTCGGAGAACACGGGCTTGCCGGTCTTCTCCGGCGCTCCCCAGATGCCCAGTAGGTCGTCGACGATCTGGAAGGCCAGCCCCAGCTCCCAGCCGTACGTCCGGAACGCCTCGCACGTCGCGGCGTCCGCACCCGCCAGGATCGCTCCGAGCTCCGCCGATGCACCGAGTAGCGAGCTGGTCTTGCCCGCCGCCATGTCCACACACTCGGTCAGGCTGACCGAGTCGCGGCGTTCGAACGCCACGTCGAGGACCTGGCCGCGGATCAGCTCACGGGTGGCGACGGCGAGTGCGTGCCCGGCATGAACGGCGTACGGCGAGTTGCACTCGGCAAGCACTTCGTCCGCGAGGCATGCGAGCGCGTCGCCGACCAGCACCGCGGTCGCATCGCCCCAGATCGCCCAGACGGTACGGCGGTGGCGGCGTTGCGTATCGCGATCCATCAGGTCGTCGTGGATCAGCGAGAAGTTGTGGATCAGCTCGACCGCTACACCACCGGGCACCGCGGGCTCGGGCGATCCGCACACAGCCTCGGCGACGAGCAGGGTCAGCCCCGGCCGGATCGCCTTCCCGGAGTTCGCCCCGGTCGGATGCCCGTCCTCGTCACACCAACCGAAGTGGTACGTCGCGACCAACCGGCTGTGCTCGTCGAGTCGCTCCAATGCGTGTCGGAGCTGCGGATCGACCAACTCCCGCCCACGGGCCAGCAGATCCGGCACAGTGGTTGCCGAAGGCATCCTCTCCACGGCGGTCACGAGACCACACCCCCGACCGGCGGCTCCACCGCGGACCCCGCGGAGTGCACGGAGCGGCTCAGGACGGAGGATGCGGCGGCTTCGCCGCTGCGGACGGCGCCTTCCATGGTGGCGGGCCAGCCGGTGGCGGTCCAGGCGCCTGCCAGGTGCAGGCCGGGGCGGGTGGTGGTCGCGTCGGGGCGGAAACGGCCGGTGCCTGGCGCCGGCCGGAAGGTGGCATGTCGCTCTCGGGTCACGAAGAACTCCTTCACACGCGCGTCGGCGGCCGCGGGGAGCAGCCGCCGGAGGGCAGGCACCAGCACGTCGCGCAGTTCGGTCACCGGGGTGTCGATCAGCTCATCGGCCGCCGACAGCGAGACGGCGATGTACTGCTCGGCCGGATGGCTTCCACTCTGGACGGTGCGGTCGAAGACCCATTGCAGTGGACTGTCGACGCCGGCAACGAACGGCTCGTCGAGCACCACGCGGTCGAACACCACGTGCGCGTTGACGATCGGAGAGCTGCCGAGTGCCTCCGCCCACCCGGCCGGCAAGTCCACCGCATCGTCCGGCAACAGGCTCGCGGCCTCCGAGGGCGGCACCGCCAGCACGACGTCGTCGTACCGCTCCCCCTCGATCGCCCACGCACCATCCACCGCGTCCAGAGCCCGAACCCGCGCCCGCAGCCGGACAGCAACACCGGCAGTCGTCAACGCACGCGCAGCAGCCTCGCCGTGGAGCTGCTGCAACGGCACCATCGACCACCCGATATCCGCAGCATCACTCCGTTCCAGCAGACCGACCTGGAACACCGTTGCCGCGACACCAAGAGACGCGTCGTCAGCGCGCGCGTTCAGTGTCGCGATCCCGATCAACTCCCACAGCGCCTCCACCGCCCGAGCGTCCTGCCCATGCGCCGCCAGCCAACTGCCGAACGACTGCGCATCGGTCTCCGGAGCAGTCCGATCCACCCGACCCATCGCCAACGCGCCACGCACCGCAGCAACCCGCTCGGCCAGGCTCAGCCAGCGGTACGTCGCCAGCGCCGGCCCGAGATGCAGCGGCGCCGGCATCCCGTTCCGCCGGATCCGCCCGACGCCGCGACGCTGTCCACTCCGCACCGGTACGTCGAGCCGCGACTGCAGCTGGACCTGGTCCCGCACTCCGAGCCGCTCGAGCAACCCGAGGTACGACGTACAGCAGCGAAGGAACACGTGCTGCCCGTTGTCGATCCACCGCCCGTCCCGCTCGAACGAATGGGTCAGGCCGCCCAGCTTCGGCCGCCCCTCCAACAGGACCACCTCACAGCCGGCATCGGCCAGCTGCAGCGCCGCGGTGATCCCTGCGAGGCCACCTCCGACGACGGCGACCCTCCTCATGAGCGGGCTCCCGCAAGCGACGCGATCGCGACCTGTGCCTTCTCCCCCGCCGACAACGACAAGCGCTGGTCGTACACCAACACCGGATTGGCTCCGATCCGGCGGAGCAGATGGTGGTAGATGCCCGACATCGCCCGGCAGGACGCGCCGCTGCGCCAGTCGAGGTACGGCAGGAGACGCCAGCCGAGCGAGTACCAGTCCTGCGCGCGGCCGGCGGCGTAGCGGATGTAGCCGGCCAGCCGGCCCTGCGGATCGTCGAGGTTGCCGTGCTCATCGAGTTCGATCCGGACGTCGAAGCGTTCGAGTTCGTCGGCCGGCAGGTAGATCCGGTTATTTGTCAGGTCCTCGCGGATGTCGCGGAGGATGTTCGTCTGCTGCAACGCGATACCGAGCTGGTCGGCGTACAGGGCGAGCGTTTCGAGGTCCGCCGAGCCCGTCGGACCGAAGATCGACAGGCACAGCCGCCCCACCGAGCCCGCGACGCGTCGGCAGTACACGACCAGCTCGTCGAAATCACCGATGCGTACGTCGGCCAGGTCGGTCTCCACCCCCGCGACCAGCTCCTCGAAGGCGCCGAGCGGCACCGGGTACCGGCGCGCTGCGTCGGCGACGGCGACGTACACGGGCTCGCCGATATCCCCGAGCCGACCGAGATCCTTGCGTACTCCGGCCAGCGCGGCGCGCTTCTCCTCCAGCGGCAGGTCACCGTCGCCGATGTCGTCGATGCGCCGAGCCAACGCGTACAGCGCCGACAGGGCGTTGCGTTTCGGCGGTGGCAGCAGGCGGATGCCGTAATAGAAGTTGCGTGCCTCGGTCCGGGTGATGTCCAGGCAGGCGGCGTACGCGTCCGCGACCGTCTCGCTCGGCTGGCTCATCGAGCGACCGCCTTGACCAGCAAGCGGACGGTATCGAGCTTGGAGGGCCTGGCCCGCTGAGCCAGCACATCGCCCCCGGTACGACGCAACGCCCGAACCGTCGCCTGGCCGCCGGCCACGAACCCGGCCACCGCTATCCGCGCCCAGCCGTGCAACCGGCCGACGATCGCTGCACCTTCGTCGAGCATCTTCGCGGCCCTCGCAGTCTCGAAAGTCATCAACTCGCCCAGTTGCTGTGTCGCCCGAGGTCGATCGAGATCGGTCTCGGCCACGCCGTACGTCGTGAGGTCGGCTTGCGGCAGGTAGATCCGGCCCGCGCGGCGATCCTCGGCGACGTCCTGCCAGTGCTCGACCAGCTGCAGCGCCGTACACACCAGATCCGACAGGCGCTCGGTCTCGGCATCGTGTACCTCGAAGACGCCGAGCACCATACGACCGACCGGATCGGCAGAGAGCCGGCAGTACCCGACCAGATCCTCGAAAGTCCGGTAGCGCTTGACCGTCTGATCCTGCAGGTTGGCCTGGATCAAGCGGTGGAAGGGATCGGCCGGCAGATCGTGCTGCCGGACGATCGGGCGCAGTCTGCGCAGTACCGGATGCTCGGGCTCTTCGCCGGCCCAGATGTGGTCGAGATCCACCGTGAACGCGCGCAGCGCCGCCGTACGGTCACCGGCGTAGCTGTCGCCGAGTTCGTCGACGGTCCGCGCGTAACCGTAGACAGCGTGCAGCGACTCCCGGTGGGAGGCGGGCAGGAGCTTCAGTGCGACAGGAAAGTTCTCGGTGCGTTCCTTTCTGACCAGTTGCCGGAGGGGGGCGACGTTCTGCAGTCCGTCTGGATGCACAGTTCCATGATGGGAAGCGGTTTCGTGCCAACTCTGCCCCGTTGACGAACATTCGGCGAGCCAGAATTTGTCACAGGATTACAGTTGGCCTCGATGGGTTCCCCCCGAGGAGTCTTCAATGACCATCGCAACCTTCGACCGGGCACGGCTCGAGGACGCCTTGCTCGACGGACTACCTGACCTGGTGGCCGAAGTGCGGGACCGGCTGGTCGAGCACTGGCCGGACTACGCCGCCTTCCTCGACACCGACCGGGCCGCGGTCGTGAAGCCCGCCGAGCTGTTCGTGCACCGTTTGCTGGACATGTCGATCGCCAACCTGGCCAACCCGGAGCAGACCACCCTCGACCGCGCCGACGAGACAGTCCGGCGGGTCTTCGAGGAGATCGGCCGGCGCCAGCTGCAGGAGGGCAACGACCTCACCCGATTACTGACAGCTTTTCAGCTCGGCGCCCGGGTGGCCTGGCGGCATGTCGCCGCGACCGCCCTCCGCTTGGACTTCGCGCCGGACAACCTCGCCGCGCTGGCCGACTCGGTGTTCGTGTTCGTCAACCAGCTGTCGTTCTCCGCGGCCAACGGCTACCTGCAGGAGCAGATCGAGGACGCGATGGCGCGCGAACGACGCCGCGAAGACCTCGCCAACCTCCTGCTCTCCGGACGGGCCGGCACAGAGGCGATCCGGACTGCCGCGCAGCAGGCTGCCTGGCGGATCCCTGAGACCGCAGCGGTCGTCATCTACAGCGACGGCAACCAGGAGCCGGCCGGGACGCTCGTCGCGCGGCTCGAGCCCGGTGCGCTACCGATTCGTCGCAATGCGGTCCTGGTCGGCGCGATCATTCCGGAGCCATCCGGTCCGGGTCGCCGCCTGCAGTTGAGCCGCGAGCTCGCCGGGATGGGCGCGGTGGTCGGCAATTCGGTCGCTCTGGCTCAGCTCCCGCGCAGCCTGGAGATCGCCCGGATCGCGGTCCGGTTGCGCAACACCGGCGTACTCACGGACGACCCGGTGTTCGCGGACGAGCATCTCGACGCCCTGATCGTCTGGCGGGACGAGGCCCTGGTGGCCGCATTACGCGAGGAGATGCTCGCGCCGCTCGCCGGTGAGACCGACGCCGCCCGCGAACGCCTCGCGGAAACGCTGGCCAGCTGGCTGAAGCACTTCGGCGACCGGCAGGCGATCGCGCACGAGCTGAGCATCCACCCGCAGACCGTCCGCTACCGCATGGCCCGGCTCAGGGCCTTGTACGGCGATCGCCTGGACGACCCCGAATCACGCGCTCGCCTGTTCCTCGCCCTCGAGTGGCCCGGTCCTTAACCCCGCCAACGCCTGGTTGAGCCGAGCGGCCAGCGCCGGGCCGTCGATCAGCTGCGGATCGGTCGCGAGGCCGATCCCCAGGACGCCTGTCCAGCTCAGCGCACCGACGGCGAGCGGAGTTCCCGGCACCAGCGGCAGGATCGGATACACCCGATCGTGGGGCACGCCCGCGAACGACAGCTGTTCGGTCGTGCCGGGCATGTTCGAGACGACAGCGTGCAGGAACCGCTGCCCGTACACGGTCGGCGCGAACCAGCGCGCGAACGGCTCCGGCACGAGCCGCAATCCAGTCGCCAGCACGAACCGGGAAGCCAGCGCCCGCGTCGGCCGCTGCAGCCGCCTGGTTCGCGCCGAGACCTCGGTCAGCAACTCGTCGAACGGCCGCCCGTCGACCGGCACCTCGACCATGACCGCGGCTGTCGCATTGCCCTCAGCCGCGCTGTCCGGCGTTCGAACCATCGTCGTCACCGAGAAGCGCAGCTGCCCGTTCACCGCTTCGGCGAGTCCGGGCGCGACGGCGTGCACGCTGTCGGCGAGCAGGGCGATCAGCAGATCGGTGACGCGTACGCCGCGGGCGGACGCGGCGCGTCGTACGACGTCAAGCTCGATCGCCGCGGTGTCGAACTCGCGACGCAGCGAGCTCGGCGGCAGCTTGGCCGCCGTACCGTCGGTTGCGAGTTGGGCGAGGCCGACGGCTGTAGCCACGGCGCGGGTCAGCCGGCCGGGACCGGCGCCGGACGGCAGCTCGATCTTGGTCGGCGGCTCGAACAGGCTGAAGGTTTGCAGGACCGTTCCGATGCCGTCGGCAATCGAATGGTGGACCAGCACCACCAGCCCGTCGGCACCGCCCGGACCGATGTCGCGGACGATCGCGATCCGCCACATCGGACGGTCCCTGGGCATGGGCTGCTCGGCGAGGTCGCCGACGTAGCGCAGCAGGCCGGCGTACCCCTCAGTGGACCGGTGCTCGACGACGTGCCAGTCCAGGTCGACTTCGCCGGCCTCGATCCAGCGCGGCCGACGCCAGCGGGACGCCGGTCCGAGCCGCTGGTGCATCCGCGGCAACTGCGCGAAGCCGTCGGCGACGATCTTGCGGACCTCGTCGATCGTCGGCCGCCGGCCGGACGGTTCGAGGACGACGATGCCGCCGACGTGCTGCGGTGCGCCGGTCCGCTCGATATGCAGGAAGAACGCGTCGGCCGACGGTACGACGATGCCTCTCACCGTGGCATCACCTGCTCGCCGAACCGCGCCGACAGCTGCCGGTACAGTCCCGGCGCCAGCGCGCGTACGGCGGGTGCGACCCGCAGCCAACGAGGAATCCAGATCTCGGCGCGGTCGTTGGCGATGCCATCAACCAGCGCCCGCGCGACGTCGGCGGCGGGCACCGGACGGGGGCGCTTGCGGTCGTACGGCCGGCCGCGAGCGCCGAAGAAGCCGGTGTCGACGACGCCCGGGACGGTCAGGCTCACGAATACACCACTACCACGAATCTCCAGGCGAAGGCTCTCGGCGAAGATGTCGAGGGCGGCCTTCGTGGCGGCGTACACGGCCTCACCGGCAACCGCCGTACGACCCGCGATCGAGCCGACCAGCGCGACGTGCCCGGAGCGCCGCTCGACCATCGACGGAAGCAAGCACCGGACCAGCTGCAACGGCGCGAGCAGATCCAGCGCGACCAGATGGTCGATCTCCTCGGCCCGCATCTGCACGAACGGCCCGGACCAGCCCAGCCCCGCGTTCGCGACCAGGATGTCGATCCGCCCATGAACAGCGAGCGCGGCATCCGAGACCTCAGCAGCGACACCCGGCAGCGCGAGATCGCCCAGGACCGGTGCTCCGCCTACTCGCGTGGCGACCTCGGCGGTGCGCTCCGCATCGCGCCCGTGCACCACCACCCGCGCGCCGGCCACCGCGAGCCGTTCGGCAACCGCCGCACCGATCCCCGCCGATGCACCGGTGACCAGCACAACCTTCCCGTCCAGCCGCATCACACCTCCCGGTCACCAGCATGATGCCAACAGCAACTACTCGGCCAGTTGCGGGCTCATGGGCGCGCCGGAAGATCAGGGGGATCAGAGGGATCAGGCGCGGACGGCTAGTGCGGTGAGCAGCGCGGAGACGATTCCGCCGTACAGGACGAGCAGGACGATGAACGGGAGCACGCTGCCCACTGGTGCGCGGGTGCGGATGCTCTTGTTGTCGAAGTAGGTCAGGCTCGGACCCCAGCCGAACGGCGACAGCGGTGGCTCGCCGTTGGCGATTCCTGGCAGCCCGTGACCGCCGTACGTCGGGATCGAACCGTCTGGCAACGCAGGCGGCGGCGCCGCCTTCTCCTCAAAAGGCACGCTGTTCCTCCCCAGGAACTACCCGCCGTCGCTCCTCAGCATCCCCAGCCGGCAGGTCTCAGGACCCACTCTGCACCACCAATACGAGACCTGGCATCCCACGAATTCCGGTGTTCACGGACCGTCAACCTGTAGGCACGTGACGTATATGCGCCGGTGCATCGCGGCTGGCATCCTCGTCCCGTTCCTTTCCGCCCTGAACTAAGTTCTGAAGGAGCATTCGATGAAAGTGTCCGCCCGCCGCACGCTCGGCGTGGTCCTCGGAACCGCCGCCCTGATCGTCACCTCGGCCGCGTTCGCGTTCGCCGCCCCGCCGCCGCACCTCCCGCAGAACGCCGATGGGTACGAGCAGTCGTTCTCGCCGGCGTACGACTACGACACCGACGGGTGCTACGCCACCCCCGCCATCGGAGCCGACGGCACGCTCAACCCCGGCCTCAACCCGACCGGCGCCCTGAACGGCAACTGCCGCGACCAGTCCGACCTCGACAACTCACAGACCTACTCCCGCGAGAAGTGCAACAACGGCTGGTGCGCGGTCGTGTACGCCAGCTACTTCGAGAAGGACCAGGCGTTGCCCGGAAGCAGCCTCGGCGGCCACCGGCACGACTGGGAGCACGTCATCTCCTGGATCAACCAGGCCTCGAACCAGGTCGAGTACGTGACCACGACGCAGCACTCGAGCCAGGTCACCTACCCGCGCTCGCAGGTCCGCTTCGACGGATCGCACCCGAAGGTCGTCTACCACAAGGACGGCGCGAGCACGCACTTCTTCCGCCTCGCCAACAGCAACGACGAGCCGCCGGAGAACCACTACCACGACTGGCGGTACCCGCCGCTGGTCGGCTGGAACGGCTACCCGAGCACGTCGCTGCGCGACATCCTGATGAACGCCGACTTCGGCTCGGCCACGATCAAGATCACCGACAAGGACGACCGCTTCCGCAACCTGCTGAACGCGTCCAAGCCGGCCGGGATCCCGTTCGATCCCTGGGCCTGACCCGAGAGCGGCGCGCTCAGTCCTGCTGGGCGCGCCCGCCGGGGCTGGTCAGCGAATCCGCAACCAGCTCGATCATCGCCTCGTGCCGCTCCGCCGCCGTATCGGCCTGACCGAGCGCGACCGTGTCGAGGAAGACCCGGCTGACCACCAACTCCGCGGCCGCCTGCACGCGGTCCGGCCCGGCGACCACGTCGTCGGCACCACGCAGTACGTCGGCCACCGTCTCGGTCGCCTCCGCGAACAACTCGGCGGCCCGCTCGGCGATCTCCGGCCTGCCCTGCGCCTCCCGGAACACGATGATCCGGGCGGCCCGGTCGTGCTCCAACTCCTCCGCCATCGTCGCCACGATCGCCTGCAACCGCCGCCGTACGGTCCGGCCGCGGGCAGCGGAACGCAGTACCTCGCTCGGGGACGGGCGCTCCTGCACGATCGCGAGCAGCAGGTCGAGCTTGGTCGCGAAGTGGTAGAACACCAAACCGGACGGTACGCCGGCCTCGTGCGCGATCCGTGCCGTCGAGGTCGCGTCGTACCCGTGCTCGGCGAACAGCCGCTCGGCGGTCTCGATGATGACCTGCCGCTTGGTGTGCCGCGCGTGCGCGTGAGCAGTCATGCTGTGACCCTCATGATGGGGCCGGTTCAGCGGCTGGCCAGGCCTCGCCCTTCCGCTCGGCGGCCAGCTCGGCGGATCGCCGCAGGGCCTTGAAGACGTAGTCCGGCACCCGCAGCCCGCGCCGGTGCGCGAACATCAGCTCGTACTCGGCGCGCCCGACCTTCTGCGCGTACTCCCGCAGGTCGTCCTCGCCGCCCCTGCTGATGTCCAGTGCATGCATCACGTCACCGAACTGGGTCCGCTGGAGCTTGTTGTAGGCACCCACAACATCGAACGTACGCTTCCGCAGTCCGCGTGTCAGCCACCGCTGCCATCCGGAGAGTTGCCCCCAGAGCTCTTGCGCGGCCATCTGGTAGTAGGCGAAGTGCCCCGGCTCCTGCCGCTTGATCGGCGCGACAACGGTGGACGCGATCGCTCGCTCACCGAGCTCGAGCAGGCCGGCATGAAGCTTGTTGTAGGCAAGCACCGCGGAGCGCTCGGTCGCCAGTCCGGTCAGGTAGTACAGCATCCGGCTGATGTCCTGCACGCCGGGCACCTTGCCGAGCGCGCCGAGCAGCTTGAGCTTGAAGTCGACGTCGGTCAGGTTCGGTTCGTGTGCCTCGATCCCGGCCAGCTCCTGCATCTGGTCCAGGATCAAGCCGTGCCGCGTCTCCTGCGGCATCCACACGTCCGCGTAGAACCGCCGGTCGACCTCGGGCGGGTCCGGCAGCAGGATGTTCAGCTCCAGCACGTTCCGCTCGACCTCGAGCTCGACCCGGGTCATGTAGGCCAGCACCGACCCGAAGCGCTCGGCCAGCAGCCGCGGGCGCTTGATCGTGTAGTCGACGCTCTCGAGCGGAATTGGCGGATGCTCCTCGCCGAGACGGTCGACATGGTCGGCCAGCTTGGAGTCTTCCCGCCTCCGACGGCTGCGCCGGCGCGGGACGGTGATATCGCTCAACGACATAAGGCGGCACCTCGCTCGATCGACAGGGATGCCAGCTCGATCCCCCGGCTTGATCGTAACAAGTACCTGACTGATCAGTCAGTCAGATTTCCTGTGAGGGCTGGCACAAAGAGTTCGAGGCCCATCCAACGGCAGATGGGTGGTGACCGCAGGGGCGCGGCCACCACCCATCTCAGGGGGTCAGGGATATTGGCTTCTACTTGGCGATCGTGTAGCTGACCGTGTCGTTCCGCAGTACGTCGCCGTCGACCTTGACGATGCGCAGCGTGTGCGGCCCGTTCTTCAGGCCGGTCGCTGTGAACACCTCCTGGTTGGTCAGGCGGGCATCGCCGTGCAGGTTCACCCGGCGTACGAGCTTGCCGTCGACGAAGACGTCGGCGTTCCCCTGGTCCGGAGCGACCTCCGTGCTCCACGCGACACCCGTGCCGGTGAAGGCGAAGTTGACCGCCGCGCCGTCCGCCGTAGTGGCGTGGATGTCGTCGCGGTAGTCACCCCGGAACCGGAAGTCCAGCGGCACGGTGCCCGCCGCCAGCGTCGCGAGGTACGCCGCCTTGATCGTCACGACCTTGCCGGCCACCGTGTAGTCGGTGCCCGCGACCAGGTCCTGGCCGGCCTTCGAGATGCCGGCCAGCTCACCGGGATCGCGGCCGAGCTCGACGCTGACGTCGGCCGGGGCGCTCTTGTCGAACGTCGCCGAGTCCGGGTTCAGCAGGCTCTCCTGCCGGATGTTCAGCTTGTCGAGCAGCATGAACTGGCCGGACTTCTTCACCGCGCGGATCGTGTGCGAGCCGTTCGGCAGATCCGAGATGCTGTAGACGACCTGCTGCGGCTTGTTGTGTCCCTGCGACGGATCCAGGTACGTGCTCACCGTCTGCTTGAACTGACCGTCCACGTAGATGTCGACGTCACCCTGTCCGGGATCTGTCTCCGTCACGTAGTCGACGCCGGTGCCGACGAAGCTGTACGAGAACGAGTCGCCATCGGTCTCGGTCCACGCCACGTCGTCCTTGTAGTCACCGAGCCCTCGACCCGTGCTCTGGTGCCAGTTGCCGGTATAGGTGATCTGCGAGTCGTCGTTGTTGACCTCGAGCGTCCGCGATCCGACGTCCGCGGTCTTCGCCTGTGAGTCGGTGACCGTCACGGTCAGCGGCTCGGACACCGCGGGTACTTCGTAGTTGTTGTTGCGCTGCCACGCGCCGTCGTACGCGACCCGCAGGTCGTCGTCGTTCACGCGGATCGAGGACGCCTTCTGCGGCGTGACCTTCAGCAGCCGCACGCCGTGGACCGGCACGTCCTTCGCGGTGAACCCGGTCGCGAACTGACCGAGATCCTTCTTCGCCCACAGGTCCCGGACCTTCGCCGTACCGTCCAGGCCGAGGTCGGCCCAGTTGACGGTCATGTCGGCGTCGGTCTGACCAAGGTTGAACAAGGCAACGGTGTAGCTGCTGTCCGGGTTCAGCGCGAACCACACCTGCCGGTTGGTCTTCGTCGACAGCGGCTGCGCGGGCCGTCCGGCCTGGTTGACCGCGATCACTTCGGGGTTCGTCAGCAGGCTCAGCCCGTAGTCGTCCAACCGGGTCATGTCGTTGCCGATGTACATCGGCGCCGCCGAGACTGCCCACAGGGTGGCCGCCGTACGACGTTCGTCCTTCGTCAGACCGTCCATCTGGCCGTTGCCGACGTCGAGCGAGTCGAGGTCGTTCCAGCCGCCCGGTCCTGCGTGGCGCCACCAGTCCGCCAGCTTCGGGAACAGCCGGTTGATGTTCTGCCACTGCGTCAGCGCGACGCCCGGGCAGTAGCACTCGACGTCCCACTCGATCCGCCACCCGTTCGCGTACTGCTTCCAGGTGTCGGCGTAGTTGATGTCGAGCGCCCAGGACAGCTCGAGCCAGATCTTGTGCCGGGCCAGCGCCGACGACCAGGCCTTGACGTCGTCACGGGCGTCGACCGACAGGTCGCTGATCCCCGAGCCGGGCGTGACGCTGTCGAACTTCAGGAAGTCCAGGCCCCAGGAGCCGAACAGGTCGGCGATCGAGTCGATGTACTTCTGCGCGCAGGGCTTGGAGAAGTCGATCCGGTAGCCGATGCCCCAGTAGTCCGCCTTCTGCAGCGGCTGCACCGCCAAGTCACCGGTCTCGCACTCGGGAGCGCCGTACACCGGGAGGTTGGCGTCGATGACCTCCTTGCCGATACCCGGGATCGCATACAGGCCGACCTTCTGGCCGTTGGCGTGGATGTGGTCGATCACCGCCTGCAGCCCGTTCGGGTAGAGCTTCTTGCTCGGCACCGGCCGGCCGTACGCGTCGATACCGTCGTTCCAGCCAGCGTCGATGTTGATGTTCTTGTACCCGTACGGCTGCAGCTTCGCGTGCATCGCGTCGGACTGCTTGATCAACTGGTCCGCGGAGATCCAGTTCCCGGCGCCGTCGTACACCTGCATGCTGTAGCTGCTCCACCCCATGTACGGGTGCAGCGCGATATCGCCGGCCGGGCCGCCGGACTCGACGTTTGTGGTCTCCACCGCCGGAGCCCGCACGGCCTGCTGCGGAGCAGCCGTCTTGGGCGCGATCGGAGGCGTCGTCGGGGGTGCTGCTGCGGACGTTGTAGCCGTCAAACCTGCCGGCAGCAGTACGGCGGCGACGAGACCGGTAAGCACGGTCCGCACCTTCCTGCTCCGAACGGATCTGGTCATGGCGGTGACCTCTCTGAGAGAACCGAATCGGATAGGATATTGGTTCTATTTACTTAACCGTGTCAAGATTCTGTGCGATATCGGCTCGGATTACTTCCAGGTCGCCGGCCCGTTCGAGCCTGCGTCGTACTCGTCGAGGGGTACTTCGCCGGCGCGCCACGCGGCGAGGACAGGCTCGACGATCTCCCAGCACCGTTCGGCCACGTCACCGCGCACCGAGAGGAGCGGGTCGCCACGCAGGATGCCGCTGAGCACCTCGCCGTACGGGAGGACAGAGGAGGACGGGAGCGTCGCGTCGAGGAAGACCTGGCCCATCGTGTACGGGCCGTCGACACCGAGCGCGGGGACGGACAGGGACAGCTCGCCCGGGTTCAGCCCGATGCGGAGCGTCTCGCCGTCGCGCCCGCCGTTCAGACCGGAGGGCAGGTGCCGCAGCGGCTTGAACTTGACCACGATCTCCTTGCGCGCGACCCCGAGCGCCTTGCCCGAGCGCAACGTGAACGGCACACCGGCCCAGCGGTTCGTGTCGACCTCGACCGTGACCTCGGCCAGCGTCTCGGTCCCCCGCTCCGCGTCGACGCCGTCCTCGTCGGCGTACGACGGAACCACGCGATCGTCCGCGATGCCCGCCGCATACCGCGCCCGCCGACCCGCCTCAATCGCGGAGCCACGGTAGAGATGCGTACTGCGCAGCGCACGCGCCATCTCACTGCGCACCTCGACGGCGTCCATCGTCGCCGGTGCGTCCATCGCGAGCAGTGCGAGAACGAGCAGCAGGTGGCTCTGGATCATGTCGACCAGTGCGCCCGCGTTGTCGTAGTACTGCGCGCGTCCCTCGAGGCCGAGCGTCTCGTCGTACACGATCTCGACGCTCTCGATGTGCTCGGCGTTCCAGACCGGCTCGAACAGGCGGTTCGCGAACCGCAGGCCGATCAGATTCAGGACCGCGGTGCGACCGAGGAAGTGGTCGACGCGGTGCACGTTCTCCTCGGGCACGAGCGAGCCGACGAGCTGGTTGAGCGCGGCGGCGGACTCGGCGTCGGTGCCGAACGGCTTCTCGAAGGCGAGCTCGGTGCCTTCCGGCAGCTCGACCTCGCGGAGCTTCTCGACGATCGCCGTCGTCACCGCCGGCGGCAGCGAGAAGTACAGGACCGGCGCGAGGCCCGCGAGCTCGAGGAGCGCCCGGAGGTGCTCGACATCGGTCGGGTCACCGGCGACGTACTCCGTCGTTGCCAGCGTGTCCGCTGCCGCCGAACTGATCTCGCCGCGGGACTCGAAGGCGGACCGGACCCGGTCCGTCCACTCGTCCGGCGCGAGCGGAGAGCGCCCGGTCCCGATGATGCGCACACTGGTCGCCCGCGGTCCGGCGAGCAGACTGCCCAGACCCGGCAGCAGCAACCGCGAGCTCAGGTCGCCGCTGGCGCCGAAGATGACCAGGGTTCGTTGGTCGGTATGTTGACCCGTACCCGACGGGGTTCGCTCGCCCGGTAGCAGGGCCGCATGCGTTGTGATGATGCCTCCCAAGACTCGTGGCTCATCCGTGGAGCCACACCCAAAGACGCAACCGCGCCGAGGGTAATCGCATTCCCCCTACCGCGCGTGGGTTATCTCAGGGGCTGGGTAGGGGGAATCCGGGAGGCCGAGATTCCGCCAGACGAACCGCGGGACGCGGGCCAGGAACCCGCGGAGGAACTCCGAACTGTGCGCGATCGCAGGCTGGCTGTGCTCGCCGGGCGAGAACCAAGCCCACTCCTCCTCGATCCGGAACGAGGCCGGCGGGTTTGCCATCAGGTACTGCATCTGGCGCGGGTGGATCACGTCGTACGCGAACTTCGTGTCCTGCGAGTGCACCGCGAACTGCCGGTTGAACGCCTCGCTCTCGAAGCTGATCCCACCGCTTCCGAACCCTTTCGGGCCGACCTCCAGCCGCGGCATCCGGATCGGCAGCTGGAACCCGAGAATCGGCTCGCTGTGGTTCTCGGTCACCGTCCGGGTCTGCGTGCGGCCCTCGCTGTCGGTGTACGACTCGGTCCGCGTCGTCTTCCAGTGGTGGGTGAACGCGACGAACGGCGGGCCGTCGCCGTCCCGGCCGCGGATCACCTCGCTGGTGCTGTGGGCATGCCCGCCACGGTTCACCGGCGTGAACTCCAGCAGGCTGTCGTCGACGCCGACCCAGTACCAGTCCGGGTGGTGATAGAAGGTCAGTCGCGCCTGCGGCTCCGGCTGGATCCAGCGGTCGAGCGGCGTCGCGTCGATCGCCGCCGCGACGGCGCCCAGCTGCTCCAGCCAGGCGGCGAGCAGCTCGGGCTTCTCCCGCGGCGGATCCAGCACCACGAGCTGATCGCTGTCGATGCCCACGTTCAACCCCGGCGGGCCTGAGTTTGACATGGCCATCGCACTCAGCTGCGAACACACCTGCGGATTCATCAGCTCCGCGGCGAAGTCCGGCTCGAGCGCACCGACCTGCCAGCCCGGCCCGAGCTGCGGCGGAGCGGGTACGGCGTGCGCGCGGACGCCGTACCGCGGCCGGGTGTCGCCGCCGGTGATCCACAACTCGGGGAGGCGGCGCGACAACGTGACCATGCCGACCCAGCCCGACCAGTGCGAGGTGCTGTACTCGATCACCTGGAACGGACGACCCTGAGCGGTCAGGCCGGTGATCTGGTCATCGGGCTTGCGGACGAAACCGAGGCCGAACGGCGGATTGCCGAGCCGGGCGACGGCGTCGAACGTCGGGCTGTTGACGAAGTTCCAGCCACGCTGCCGGAGCGAGTCGATGTACCGCTGCCGGCGTACGAGCGCGACGATGCCCCAGGTGAGTCCGGCCGCGAACAGCACGATCACGACCACCACGAAGAGCTTCATCGCGCCACGATAGCTGCGCGAGGGGATCAGCCGAGGGCACTCGGAAGCGGCTCGGCGTGGATGATCTGGAGGCGGCTGACGGCGCGGGTGAGGACGACGTACAGGCGGTGCAGGCCGCGGGGCTCGGCCGCGACGATGTGGGCGGGCTCGGCGACGATGACGGCGTCGAACTCGAGGCCCTTCGCGAGCGTCGCCGGTACGCAGACGAGCCGGACCGTGTCGATCTCGTCCTCGGTCTCCCCGATCAGCGCGACCTCGAGGCCTGAGGCGGCGATCGCATCCCTGAGCGCCGCGACCTGATCGTCCGCGGCGATGAGGGCGACCGAACCTTCACCGGCCAGCGCGGACTTGCACGCCGCGACGACCTCGTCCGCGAGCGTCGACTCACTGGCCGGTACGACGCTCAGCGCGTCGGCGACGGTCCGGACGCCGCTTGGCGTACTCAGCGTCGGAGCGATCTCGGGCAGCAGCTTCGCCGCGAAGCGGATGATCTGCTCGGGCACGCGGAACCCTCGGTCGAGCTCCGCCACGACCCCGTCGCTCTTGTCGAGATGACCGAGGACGCGGTCCCATGAACCTGCGGCCCACGGCGTCGTCGCCTGGGCCAGATCGCCCAGCACCGTGGCCGAACCGGTCCGGCATCGTCGACCCAGTGCGCGCAGTTGCATCGCCGACAGGTCCTGCGCCTCGTCCAGGACGAGGTGACCGAGCGATCCGGTACGCCGTTCGATCAAGTCCTCGAGCTCGTCGAGCAGGACCGAGTCCGCGAACGACCACTTCGCCGACTTCCAGGATCGCGCGGGCTTGCTCCACAGCAACGCCGTACGTTCCTCGTCGGTCAGCGTCGGCGCGGCCTGGGCCAGGAAGTCCGCGTTGGAGAACAGGCGATGCAGGATCTGCTCGGGTGCGACGCGCGGCCAGACCGAGTCGAGCACATCCTTCACCGGCTTCGAGCGCGCGACCGCGTTCTGCACGCGGTCGTCCGGTGACTCCGCTCGCTCCTCCATCCGGACCAGGACGACGTGTGCGATCCGCTGTGCGAGCGCGTTCCGGCCGGGCGCGTACCGGGTCGACTCGCGCAGGTCCGACACGATGTCGACGACCTCGTAGTCGTGCACCCGATAGCGCCGGGATCCCTTGCTGTAAAGGACTCCCTCGGTCGGCGTACCGACGTACGACCACAGCGCGCGCCGTAGTACGTCGGCCATCCGGCCATCGCCCTTCAGCCGCTCGGCCTCGGTGTCGTCGATCGCCCCGGTCGGCCGGGTGAGGAGCTCGTCGATGGTGATCTGCCGTACGTCGACCTCGCCGAGCGCGGGCAGGACCTTGCGGATGTACGACAGGAACGAGCGGTTCGGGCCGACGATCACGACGCCGCCGCGGCCGAGGCGTTCGCGTTCGGTGTAAAGCAGATACGCGACCCGGTGCAGACCGACGGCGGTCTTGCCCGTGCCGGGCGCGCCCTGCACGCAGACGCTCGGGTGCAGCGGAGCGCGGACCAGGTCGTCCTGCTCGGGCTGGATCGTGGCCACGATGTCGCGCATCGGACCGGTGCGCGGACGCTCGATCTCGGCCCGCAGGAAGGCATCGGCCTGATCCGTCTCGACGATGCCGGTCAGCGGCTCGTCCTCGAACCCGGTCAGCTCGGCATGGTCCGAGAACCCGTAGCGGCGACGCATCAGCACCCGCTGCCGGTCGCTCCGGGTCGCCCGGTAGAACGGCACCGACACCGGCGCGCGCCAGTCGATCACCAGCGGTACGCCGCTGCCGTCGTGCACATGCCGGCGGCCGATGTAGATCTGGTCGAGGTCCGGGATCGTGCCGTGCTCGTAGTCGAGCCGGCCGAAGAACAGTGGCACGTCGGGCAGGTCGAGCAGCGCGTGGGTGCGCATCTCCTTGGCCCGCTGGTTGGCCTCGTTGGTGAAGCGTTCGTCGTTGTCCTCGCCACCGATCACCGGGACGTCGCGGTCGACGACCTCGGCGTACATGCGGTGGAGCGCGGTCTGGGCAGTGGTCAGGAAGGCCCGTTCGGCCTCGAGTTCGGCCATGGCAGAGTGCCTCGAATCGTGAGCATGGGTCCCGCCGCGGAGCTGATCCATCCGGTTCGATTCGATCCCGAAAAAGACAGACCCGCGACGCTACCAGCGACGTCGCGGGCCTGCCACCCAATTACTGCCTCACCAAGCGGTCAGCCGGTCAGCCGTCGTTCTCGCTGGCCGGGATGATCGCGCCCGGTACGTCGTTCGGCGCCACGATCTTGGTCTCGCCGGGGTACGGCGTGGCCCAGTTGTGCGCCTCGTACCAGTCGTAGTGGTTCATCTGCGACGGGTTCGCGAAGTCGGCCTTGGCGTTCGGGCCGGTGGTCCGCTGCTGGTCCTTCCACGCCGACCAGGTCGCGGCCATCGCGGTCATGTTCGCCGGAACGGCGGCCGTGGGTGCCGGCGCGACGTTCGGGTTCTGCGCCGCGGGAACGTCCGCGCCACAGCTCGGCAGCGGGCTCACGCCGCCGGTCAGCGAGGTCCGGTTCGGGACCGCGGTGAACGGGGTGTAGTTCGGCTTGTTGGTGAACGCGCCGAACATCGGGGTGGCCGCGGTGTCCTTCTGGTTCATCGGGTGGATCCCGAGGATCTGCTCGATGGTCCGCATCATCATGATCTGCGTGTAGTAGTGGCTGTCCGTGACGCCGTGCTGCGCGTACGGGCTGATGATCTGGATCGGCGCCCGGTGCCCGTCGACGTGGTCGAGCCCGGCCTGCGAGTCGTCCTCGACGATGAAGATCGCCGAGTCCTTCCAGTACTTGCTGTGCGTGATCGCGTCAACGGTCCGGCCGACGGCCAGGTCGTTGTCGGCCACCTGCGCCGGGCCGTTCGCGGTCCCGCCGGTGTGGTCGTTGGAGTACCAGAACATGTTCAGGTTCGCCGGACCGTTCTTCTTGAAGTCCTTCTCCCAGACCTGTTCCTTGTAGATGTCCGGCACCGTGGTGTCGAACTGCGGGAAGCCCTGGACCGCGACGTTGTTCAGCGACGGGATCGCCGAGCCGACCTGGATCGGGTACTTCGTGTCGGCACCGCCCTGCATCTGCTTGGTGTCGCAGTACAGGTTCTGCCAGCTCGCACCGGCCGGCTTCTTCTCGATCGACAGGAACTCGCCGTAGTCCTTGACGGTCTTGCCGGCCGCCTGGGCGCCGGTCCAGATGAAGCCGCTGGCCTGGTGGCCGAGGGCATCGTTCTCGGTGTCGTAGCTGCGCAGGTACTCACCGGCCGAGGACTCGGTGTACTCCGGGTTGTCGGCCTGCATCAGCCAGTTGTGACCCTCGGCGGAGTTCGTGCCGACGTCGTAGGTGTTGTCGTACAGCCCGAACTGCTTGGCCAGCGCGTGCTGGTTCGGCGTCACGTTCTCGCCGTACTGCGTGAGCGACGGGTCGCCGTTGCCGGTCGGGATGTCGCCGTACACCTGGTCGTAGGTGCGGTTCTCCTTGACGAGCAGGAACACGTGCTTGATCGTCGAGGGGTCACCGAGCTTGGCCGGGACCGCGACCGGGGCGCGGTGCCCCTTGTCGGTGGCCAGCTGGGCCGAGTCCTTGGTCCAGCCGTTCTGCTGGAAGACCGTCGCGGTGTACTTCGAGATCGCGTGGTCGTCCGGCAGCTTGAACTTGGTCAGGCTCGACGTGGTGTCGTGGGTACCATGGCCGGCGGCCGTGGTGTCGCGACGGGCGTCGATACCGCGGGTGTTGGAGACGACGATGTCCGTGCCGACCTGGGCGAGCTCGGCCGGGAAGTAGTCGGTCGGCAGCAGACCCACGTAGCTGACCGGCTCCAGCGGGTTCCGGAACTTGTAGACCGCGATCGCGTTCGCGCGGCCGAGCGACACCAGCAGGTGCCCGTCGTCGGTCAGCGTGATGCCGTCGGGCTCGTAGCCGACCTTGGCCTCGGCCCACGGCTGGGTGGTGATGGTCTGGGCGACCTTGTCCCACTTGGTGTTGATCACCGAGACCGTGTTGCTGGAGGTGTTCGCGACGAACACGGCGCCGTTCTTGGCGTACACCGCGGTCGGGTGCAGACCGACCGGGATGCTGCCGACCGCGGCGGCCGGGTTCTTCGTGTCGATCACGCTGACCGTACCGGTCGTGGTGATCGAGTTCTGGTTCGCGACGACCGGCGTGCCGTACGAGTCGAGCGTCGAGTCGCCGGGCTGCGCGGTCCGGCCGCCCTCGTTGGTCACGTACAGCTTGTTGCCGACCATCACCATGTCGCGCGGCGCGTTGCCGGTCGCCCAGCTCTGCGTGATCGTGCCGGTGGCGGTGTTGATCGCGACGACCCGGTTCTGGCCGTTCACCGCGGCGTACGCCGTCTTTGAGTCGGCCGAGAAGACGACCTCACTGGCGAGCGCGTGCTTGGCACCGTCGGCGGCGATCGTGACGAACGTCGGGTTCGCGAGCGAGCCGTCCGCGTTCACGTCGAACCGCCGGTAGCCGTCTGTCTGGCCGAGCCACAGCTGCTTGCCGTCGGGCGAGTACGTCGGGCCTTCCTGGCCGATGTCGTTGCCCGGGATCTTCAGGTCCGCGGCGGCGTTGTTGCCGACGTACTGCTGGACCTTCCAGTTCTTCAGGTCGACGATCGCCAGCGCCATCCCGCCGTCGGTCACGCCGGCGGCCAGGTGGCTGCCGTCCGGACTCGTGCTGGACGACATGATCTTGCCCTTCTGGAGGACGAGACGGTCGCCGATCGGCTTGATGTACTGGTCGGACGAAACGACCTGACCCTAGTCCGTGACCTGGCCGACCTGGTCGTGACCGAAGCCGGTCGTCGAGGCGACCGCGGTCCCGGCCAGTGCCACCGCGATCGCAGTAGTACCGACTGTCACCAGTGGTACTCTGCGTCGCAAGGGGCTGGACGGACCCTTTTCGTCACGCCTGCGGCGGCGTGTTACCTGCATGGGATTGATCCCTTCGGGTTGGCCTTACTTGGCAGGTAGCAGTTCGATGTTGCCGTCGAACTGCCACAGTGGGTTCGGTTCGTCCCCGGACGGGGTCCGGACCAGGAAGAAGCCATTCACTTCTTTCGGTCCGTCCCCGTCGGACACGTACCGACCGAGTGGGTTGATGTCGAGCTGGTAGATCGCCGAGCCGGCGACCTCCACCCCTGGGATGTGCCAGCTGATGACGCACCGCCAGTCGTTGCCAGGCCCCTTCGCGGCAACCTGGTCACCGCCCTTGGTGCATTCGGCGGCGCTCTGCAGTTGCTCCTCGGTGACATCGGCCCGATTGAGCTGCTTGGTCTGCAGACGGTAGAGATGCGCGAACTCGGTCGCGACGGCTTTCTGCACCTTGTCCTGGTCGATGCCCGAACCGAAGCCGCTCACCGGAGCGATGACCGCGGTGCTGATCACGAGCAGTCCGACGAGGGGCAGCAGGCCGGCCGTCAACGCCCGGCGGCCGGACCCGTCGTTCGTCGGGTTCGTGAAGTCCCGGCGTACGAAGAGGAAGTACGCCAGGCCGGTTGCGACGATCGTCCAGACCAGGCTGACCGCGACACCGATCAGCAACGGCCCGCGCTGTGCCGGGCTGGTGAAGAGGCCGTTCCAGCTGATGAAGGCGTAGCCGGGAAGAGCCAGGCGGAACGCGACCGGGACCGGCAGTTGCTGCACGATCTGCATCGCCAGCGCGACCACCGCCGGGAGCAGCAGACCCATCGGCGACCGACCGAGTGCGACCGAGCCGAGCAGGCCGATAGCCGCCAGGGCCAAGGTCGGAGCGAGTGCACACAGCCACGCGAGCAGGACCGCCCCGGCCGCGTGGCCCGGCGAGAGCAGGTGCCCGTCCAGTCCGATCAGCTCGCGGTTGCCGACGACCAGCAGGCCGCTGACCGTGCTGGAGACGACCAGGCCGATCACCAGCACCAGAATCACGGTCAGACTGCCCAGTGCCTTCGAGACGAAGATCCGGCGCGGCGAGCGCACCGCGACCAGCAGGTGCCGCCAGGTGCCGAGACGGTCCTCGGACGCGAACACGTCGCCGGCGACCAGCGACGTGAGCAGCGGCAGCGCCCACGATCCGGAGAAGCCGAGCAGGACCAGTGGACCGGCCCAGCCGGTCGCATGCATCATCCGGCCGAACAGAGTGTCGACCGGGAGCGAGGCCTGCTCGCTGATGATCGCGACGAAGGCCGCGGGGGCGAGCCAGCACGCGATGATCAGGACGCGGACGCGCCACTGCGAGAGCAGTTTGACGAGCTCGAAGCGATACCCGCGGGCGACCGGGACCTTGCGGACCACGGGCGTGCCGGCAGGGGCGTCGGTGGCGGCGGTAGCCGTCATCAGTTGTTCTCCTGCTGCTCGGTGAGGGCGAGGAAGGCTGCTTCGAGGGGCGAGACCACCGGCGCGAGTTCGCGGACGGCGATGTCTTCCTCGACGAGCCGCTTCACGAATTCGTCCAGCGCGGGGATCGTCGCCGAAATCACCAGCAACTCGACGCCGTCCTTGACGGTGTCGACATCGGTGTCGTCATCGCGCAGCCGGATCCCGTTCGTCTGGCGGGCGATCCGGCGGGCGGCCGCCGGGTTCGAGGTGAGAACCCGGTAGTCGAGCTCGCTGTCGTCCGAGGCCAGTTTGCTGATCGGTCCCGAGAACGCGACTCGTCCGGCCGACAGGATCGTCACCTCGGAGCAGAGCTGCTCGACGTCGTCCATCCGGTGACTCGAGAGCATCACCGCCGTACCGTCGGCGGCCAGGCGGGTGAGTACGCCGTACACGTGCTTCTTGCCGGCAGGGTCGAGGCCGTTGGACGGCTCGTCGAGGATCAGCAGCCGGGGCTTGGTGAGCAGTGCGGCGGCCAGGCCGAGGCGCTGGCGCATGCCGAGCGAGAAGCCGCGCACGCGGTCGTCGGCCACATCGGTGAGGCCGACCTGGGCGATGGCCTCGTCGATGTTCATCGTCTGCGTCTCGTCACCGCGGAGCGCGGCCAGGGCGGCGAGGTTCTGTCTGGCGGTCATCGACGGGTACAGGCCGGGACCGTCGACGAAGCCGGCGACCCCTACCGGTACGGCGAGGGCGCGGCCGACCGGCGTACCGAGGATTTCGAGCGTGCCGCGGTCGGCGACGGCGAGTCCGAGCAGCAGGCCGAGGAGCGTGGTCTTGCCGGCGCCGTTCGGTCCGACGATGCCGTGGATCTGGCCTGGTGCGACGTCGAGGTCGACGCCGTCGAGCGCGACGACCTCACCGAAGTACTTGGTGATTCCGCGGGCACGGACAGCGGGCGGTGTGTCCATGGTGAATACATTAGTAACCGATGTACGGCCAGGTGAAGACCGAGCGTTAACAAATGGCGAACTGGAAGCGGCTCTTTCGGCCGAACGTCTCAGCGGCCTCTCAGTTGGCCGCTCAGCGGCCCTCTTAGCGTCGACGCTCCGGATCAATGTAGAGGAACGTCGGGCCGGCCACCGTCTTGTCGTCCTCGCTGAGCTGCATGAGCTTGAGCGCCCCGGCCCGCAGGCCGTACATCGCCCGGACCGAATCGCGGATCAGCGTCGGCTCGCCGGTGAACGCCTGCTCGAGGACGTAGAGAAGCGTGCAGTAGGAGTCGTCGAACTCCTCCTGCGCGGCGCGGATCTGCGCGTTGTCCGACCGATGCGGATTCGGCTGCATCGGCGAGACTCCGGCGAGGTCCAGCGCGACCGGCTCGCCGGTCGGACCGGACTGCGGGGTGTCGCCGCGCCGGTAGCGCCGGCCGAGCTCGAGCTCTTTGAAGCGGAAGTAGTGCGCTACCTCGTCGCGGTCCGGGTGGAAGATGTCGTGGTCGCCGTCCCAGACCTCGCCACGCGAGGTGCCCTCTCCCTGCTCGACGATCTCGTCCAGCGCGGCCAGCGCCGACGCCAGGTCGGTGACGGGTCGCACTGTGCCGCCGGTGTGATGGAACGGTCCCACCGTCACCTGGCGCGCCGGGTCGCCGGAGAACACCTTCTCCTCGCCGAGCGTCTCGCTCAGGTACCGCAGACCTTCTTCGATCGCGTCGTAGAACTGGCCGATCGTCTCGTAGTGATCGCTCTCGGCCGCTGAGCCCGGCGCCTCGGGCTTCTCCAGCCGCAGGAACATCTCCAGCGCCTCCGGCCCGAACGGCAACAGCGACAGCTCGACCTGACCGTGCGGGAGCTTGCGCGGGTACCCGGGCAGCATGCCCGGATAGTCCAGCCGCGGTTCGCCGCCGACGGCGTTCATCAGATTGGCCGTCAACGAGAGGTGGATCATCTCCTCGACGAACACGCTGCCCACCAGCTCGACCGCATCCGGGTTGCGCGACGGATCCAGGGAGTACAGCGCACACAGGTACGGCGGGAGGGTGGCGTGCTCTAGCTCGATCGCCCACTGCAGGTGCTGGTGAAGGTCGTCAATGGTCTCGATGCGCTGGCTCATACCGGTTAAGACAGCGCAGCCTCCCGCAGTGTGACCGTCACACACGACCGAGCTGACCGGTCTTTGTTTGGAGAGATCCAACACTGACTGGAAGGTGACCTTCGATGACCGACACGACCGAACAGCGGTCCACGACCTGGCAGAACGCGTTCACGATGTTGCAGGAGATCGAGCCGCCGTTCGTCCCCGAGGGCTTTCACGCCATGACGGTGGTGATCGACTACGCCGCAGGCGATCCGGGTGCGCCGCCGCACCGGCACTCCGGTCCGGCGTTCGGGTACGTCGTCGAAGGCGAGATGTTGTTCGAGCTCGAGGGTGAGGCGCCGCGGGTGATCAAGGCCGGTGAGGCGTTCTGGGAGCCGGGTGGCGACGTGATCCACTACAGCGACGGCAACAACCGGTCCGACATCGCGCTGAAGTTCACCGTGACGATGTTGTGCGCGCCGGACGGGCAGATGATCACGCTGGTCGGTGAGGACGAGCTGGCCGAGCGTGCGGATCGGCGCGTGCGGGCCTAGCGGTAGGCGCGGGCCTGGAGTTCGAAGAGTTCGGCGTACCGGCCACCGGCTGCGAGCAGGTCGGGGTGGGTGCCGAACTCTTCGACGCGGCCGTCGTGCATGACGACGATCAGGTCGGCCATCCGGACGGTCGAGAACCGGTGTGAGACCAGGACCGTGATCCCACCGGTTTCGGCCGCGGCGACTTTCGCCGCCTCGGCGTACTGCTCGTAGAGCCGGTGTTCGGCCTCCGGATCGAGCGCTGCCGTCGGCTCATCCAGCAGCAACAGCAGTGGGCGTTCGCGCATGAACGCCCGGGCCAGCGCGAGCCGCTGCCACTGGCCGCCGGACAGCTCGACGCCGTCGGTGAACTTCTTGCCCAGTTGAGAGTCTAGCCCGTGCGGCAAGCCTGCGATCACGGACTCCGCATCTCCGCGCGCGATCGCGGTGAGTACGGCGTCCTCGTCGCCGGCCCGCGCCACATCACCGATGGCGACGACCTCGCGCGCGGTCAACTCGAACTTCACGAAGTCCTGGAACCCGGCCGACAGCTGCGACCGCCACTCGTCCGGCTGGATCGTCGCGAGGTCCACGCCGTCGATCCGGATGCTTCCGGTCGTCGGGTCGTACATCCGCGCAAGCAGCTTGACCAGGGTTGTCTTCCCGGCGCCGTTCTCCCCCACCAGCGCGACCGCGGCACCGGCCGGCAGTGTGAGCCTGATGCCGGTGAGGACCGCGGATTCCGAACCAGGATAGGAGAATCCGACGTCTCGCAGCTCGATCCCCGAGGTCAGACGCTTCGGCGCCGGGGTCGCGCTGGAGCGCCACGAGTTCTGCTTCGCGTACTCGCGCAGCCAGTCGTAGCGGCTGAAGCTGCGCACGACCTCGCCGACCCAGTACACGTTCTGGGCGATACCGCCGGTCATCTGATCGACCTGCGGCGCGAGCAGCAGCACCAGTACGACGTCGCCCGCGGTGGCCTGCCCGTTCCGGGCTCGCGCGATCACCCAGACGATCGCGGCGGCGTACGCGAGGCCGAACACGAGCCGCACCGAGCCGTCGACCTTGCCACCCCAGCGTGCCGCGGCGACGCGGCGCTCGAACCGCTCGGTCTGCAGCCTGAAGATCCTGTCGAGCAAGACCTTCCCGAGTCCGAACACCCGCAGCTCGAGACCGGTCCGCGGATCCTTCGCCACCTCGATCAGCCGGTCGACCAGGCGCTCTTGCGGCAGCGAGTCCTCCCAGGCCTTCTGCTGCCGCGTGCTGCTCAGGTACGCCGACCAGATGCGCGCGCCACCGAGCAACGGGAGAATCAGCAGCAGCGGATGCACCGACCCGAGCAGCGCGAGGACCGTCACGGTGTTAGTCACCGTGGCGAACGCCCACAGCAGAACCTCCGCGCCGACGCCCATCCGCCAGGCACGTTCGCGCACCAGCTCGAGCCGGTCCGCGACATCCGGCCGCTCGTGATGCGACAGCCCTGGGATCCCGGCCGTCACGTCCAGCAGGTCCGCGTGCACGCGACCGGCCATCCGCTCCTGCGCGGTGTCCTGCAACGGCCATCCCAGTCCGTCGGCGACGAACGAGACCGCGAGGCCACCGACGATGATCGCGATGCCCAGAGCGATCGTGCTCGACTGGTCCGACGCGATCCCGTCGACGAGCCGGCTCACGCCGTACGTCTGGGTCGGTGCGGTGATGGCCCGGCCCGCGACGAGGACGGCCGAGATCGTCATCAGCCAGGGCGCCGCGCGGAACGACGTACTCAGCCAGAGGCCGAGGATGCGCAACGTCTTAGGCATCGACGGCCTCCGGTCCGGTCACGTAGCGCTCGGCTTGCAGGCGGAACATCGCGGCGTACTCGCCGTTCTCGGCCAGCAGCTCCTCGTGCGTTCCGTCCTCGACGATGCGTCCACCCGAGAGCACGCAGATCCGGTTCGCGTTGCGCACGACCGAGAACCGGTGCGAGATGATCAACGACGCAACGCCGGAGGTCAGCTCGAGATACCGCTCGACCAACTCGGCCTCGGCCCGTACGTCGAGGGCAGCGGCCGGCTCGTCCAGCACCAGCACGCCCGCGCCGGCATGGACCGCGAACAATGCCCGGGCCAGCGCGACCCGCTGCCACTCCCCACCGGACAGGTCGACGCCACCGTCGAACGTCTTGTCCAGCACGGTGTCCCAGCCCTTCGGCAGACCCCGCACGACAGCGTCGATCCCGGACTCGCGAGCGACCCTGGCCAGCGTCAGCTCGTCCCCCGCGCGCTCGACCGCACCGAACACGACGTTGTCCGTGACCGACAGCGGGAACCGGAGGAAGTCCTGCACGATCGCCGCGACCCGCCGCTGCCAAGCCGCCAGATCGAGCTCCGCGAGATCGACACCGTCAACCAGGATCCGCCCACTCGTCGGCTTGTACGCGCCGCCGAGCAGCTTCACCAAGGTGGACTTGCCTGCGCCGTTGATGCCGACGAGCGCGAGAGCCTCGTGCGCGTGGAGCGTGAGGTCGAGACCACGCAGTACGTCGACCTCCGACCCGGGATAGCGGAAGCTGACGTTCTCGAAACGGATCTCGCGGGCCGGCATCGTCTCGATGCGGTGCTTGAGCTCCGCGACCGGCTCCGGGTGCCGCTCGGCGATCGTCTGCGGCAGGTCACGCATCGCGCGGTACGCCGAGAGCCCGCGGCGGACCTGCACCACGCCGTACCCGTTGTTGGACTGCCCGATCGCGAGGATCGCGGGCAGGGTGGTCGCGACCTGGGTGAGCGGCAGCGAACCGTTCAGCGCCGCGCGGCCGACGGCGACGATCGCGATGCCGTTGGCGATCAGGTGCACGCCGCCGATCAGGATCGAGAACTTCACGTTCTTGCGGCGGCGGGCCCAGACCGGGCGGTAGCCGGCCGTCCAGTCACGGACATACCGCTCGACCAGCCAGTTGTGCAGGCCGAAGACCCGCAGCTCCTTCGGGGCGTCGCGCATGCCGAGGTTGAACAGGTAGCTCGCGCGGCGTTGCTCCTCGGTGTTTCCCCACCAGGTGTCGATCTCACGCTCGACGAGACGTCCGCCGTACCACTCCAGGATCAGTGACATCGCGACCAGCATGGCCGCGACCCACCAGGCGAACATCGCACCGACGATCACCGCGGAGCCGATCAACGTGATCCGGCTGGCGAGCAGGTACGGCAACTGGCTCATGCCCTGGGCGAGGTGGAATCCGCCTTTACCCTTTGCACGCTCCTGCACGTCCAGGACCTCGGCGTCCTCGAGATGCTGCACGCGACGCGGGCGGAGCAGCGGCTCGGTGATGCCGGTGCCGATCGCGCGGACCATCCCGGCATCCATCGTCAGCGAGGCGACCTGTTGCAGCGCCGGCGTCAGGCTGTCGATGACGAAGACCGCCAGCAGCCCGCCGAGCAGCCAGCTGAACTCTTCGAGCGACATCGCACCGGGGCGTCCGTCGATCACACCCGGAACCGCCCCGACGACCCGCCCGGTCAGCAACGTGACCGCCATCCCCAGCAGCGAACCGAGGACAGCCAGACCCATCGTCAGAAGGGTGCTTCCAGGTGCAACACGAACGCCGTAGCGAAACAGAGTCAGCACCCGACCGACCGTAACCGCCCCGACCGACAAAAGCATCCGGGTTTCCGGCCGGGCCCGCAATCGAAGGGGTCAGAGGATGCCGCGGTCCGCGAACGCCTTCTGGACGACGGCCGACTGCGATGCGCCGTACAGTGAGCGTGCGGTCGCGACCGTCTGGCGGGCCGCCGCCGCGAAGCTGGTATCCGGCGCGAACCCGAACTGCGCGTCGATGATGATCCGGTCGCCCACCGCCGGGCCGAGAGCCGTCCGGATCTGGAACAGCGCCTGGGACCAGATCTCGCCGTCGGCGTGCACCTCGCCGACCACATCCTGCGGGTAGTGCTTGCCGGCATCGAGGCGGCGCAGGCAGTGCGGGACGGTCGACGTGTACGACACCGAGTCCCAGTCGGCGACGCACGCCAGCGGCTCCTTGACCGGTACGCCGTACTGCTTGGCGACCCAGTCGCCGACGGTGACCGCGAAGTAGTCGCCGAACGCCTCACCGATCGAGCCGGCCTCCAGGGTCGTCCCGAAGCCCGGGACCTGTGCGTCGTGCACGGCGTGACCGGTCTCGTGCACGATCACCTCGCCGTCCTCGGCGTCGTCCACACCGCCCTTGCCCAGGGTGATGGTGTCGTGATCGTCGCGGGAGAACGAGTTGTCCTGCCCGAACTGGTCCACCTTGTAGTCCTGGCTTTCGGCGTTCACCGGCGGCAGGTCCCGCCCGAAGCCGAGCGACTGCAGGTACTTCTGCGCCTGGGTTCCCCAGAAGTAGGCCATCACCTGCTCGAACTGATCGTCGTGCCGGTTGTAGAAGTACGTGCCAGTGGTCGTGTACGCCGGAGTGCCGGTGGCACTGCGGACGTTCGCCCACGTGCCGCGCAGGTAGCCCGACCCGTCCAGGTCAGTCAGCGTCACCTCGTAGTAGTCCCCGCGTGGGACCGCGGTCGCGGAGTCCTTCTGGTCCGTGAGCGATTCGTCGCCGCTGGACTGCACCGGGTTCGGGATGAACACCAGTGCCTTCGCGGTGGTGCCGCCGGTCGGCGGCTTCGCGTCGGCGGCCGGCGCGGCCACCCCGGCAACCAGCGTCAGCACGGCTGCCGAGGTCAAGGCAACGCATGAACTCCAGGTCTTCGACGACATGGCCCGCTCCGGATCGACTCGCAGGAAAGTTGCTCCCACACGGTAGATCGCGCTCCCCGCCGGCGGAAGATGTCGCCGGCGGGCCTCAACCGGTGATCTGCGCGGCGTGCGCCTCGGGGTACCCCGCTGCTGCCAGGCGGTCGAGGGTCTTCTCCAGCACGGCGGTGTCCTCGAGCGTTCGTACCTCGGTGATCTTGCCCCATCGGATCCGCAGGAACTGATGAACGACATTCTCGTACGTCGAACCGTCCACTACGCCCACGTGGACGGTGACTGCTGTCGCGACCCGGGTGTTCCACGGCCAGCCGTTGACGAGCACGTCCCGCACCTCGAACCGGGTGTTCGGCAGCAGCCGGAAGCATCGCTCCCACCAACTGCGCAGCGCTTGATGGGTACGGCGTTCGCCGCCGAGCGCATGGTCCCCGTAGAACCGGTACGTGAACGACGGCGCCATCCCCGCCACCATCGCCTCCCAGTTGCCCGCGCTGATCTGCGCGAACGCGTTCCGCACCTGCCGCGCCACGATCCGGTGGTAAAGGCCCATGCGATCACCCTAGGGCGAGTGAGTTCAATGACGCAACTGACTAGACTCGGGGCATGCGGAACACCAGCTTCGCCTCGATGCACTGCTCGCTCGCCCAGTCCCTGGAGCTGATCGGGGACTGGTGGACGCCGCTGGTGCTGCGCGATCTCTACCTCGGTCTGAACCGGTTCGACCAGTTCGTCACGGACCTCGGAATCTCGCGCAATCTCCTCACCGACCGGCTCACGACCCTCGTCGACGGCGGCCTGGTACGACGTACGCCGTACCAGCAGAACCCGGTCCGGTACAGCTACGAGCTGACCGAGGCGGGACAGGAGCTCGTGCCGATCCTGATCGCGCTGACCGCCTGGGGCGATCGGTGGGCGACTCCCCCGGCCGGCCAGCCGCTCCGGTTCACGCACACGACGTGCGGCAAGGTGACGACGGCAACGGTGTGCTGCTCGGAGTGTGGCGAGGCATTGGAGATGGACGACGTCATGCCATCGCCTGGACCGGGCGGCCGGACAGCGCCCGGCACGGCGTTGATCGAGAGCGTGCTGTCAGGACTCGAGCCGAAGCCGTAGCAGCTCGGCGAGGGGCAGCGACTCGCCGTCGCGGGCGCCCTGGCCGACGATCAGCGGCGGGTCGGACGGCACGACTCGTACGCCGGCAACGCGAGCCTTGAGGCTCGCGGGCACGCCGAGGATGTAGAAGTTGCCCTCGACATCCACGGCGAGCGAGCGGTTGCGGCGCAGGTACCACCCGGTGAGATTGGTCCGGTAGCTGGTGTTCGTCCCGACGACCTGCGCGCGCAAGGGCTCCGGCTCGACACCCCGTTCCTTCAGCGTCGCGATGAAGTCGGTGAGGAGCTGACGAGCCTGAGCGGTCTCCGAGGCCTTCCGGCGTTCGAGCGCGGCCGCATGCTCGACCGCCGCCTGCCGCCGTTCCTCGCGCCAACTCGTCACGCCCCAACCCTAGGCGACCTCAGTCGACGCAGAGACAGAACGGGTGCCCCGCCGGGTCCAGGAGGACGCGGAACGTCGTCCCGGGCTGGTGCTCGGGCTTGGTCGCGCCCAGCTTCAGCACCTCGGCCTCTGCCTCGTCCAGGTCGCGGACCATGACGTCGAGATGCATCTGCTGCGGCACGTCCTGACCCGGCCACGACGGCGCCTTGAAGTTCTTCACCTGCTGGAACGAGATGCAGTTGCTCCCGTCCTCCGGCTTGATGTCGGCCCAGTCGTCGCGGGCCTCCACCTTCCAGCCCAGAATCTCGGCGTAGAACCGCGCCAGGGCCCCGGCGTCGGGGCAATCCATCACAAAGCTCGGGTACATAGCGATCATGGCTCGAACCCTACTGACCATTCCGGACGATCCACGCCCGGAACTCCAACCAACGGTGGAGAAATCCATCGCTGGGTCGGGCTCAGAAGATCGACAACTGAGCCGATGAGTCCGGCCGCCTCGGCGACGACGCTGGGGACATGCTTCGACTACTCGGACTCAACGCCTATGTGCGCGCACTCGTCGGGATCGGCCTGGGCGGCGTCGGGATCGGTACCCACCGGCCGCTGCTGATCGGCGTAGGCGCGGCGATCGCGCTCTGGAGCGTCACCAACATCCTGATCGATCTGAAGAGCCGGGACCGCCGATGAGCGCGATCGCGGTCGACGGTCTGACCAAGTACTACGGAGACTTCGCGGCCGTCGACGGGATCGGTTTCGAGGTCCCGGACGGCCAGGTGGTCGCCGTACTGGGACCGAACGGCGCCGGCAAAACGACCACCCTCGAGATCCTGGAGGGGTTCGCGGAGGCCACGACCGGCGAGGTCGAGGTGCTCGGTGAGAACCCGCGCCGCGGCGGGCGGGCTTGGCGGAGCCGGATCGGGCTCGTGCTGCAGTCGACCAGCCTCGAGACCGAGCCGACGGTCGCGGAGTTGCTGACCCTGTTCGGCCGGCTCTACCCGGACCCCCGCCCGATCCACGAAGTCCTGGAACTGATCGACCTGACCGCCGAGGCCAAGGTGCGGATCGGCACACTGTCCGGCGGGCAGCAGCGTCGCGTCGACCTCGGGCTCGCGCTGATCGGGAATCCGGACCTGCTGTTCCTCGACGAGCCGACCACCGGACTCGACCCGGAGGCCAGGCGCCGCTGCTGGGCGACCATCGAACGACTCAACGGCTCCGGTACGACGATCCTGCTCACCACGCACTACCTCGACGAGGCCGACAAGCTGGCCGATCGCGTCCTGGTCCTGTCCGCCGGCCGGCTGGTCGCCGACATGACACCGGCTGCGATGCGGGCGAGCAGCGGCATCAGTCTCGTGCGGTTGCCGCTGCCGCCCGGCGTACCACCGCCGCCGCAGCTTGCTCGTCACGTCACCGGGCAAGAACTCACCTTGCAGACCGATCAGGTCGTACCGGTGCTGGCGGAGCTGATCGCCTGGGCGGACGAGTCGGGCATCGGTCTGACGGGACTCGAAGTCGGGCCGCCGAGCCTCGAAGACGTCTACCTGGCCATGACACGGAAGGAGCCGGCGCATGTCTGACCTGCAACTGCTCATCGGACAGCTCCGTCACCAGGTCCGGCTGCTGCTGCGCACGCCACGAGCCATGAGCACCGGACTGGTCCTCCCAGTGCTGTTGCTGTTCCTCAACTCGTCCAACGGTCACGTGGCATCAGCCCGCTTGGCAGGATGCGCAGTGCTCGGTACGACGATGATCGCCTGGACCACCCACGGCATCGGTCTGGTCGCGGCTCGCGAGTCCGGCGTGATGAAGCGCTACCGCGCGACGCCCTTGCCCGCCTGGTGCTACCTGACCGCGCAGATCGCCTCATCGGTAGTCGTCGCGGTGCTGGCCGGCGCTCTCGCAGTACTGGTCGGCGTGGTGTTGTTCGGGACCCACCTGCAGTTCTGGCACGCGCTGATGATGCTCGGGGTCATTGTCCTCGGCGCGTTGGCGTGTGCCTCGGCATCGACCGCGGTGACCGGCTTCGTGCCGACGGTCGCCAGTGCGTTCCCGATCCTCGGCCTGACCTATCTACCTGTCCTCTTGCTGTCCGGCACGGTCGGCGATCCGCTGAAGACTCATTGGGTTGACGTGGTCGCCTCGTACCTGCCGGTTCGTCCGATCGTCGTCGCGGCGGGCCAAGCGCTCGCCGGCCAGACGCCTGCGCTCCATGACATCCTTGTGCTCTGCAGCTGGAGCGTTGCCGGGCTGCTCCTTTCGCTGGCCGTCTTCCGTTGGGAGCCCACCCGCACCCGCCAGCGCCGTCCCGCCCGGCCCCAGGTGGCGGTCGCGGCGGCGATGGCCCTCGTCTGCGTGGTGCCGTTGACAACAACAACCCGCGCCAAGGCCACAACGCCCGCCCAGCAATGCGAAAGCCTGCAAGGACAGCATGTTCTCGGCGCGACCGTCACCGGCGCGTCGGTCAACACGGGCGGCACCTTCAGGATTCCACCCGGCCAGGGCGGTCCTGGTGAAGGCAAGGTGGGAACGCCGATCGACGACTTGCCGCCGTACTGCGGCGTCGAACTACTCAGCACCGATCCGGACTCGGACGGCGCCGACCATTTCACCGCCTGGCTCCCGCTCGAATCCTGGACCGGCCGGTTCGAAGGCGTCGGCGGTGGCGGGTTCGTCGCCGGCTTCTCCTACCGCGAGCTCGGCGACGCGATCCGGTCCGGCAACGCCGCCATATCGACCGACACCGGCCACCCCGCCTCGCAGTTCTCCGGGGAGTTCGCGCTGGATGCCAAGAGGCAGCTCGATCGGCGGGCCATCGACGACTTCGCGTACCGCGCGATCCACGACATGACCGTCACCGGCAAGGACCTGGTCGGCAGGTACTACGGCCGCGGCGCGGACCACGCCTACTTCAACGGCTGCTCGATGGGCGGCCGCCAGGCGATCACCGAGGCGCAGCGGTACCCCGCGGACTACAACGGCATCCTGGCCGGCTCGCCCGCGATCGATTTCAGCAAGATGGCGCCGGGGCAGTTGTGGCCCGTGTTCGTCCAGCAACGCGCCAGGCACTACCTGGAGCCGTGCAAGTTCGCGGCCTTCTACAACGCGACTGTCGCCGCGTGCGACCGATTGGACGGAGTCACCGACGGCGTGGTCGGGAACGTTGTCAAGTGCGACTTCGATCCGGGCAGGCTGCTCGGTACGTCGACGCCGTGCGGGGTGATCACCGCGGCCGACGTGAAGATCGTCCGCGAGATCATCGCCGGCCCGGGCCTCTGGTACGGACTCGAGCCTGGCGCCAACCTCGCGTACCTCGCGGCCAATCCGCTCTGGATCGCCGTCGGCTGGTACACGTACTGGCTCGCCCAGGATCCCGGCTTCGACTGGAAGACGATGACCACCGACCAGTTCCTGTTCCTTTACCGCAAGGGCGAACGCGAATTCACCGAGCTGCAGAACGACGATCCGGACCTCACCGCGTTCCGCGACGCCGGGGGCAAGCTGGTGCTCTCGACCGGCCTCGCCGACCCGCTGATCCCACCGCAGGGCACGATCCGCTTCTACGACAACGTCGTACGGCGGATGGGCGGGCAGGACCGCGCCGACGCGTTCGCGAGGCTCTTCCTCGCACCTGGAGTCGGCCACTGCGCCGGTGCCGGAACCGTCGGCCCGGCGCCGAGCGACCCGCTCGGCGCCGTCACCGGCTGGGTCGAGCACGGTGTCGCACCGGCAGCTATCGAGGCAGCCAAGGACAACGTGACGCGACCGTTGTGCGCCTATCCGAAGGTGGCTCGCTACCTCGGTCACGGCAGTACGGACTCCGCCGACAACTTCTACTGCAGCAACCCGCGCTGATAGGCGTAGCTGACCGCCCGCGCCCGATCGCGGGCGCCGATCTTGGCCAGCAGGTGGTTGACGTGGCTCTTCACGGTTGCCTCGCTCACGACGAGACGCTCGGCGATCTCACCGTTCGACAGGCCGACGGCGATCAAGGTCAGCACTTCGGTCTCGCGCCGGGTCAGCAGGTCGCCCACAGCGGTCGTCGGTTGCGCTGGACGGGGTGCGGCGGCGATGGCGTCGACGAGGTGGTGCTGCACGGCCGGGTCGATCGCGGCCCGGTCGTCCAGCACCCGCTGCAAGGCCTCGTGAATCTCGGCCGACCGCGCGTCCTTCGTCAGGTAACCACGTGCTCCGGCCCGCAACGCGGACAGCACCGACTCGTCGTCGGCGTACGTCGTCAGCGCGATGACCTTCACCTCCGGGTACAGCTCCCGCAAGCGTCGCGTCGCCTCGACACCGTCACACCGCGGCATCCGCAGATCCATCAGTACGACGTCCGGCCGCAACTCACCCGCCAGCTGCACCGCTTCTTCACCACCCGAGGCGGTCCCCACGACCTGGACGCCGGGCAAGAGCCCCAGCACCAGCGCAAGTCCCTCCCGGACCATCCGCTGGTCGTCCACACTCAACACCCGGATCGTCATGCCGGCACCTCCAGTTCGACGCGAAACCCGGTCGGTGTCGGACCGGCCACCAACCGGCCACCGACGAGCTCGGCCCGCTCCCGCATCCCGGTCAGGCCGTACCCGCCCGAGTCCGCCGCCTGCCCACGAACCCCGTGGTCCTCCACGACCAACCGAGCCACTCCGGCCTCGTAACTCAAAAGCACGCTGACCCGCTCCTGGCCGGCCGCGTGCTTGGCGATGTTCGTCAGCGACTCCTGGGCCACGCGGTACACCGCCAGCTGCGCGTCCGCATCAAGCGGATGGGCATCGCCACCTACGCTCAGTTCACACCGGACGCCGGTGTCACGCTCGAACCGTGCCGCCAACGCGGACAACTCCCCCGGCCCGGGCATCGTCCCGCCTTCACGCAGCGTCGTGATCGCGTTTCGCGCCTCGTCGAGCCCCGATCCGGCCAGCCGCCGCGCCCGTTCGATCACCGGTCCGAGCCGCTCGTCGGTCGCAGCGAGCACGCTCGCCCCTTCCAGCTGCAGCAGCAACGCCGACAGCGAATGCGCCAGTACGTCGTGCATCTCGCGCGCCAGCCGTTGCCGCTCCGCGAGAGCAGCCGCCCGGGCATGCGCGTCGCGTGTGCGCTCGAGCTCGATCAGCAACTTCTCGGCCTGCTCGTTGGTCGTGCTCAGCCGCTCCGCCAGCCGCATCACCGCGTAGAAGCTCGCCATCGCGATGCCGGTCAGCAACGCGGAGAACGGTGAGCCGTCACGGCGGGCGACGATCAGCGCCACCAGTCCCCCGCCGACCAGCAGACTTCCCGGCAGCGGTGGAAGGCGGCGGCCGATCACTGCCACTGCGACGAACAGTCCGAGCACCCCCGGTCCGGAGGGCTGCAGCCGTAGCAGTACGACGCTCGCACCGAAGAGGACCGCGATCGGCAACCATCGAACCCGGCTGGACCGGTTCCTGGCCAGGAACGCTCCGGAGGCACCGATGACGAAGGCAACGATCGCGAGCAGCACGACCAGCCCCACGCCGTGCAGCCCGGGTCCCGGCGCGGTCCGGCACACCATGATCACCTGGAGAACGACGATGACCGGCCCGACCAGGCGCAGCCACAACCACGTCCTGGCGTGGTGCGTCCGCGCATGACGAAGCGCAGTCAGCGTTGTGGTCACCGATCGACCATAGGCAACGCGGCCGTGCGTCGTCAGCGATCCGGGCGAGATCTCAACCCAGAGATCAACCCAGGGTTGGAGCTATCAGCCCTGGGTTCCGACCCGGCCGACGAGGGTCTGCCAGGAGCGATCCAGACCGGCGGCAAGACAACCGGCGACCACTGACTCGCGGCCGAGGACGCTGGCCTTTACGTCGGGCATCACCGGGGCGAGCTTGTGAAGTTGCTGGGAGACGGCTTCGAGGAAGCCTGGTGCTTGGCCGATACCGCCGCCGAGCACGACCAGCTCGGGATCCACCACGGTGATCACCGTGCACACGGCCTTCGCGACCAGCAGTGCCTCCTCGGCGACGACGGCGGCTGCTACCGCGTCACCGCGGGCGGCGGCCGCGAACACCTTCTCCGCGGTCGATGCCCCGCGTACGCCGGCCCGCCGCGCCGCTCGCACGACAGCCGCCGCTGACGCCGACGCATCGAAACCGCCACGTTTACGGGCATCCCGCTGATCGCTACCACTGCCTTCGGTGAACGGCAGGTACCCGATCTCCCCCGCCACACCGTGCGATCCGTGCCGAAGCTTGCCGTCGAGAACCAGTCCCATACCGATACCGGTACCGACCGAAACGAAGGCGAAGCTGTCGACGTTGCGGCCGTGTCCGTGCACCCGCTCGGCGATCGCGGCGGCATCGACGTCGTTCTCGATCATCAGCGACGTACCGAACCGGTCGCGCAGCGCCGCCAGCGTCGCCGGCGAATCCCAGCCGGACAGTCGCCCGGTCAGTGTCAAGGCATCGAGTCGCGGGTCGTAAACACCGGGACTCCCGAGGACCGTCTGAGTCAGTTGCGTGACGTCGATACCCGTCTCCGTCGCGAGCGTCGCGGTCAGGTCCGCCAGCTCCTGGATGCGAGCCATCGCGTCGCCGGCCTTGGTCCGCACACTCAGCCGCGCGCGCACGGTGCCGGCGAGATCCGAGATCGCGCCGCGCAGGAATTCCCGCCCGACATCGAGCCCGAGCACGTATCCCGCGTCCGGCCGCACCTCGTACAGGCTCGCCGCCGGTCCTGGTACGCCGGTGCGCTGGCCGGTCACGTGTACCAGACCGGTCCGCTCGAGGGAGCTCAGCGCCGCCGACACGGTCGGCTTCGACAATCCGGTCAGCCCGGCCAGCTCGGTCCGCGAGATCGGTCCGGATCGCCGGATGTGATCGAGCAGCACCTTTTCGTTGATCTCCCGGATCAGCTGCGGGCGTGCCGCGGACGCGCCTGGCGCAACAACCGTCACGTCGACCCCCTCGCTGTTAACAACTCGGCCACCAACTCGTAGTTAAGGCTTGTGGTCCGTTGGTTGTTAAGTTAGTTTCCTATCGATTCTATTGGTTGGCCCGAGGAGGTGCCACCCCCGTGGTTCCAGCGCCGGTCGTCCTCGGACTCGACTTCGGCGGGACGAAGATCGCCCTGGCGGTCAGCGACCTGTCCGGACGCCGTCTGGGCACGCGGACCATCGACAGTCGCCCGGAGTTCGACGGGGCGTCCGGCGGTGCTATCGAGGCCATGGCCCGCGGCCTGTCCGCAGGCCACGAACTGCTCGCCGAGGTTGCCCCCGGCCAGGAACTCGCCGGCGTCGGCGCCGCCACCCTCGGCATCCCGTACGACGACCGCGTCGAGCTGGCTCCCACCTTCCCGGGCTGGGACGACCTGCCGTTCGGACGGCTGGTGCGGGACGGGTTTCCCGGCGTACCCGTGCGGCTGGCAACCGATGTGAAGGCGGCCGCGGCGGCCGAGCTGCGCTGGGGCGCGCTCGCGGACTGCGACCCCGGGCTGTACGTCAATCTCGGCACCGGTCTCGCGATCGCGATCGTTGCCGGCGGCACCGTGATCACCGGCGCGCACGGCGCGTCCGGCGAGATCGGCTACAACCTGCGCTCGGCCGGCGACGTGTACGTTGACGCGGACGAGCGCACGATCCTGGAACACGTCGTCAGCGGCCAGGCACTCGAGACCACCGGGTCCGCCCGGCTCGGGCAGCCGGTCACGGCCGCCGACGTCTTCACGATGGCGCGGACCCAGCCGGACGCCGCCGTCCTCACCGACGAGTTCGTCCGGGAACTGGCGATGCATCTCGCCAACCTGGCCATCGCGGTCGATCCGGTCCGGATCGTCGTCGGCGGCGGCCTGGTGCGTTCCTGGGACCAGATCGAAGCCGGCCTGCGTCGCGCCCTCGACGTGGCCGTCCCGTTCCCACCGGAGTTGTCGGTGGCCCGGTTTCCTTCGGACGCTCCGCTGATCGGGGCGCTCGCCCTTGGCGTCGAGGCAGCAGGAGTTGTCCTCGGTGCAGAAGCATTCGCATGAGCAGGATTACCAGTAGCGAAAGGCAGAGACGATGAGGGGCATCACACGCATCGCGGTCGCCGCGATAGCGGTCGGCGCACTGACCGCCGGGTGCGGCGGTGGCGACAAGCCGATCGGGAGCGGGGCGTCGTCAAGCAACCCGTCGTCCTCGACGAGCAGCGGCGGCAGCACCGGGCAGTACAAGAAGGGCGGCACGGTCACCATCGCCAACGTCGGCGGACAGACCTGGCCGTGTCAGTTCAACCCGTTCAACCCGTCGGTCAACGGCGTCGCGGGCGGCTTCGTCTACGAGCCGCTGACGTTCGTCAACGTGCTGAAGGCCGGCGCCACCACGCCGATGCTGGCCACCGACTTCGCCTGGTCGCCGAAGAAGGACTCGATCGTCTTCACGATCCGCGACGGGGTGAAGTGGAGCGACGGGCAGCCGTTCAGCGCCGACGACGTCGTCTACACGTTCAACCTGATGAAGGCGCAGCCGGCCCTGGACATCTACGCGCTGTGGACCGGCGCCGGGCTGACCAGCGTCACCGCGGCCGGCAACAAGGTCACGCTGAAGTTCAAGGGCGCGGCCGAGCCGTACTTCTTCAACTTCGCCAACCAGGTCGACATCGTCCCGAAGCACATCTGGTCCACCGGGGAGGCGGCCTCCAAGCCGGCCACCTTCGCGGACCCGAAGCCGATCGGCACCGGCCCGTACACGGTCGAGTCCTGCACCGCGAACAACATCTCGTACGCCGCCAACGCCAACTACTGGCAGCCGGGCAAGCCGTACATCCAGAAGGTGCAGTACCCGGCGTACCTGGACAACAACCCGGCCAACCTCGACCTCGCCAGCGGCAAGGCACAGTGGGGCGGTCAGTACATCCCGAACATCGACAAGTTCTACAAGTCGAAGTCGCCGGAGAACAACTACTGGTTCCCACCGACGGCCAACGTCGCCCTGGTGCCGAACAACGACCCGTCCCGCCCGGCGACCAGCAAGCTGGCGGTCCGGCAGGCACTGGCCTACGCGCTCGACCGGGAGCAGATCTCGAAGATCGGTGAGAGCGGCTACCAGCCGGCCGCGAACCAGACCGGTGTCGTCACGCCGACCTTCGACAAGTACTTCGACAAGGACGCCCTGGCCGCGGCCGGCTACGACAAGCCGAACCTCGACAAGGCCAAGCAGCTCCTGCAGACCGCCGGGTACTCGGAGTCGAACCCGCTCAAGCTCAACGTCATCACGGTCACCGGCTACACCGACTGGGACGCGTCGCTGGCGGTCGTCAAGCAGCAACTGGCCAAGGTCGGCGTCCAGCTGAGCATTCAGGACCTGCAGCAGCAGTCGTACAACCAGAAGCTGTACACCGGTGACTACGACCTGGCCTACTCCAGCCAGTCCGGCGGACCGACGCCGTACTACGAGCTGCGGCAGCTGCTGTACTCGAAGAACACCGCGCCGATCGGCAAGCAGGCCAACAGCAACTACTCGCGGTACAGCAACCCCGCGGTGGACAAGCTGTTCGACCAGTACGCCAGCGCGGATCCCGACACCCAGGTCAAGCTGATCAAGCAGATCTCTGGGTACATGATCAAGGATGTCCCGCTGATCCCGACGACCGAGTCGGTCGACTGGTACCAGTACAACACCAAGGACATCGAGGGCTGGCCGACGCAGGACAACCCGTACGCCCAGCCGGCGCCGTACAACATCCCGGACGCCGGACAGGTGCTGGCCAACCTGTACTCGAAGTCGGCCCAGAAGTAGTCCGTAAATACCCCAGAAACAGACCAGAAGTAGACCAGAAGTACCGTCCAGCGTGAGCACGAGGAGCTATTTGCGGTGAGATATCTGCTACGACGTCTCGGGTTCTTCGTGCTCACGCTCTGGGCCGCGATGACGCTGAACTTCTTCATCCCGCGGATGATGCCGGGCAGTCCGGAGGAGGCGCTGCGGGAGCGGCTCAGCAAGGGCGGCTCGGTAGTCACGGCGGAGCAGTTGCGGACCGTCCTGGCCGAGTTCGGCTTCGAGCCGGACAAGAACATCGTCCTGCAGTACCTGGAGTACCTGAAAGCAATGGTCACCGGGCACTGGGGAGTGTCGATCGGCAGCAGCCTCGGCGTCCCGGTGACCACGCTGATCGGCAGCGCCCTGCCGTGGACGCTCGGGCTGGTCGGCATCACGACCGTCCTGGCGTTCGCGATCGGCACGCTGATCGGCACGATCTCCGGCTGGCGCCGGGGCGGGCTGATCGACGGCGTCGTGCCGCCGGTCTTCATCGTCACGTCGGCGCTGCCGTACTTCTGGGTCGCGCTGCTGTTCATCTCGCTGTTCGCGATCGGCGACCACGCGATCCTGCCCAACGACTTCAACTACGACCAGGGACTGACGCCGGGGTTCAACGGTGAGTTCATCTTCAGTGTCCTGAAACACGGCATCCTGCCGGCCGCGACGATCCTGATCACCGCGGTCGGCGGCTGGATCCTGACCATGCGGAACAACATGATCACCACGCTGGCCGAGGACTACGTCCGGATGGCGCGGGCCAAGGGCATCCCGAGCCGGCGGATCATGTTCGGCTACGCGGGCCGGAACGCGTTCCTGCCCAACCTGTCCGGGTTCGCGATGTCGCTCGGCTTCGTCATCTCCGGCACGATCCTGGTCGAGTACGTGTTCAACTACCCCGGCCTCGGCTACATGTTCTACAACGCCACCGTGAGCACCGACTATCCGTTGCTGCAGGCCCTCTTCCTGCTGGTGACGCTGGCCGTGCTGATCTGCGTCCTGCTCTGTGACTTCGCGGTGTTCCTCCTCGACCCACGAGCCCGGACGAAGGGATAGCCGATGAGTGCAATCGTCACCGGCGCCGCTGCGCCGACAACGACCGCCACCCGCCGACCGCGCGGTGGGCTGTTGCGCGCGATCATGCGCAACCGCAAGGCCATGATCGGCGCCGGCCTGCTCGTGCTGTTCGTCCTGCTGGCCGCGTTCCCGCAACTGTTCGTCCCGGGTGCGCATCACGATCCGCAGGCGATCGGCGACCTGCCGCTACAGTCCCCGTCCGGGCAGCACTGGCTCGGTACGACCGGCCTCGGCCAGGACGTGTACGCACAGCTGATCTACAGCACCCGCGAGTCGCTGATCATCGCGGTGATCGCCGGACTGGGCGCGACGATCCTGTCCGTGATCATCGGTGTCTCGGCCGCCTATCTCGGCGGCTACGCCGACGACGGCCTGTCGATGCTCACCGACATCTTCCTGGTGCTCCCGACGTTCCCGCTGATCATCGTGCTGGCGACGTACGCCGGTAAGGGCAACCTGACCGTGATCATCGTCGTACTGATCCTGACCGGCTGGTCGTACGGTGCGCGGCAGATGCGGGCGCAGGCGTTGTCGCTGCGCAACCGCGACTTCCTCGAGTCGGCCCGGGTCCGCGGCGAGCGGTCGTCGTACATCATCGTGGTCGAGGTCCTGCCGACGATGATCTCGCTGATCGTCGCGAACTTCCTCGGCGCCGCTCTGTACTCCGTGCTGACCGCCGCCGGCCTGCAGTTCCTCGGCCTCGGCGACCCCAACTCGCTGAGCTGGGGCACCATGCTCTACTGGGCCCAGAACCAGGGCGCCCTGGTCAACGGCCTGCCCGCGTGGGCGCTGTCGCCGGGTCTGGCGGTCGCGCTGCTCGGTGTTTCCTTTGCCCTGCTCAACTATGCGTTCGACGAGATCAGCAATCCCGCGCTGCGGCCGGTTCGGAGGCGACGTGCCCGATCAGCTTCTTGAGGTCCGTGATCTCACCGTCGAGTACGACACCGGTCAACACCCGGTCGTCGCGGTCGACCATGTGGATCTCGACGTACAGGCAGGTGAGTTCGTCGGTGTCGTCGGCGAGTCAGGCTGCGGGAAGTCGACGCTGCTGTTCGCGATCGCGCACCTGCTGAGCTCGCCGGCCGCGATCACCGGCGGCAGCGTGAAGTTCCTCGGGCAGAACCTGGTCACGATGAACGAGAAGAAGCTCGCGTCGCTGCGCTGGCGTGACTTCTCCGTGGTGATGCAGAGTGCGATGAACGCGCTGAACCCGGTGAAGAGCATCGGCGCGCAGTTCCACGACACGATCATGGCGCACGACGAGGTGGTCGACGACAACCGGCCGGCCGAGGTACTGCGGCTCGTCGGCATCGACCCGATCCACCTGAAGAGCTACCCGCACCAGCTCAGCGGCGGCATGCGGCAGCGGGCGATGATCGCGATGGCGCTGCTGTTCACGCCGGACCTGATCATCATGGACGAGCCGACGTCCGCGCTCGACGTGGTCGCTCAGCGGTCGCTGATGGTGCAGATCAAGCAGCTGCAGCGCAAGCTCGGCTTCGCGGTCATCTTCGTCACCCACGACATGTCGCTGGTCAGCCACTTCTCCGACAAGCTCGTGGTGATGTACGCCGGCCAGGTGGTCGAGTTCGGCGCGACGCGCGCGGTCTTCGATCACCCGGAGCATCCCTACAGCGAAGGTCTGCTGGATGCGTTCCCGTCGATCCGCGGGCCGAAGGTGCCGCTGACCGGTATCCCCGGCAGCCCGCCCAATCTCGCCGATCCGCCGCCCGGCTGCCGGTTCCAGCCGCGCTGCCCGAAGGCGTTCGAGGACTGCCCGAAGATCGAGCCCGAGCTCTACCAGGTCGGCGCCGTCCAATCCCGTTGCCTACTGCACGCACCGTCGATCGCATCCGCCCGGGAGGTGTCATGACGTCGCTGGATGTTGAGCCAGGAGTGACCGAGTCGGCCGCGGCGCCGGTGATCGAGGCGCGGGATCTGAGCCGGCACTTCAAGGTCGGGCGCGGGTTCTCGCGGCAGATGCTCCACGCCGTCGACAACGTGAACTTCTCGATCGGGCGCCAGGAGATCGTCGCGCTCGCCGGTGAGAGCGGCAGCGGGAAGAGCACGATCGCGCGGCTGCTCGCGGGTGTCTACAGGCCGACCGGCGGTGAGATCTTCTACCAGGGCCGGGCGATGTCGACGTTCAGGTCCCGCAAGGACCAGTTGTCCTACCGCGGCGATGTGCCGATGGTGTTCCAGGACCCGTTCAGCTCGCTGAACCCGGCGTTCCGGGTGTCCCATGGCATCCTGCGCAGCCTCAAGCTGCACCGGCCCGAGTTCAGCGGGTCGCAGCGCGCGGACGAGGCCGCGCGGGTGATCGAGGCGGTCGGGCTGACCCCGGCCGGCGACATCATGCACCGGTACCCGTACGAGCTGAGTGGTGGCCAGCGGCAACGAATCGGGTTCGCGCAGGCGCTCGCGCACAAACCGAAGCTGATCCTGGCCGACGAGCCGGTGTCGATGCTCGACGTGTCGATCCGGATCGGCCTGCTGAACCTGATGGCCGAGCTCCGCAGGTCCGAAGGCGTCTCGTTCCTCTACATCACCCACGACATCGCCAGCGCGCGGTACGTCGCGGACCGGCTGATGATCATGTACGCCGGGCACATCGTCGAGTCCGGTCCGGCGGAATCCGTGCTCGCGAACCCGAAGCACCCGTACACGGACCTGCTGCTCGGTGCGGTGCCGGATCCGCGGGCGCCGCTCGCCGAAGGGATCGAAGGTGACACCGGCGAGCCGCCGAAGGTCATCGACCCGACCCCGGGCTGCCGCTTCCGCTGGCGCTGCCCGCTGGCGATCGACCGGTGCCACGTCGAGACGCCGCTCCTACGCCGCCTGGGCGAGAACCACGAGGCAGCCTGCCACGTGGCCGAACCCGACCCCGGGTTCGCCGCCTGACAGCTCGATCTCGGCGCCGGTCCCGCGGCGCCGGGATCGGTCAGATCGTCGGCGTCGGTCAGATGGTCGGCGTCATGCCGCCGTCGAGGATGATGTCGGCGCCGGTGAGGTTGCCGGCGCGGTCGCTGGCCAGGAACACCACCAGGTCGGCGACCTCCTCCGGACGTGTGAAACGGCCCGTCACCGAGTCCTTCGCAGCCTGAGCGGCGACGTCCTTCGGCGCGGCGCCGACCGCACCGCCGACGGTCTCCGCGACGCCACCCTTGCCCAGCCACAGGTCGGTCGCGACCGGACCGGGGCTGACGGTGTTGACCCGGACGCCCTTCGGCCCGACCTCCTTCGACAGCGACTTGAAGAAGCTCAGGCAGGCGGCTTTGGCGGCGCTGTAGTCGATCACCAGCGGGTCGGGCAGGGTCGCGTTGACCGAGCAGACCGTGACGATGACGCCGGACCGCTCGATCAGCATCGGCAACGCGGCGCGCGTCGTACGAACGGCCGACATCAGGTCGAGGTTGAGCGTCTGGAGCCAGTCCTCGTCGGTGACCGAGGCGAACCCACCCGGGCGCGGGTGCACGCTGCCCACGTTGTTCACCAGGATGTCGACCGCTCCCGCCCTGCTGACCGCCTCGTCGACGAGCCGCGCCGGACCGTCCGTCGTCCCCAGATCGACGGCGAACGCCTCGACCGGTAGTCCTTCGAGCTCGGCGCCTATGGTGCGCGAGCCCGCGACCACCTTCACACCCTCGTCGACCAGCGAGCGCGTGATCGCCAGGCCGATCCCTCGGCCGGCGCCGGTCACGACCGCCGTCTTCCCACCCAGCTGCAGATCCATCCGCGGTACCCCCTTCGCGGAGAACGCTACCGCGTCCGCGCGCCGGAATATTGTTCGACGTACATCGAACAGAGACGTAGGGTGGGTTCATGCCCTTCGAGCACCGTCGGTCCGTCGTCGCGCTGGCCCTGATCGCCTCGTTCATGGTCTTCGTCGACAGCACGATCGTGAACGTCACCCTCGCCCAGCTTGCCACCCACCTGAACGCGTCCCGCGCGGAGCTCGAGTGGTCGCTCAACGCCTACACGCTGTCGTTCGCGGCGCTGATGCTCGGTGCCGGGGCGATCGCGGACACGCTAGGCGCGAAGCGGGCGTTCCTGACCGGGCTGGTGGTGTTCACCGTGTCGTCCGCGGTGTGCGCGGCGGCCGGCTCGATGCTGATGCTGAACCTCGCCCGGCTCGTCCAGGGGGCGGGCTCGGCCCTGCTGCTGCCGAGCGCGCTCGTCCTCGCGACCGCGTCGGCAACCGACGAGCACAGCCGGCACCGCCTGGTCAGCTGGTGGGCTGCGGCGGGTGGCGCCGGGATGGCGGCCGGTCCCCTCCTGGGCGGCGGCTTGGTCGCGCTCGCGAACTGGCGAGCGGTCTTCGCCGTCAACGTGGTGATCGGCATCCCCGCCGCGATCTGGGCGGTGCGCTCGATGCCGTCGGTGGTTCGCCGGGCTCGTCGGATGGATCTTGCCGGGATGGCCACGGCGACCGCGTTCATCGGCGGGCTGGTGTTCGCGTTGATCGAAGCGCCGACCCGTGGGTGGCTCGATCCGGCCGTGCTGAGCGCGGCCGCGCTGACGGTCGCGGGCCTGGTCGCCTTCATCATGGTTGAGCGTTCCGTCGGGGCACCGCTGCTGCCGCTCAAGCTGTACGCCGATCGCGGCTTCGCGGCCGCGGCTGCGCAGGGCACCCTGCTCAACTTCGCGTTCTACGGCGTGCTGTTCACGATGAGCCTGCTGCTCCAGCAGGGCCGCGGCCTCAGCCCGCTGGTCACCGGCCTCCTGTTCCTCCCGCTGACCGGCCTCATCTCGATCGCCAACCTCTGCTCCGCCCCACTCACCCGTCGCCTCGGCCGCCCCGCCGTACTCGCGATCGGCCAAGCCGTCCTCACCCTCGCGCTCCTCGGACTCGCCTGGGCCAGTACGTCGTCCGCCGTCTGGCCGATGGTCATCGCCCTCGTTCCCATCGGATTCAGCTCCGGCCTCCTCGTCCCCACCATGACCGCTCAATCCATCGCCGCCGTCGAACCCGGCCTCCACGGCGCCGCCTCGGCCGCCTTCAACACCTCCCGCCAGATCGGCGGCGCCATCGGCGTAGCCACCTTCGGGCCCCTGCTGGGCACAGCCCACAACCTCAGCACCGGCTTCATCACCTGCGCGGTCGTCGCCGCCGCCGCGAGCATCGCCGGATTGGCCGTCACCGCGCTCGCGGCCGTCGGCCGACGTACGCGGGTCCCTGTACCGTCGACAGCCTGCGATTGCTGATCCGACGCACAGTTACGCTTCAACCCGGGGCGGGACGCAACTAATCGGGTGGGTCGGAGCGTCTTGCTTGGTGAGAGCCGGGCCGGGAGGGGGAGCGAGTGGCGCCCCAGCGCACGAGGCGGTTGAGCACGACCGTCGCGCTGACGCTTGTCTGCGTGCTGGTCTGCGCGGTCGCGTTCGCCGGCGCCGTCTTCGTGCTGATGCCCGGCACCCGCGACCGCAGTACGCCGGTCGTCGCCAGCGGCTCGCCGACGCCGAGCCGACCGAAGGCCAGTACGCCGAGCCCGAAGCCAAGCCTCCCGGATTCGGCCGACGAACCGCTCCCGGGCGTCGACACCCCGGCCACTCCCCCGCCGGCGACGCCGGTCGCCAACACCGGCACCTACGAGTGCTCCGGGTACAGCGGCATCCAGTCCAAGGTCCCGGTGTCGATGCTGATGAACGACACGTTCTCCTGGGGCGACGATCCGCCGTACAAGGTCGGCAACGGGAACGGCGACATCAACTGGCGCTCCGACCCGTACAAGAAGCCGAGCTGGTACATGTGGCTGCATTCGCTGCGCTGGCTGGGTCAAGGCATCGAGGCGGGTCAACGCGGCGACCGGAAGGTGCTCGCGCACACGATGGCGATCATCCACGACTGGGTGCAGGACAACCCGTACTCGTGGAAGGGCGACGTCGGCGCGTGGGAGGCGACGATGCACCGCACGAACGTGCTGCTGTGCGCGCGCCAGGCGGTTCTGACCGGAATGCATGTCCGCACGCTGCCCGCGCAGTACGCCTGGCTCGACAAGGCGTTGATCGATCATGCGCAGTTCATGATCGTGAACTGGAGCGGCCCGTCGAACCACGGGACCGACGAGAGCATCGCGCTCTTCGGGGTCGGGTGCACGCTGAAGCGGCCGGAGCTGAAGACGCTCGCCGTCAACCGGCTGACCGAGGCGATCACCACCGCGATCGACGCGCAAGGCTCGACGAACGAGCAGTCGGTCGGGTACGCGATGTTCAACTACCTGCTGTGGGGCCGGGCGACCACGGCCCTGCAGCGATGCGGATCGAACCCCGGACCGGTGATCTCCCAGCGGCGGGCCGCACTGTCGGAGTGGCTGGCGCTGGCGACCAAGTCGACCGGCGAGCTGCAGCAGGTCGGTGACGCCGTGGCGCAGAAGCCGACGGGTGCGGCCGGGACCGCGCTCGACTATGTCGCCACGCTCGGGAAGCGCGGGACGAAGCCGTCGAAGCGCATCGCGGTGTACGACGCTGGCTACGTCTTCGGCCGGACCGGCTGGGGCGAGACGCGCCCGTTCGCGCAGGAGTCGACGTACAGCATCCGGTACGGCGTGGGGCGTCGGCTGCACGGTCATGACGACCATATGTCGATCACGTACTCGTCGCACGGCCGCGATGTCCTGATCGACCCGGGACACTCGGGGTACCAGCTCGACAAGTGGCAGGCGTGGTCGAAGAGCGCAGCCGCGCACAACGTGATGACGATCCCGTCGGCGGACATGACATCGGTGGAGACGCAGTTGGTGCAGGCGTCGATCACGCCGACCGCGGAGTCGTACTCGCTGGCCGACTCCCCGGCGCCGGGCGTGACCCGCAAACGCGACGTACTCGTCCTCAAGGACCCCGACCTGATCATCACCCTGGACCGGGGCCAGTCCGTGGGTCCCCAGCGCTATGAAACCCTCTGGCACCTGGCGCCGGACCAGAAGGTCACGGTCCAGTCCCCCACGACGGCCGTCGCCGCCAAGCCGGGCGACAAGTCGAAGACCTATCTGCTCCAGATCCCCTACCAGCAGCAGCCGGCCAAGGACGGCATCACGGTCGTGCAAGGCCAGCAGGACCCGGTCCAAGGTTGGTACTACCCCGACATCTTCCACCGCGAGCCGGCCCCGGTCGTGAAGTTCGGCCGCAACGGAACGACCGCCACCATCCTGTCCGCGATCGTCCCCGCCAACTCCACCGAAACGGTCACCTACAAGACCCGCACGGTCGGCACGATGTTCTTCGTCGATCTGACAGTCGGCGCCCGCAAAACCACCATCCGCGTCCTCCCCGACGGCCGCCTGACCCGGATCAACTGAGTACTCCGGTCACAACAGGCATGCTTGGGCTGTCTTTCCCTGTGGATCGGAATCTTCAGGAGGTTGGGAATGAGTATGCATCCGGCGGCGCGGGACCACTGTCTGAGTCTGGTGCGCAGTGTGGATCGGCCGACTGGCGGGGCGCGGTACGGGCGGATGTTTCCGGGACTCGAGCCGCTGGGGACGGACCCGCACGTCTTGATGCGAGCCGGCAGTGACGGCGGGATCTGTGATGCCGCGGCCGCGCTGGAGCTCGGTGCCGGCGGGGATGACGCGGAGCAGGCGGCCGGCTGGCCGTTCTTCGGGCAGTTGCTCGCACATGACACGACCGCGGACCGGTCGCCGCTGATGGGCGGGGTCGAGACGGACGCACTGCGCAACGCGCGATCGCCCCGGCTCAATCTCGAGATGTTGTACGCCGACGGGCCGATCGGCTCGCCGTACATGTTCGACGCGAACGATCCGGCCAAGTTCCTGCTCAGCCCCGACGGGTACGACGTACCGCGGAACCAGCAAGGGATCGCGCTGATCGGGGATCCGCGCAACGACGTCCACATCTTCACGTTGAGCCTGCACGTGGCGTTGCTGCACTCCCACAACCGGATCGTCGACCACCTGCGGACGAACGGCGTACCGGAGGCGGACGTGTTCGACAAGGCGCGGATCGCGCTGACCTGGCACTACCAGTGGATCGTCGTCCACGACTTCCTGCCGCGGCTGGTCGGCCGGGCATTGGTCGACGAGGTGCTCGAGGACGGCGGGAAGTGGTTCAACCCGGAGCCGATGAACGCGTTCATCCCGCTCGAGTACGCCGACGCCGCGTACCGCTACGGGCACGGTCAGATCCGGCACGCGTACCACCTGGTCGAGGGCGGGCCCGAGCTGCCGCTGTTCCCCGACCTGGTCGGATTCGGCCCGCTGCCCGCCGATCGGCGCCTCGACCTCGCGCAGATCTTCGACGTACCGGGCCGGCCGCGAGCGCAGCGGGCGAAGCGACTCGACGGCCGGCTGGCCGCGAGCCTGATCGGGTTGCCCGAGCGGATCACCGGCGCGGTCGACGAATCGGCGTACCGGTCGCTGGCCGTTCGCGATCTGCTGCGCGGTGACACGACCGGTCTGCCGAGCGGCGAGGAGGTCGCCAAGCTCCTCGGCGTACCGCCGCTGCCCTTGTCGATCACCGGGGACACCTGGCCCGGCGGTACGCCGCTGTGGTTCTACATCCTCAAGGAGTCCGAGCACCTCGCCGACGGCGACCGGCTCGGTCCGGTCGGCGGGCGGATCGTGGCCGAGGTGCTGATCGGGCTGCTGCGTGCGGACCCGGCCAGCTACCTCAGCCTCGAGCCGGACTGGCAGCCGATGCTGCCCGCTGCCGGCGACACCTTCGGCCTGACCGACCTGCTCATCCCGGCCGGCTCGCGCTGAGCGTCGCCTTGGCCTCGGTCTCGAACGCCTCGCGCGGACTCTGGACCGAGGCCAGCGACACGATGTCGCGGCCGTAGAAGAACGCCACCAGCCAGATCGCCAGCACCCGGAACTTGCGGTCCCACGTCGGGACCGCCAGGACGTGGTACCCGCGGTGCATCAGCCAGGCGAGCACGCCCTTGATGACGAGCCGCTTGTACTGGAAGATGCCGGTCCCGAGACCGAGCGTCGCGATCACGCCGAGGCTGTGGTGCTCGTAGTTCTTCGGTGCACGCCCGCGCAGCGACCGCAGCAGGTTCTTGGCGAGCAGCTTCCCCTGCCGTACGGCGTTCTGCGCGTTCGGCACCGTGTACGCACCCGGAGTCGACGACGTCAGATCGGGCACCGCGGCGTCGTCACCGGCCGCCCACGCGTCCTCGATCACCTCGGTGTCGGTCCCGATCCGCAGATCGGCCCGCACCTGGACCATCCCGCGCTGGTTGTGCGGCAGGTCGGTGTGGTTGCGCAGCAGGCGGGTCGCGGCGTTGCCCGCCGTCCAGACGATCAACTCCGAGTCGAACTCCGACCCGTCCGACAGCACCACGTGCCCGTCGTCGGCCGACTGCATCGTGGTGCTGAGGTGCACGACCGCGCCGCGCTTCTCCAGCATCTTCACGACCCACTCACCCGGCTTGTCGCTCACCTCGGGCAGGATCCGGCCGGTCGCCTCGACCAGGTGGAACGCGAGGTCGCTCTCCGACAGCTCGGGGTATTTCTTCAGCAACGCCCGCGCCAGCGAGAACAGCTCCGCGAACCCTTCGACCCCGGAGAACCCGCCGCCGACGAAGGTGACCGTGAGGAGTTTGCGCCGTTGCTTGCCCGGCTCCAGACCGGCCGCCTCGTCGAAAGCGGTGAACAGCCGGTCCCGGATCGCGACCGCTTCCTCGACATGCTTCATCCCGATCGCCCGATCGGCCACACCCGGTACGTCGAAGGTCCGTGTCACCGCGCCGGCGGTGACCGCGATCACGTCGTACGTCATCGTGTAGTCGGGGCCGTCCGCGGGCCGGATCGTCACCGTGCGGTCGGCATGCGCGATGTTGACGACCATCCCGGACACGATCTTCGTCCGCTTCAGGTTGCGCCGCAGTGACACCGCCGCATGCCGCGCCTCGACCGAACCGGCGACCACCTCGGGCAGGAACGGCTGGTACGTCATGTACGGCCGCGGGTCGACCAGGACCACTTCGGCCTCGCCCCGCCGCAGTTTCTTCTCCAGCCGCCACGCCGTGTAGAACCCGGCATACCCGCCGCCCACCACCAGGATCCTGCGCACCATTTCTCCGTCCCTAGTCTCTCTATCAGGTAAGACAACCCGCGCCTGCCGATTGTGACGGGCTCAGGGGCGGAGCTGTTTGCGCGACGTGATCCCCAGCTTGGCGAAGACCTTGCGCAGATGCCAGTCCACAGTGTGCTGGCTGAGGAACAGCTGCGCACCGATCTCGGCATTGGTCAGCCCGGCGCCCGCCAGCTCCGCGATATGAGCCTCCTGAGCCGTCAGCGAATCCCGGCCTGCACTACGGTCCGCCCGGCGCTCGTCCAGCACCTCACCGGTCGCCGACAGCTCCCGGCCGGCTCGCTCCGCGAACGCGCTCGCGCCCGCCGCCGAGAAGAGTTTGTACGCCGTCCGCAGCTGTCCACGCGCATCCTGTCGACGGCCTTCGCGGCGCAGCCATTCGCCGTACAACAGCTGTGCCCGCGCAAGGTACATCCGCATCCGTGTCCGGCTGAGGCGCTCGACAGCCTCTCCGTACGCCCGTTCCGCCGCCTCGCCCTCGGCGAGCAGGGCACGTGCCGTGGCCAGGAGACCGAGCCCCCAGTCCGTGCCGGACGACAACGCGATCCGCTCCAGCAGCTCGAACCCGTCGGCTGCCCGCTCGGGGTGGCCACTGCGCACGGCCGCCTCGACGAGCTCGGGCAGTGCCCAGTTCGCCACGCCGTACTCGGCCGGGTAGGCCGTCGCCTGCACCGCTGCCGCCAGCGCGTCGTCGTACCTTGCCAAGCCGTTGTAGAGAACGGCATTCGCGACATAGCAGGTCGTCAATCCACCGCCTTCGCCGCGGTTGGTCGCATCCTCGATGCCCGCGGCGATCAGCGGCCCGGCCGCCGCCTCGCGTCCGCGCCAGGCCGCGAGACCCATCTCGCCGTACGGCGCGAGGTCGGTGCCCGTGGCGTCCTTGATGTTCTTGGCCTCCGCGAGCAAGCTCTCGGCCGCGGAGAGTTCGCCGGAGAAGAGGTTCAGATGCACCCTGTGGTGGAGGGCGAGCAGGAGTTCGTTCAGGTCACCGAGTTCGCGGGCGATCCCCAGGTGGCGGGTGGCCAGCGCGTCCCAGCCCTCGTCGTCCCAGAGGTCGACCGCCATCAACTCCGCATGGAAGAGCCACCGCAGGTCGTCGCTATCGCTCGTCCCGTCCGTGGAGGCGTACAACCGGACCGCCTCCCGGGCCAGCGGCACCATGGCGGGATACCCGTCCGCGAACGTCGTCGCGACGGCGCCGAGCAGCACGTCGTGCTTGCGGCGCCGGTGGGAGGTCGGGGCTGCCCGGGCAGCCTGCGACGCAGCGGTCAGCGCGCTGGTCCCGCCCGGTCCGGAGGTCGCGCCGAACCGCCCGGCGTACTGCGCCGCGACCAGCGCCTGGATGTGGGTGTCGCGGGCGAGCTCGAGATCTAGCGGTTCGAGGCGGCGGGCGGCGGCGCGCAGCAGCTGACCGGATTCCAGTCCGTGGCCGGATGCGAACGTGATCTGTGCGCGCAGCAGCTCCACCCGGGCGAGGTGCAGATCATCGGCCTCGCCGTTGCCGGCCGTCACGAGTAGCCGCAGCGCGGTCTCGAAAGCGCCCGCCGCCAAAGTGACCTGGGCCGCGGCGAGGGCGCGGACCGACCGAGTGGCCGGGTCCGGGGTCAGCTCGGTCGCCCGTTGCAGGAACGCCGCCGCCGCGGCCATCCCACCGCGGCGCTGAGCCCGGTCGGCGGAGCTGATCAGGTCGGTGGCGACGCCCTCGTCCGGGCCGTCCGCACCCTGGGCCCGGTGCCAGGCCCGGCGGTCGGGATCGACGTCGGGGTCGATCGCCTCGGCCAGCGCCTGATGAACTGCCCGCCGATCGGCCGGATCGGCGGTGCGGTAGGTCGCCGAACGAACCAGCGGGTGCCAGAAGCGGACCCCGGCACCGATATCGATCAACCCGGCTGCTTCGGCCGGCGCCGCCGTACTCATCGGCACGTCGAGGATCGCCAGGGCGCGGACCAGCAGCGGTACGTCGCCGACCGGCTCGGCGGCCGCGGTCAGCAGCAGCCGCTGGGTGTCCGCCGGTAGGGCCTGCACGCGGCGGGCGAAGTTCTGCTCGATCTGATTCGCGATCGGACGGGCATCGGGTAGCTCGAAACCACCCGCCAGCTGCGCCGCGGTCAGGCCGCGGGGCAGCTCCAGCAGGGCGAGCGGGTTGCCGCGGGTCTCGGCAACTATCCGGCCGCGGACATGCGCGTCCAGCCGCCCGGGTACGACGGAGTCCAGCAGCGAACCGGCGTGCTCGTCGGCGAGGCCTCTGACCGGCAGCTCCGGGAAGCCGCGCCACTCCGGGCCGGTGACGGGCTCGCGGAGCGAGAACACGAGTCCGATCCGGTCGGCGAACAACCGGCGTCCGACGAACGTCAGGGTCTGGACCGAGGCCTGGTCCAGCCATTGCGCATCGTCGATCACACACAGCAGCGGACTCCGGTCCGACGCCGCCGACAACAGAGTGAGAGTCGCCGCGCCGATCAGGAACCGGTCCGGTGGTCCGCCGACGCTCAGCCCGAACGCGACTCCCAACGCGTCCCGTTGCGGACCCGGGAGGCGGTCGCGGAACTCCAGCATCGGCAGACACAGTTGATGCAGACCGGCGAACGGCAGCTCCATCTCGGACTCGACGCCGGAGGCCCGCACGACGCGACAGCCCTCGGCACGGCTGGCCAGGAAGTCGAGCAGGGCGGACTTGCCCATCCCGGCTTCGCCCCGAACGACGAGCACCTGACCAGAACCGGAGCGCACGCCGGCAACGACCTGGTCGAGGCGCGCGCATTCCGCCCGGCGCCCGCGCAGTTCCGGCTCGTTGCTGCTCGTGGTCATCGCTCGCACCCCCTCAGCAGAGGCTACGGGCGAACACCGATACGGGTACAGAACCCCCGGGTATCGGAACTACGGGCGCTCGATGCTAGGCGTTGATGGCCTCGAGGATCGTGGCGGTGACGGCCTCGGGCTGGGACACGCTCAGGGCGTGCGAGGCGCCCGCGATCTCGCGGGTGTTCTTCGCGCCGGCCCGCTCGGCCATGAAGCGGTGCAGGGCGACCGGGATGTTGAGGTCGAGGTCGCTGAACACGAACCACGACGGCGTCGACTTCCACGCCGGGCTGTCGGTCGCCAGCTCGGCGGTCAGCGCGGCCTCGGTGGCTGGACGCTGCGTCGCGGCCATCAGCGCGGCCTGGTCCGCCGGTACGTCGGCGCAGAACTGCTGGCGGAAGACGTCCGGCCGGATCGCGAGGTCGTTGCCGCCGGTGCTGACCGGGTACGCGTTCAGGGCGTCGCCGAGGGTGCTGCCCGGGAACTTCGCGGACAACGCGAACGCGCTCTCACCCTGCTCGGGTGCGAACGCGCAGACGTAGACCAGGGCCTTCACGGCGTCGTTGTTCGCGGCGGCCTCGGTGATCACCATGCCGCCGTACGAATGACCGACGAGGACGACGGGCTTGCCGATGCCGGCGATCACGTCGCGGACGTACTGCGCGTCGCCCTCGAGGCTGCGCAGTGCGTTCGGCGCCGCGACGGCCTCGATCGACTGGGCCTGCAGGCGCTGGATGACGCCGTTCCAGCTGGCCGATTCGGCGAACGCGCCGTGGACCAGGACGACGACCGGGTTCTCGCTCATGGGTTCCTCTTCTTGTTCGGGTTCAAGTTCGGGCTCCGCTTCGGGATCACTGTAGAGACCGAACAGACACGGTGGTTGTGACGGGCGAGACAGTCACAACCGGGCGCGCTGCGCTGTCCTGATGAGTGAGAGCACCGAGCACAGGGAGACCCCATGAGCATCACCGAACAGCAGATCGCCACATCGGTCCTGGTGATCGGAACCGGTGGTGCCGGTCTGCGGGCAGCGATCGAGCTGGCGGAACAGGGCGTCGAGGTTCTCGCCCTCGGCAAGCGCCCGCGGTCCGACGCGCACACGTCGCTGGCGGCCGGTGGCATCAACGCGGCACTGGCCACGATGGATCCCGAGGACACCTGGCAGCAGCACGCGGCCGACACGCTGCAGGAGAGCTACCTGCTGGCGAACCCGATCACGGTCGAGATCGTCGCCAGGGGCGCCGCGCGCGGGATCGAGGACCTCGAGCGCTGGGGTATGCCGTTCGCACGCGAGGCGGACGGTCGCATCTCGCAGCGGTTCTTCGGCGCGCACACCTACCGCCGGACCGCGTTCGCGGGCGACTACACCGGTCTGGAGATCCAGCGGACGCTGATCAACCGCGCGGTGCAGCTCGGCGTACCGATCCTCGACACGGTCTACGTGACCTCGATCCTGGTCAAGGACAACACCGTGTTCGGCGCGTACGGGTTCGACCTGACGACCGGGCGGCGCTACGTCATCCACGCCGATGCGGTGATCCTGGCAGCTGGCGGTCACACCCGGATCTGGCGGCGTACGTCGTCCCGTCGCGACGAGAACACCGGCGACGCGTTCCGGCTCGCGGTCCGGGCGGGCGGGAAGCTGCGCGACCCCGAGCTCGTCCAGTTCCATCCGTCCGGGCTGATCGAGCCCGAGAACGCCGCCGGCACCCTCGTCTCCGAAGCGGCGCGCGGCGAGGGCGGGCAGTTGCGCAACGCGCTCGGCGAGCGGTTCATGGCCCGGTACGACGCGGAGCGGATGGAGCTGTCGACGCGGGACCGGGTCGCGCTCGCGGAGTACACCGAGATCAAGGAAGGCCGCGGCACCCCGAACGGCGGCGTCTGGCTGGACGTGTCTCACCTCCCCCGGGAGACGATCATGCGTCGGCTCCCGCGCGTCTACCAGACGCTGCTCGAACTGCAGATGCTCGACATCACCAAGCAGCCGATCGAGATCGCCCCGACCGCGCACTACTCGATGGGCGGCGTCTGGGTCCGGCCCGAGGACCACGGCACCGGTGTCGACGGGCTATGGGCGATCGGCGAGGCGGCCAGCGGGCTGCACGGCGCGAACCGGCTCGGCGGCAACTCGCTGATCGAGCTGCTCGTCTTCGGCCGCATCGTGGCCGAGGAAGCCGCGAAGTACTCGATCGGACGGCAGGCGCAGCTGCGCTCCGCGGACGCGGTCGCCGAGGCCCGGGCCGAGATCGACGACCTGCTGGCGAACGACGGCCCGGAGAACGTCCGAGCCCTGCAACGCTCATTGCGCGACACCATGACGCTGCGCGCCGGCGTCGTACGCGATGAGCACGGTCTGAATGCCGGGTTGTCCGAGCTGGCCGAGCTCGAGGACCGGATCAAGGAGGTCGGCGTGCACCCCGACATCGCCGGCTTCCAGGACCTCGCGCACGCCTTCGACCTGAAGGCGTCGGCAATGGCCGCGCGCGCGACCCTCGACGCAGCCCTCGTACGCCGGGAAACCCGCGGTTGCCACAACCGCTCCGACTACCCCAACCTCGACAACTCCCTACAGGTCAACTTCGTCTGGTCCGGCCCGGGCAACATCCAGCCCGAGTCCATCCCACCCATCCCGGCCGAGCTCCGCCCCCTAATGCGCCACGTCTCCACCGACGGCAAGCTGGTCGAGTGAGGTGACCGTCCTCGTCTGGGCGCTAACGGGCGCGGCGGGTCAGCAAGCTGAGGACCAAGGACAGTGGGGACCAGTTGGTGCGGCCTCGGCGAGTTTGGGCGTAGGCGCGCATTCGGGGTTCGGGGGTGCGGAGGCGGCGGAGGGAGATGCCGGTGGTTTTGGGGTAGGTGGCGGGCATGAGGGCTATGCCGAGGCCGGCGGTGATCATTTCCTGGACGAGTTGGAGGGTGTCGGCTCGTTGGGTGATGCGGGGTTCGAAGCCGGCGAGGGCGGCCAGGGTGCGGACGACGTGTTCGTCGGCGGTGTGGCGGGAGTTGACGATCCAGTCGCTGTCGGCGAACGCGGCCAGTACGTCGGCCGTCGTACCGGTGGTGCGGCGGGATCGGGACGGTACGGCGAGGCTCCAGGTGGATTCCCAGAGGGGGATGGATTCGAGCGCCGGGTCGACCGCCGCGGGTGCGAGGTTGTAGTCGTAGCTCAACGCAAGGTCGACCTGATCCCGCTCCAACAGCGCGAGCGCCTCGGGCGGCTCCTGCTCCTGGATCTCCAGCCGCACGGCCGGAGGCAGTTGGGCTACGACAGGGAGCAAGGTGTCCCGGATGACGGTGTGAAAGGCCGCCACGCGCACGGTCCCAGCAGGCTCGGCCGACGGATCAAGGTCGGCGCGCGCGGCCTCGTGCGCCGCGAGGATGTCGACCGCGTGACCGGCCAGTCGCCGACCCGCCGGAGTGAGCCGCACGCGGCGACCGTCCGGCTCGATCAGCGGTGTCCCGACTTCCTTGGCCAGCGCCGCGATCTGCTGCGAGACCGTCGACGTCGTCACCCCCAGCGTGTCCGACACCGCGTGCATGGAGCCGAGTCGCGACAGCGCGAGCAGGAGTTCGAGACGGCGTACGTCCATTCGAACATCATGAACGATATGTCCACGATTCTCACGTGGACGCGAATGAAATCGCGGGCTTCACTGGAGGCATGCGCACACGAGACAGGCAGACCGGCGTAGCGTTCGCGGTCCTGTCGATGACGATGGTCCAGCTCGGACTGGCTGCCTCCGTCGGGCTCTTCGACCGGGTCGGCCCGGAGGGCGCGGCCTGGCTGCGGCTCGCCTGCGCCGGCCTGATCGTCCTCGTGCTGTTCCGCCCGCGCCGCAGCTCGTTCGACCGCAACTCGTTCCTGGCCGCGGTCGGGCTCGGCATCGCGACCGCCGGTGTGACGCTCCTCTTCATGGCCGCCGCCGCCCGGTTGCCACTCGGTACGGCGAGCGCCCTCGAGTTCCTCGGTCCGCTCTCGGTCGCAGTACTGCGAAGTCGCGGCCGGCTGATCTGGCCCGCGCTGGCGTTCGCCGGGGTGATGCTGCTGACCCAGCCCTGGCACGGCTCGGTCGACGGCCTGGGCGTCATGTTCGCACTGGGCGCGGCCGCGTGCTGGGCGGCGTACATCGTCCTCACGCAGCACGTCGGCGGAAACGTCACCGGGCTGCAAGGCATGGGCGTCTCGCTGCCCGTAGCCGCCGTCGTTGCCACCGCGGTCGCCGGGCCGAGCACGATCCCGGTCATGACGTGGCAGCTGGTCGTGATCGGTTTCGGGCTGGCGCTCCTGCTCCCGGTGATCCCGTTCAGCCTCGAGTACCTCGCCCTCCGCAAGCTCGACGCAGGCGTGTTCGGCACGCTGATGAGTCTCGAGCCGGCACTGGCCCTACTGGTCGGCTGGATCTTCCTGAGCCAGTCGCCCGGCCTCCTCCAGGCCGTCGGCATCGCCTGCGTGATCAGCGCCGGCATCGGCGCCGAACGAGCCGCGCGCCCTCAGGTGAACGAGCTCGCTGGCATAGTCGCCGGTCAATGACAGGTGTACGCCGCTCGACATCAACGCCGCACCGGACAGGTCGCCGTAGACGGCATCAGGATCGAGGCCACGGAGCCTGACCGGCCGGGCCGGGCTGTCGAACTGCTGAGCCTCCTGATAGACGATCACGACCGACTCCCGCCGATTGTCCGTCACATACTGAACAGCTGACACCCCGCGTCCTGGTTCACCCAGGCGGTACTGCGTGCCGTGCTGGATGACGTGCCGGACCGACTTGTACTCCGCGATCAGCCCCCGCGCGAGCGCGAGCTCGTCGGCCGACCACTCGGTCAGATCCCCGCCGATCCCCAACACCCCCGCCATCGCGACATGGAAGCGATACCGCAGCGGCACGGTCCGCTTGTTGATGAACGTCGGTACGTCGGTCACCCAGCACGACATCGTCCGCGCCGGATACACCTGACTGAACCCGTGCTGGATGTAGCGCCGATCCAGGGCATCGGTGTTGTCGGACGTCCAGAACTGATCCGTCCGCGCCATCATCCCCAGGTCGACCCGCCCGCCCCCACCCGAGCACGCCTCGATCGCAACCGCGGGATGCTTCACCCGCAACGCATCGATGATCTGGTACACCGCGGTCACGTGATCGAACCAGATCCGCCCCTGCCGCGACGGCTCGGCCGGCCAGCCGGTGTCCGCGAACGGCCGGTTCATGTCCCACTTCACGAACTGCAAATCGTTTGCTGACAGCAACGAATCGAGCTGCTCGAACACCCAGGCGGCAACATCCGGCCGCGCGAGGTTCAGCACCAGCTGGTTACGTCGCAACGCCGGCGACCGGCCCTCGAAGTGGTAGACCCAATCCGGATGCGCCCGGTAGAGGTCGGAGTCCGGGTTCACCATCTCCGGCTCGACCCACAGCCCGAAGCCCATCCCGAGCGCCTGCACCTTCGCGATCAGCGGCTGTAACCCGTTCGGGAACCGTTCCCGGTTGACCCACCAGTCGCCCAGGCCGGAGCGATCATCGACGCGACCGCCGAACCACCCGTCGTCGAGCACGAACAACTCGCACCCGAGGTCCGCGGCTCGCGTCGCCAACTCGACCTGCCCGGCCTCGTCCACGTCGAAGCCCGTCGCCTCCCACGAGTTGAACAACACCGGCCGTACGTCGCCGGCCCGCGGCAGCACGTGCCTCAACGCATACGCGTGCCACGCGCGACTCGTCGTACCGAAGCCGCCCGCACTGAACAGCCCGGACGACACCGGCGTCTCGAGCTCCTCCCCCGGCTCCAACGCCCGCGGGCCGAAGTCCTCGTGGCCCCAGCCGAACAAGGCCTGCACCGGCTCGTCGATCTCATACTGCGCGAGCATCCGCCACGACCCGCTCCAGTGCAGCGCCGCGCTGTAGACCTCGCCGTACTCCTCCGTCGCCGCCCCGTCGTCGATCGCGAACCACGGATTCACGTGATGACTCGTGATCCCACGCCGGCTCTCGAGCACGAACCGCCCTTCACCGAGCGCATGCCGGCTCAGCCGGGTCTCCGCGGCCCACCGCCCGGTCAACGTCGAGATCCGGTACGCCGCCTGCTCCGGAAGCACCCAGGCCGCCGAGTCCAGCCGATGGACATCGACCGTCGAGGCGGAGTCGTTCCGCAGGGTCACCCACCGATCGATCACATCGCTGTCGTCGTACACGCGGTAATGCAGGCCGACACGCACCTCACCGACCGCGAACTGCAGCTCCACCTGACGTTCGCCGATCACCTGTCCGACGAAGGACCAATCGACGCCGCGGTCCCCCAACGACAAGGCGGCCCGTCCGAACTGCAGTCCCCCGTCGAGCGGATACTCCTCGTGCCCGTTCGCAGCTGACCGGAAGCTCGTCCACTCCGCCTCCAGCCGCGCGGCCGTCGACCGCGCGAGGTGCTCCGCATCCGAGACCGTGATCCGCGCACCCCAGTGCGTGTGGATCGGGATGTCGTCATCACCGAGGTACGCCGAGTACGACGTACCCGGCGTGCTGATCAGCAGGACCCGATCGGCGAAATGGATGCTCACTTGACCGCCCCCGCGGTGAGACCGGCGACGAACTGCTTCTGCAGTGCGACGAAGAACAACAGGACAGGCAGCGACGCGAGGAACGAGAACGCGTACAACGTGCCGAAGTTGGTCGAGTACTCCCCGACCGAGCGGTAGACGCCGACCGTCACGGTGGTCCCTGACTCGGGACCGAGGACGATCAGCGGGGTGAGGAAGTCGTTCCACACCCAGACCCCGAGGAAGATCATCACGCTCGCGGCGGCCGGCCGCAGCGTCGGGAACACCACCTGCCAGAACAGCCGGAACCGGCTCGCACCGTCGATACTCGCCGCCTCCTCCATCTCGACCGGCACGCCGCCGATGAACCCGGCGAACACGAACACGCCGAACGGCAGATAGTAGGCGACGTTCGCGCAGACCACGCCGACGACCGAGTTCATCAGCCCGATCGCGCCGAGCACCTGCGTGATCGGCTGCAGGATCACCGCCGGCGGAATCATCAGTCCGGCCAGCAACATCAACAGCGCCGGCCGCGTCCATCGTGCGGTCGACCGGACCAGGTAGTGCGCCAACATTGCCGAGAGCAACGTCAGTGCGACCACCGAGAGCACGGTGATCTGGACGCTGTTCAGCAACGCCGACCAGTACAGACCGTCCTCTCGGCCGAGGACCGCACCCAGGTTGGCGGCGGTCGGCGGTGCCGGCAGTCCGAGTGGCGACGACTGGATGTCCTTGACCGGCTTCAGCATGCCGGTCACGACGACGTACACCGGGAAGAAGAACAGGGCGGCCAGCGCGACAGCAGCGATCGGTCGCAGTGTCCTCACAGGTGCACCTCCCGGCGCCGGAGCACCCGCAGTACGACGCCGCTCAACGCGACGATGATCGCCAGCATCACGGTCGCCTCCGCCGCGGCGAACCCGATCCGGTCACCGCGGACCCCTTTCTCGATGACGTCGAACGCGATCGACGCCGTGGTGTTGCGGCCCGGTCCGCCGTTGGTCAGCACGAGGATGTGCTCGTAGACCTTGAAGCCGCTGATCAGCAGCATCACCGTGTTGATCGTCACCGCCGACGCGATCATCGGCCACGTGATCGACCCGAACCGCCGCCACCAGCCGGCCCCGTCCACGATCGCCGCCTCGTACAGCTCGCGCGGTACGCCGTTCAGCCCGGCGAGGTAGACGACGACGCAGAAGCCGAGCATCTGCCAGCAGATGATCCCGGAGATCGAGTACAGCGCGGTCCCCGGATCCGACAGCCACCCGACCTGGTCCAGCACCCCACCCGGCCGGAGCATGCTTTGCCAGATGACGCTGACCACGATCCCACTGAGGATCACCGGCGTGAAGAACACCGACCGCAGCAACCTGTACAGCAACGTGTTGCGGTTGAGCAGCAACGCGATCGCGAGCCCGAGGACATTCGGTACGACGACCACGATCGCCGTCACCACGAACGTGTTCCTCAGCACCAGCCAGAACTGGTCGTCGCCGAACAACCGCTGGAACTGGTCGAACCCGACCCAGTGCGTGGCGGCGGCGAAACGGTTCCGATCGGTGAACCCCAGTACCACGGTCCAGCCGATCGGAACCAGCACCAGCAATCCGTACAGGAACAGCCCGGGCAGGGCGAAGCCGGCGAACTCACGGACGGACCGGCTACTTGAGCGACGCATATTCCTTGTTCAGTTTCGTCACCGCGGCCTTGGCGTCGGACTTCCCGTTCAGCAACTCGACCGCGATCTGCTGCACCGGCACTGTCATGTCCGCGGGCAGTCCGTTGTCACCCTGCTCGATCGACAGCGCGGGCGTCACCGTCCCGTCCTTCACGGCCTGGTTGTAGATCGCCAGCGTCGCCTTGAACAGCGGACCCATGTCGGCCGGCGGCTGGTAGCCCTTGATCGTGTTGAACGTCCCGTCCGCCTTGGTGAACGCGTCGGACGTCTCCTTGTCCTTCGTCCACTCCAGCGCGAACTTCTTCGCCAGGTCGACGTCCTCGGCCTTGGCGCTGACGCTCAGCCCGCCACCGGTCAGATTCGGTACGACGGCCTTCCCGTCGTCGGACGGCCACGCGAACACGCCGACCCCGAACTTCGGCTTGTCGTTGTCCGCCGACGTCGCGAACCACGAGCCCATCGGATACATCGCCGCGGACCCGGCGCGGAACGCCTTCTCGTGGTCGGCGTACGAGCGGCTGGTGCCCTGCTTGTCGAGGTACCCGAGCTTGGCCAGCTGTGCGACCTTGTCGGTGGCCTTCACGAATGCCGGGTCGTCGAACGTCTTCGAGCCGTCGGTGATCTGCTTGGAGAAGTCCGGGTCGCTCAGGTAGACGTCGGTGCCGACCGTGCCGACCCACGTGTACATGCTCGCGAACGTGTCCTGGCCGCCACCGCCGACCGCGATCGGCGTGATGCCGGCCGCCTTGAGCTTCGCGCAGTCGGCGAGGAACTCGGCCCAGGTCTTCGGCGGGGCGGTGATCTTCGCCTTCGCGAAGTCGTCCTTGTTGTGGTAGAGCAGCGACTGCGGCTGGGCGTTCGTCGGCAGCTGGTAGATCTTGCCCTTGATCGCGCCCGAGGTCGGGTCGGCGAAGTCCTTCAGGTCGTCCTGGGTGAACTCGGCCAGCTGACCGCCCTCGGCGAACCCCTGCGGGTTCACCGCGATCATGATGTCCGGCAGCTGACCCGAACTGGCGAGCTGCTTGGCGTACGTCGTGCGGTCGACGTTCGGCGTCACCAGCTTCTTGATCTTGACACCCGGGACCTTCTGCTCGACCCGGGCGATCGCCGAATCCCACAGCGCGGCCGGCAGGTTCGGGGTCTCGAACGTGAGCATGGTCAGCTCGACGGTGCCGCCCGCGCCTCCGCTCTTGGTGCCGTCGGCGGGTTTGCCGCCTTGCGTGCAGCCGGCAAGCGCTACCGTCAGAAGGGCCGCCAGGGTGACCGCCAACCGTGATCTCATCAGGTTCCTCTCGACGGCGCATAATATGCAATCTAGTTTGCAATATCGGCGCGAGCATAAGGACGATTCATCGGATGAGTCAAGATCGAGCCCACGACGGGCGTACCGGCGATTCGTCGCTGCTGCGCAGGCTCAACCTGTCCGCGGCGCTCGGCGCGTTCCTCGCTGCGGAGTCGCTGACGTTGCGCGAGCTGCGCGCGGTCGTCGGCGTCTCGAGACCGACCGCCGAGGACCTGCTCGCCGAGCTGCTCGCCGAGGGCCGCGTCGAGGAGACCGCGCCGCCCCGCACCCCGTCGTCGACCCGCGCGGCCGGGCGACCGGCCCGCCACTTCCGCTTCCGCGCCGAGTCCGGGTACGTCGCCGGCCTCGACATCGGCGCACACAAGGCGCTGGCGGTGGTGACCGACCTGCGCGGCAACCTCCTCGCCACCGAGCGGATCGAGCTCGATCCGGACCTCGAGGCGGGCGCACGGATCCGGGCCGCGATCGAGGTCGCCCGGAGCAGCTGGGCGCGGGCGAAGGTCGGCGCGGCCGACATCAGCGGGATCGCGTGCGGGGTGACCGGTGCGCTGCGCGCCGCCGAGGGTGTGCACGACGTTCGCGAAGGGCCGGTCGGGTCGGCGCTGGCGCCGTACTCGCTGCCGGGATTCACCGAGATCGACGTGGCCGGGGAGTTGTCGGCCGGGCTGGGGAAGCCGGTCGCGGTGGCGAACGACGTCAAGCTCGCCGCGCTGGCCGAGCACTGGAAGGGTGCGGCGCGGGAGCACCGCGACATCGTCTACATGTTCGCCGGGCATCGCGCCGGTGCCGGCGTGCTGATCGACGGTCAGGTCCACCAGGGCCGGCACGGCGCAGCGGGCGAGATCGGTGTCTTCCCGGCGCTCGGCTGGGCTCCGGCGATGGAGCGCCTGCACGCCCGAGGCGCTGCGCTGGCAGCGGCCGAGGCCGCGAGTCACGAACTCTCGCACGGCCGCAGCCAAGCGGGGCCGGCCGGCGCGGGGCGCAAGGAAGCGACGGGCCTGCGACCGGACGGCGCGGGGCGCGAGGGTGAGCTGGTGATCGCGTCGGCGGCGCGGCAGGACCCGGAGAGCCTGGAAGTACTGATCGAGTTCGCCGAGGTGCTGGCCCGCGGCGCGGCGGTGCTCGCGCTGGCGGTCGACCCCGAGGTGATCGTGCTCGGCGGCGGCATGTCGCGCGGCGGGGCGATCATCGCCGAGCCGTTCCGGCGCGAGCTGGCCAAGCTGACCCTGGTCCCGATCGACGTCGTCAGCTCGACGATGGGCGCGGACTCGGTCGCCCTCGGAGCGGCCCGGATGGCGCTCGACACGGTGGTCGCGGAGCTGTTGGCGGTGCCGGGGTCTTGACCGGGCCGGGTCGGGCGATGAAAGATCGGATCTCTGAATAGGCAACCTGATTGCCCTAATCCTTCAGCAATTCTTCCGCCCAGCTGGAAGTGAGAGATCACCGATGGCCCTGCGACTCTCCCGCACCATCCTGCTCGTCCTCGCCCTCCTCGCCACCCTCCTGACCGCCCTCGTCTCCGGGACCCCCACCGCGCGGGCGGAGGTGGAGAACCCGCGCCAGCAGTGGCTGCGCGACTCCACCGCCGGCCTGTTCCTGCACTGGGGCATGTTCACCGCGCCGCGCCACACCGACTGTGCCGCATGGGAGCGCGACGTCACCGCCGGTGGCTGGAACGCCGACTACTGGGTCGACGAGGCGCTCAAGCTGCACGCGTCGTACATCGTGCTCGCGACCTTCCACAGCCGGCTGGGGTACGCCCGGCCGTGGCCGTCGAAGATCCCCGGTAGTTGCTCCACGCAACGAGACTTCCTCGGTGAACTGGTTGCCGCGGGCAAGGCCAAGGGCGTTCATGTGCTGCTGTACATGACCGACGACCCGCAGTGGCACAACGAGGTGCCCGGCGTCGAGACGCTCGACTCGGCCGCGTACTCGGCGTACAAGGGTCAGCAGGTCGACCTGACCACGCGGCAAGGGTTCGGGATGTACAGCTACGACCTGTTCCACGAGGTCATGGACGACTACCCCGACCTGTCCGGGTTCTGGATCGACAACGACAACGAATACTGGGAACAGCACGGACTGTACGAACAGATCCGGCAGCAACGGCCCTCGTGGTTGCTCAGCAACAACAACGAGGACACGCCGATCATGGACACGGTCAGCAACGAGCAGAAGACCGGCATGACGCCGGCGTACGACTATCCGCAGGCGACGTTCACGCCGATGCCGCGGCTGACCGAGGCCGACTACAAACTGCCGACGAGCGGCCAATGGTGGTACGACGGGAGCGACAGCAAGGTGGACTACGGCCTCAGCGTCGGCCGGTACGTCGCGAACGCGGGCTCGTCGATCAAGTCGCTGATGGCCGAGACCGCCATGGTCAACGGGAAGTTCCCGCCGCAGCAGGTCGCCTTCAACAACTTCATGGCGGAGTGGCTGCCACCGATCGCCTCCTCGCTCGAGAAGACGCAAGGCGGCGGGTACATGTACGGCGGGATGCAGCCCGGGTTCTGGAACGACGGGGCGCACGGCGTGATCACGCTGGCCGGCGACACGCAGTACGTCCACGTGCTGACGAAGCCGGTGTCGCAGGACCTGATCAGGCTGCGTGACAACGGTTATCGGGTGACCGCCGTGTCGGATGTCCGGACGGGCAAGCAGTTCCGCTTCAACCAGTCCGGCGGCTATCTGAGCATCCTCGGCGTCACCTCGTGGGACACGTACGACACCGTCTTCAAGGTGACCACGGCAGGCCAGTCCGGCATCTACCCGCAGTCGAGGCTCACGGCAACCGCCTCGTCTGCTGCTGAGGGCCACCCCGCCTCGAACTTGGTGGACGGAACCTATCCCCAGTACTGGGATGCCGACGGGCAGTTGCCTGTCTCGATGACGCTCGACCTCCAGCGTCCGCGGTTGGCGACGTACCTGGCGGTCAACCAGACCGAGTGGTCCCCCACCCACGCCAGAGAGTCCTTCGGTCGCCCCGAGGACTCGGCCCGGATCAAGGACTACAAGGTGTCGGTCAGCGTCGACGGACGGCACTGGAAGCAGGTCAGCGCCGCTGCCATGCCGAGCCGGCGAGGCGTCCAGTTCATTGACATCGGCAACCAAGTCACGCGCTACATCAAGCTGGATGTGCTCAACACGTGGGCGGGAGCGCAGTCTCCGACGTACTTCGGCAAGCTGAAGATCGACGAGATCCGCGTCGGGTACGCGTACCCGCAGGCTCTTCACAACCCGGTCCCGCTGGAGGCCGAGTCGGTGCGAGGAACGCACGTACGGCCGTGCGCAGCTTGTTCCGGATCTGCTGCTGTGGTGGGCGGAGCGACGTACCAGAACGTCCAGGCCCCGGCCGACGGCTCCTACAAACTGGAGCTCTACGGAACGCCGGTCAAAGGCCGCACCTACCAAGTGCGAGTCAACGGTGCCGGCCCGACGCAAGCGACCCTCGACCCCGGCAACCCGGAGGTGCCGACGAGCATCGCGATTCCGGTGCAGCTCAAGGCCGGCGCCAACGTTGTACAGATCACGGGTGATTCGCCCCTCGACCGCATCACAGTCGGCCCGCTCCCACCCGCGTCGTACGTCCCGAAGACCACGATGACAGTGCAGCCCTCCGGCATCGTGTGGGTCGGCCCGGGTCAGCAATCGGTCACAGTCTCGGCAAACCTCCGCCTGGACGAAGACGCGGTGGACAACGTCAAACTCTCCCCCACGGCCCCACCCGGCTGGACCGTCACCGGCGCACCGGTCACGGCCTCGCGCCTACGCCTGGGCCAAGTCATCTCCGGCACCTGGACCCTGACCGGCTCAACAGCGGCGCAGGCCCCGATCGACGTCACGTTCGACACCGTTGGCCTTCCCCACAAAATCTCGAAGACCGTCCCGATCCAGATCCGTCCCGTCGACCGCGTCTTCACGCGCGAAGCCGAAAGCTCCCTGAACCAGATCGGCTCGGCCGGCATCACCAGTTGCTCGGGCTGCTCCGGCGCCCAGAAGGTCCGCAACCTGGGCGGCTCCGACGACGCCCACGTCATCTTCCCCGACGTGACAGTCCCCACCGAAGGCGACTACACGCTCTACCTCGACTACACAGTCAACGGCACCAAGTCGTACTTCGTCTCCGTCAACAACGGCTCCCCCGCCGAGGTCTCGGTCACCGACGTAGGCAACTCCACGGTCCGCACAACCCAACTCCCCATCCACCTCACCGCGGGCGCCAACACGATCCGCATCTACAACCCCACCGACTCCGCCCCGGACCTCGACCGAATCTCCATCGGCTGACAAACCGTCCTTGAGCACCCACCAACCAGAAAGTCCGCGGACGAACGGTTGGTGGGTGCTCAAGGTGCGCTCGAGGCGTGCGTTACGCGGCGTTCTCCGCGGCGGCGCGGAGCTGGGCTACCTCTTGGCCTTTGACGGTTTCGGGGTAGCGGGCGAGCATCTCGCGGAGTTCGGTTGCGGCGACGTTGGCGCCGAAGGATTCGGTGCCGGGCTCGAGGCGCTTGCCCTCGGCAAGCGACCCGGCGAGGACGGGATCGAAACCGAGCGCGTCGACCAGCTGTGCGACCTCAGCCGCGTCGGCCGGCTCGCCCGCGATGGCGATCGCCTTGCGGTCCGCCGCACCTGCAGGGCGAGAGCCCTCGTCGAGGTCGTGGTAGCCCATGTGGTTGAAAGCCTTGACCACGCGCGACCCGGGCAGGAAGTCCTGGACGAGCTCCGACGACGACGTCCGCGGATCGGTCAGGTCGTCGCGGATGCCGTCGACCTCCCACCAGTAGTTCATCGCGTCGATGACGAGCTTTCCGCGCAGCGCGTCGACCGGGATGGTCTGATACTTCCCGAGCGGCAGCGCCAGGATCACCACGTCGGCCTCCGCCGCCGCCTCGGCAGCGGTCGTGGCCACGGCCCCCGGCGTGACGACCTCCACGATCAGCGCGATCTTGGACACCTCACCCGATCCCGCGATCAGCACGCGATACCCAGCGGCGATCGCGAGCCGGGCAAGGACGGTCCCGACCTTGCCGGCTCCCAGGATCCCGATCGTCATCACTTGGACTGCGCGAGCATGTCGCGCACCAGCGGGATCACCTTCGTGCCATACAGCTCAACGGCCTTCAACCGAGCGCTCACCGGCAACGGACCGCCCGAATAGATCAGGTCGAACCGCGAAACCCCGAGGGTCCCGACAGCATCGGCGATCCGGCGGGCGACGGTCTCCGGCGACCCGACGTACATTGATCCGTGCAGTACTTCGGACTCGAACTCGTCGCGCTTCAACGGCGGCCAGCCGCGCAGCGCGCCGATCCGGTCCCGCATCACCTTGTACGGCGCGTAGAAGATCTCCTTCGCCTGCTCGTCGGTCTCCGCGACGAACCCCGGCGAGTGCATCCCGACCGGATGCGCGACGGTCCCGAACTGCTCCGCCGCCCGCTTGTACAGATCCAGGTACGGCGCGAACCGGTCCGGCGCCCCACCGATGATCGCGAGCATCAGCGGCAATCCGTAGTACGCCGTACGGACGACGGACTGCGGCGATCCGCCGACCCCGACCCAGGTGTGCAGCCGGCCGGACTCGGTCTTCGGATAGACGTCCGCGTTGTCGAGCGCGGCTCGAACCGTCCCCTCCCAGGTGACCGGCTTCTCGTCGAGCAGCTGCACGAACAACTGCAGCTTCTCCTCGAACAGCTTGTCGTAGTCGGCCAGGTCGTAGCCGAACAGCGGGAACGACTCCGTGAACGACCCGCGCCCGAGGATCACCTCGGCCCGCCCGTTCGACAGCGCGTCGACGGTGGAGAACCGCTGGAACACCCGCACCGGGTCGTCGGAGCTCAACACGGTGACACCGGAGCCGAGCTTCAGGTTCGAGGTCTTGGTCGCGATACCGGCCAGCACCGTCTCCGGCGAAGAGATCGAGTACTCCGGCCGGTGGTGCTCACCGAGTGCGATCGCGTTGACGCCGATCTGGTCGGCCAGGACCGCCTCCTCGACCACCTGCCGGATCGCCGCCGCATCCGTCACCGGGGCGCCGGTGTCGTCCACGGGGATGTCCCCGAACGTGTCCAAACCGAAATCCAGCGTGGCCAACTCGGCCATCTGCCCACTCTCCTGTCCGCTCACCCGAGAATTCTAGGTTGACACGTCAACACCAGACCAGGGGGTGTTCATTCCCAGAAGAGTCAGACCCAGTGCCGGAGCTTGTCCGGGTTCAGCACGATCCAGACCGCGGCCACCTTCGCGCCGGTCACCTTCAGGCTCACGACGGCGATGACCCGGCCGGCGCCACGCAGTACGACGCCCGGCTGGCCGTTGACCGCCTCGACGGTGAGCGCCATCTCCGGATGGACGCCGAGCACCGCCGACACGCACTCCGCGACCTGCGCGATCCCCCGCACCGGTCCCGGTGCGGTGAACACCTGCCCGCCGCCGTCGCTGACCGCGGTCACCTCAGGCGCTAGCAGGCTCCGGATCGCGGCCGCACTGCCGGCCCGGCAGGCCATGGCGAACCGGTGTACGACGGCATGATCGCCCCGCTTGAACACATCTCCTCCAGCTCAAGCGACAGCGGTGATCTTCGCCGGGTTCATCATCCACAGCACCTCGTCGATGCCCTCGTCCGAGGCGATCACCGTGCACACCGCGAACACCGCGCCGTCGCGCTCGAGCATCGCGACCGCGCGGCCGTTCGCCCGGCCGAACTCCACGGTGACGCCGACCCAGAAATGCGAGTGGAACGCCCGGTGGTACTTCGCCACCCGCTCCCGCCCGACGACCGGGAACTTCGACGCGCGCGCCGCCCCGCCGCCGTCGGAGTAGCTGATCGCGTCCTTGGCCAGCAACTGCTCAAGCACCGCGAGATCACCCGACCGCGCCGCCTCGACGAAGGCCGACAGCAACTTCTTCTGCTGGCTCCCGCTGACTTCGGTACGGCGTTCCGCGCGGATCCGCTTGCGCGCCCGGCTGACCAGCTGCCGGACCGCCGGCTCGGTCGACTGCAGCATCGTGGCCAGCTCGTCGTACGGATAGTCGAACGCCTCGCGCAGGATGTACGCCGCCCGCTCGGTCGGTGACAGCCGCTCGAGCACGAGGAGGACCGCGAAGCTCAAGGCCTCCCCGCGCTCGGCACCCAGGAACGGATCGGCGCTCGTGTCGACCGGCTCCGGCAGCCACGGCCCGATGTACGTCTCCCGCCGGGCGCGCGCCGACTGGCTCGCGTTGATCGCGAGCCTGGTCACCGCCGTCGACAGGTACGCCACCGGGCTCTGGACCGTACTGCGGTCCGCGGCCTGCCAGCGCAGCCACACCTCCTGGACCAGGTCCTCGGCCTCGGTGTGGCTGCCCAGCATGCGGTACGCGATCCCCATCAGGCGGGGCCGCACCTCGTTGAAGACCGCTACCGCGTCGTCGAGCTCGGTCGGCTGATCCGCCATCGGTACCTCTCTTTTCTTTCGTCAGCTCGAGGATAGGGTCGAGCCGGCGCCGGGTTCCTCGTCGCCCTCCAGCACCGCGATGGCGTCGTGCAGGCTGTGCAGCTCGACAGCCTCCTCCTGCGCCTCGACCGGGTCGAGCAGCCAGTCCGCCGGCGACCCCAGGTCGTCCTCGTCCGGGGTGTTCGCCGCGTTCAGCTCGATGTCGGCGTCGACCTCGACCTCGAGCGACCGCAGGTAGCGCTCATCCGCATCGCCGAGGCTCATCGTCATCGACCCGCCTGAGCGGCGTACCACTCGTCGTAGTGCAGCTCGCCGAGGGTGGCCGGGCCGATCGGGACCAGGCTGCGCTCCTTCAGCTCGGAGCCGAAGTACCGGGCGTGTGGGTCGGAGACGACCTCACGGTTGTCGCCGCGCTGCGCGAGCGCCTTCCGGAAGAACTCGTCCATCCGGTACTCGTCCGGACCGGCGATGTCGATCCGCGCGTTCAGCGGCTCACCCACCGCGACCCGCGCGAGGTTCTTCGCCACGTCCTCGCCGGCGATCGGCGCCCAGGCGACCGGCGCGATGTGCACCTTGCCGTCGTCGCGGGTGCCCTCGTCCGCGGTCGGCCCGACGAACTCGAAGAACTGCGTCGAGTGCACGAGCGAGTACGGCAGACCGGAGGCCTTGATCAGCTCCTCCTGGGCGATCTTCGCGGCGAAGTACGCGTTCTCGGGCATCCGCTCGGTGCCGACGATCGAGATCCCGACGTGGTGCCGGACCCCGGCCGCGTCCTCGGCCTGCAGGACGTTGCCGGTCGAGGTCTTGAAGAACTCCATCACCGGCCCGGCCTCGAACGACGGAGAGTTGGCCACGTCGATCACGACGTCGGTGCCCTTGAGCACCTCGGCCAGGCCTTCCCCGGTGATGGTGTTGACACCGGTGCTCGGCGCGGCCGGCACCGCCTCGTGGCCGTGCTCGGTGAGCTTCGCCACCAGCTTCGTGCCGATCAGTCCGGTGCCGCCGATGATGACGATCTTCATCGCAGATCCCCTTCGGTTGTCTGTCCGTGTCTTTGCGCTGTCATCAGGTAAGACAGGGCACCCACCGGGCTTGTGACAGTCACACCTGAGGCTTGTGTCCTGTCTCACTGGTTGACGATGCCTGCCGAGGTCTGACGAAGGGACACACCGTGCCGAATGCCACGGTCCGGATCCGCGTGCGGATGACCGCACGGCCGATCGACGAGCCGAACCGGGTCTCCAGCCAGCTGGAACTGCTGTTCGACCTGACGTTCGTGGTCGCGGTCGCCGCGGTCACCGAGCAGTTCGCGCGGACGATCGCGGCCGGTCACGGCGGCGACGGCGTGCTGCCGTTCCTGCAGGTGTTCTTCGCGATCTGGTGGGCCTGGATGAACTTCACCTGGTTCGCCTCGTCGTACGACACCGACGACGTGACGTACCGGATCCTGACCATGGTGCAGATGGCCGGAGTGCTGCTGCTCGCGGCGGGCGTCCCGGCGGCCGCGGACCACGGCGACTACGTGATGGTCACGACCGGCTACCTGGTCATGCGGCTCGGGCTGATCTCGCTCTGGCTTCGGGCGGGCATCGAGGAGCGGGACTCACGCCGTACTGCGTTCCGCTACGCGTTCGGCATCGGGGCATTGCAGGTGGGCTGGTTCGGGCGGCTGTATCTGGCCGACACTGGCGCGTCCGACACCGTGCTGCTCATCGCATTCATCGTCCTCGCGATCCTCGAGCTGTCGGTGCCGCTCTGGGCGGAGCGACCGCGGGCGACGCACTGGCACCCCCACCACATCGCCGAACGGTACGGGTTGTTCACGATCATCCTGCTCGGCGAGGCGGTCCTGGCCTCGTCGAACGCAGTACGGCGTGCTGTCGAGGAAACCGAGGTCAGTGCCGAGCTGATCGCGGTCGCCGCGTGCGGTCTGGTGATCCTGTTCGCCTTGTGGTGGCTGTACTTCCTGCGCCCGGCTGGTCCGCGGCTCGAGGAACGCCGGGATCGCTCGTACCGCTGGGGCTACGGCCACTACGGCATCTTCGCGTCGCTCGCCGCGCTCGGCGCCGGCCTCGAGGTCGTCGTCGAGCAGACCAGCCACGACCTGCACATCTCCCCGACCGCAGCGAGCTACTCCGTCGCCGTGCCGGCCGCCTGCTTCGTCGCGCTCCTGTGGGGCGTGCACCGGATCATCTCCGAGCCGTCCCGTGTCCACCTCGGTACGTCGTTCGCCGGCGTCGTGGTCCTGCTGCTCCTGCCACTCGCGACCCCGCAGGTCGGCTCGGTGGCCGACCTCGCCCTCATCGCCGCCACCTGTGTCGCGCTGGTCGCCGTCGCCTCCTGGGACGAGAGCGTCAAACAGTCAGGCCAGACAGCGTCTAGAGGGTCTTCAGTGTCTTCAGCGTCGACCGAATGACGTCGACGATCGGTTCGCCGTCCGGGTCGGAGATCCATCGCTCGAACGACACCCGGAACACCGCGACCCCGGTCTCGGCCGCGAGCGGGGCGACGTCGGCCGCCACGCCGCGCTCGAGCAGGCCCTTGGTGAGCGCGGACGTCAGCGCGGCCATCTTGATCAGCTCACGCTCGCGCAGCTCGGGGGTCGCGTTGATGAGGTCCTGACGGCGGCGTGAGTACTCCCGGGGGATGTCGTCGAAGAACTCGGCCGACGCCAGGACGGCGACCGCGACCGCCTCCATCGGCCCCGCGTCCGCCGGAGCATCGGCCAGCGCCTTTACCATCGACTGTTCGAGAAGCTCGGATCCGGCGAACAACACCTCGCGCTTGTCCGTGAAGTGCCGGAAGAACGTGCGCGCGGTGACACCGGCCCGGTCGGCGATGTCGGCGACGGTCGTGCCGTCGAACCCGCGCTCGGCGTACAGCGCCATCGCCGCCTCACGCAGCCGCCCGGCGGCATCCGGTTCCCACCGTCCCATGGGTCGATCCTAGCTGATGTCATTGACTGACATCAGAACGTGTAGCATTGTGATGTCAGTCAATGACATCACTTGGAGGGATCTCCCATGCGCGTGTTCATCACCGGAGCTTCCGGGCACGTCGGTTCGGCCGTCGTCCCGGAACTCCTGCACAACGGCCATTCGGTTCTCGGTCTCGCCCGCTCCGACGAGTCGGCGAAGCGCCTGACCAGCTGGGGCGCCGAGGTGGTTCGCGGTGACCTCGACGACCTCGATCGCCTGCAGGCGGCGGCTGCCGCGGCGGACGGCGTCGTGCACCTCGCGTTCCGCCACGACGCCATGCAGGCGGGCGATCTGGCCGCCGCTGCCGCGTCCGACCTCGCCGCACTACAGGCGATCGGCGACGCTCTCGCCGGCACCGACAAGCCCCTGGTCAGTACGTCGGGCACCGGCATGCTCGCCGGCATCGTCAAGGACCGGACCGGGACCGAGGACGACTTCGATCCGTCCGGCGGGTACCGGATCGACGCGGAGAACTTCGTCGTCGAGCTCGCGGCCAAGGGCGTCCGTTCGTCGATCGTCCGGCTACCGCAGATCACCCACAGCCGGCTCGATCACCACGGCTTCGCGCCCTCGTTGATCGCGTTCGCCCGCCAGAACGGCTTCTCGGCGTACGTCGGTGACGGGGCCAACCGCTGGCCGTCCGTGCACACGCTCGATGCCGCAACGCTCTACCGGCTGGCCCTCGAGTCGGCACCGGCGGGCAGCCGCTTGCACGCCGTCCAGGACGAGGGCATCGAGTTCCGCACGATTGCGGAGGCCATCGGGACGGGGCTCGATCTTCCGGCCCGCTCGGTGACGGCGGAGGACGCACCGCAGTACCTCGGTTTCCTCGCCCACTTCGCGACCATGGACACACCGACGTCCTCGGCCCGGACGCGCGAGCTGCTCGGCTGGCAGCCCACGCACCCGGACCTCCTCGCGGACCTGGCGGAGGGGTTCTACTTCGAGGCCTAGAACTGCTCAGACCTTGAGCACTGGCGCGATCGTCTTCGACCGGGAGCCTTCGTACGCCGCGAGCAGGATGCCGAGGACGGCGATCCCTTCCTCCTCGGTGTGCAGCGGACGGGTCTTGCCGAGCAGGGAGTCGGCGAAGTGGCCGATCTCGGCGACGAACGTGTCGACCGGTTCGAAGTCGAACGTCTCGGTCTCGCCGGACCGCAGGCGGTAGGACAGCGTCGTACCGTCACTGGTCAGTGAGCCGAGCTCGCCGACGGCGGAGAACCGCTCGGTGGAGGCGGCCGGCTCGTATGCCCAGCTGGTCACCAGCTGACCGACGACTCCGTTGTCGAACTTGATCAGGACCTGCGCGGAGTCCTCGCCCTCCATGAACTTCAACCGGTGCGTGGAGAGCATGGCGGTCGCCTCGACCGGCAGCCCGCCGGCGAGGTGCAGCATCAGATAGGTGGGGTGGTACCCGGTGTCAATGAGCTCGCCGCCGCCACTCGTCTTGCTGCTCGCCCGCCAGCCCATCGAACTCGGGTCGAAGTCGTTGTAGAAGCTGTCGGTCGTCCGTACTTCGTAGACCGTGCCGATCGTCCCGGCCTCGAGCAACTCCTTGGCCTTCGCCACCGCCGGCATGAACAACTGGTTGTGCGCGCACATCAGAGTCACGCCGTTCTTCACAACCGCCTTGCGCACATCGGCTGCTTCCTCGGCCGACAGACACAGCGGCTTCTCGCACAGGATGTGCTTGCCGGCCTCGGCGGCCGCGACGATCGCGTCCCGGTGCAAGTGGTGCGGCAGACAGATGTCGACCGCGTCGAGTTCCTCGCTGGCAAGCATCTCCCGATAGTCCGTGTGAGGCGTTGCCCTGAGCTCCTCGCCGCGCTTCTGCGCCGTCTCCTCGACCGCGTCCGCGACCGCCGTCACGCCGATCTTGTCGGCGTGCTGCCGGTAACCCTTGATGTGCGCCGAGGCGATCCCGCCAGCCCCGATCAGTCCGACCTTGAGCATGACTGTCTCCTCACTTGTAGGCGATGGCGTTACCGGTCTTGGCGGATTCGTTCGCAGCCACCACCAAACGGGTCAACTCGACTGCGCGCGCGATGTTGTCGTCCGCGCGGGTCCCGTTGTTGATGTGGTCGACCCATTGCGCGAACGCATCGGTCGAGTGCTCCGGGACGTCCACTTGCTCACCGTTCACCAGCAGCACATTGCCCGCGTCGGTGTACGTGAGTGTCCCGTCCGTGCCGAACAGCTCGATCGTGAACGGGTTGGGGCTCGCGAACCCGGCCTCGATCACACCGATCTTCTGGTCCGGGTATCCGACGACCACGACAGCGTTGTCTTCCAGACCGCGCTCGGCGATCGACCGGTACGTCGCACTGACCGTGTCGGGCTGCGCGCCGAGGAACAACTGCGTCAGGTACACCGGGTGGCAGCCGAGGTCGGTCAGCGCGCCGCCGATCGCGGTCGACGGCTCGAAGAACCGCTGCGGCAGCCAGCCCTCGACACCGTCGCGCGGGATGGCGCCGTCGTGCGAGAGCCGGACCCGGCCGTACGTGATCGTGCCCAGCGTGCCGTCGTCGATGACCTCGCTGATCGCCTGCGTGTAGCCGTGGTAGAGCCGCGGCAGCGACACGATCAACTTCACGCCGGCTTCGTCGGTCGCGGCAACGATCTCCTCGGCCTCGGCGACCGTCGGCGCGAGCACCTTCTCGGTGAAGATGTGCTTGCCGGCCCGGGCCGCCTTGACCATCACGTCGCGGTGGACATTGGTCGGCGTCGTGATCACCACACCGTCGAGGTCCTCGCGCGCCAGCAATGCGTCGAGGTCGCCGGTGAACTCGACGCCGAACTGCTCGGCGGCGGACTTCCCGCGCTCGGCATCGTCGTCCCAGACGGCCACCAGGTCCGTCCCGGGGTGCGCCTGAGCCTGCCTCGAATAGTCGCCGGCATGCACATGCCAGAAGCTGAGGGTGGCGATCTTCAGTGGGTTGGACACCTGGTCCTCCTGATGCGAAAACGTTTCGGATCGACCGTCGGCAGATCACGGTACAACGTTGTCAGGGGGCTGGACAGGGGTGCGGCGCGCCCTTTCACACGCTGAGATCCGTGCGCAGCCGGAGTGCTTATAGTTATCCGGGAGTCCTGGATAACTAGAGGAGCCGCGATGAGTGAGGAGCCTGTCGGCGGGGATCTCTCGCGGTTGCGTCAACTCAACGCATCCGCCGTACTGCGGGAGTTGCGGGGCGATCAGCCGCTCACACTGACCGAGTTGTCGAAGCGCACAGGGTTGTCGCGCGCGTCGACCGAAGATGTTGCACGCGACCTGCTCGGACGCGGGTGGCTGGCCGAGGTCGCGCCGGCGTCGGGGTCGGTCGGGCGGCCCGCGCGACGGTACCGGTTCAACGCCGGGGCGGGCCGGTTGCTCGGGGTGGACATCGGCGGACACAAGGCGCTTGCTCTCGTCACCGACCTCGACGGCGAGGTGCTGAACCAGACGCGCATCACAGTCGATCCCGAGGCGGGCCGGCGGGAGCGACTCGCGGTGATGGACCGGTGCGTGGCCAAGGCACTGGCCGGCGCGGGCGTCGAGGCCGGTCAGATCTGGTCCACAGGCGTGGCGACCACCGGGCTCGTCGACGGCTCCGGCAAGGTGATGCTGTCCGACTCGCTCCCGGAGTGGAGCGGCGTCGACCTGGCCGCTCATGTACGCCGCCTGGTCCCCGGACCCGTCCGGGTGGAGAACGACTGCAAGCTGGCCGCCCTGGCCGAGACCTGGCGTGGGGTGGCCCGCTACGCCAAGGATGTCGTGTTCCTGCTGGCCGGGCTCCGAACAGGCGCTGGGTTGATCATCGACGGCAAACTCCACCGCGGCTTCGCCAACTGGTCCGGCGAGATCGGCGCCCTCCCTGCCGCAGGGTGGCTACAAGCCCCGAAACACCTCGAGAGCTGGCTCGAGAACGCCTCGACGTCCGCCGGATTCGAGAGCGTGTTCCTCGCCGCGCGGGAAGGTGACCGGGACGCCACCCGAGCAGTGCGCGGATACGTGCGCGATCTGGCCGTGGGCGCCTCGGCTCTGGTGCTGACCCTGGATCCTCAGCTGGTGGTGATCGGGGGCGGGTTCTCGCGGTCGGCGGACGTGATGGTCGAGCCGTTACGGCGGGAGCTGGACCGGTGGTGTTTGCGGACGCCCGAGATCCGGGTGTCGGCGTTCGCCGACGAAGGGGTCGCGCTCGGCGCCGTACGACTCGCGCTCGACGAGGTCGAGGCGACGATCAGGACCGGCCTGAGACCTTGACATAATTTTCCTGGACTCCATGATTATTCCATCGCCCCGCCCAGCGAGAGGAAGCATCATGATGCGTCCGTTCCGCCTGCTCAGCGCACTCCTCACCGGTGCACTACTTGCTGCCCTGCTGGTCTCCCCCGCCCAGGCGACGATCAGCGGCACCTCCGCGACCTACACGGCGTCGTCCGAGAACGTCGCCAATCCCGAGCGCGGGTTCTACCACCACACCGGCGACTGCGACAAAGCCGACTTCTCCCAGAGCACCCTGCAGAGCTATCGCACTGGTCAGGGCATCTCGCTGGTGATGTGCGTCTTCTACTTGGCGGAGTACAAGAACGGCCCGATCGCACAAGCTGCTCTCGATCAGCTCCAGCAGCAGATCGACACCGTACGCGCGGCCGGTCTGAAGATGGTCCTCCGCTTCGCGTACACAACGTCGACCGCCGGCGACGACACCACGAAGGACAGGATCCTCGCTCACCTCGACCAGTTGGCGCCGTACCTCAACTCCGGCAAGGACGTCATCGCCGTCGTGCAAGCAGGTCTCATCGGCGCCTGGGGCGAGTGGTACTACACGCAGAACTTCGGCAACGCGGGCACGGTCACGTCGACCGACTGGGCCAACCGCAAGGCCGTCACGGACAAGCTGCTGAGCGTCGTCCCGTCGACGCGGATGATCCAGCTCCGTACGCCGAAGTTCAAGCGCACCATGTACTCGACGACCGCCGTACAAGCGGGGACGGCCTACAACGGTTCGGCCGTCTCCCGGATCGGTCACCACAACGACTGCTTCCTCGCCAGCCCCGACGACTTCGGCACGTATGAGAACACGTCCGTCGAGTATCCGTACCTCCAGGCCGACACGACGTACGTCCCGATGGGCGGCGAGACCTGCGGCTCGAACCCGCCGCGCTCGAGCTGCCCGACCGCGACCGGCGAGCTCGCGCAGTTCCACTGGTCGTTCATCAACACCGACTACGAGCCGACCGTCCTCAACTCGTGGAACACCGGCGGCTGCCTCGCCGACATCAGCAAGAACCTCGGCTACCGTTTCCGCCTCGAGTCCGGCACCTATCCCGCGACAGCCTCCGCCGACGGCAGCCTGCCGATCTCGTTCACCGTCCACAACGACGGCTACGCGACGCCCTTCAACCCCCGCAACCTCGAGCTCGTACTGCGGAACACGTCGTCCGGCTCGACGTACAAGCTCGCGATCAACTCCGACCCGCGCCGCTGGACGGCGGGTACGTCGACCACGGTGTCGCAGACCCTCACGCTGCCCACGAATCTTCCGGCAGGTTCGTACTCCCTGCTGCTGAACCTGCCGGATCCTCTTCTGTCCACTCGCCCCGAGTACTCCATCCACCTCGCGAACCAGGGCACCTGGGACGCGACGACCGGAATGAACTCGCTCCTGCACACGCTCACCGTCAGCTAGTCCGAGGAGATCCGCATGAGACGGCTTGCCGCAAGCCTCGCGGTGGTTGGGTTGCTGCTACCGACCCAGACCGCAATGGCACACCCCGCTCCCCCGAGCACTACTGTCACCTACAGCACGTCCGACCAAGTGATCTCGAATCAGGAACGCGGCTTCTACCACCACGCCGAGACGCACTACTACGCCGACAACTCCGGCTACGTCCCGCTCGACGTCACCAAGCTCCGCAACTTCCGGACGCAGGAACACATCACTCAGATCCTCCGCTTGTTCTATCTGGAGAAGTTCGCCAAGCAGGACGTGATCGACCAGCACTACCTCGACCTGATGCAGGCCGACTTCAACACCGCCCGGGCCGCCGGGGTGAAGATGATCGTCCGGTTCGCCTACGCGCTGCCGGGTGACGGTTGGCCGCCGCCGACGCCGTACGGCGACGCGCCGGTCGCCCGGGTCGTCAAGCAGATCAAGCAGCTGACGCCGATCCTGCGGAAGAACGCCGACATGATCGCGGTCGTCCAGTCCGGCTTCGTCGGCCTCTGGGGTGAGGGCTACTACACGGACTACTTCTCGAACCCGGCTGACCCGAGCCAGGTGTCGGACCAGAACTGGGCCGACCGCAAGGCGGTCATCGACGCGCTGCTCCAGGCGTTGCCGAAGGACAAGATGGTCCAGGTGCGTACGCCGTACATGAAGCAACGGACGTACGGCCTGCCGACCGGGACCGCCGGCGGTCTCACCGCGCAGCAGGCCTACAACGGGACCGCGGTCGCGCGGATCGGGCAGCACAACGACTGCTTCCTGGCCAGCCCGGACGACTTCGGGACCTACCTGAGCGACCCGCTCCAGCTGGACAAGGATTTCGTTGCCCAGGACACCAACTATGTGCCGGAGGGCGGCGAGACGTGCGGTGTCGACGCACCGCGCTCGGAGTGGCCGTCCGCCGCGGCCGAGATGGCACAGCTGCACTTCTCGTTCCTGAACATCGAGTACCACCCGGACGTGCTGGCCAGCTGGGGCGACAACATCAACATCGCGAAGCAGAAGCTCGGCTACCGGTTCGCGCTGACTGAGTCCACGGTCTCGCAGTCACACGGCAAGGTCGACGTCGGCGTGAAGATCCGGAACGACGGCTGGGCAGCGCCGTACAACCCGCGGCAGGTGCAACTGGTGTTCCAGAACTCCAAGCACACCTACCGCATCAACGTTCCGGCCGACCCGCGCCGCTGGGGCGCCGGCCAAACCGTGAGCCTGAACTGGAGCGTCAAGGTGCCCGCGGGCAAGTACAAGGTCCTGCTCAACATCGCCGACCCGAAGCTCCAGTCCCAGTCCCACCTACCCGGCTCCACCGAGACCTACAACGCCGTCTACGCAGTACAACTCGCCAACAACGGCACCTGGCAACCAACCACCGGCTACAACGATCTACAGCAAACGGTAACTGTCGGATAAGCACCCAAGATCAGGGCGACCTCCTGCCCGGCGCCGCACCCAACCAGCGCCGGCAGGAGGCTGATCAGGCGCCGTCTCGGGGGGCTGGTTGTGGTTGGGCGGTGGTGGCTGCGGGGGTCTCGTGGGGGATGCCGGCGGCGGCGTAGGCGTCGGCTTCGTCGAGGGTTTCGTGGAGGAGGAGTTGTTCGGCGATGGAGTCGAGGCGGGGGCGGTTGTCGCGCAGGAGGCGGCGGGCCTCGGCGTAGCACTGTTCGATCAGGCTCCGGACCTCGGCGTCGACGGTGTTGAGCAGCTCGTCCGACACACCCGCCGTCCGCGCGTCGCCCTCGGGCGGAAGGATCGACACCGGCCCGATCGCGTCGGACATACCCCAGCGTCCGACCATCGAGCGGGCGATCCGGGTCGCCGTCTCCAGGTCACTCTCGGCGCCCGTGGTCACGACTCCGAGCACCTCCTGCTCGGCCGCCATCCCGCCGAGTGCGCCGATGATCCGGCCGCGCAGATACTCCACGTCGTACCCGTACCGGTCGGTGTCCGGCGTCGACAGCGTCACGCCGAGCGCACGGCCGCGCGGGATGATCGACACCTTGCGGACGGGATCCGCGCCCATCTGGATCATCCCGAGCAGGGCGTGCCCGCCTTCGTGGTACGCCGTCCGCCGGCGCTCCTCCTGCGGCATGACCACGTTCCGCGCCGCACCGAGCTGGATCTTCTCGAGCGCGTCGGTGAGATCGCGCTGGGTGATCTGCGACTTGCCCTGCCGCGCCGCCGCGAGGGCTGCCTCGTTCAGCAGGTTCGCGAGATCGGCGCCGGTCATCCCCGGGGTGGATCTGGACAACGCGTTCAGGTCGACGTCCGGCGCGAGCGGCTTGCCGCGCGCGTGCACCTTGAGGATCGCCTCGCGACCCGGCTGGTCGGGCGCGTTCACGGTGATCGTGCGGTCGAACCGTCCGGGCCGCAGCAGCGCCGGATCGAGGACGTCGGCGCGGTTCGTGGCCGCGAGCGTGACGACACCCTCGGTACCGGAGAAGCCGTCCATCTCGGTGAGGATCTGGTTCAGCGTCTGTTCACCCTCGTCGTGCCCGCTGATCGAGCGGGCGCCGCCGCGCGCGCGGCCGATGGTGTCGATCTCGTCGATGAAGATGATCGCCGGCGCCACCTTGCGTGCCTCACCGAACAGCTCCCGGACCCGGCTCGCGCCGACGCCCACGATCATCTCGATGAACTCCGACGCGCTCGCGGAGAAGAACGGAACGCCGGCCTCGCCCGCGGTCGCGCGGGCCAGCAGCGTCTTGCCGGTGCCGGGTGCGCCCTCGAGCAGGACGCCCTTCGGTGCCCGGGCACCGAGTCGCCGGTACTTGTCCGGATCCTTGAGGTAGTCGACGACCTCCTCGATCTCGGCCTCGACCTCGTCGATCCCCGCGACGTCGGCGAACGTCACCCGCACCGTGCTCGGATCCACCGGCTTCTTCTGCTGGCCGCTGCCGCCGAACAACCCGCCGATACCACCGAGACCGCCGGAGGCGCGCTGGCGCCGGAACAACCACCAGTAGAACGCCGCGATCAGCAGGAACGGGCTGAGCGAGATCAGCAGGTTCAGCAGTACGCCGCGCTGCGCGACCACCGGGGTCGCCCGGACCGTGGCGCCGCCCTTCTGCAGGTCGCCGTACAGGTTGTCGTTGGCGAACGTCGGCCGCTCGGTCGTGAACTTCGTGTAGGTCTGGTCGGTCTTGCCCGGCACCGGCGCGGCCGCTTTCAGCCGGCCCTGGATGGTGTCGCCGCGGGCGAAGATCTCGGCGACGTTGTGCTTCTGCACCTGGGCGGTGAAGTCGGTGTACGCGATGGTCTGCTGGGCGCCCGACATCTGGTCCTGCATCGTCGTCAGCAGGAACAGCACGAGGTACCCGCCGACGATCCACGCGGCCCACTTCCACCACTTCGGGCGGCGCGGCTTGTCGCCGTCACCGTGCCCGGGCGGCAGACCCTCGGTCCGCCACGGCTTGTGCGGAGGCCGCTGCGATCCGTCGCCGCGATCCCCCGGACCCGAGTCCCGACCGGAGCCGGGCCCGCGGTCGGCCGTGGACTGGTCCTGCGGCGGCGGCTGATCCTTCTCGCTCATGAAGCCAACATAGGACCTGAACCGTCCCGGAAACAGCAACAACTCCAGCGTCGTACCCTGGCGCATGGCTGTGCCTACTCCCGTACCTCTCATCCTCGACTGTGATCCCGGCCACGACGACGCGATGGCGATCCTTCTCGCGGTAGCCGATCCCGCCGTCGACCTGCTCGCGGTGACGACCGTGGCCGGCAACCAGACCGTCGACAAATGCACGGTGAACGCGCGCCGGGTGCTGTCGCTCGCGGGCGGGTCCGCCATCCCGGTCGCGCGTGGTGCGGATCGGCCGCTGGTCCGGCGGTTGCGCATCGCGGACGACGTCCACGGAAAGACCGGTCTCGACGGGCCGCTCTTCGACGACGAGCCGTCCGTGCCGGAGTCGCCGTACTCCGCCCACGAGCTGTTGGCCGACGTACTGCGGACGACGCCGGCGACGATCGTGGCGACCGGGGCGCTGACGAACATCGCGCGACTGCTCGCCGACGAACCGGCCCTGGCCGCGAACATCACCGAGATCGTCTGGATGGGTGGATCCACCGACCGCGGCAACATCGCCCCGCTCGCCGAGGCCAACGCGTACGTCGACCCGGAGGCGGCGGATCTCGTCGTACGGTCCGGGGTGCCGTTCACGATGTGCGGGCTGAATGTGACGCATCAGGCGCTGGTGACGGCCGACGTCCTCACGCGCTTCGAGCAGCTCGGGACGCCGTTGGCGCGGGTGTGCATCGAGTGGATGACGTTCTTCGCGTCCACGTACCGGGAGCTGTTCGGCTTCGAGTCACCGCCGCTGCACGATCCGGTCGCGGTCGCGCGGGTGATCGATCCGGCGATCGTCGGTTGCGTCGAAGCAAACCTCGTCATCGAAACCCAAGGTGAGTGGACCTCTGGCGCAACCGTCGTCGACCTCGACGGCTACACCGGCCGCCCACCCAACGCGCGAATCGCCGTCACCCTCGACCAAGCCGCCTTCTGGGACCGGATCGTCGCCGCCGTGTCTGCCCTCAGCTGACTCGTCTGCTGACAGCGGAAGAGTCTTCTCGCGGCGGTTCGGGTGGCGCAGGGTGGTGGGGAAGGAAGCAACCGGGAGGAAAATCATGCACCTGGAGAAGCCCGCCGCGACCTGGCCGCCGGGCCCGGAGATCCCGAGCCCGCGACCCGCGACCCCACCCAGGCCCGGGCCGCCCCAGCCGGCCCCTCAGCCGATCCTGCCCACTTGGTACGAGCCGACGTCGATCAGTCTCGAGCGCGAGCTTGCCGACCGGCTGCTCGCACAACGGACCATCCTGGTCAGTGGCCGGCTGGACGACGCACTCGCGAGTCACGTGACCGCGCAGCTCCTGCTGCTTGATGCCTACAGCAACGACCCGGTCACCCTGCAACTGACCTCCGCCGAGTCCGAGCTCGAAGCCGCGCTCGCGCTCGCCGCCGCGATCGACCTGGTCGGTTCACCGGTCCATGCCGTTGCCCGCGGCACCCTTCGCGGTCCGGCCATCGCCGTACTCGCGGCGGCCGGACGGCGCGAGGCTCACCGCCACACCATGTTCGTCCTGTCGTCGCCCCGGTTCGCCGCCGAAGGCACCGCCGACCAGCTCGCCACCCTGGCGGACCAGCATGAGCGCCAGGTCGCCCGCCTCCGGGACCTGATCGCCAACGCCACCGGCCGATCCGCCGACGAGGTAGCGACCGACCTCGACCCGGGCCGCGTCCTGAGCGCGGACGAAGCGAAGGACTACGGTCTGGTTACTCGGCTGGTGTGATCGTCAGCACGAGGCGGCCGCTGGTTTCGCCGGCGGCCTGGCGTTTCCACGCCTCCGCGACCTCGTCGAGCGTGACGGTCTCGTGAGCCACCGTGATGGCGCCGAAAGCCGCATGGTGCAGTACAGCGGTCAACGCCTCTCGCCGCTGGTCCGCTGTCAGCGCGTTGTTCGTGTAGCCGAGCACACTCGCCGACCGGCCCCGCAGTACGGCCGACGAGAATACCGCCTCGTCCCCCGACGATCCGCCGAGATTGACGAGCCGGCCGTCCGGAGCGAGCACCCGCGCCGCGGCGGTCGCGGCTGCTCCGAAGACCGAGTCGATCACCACGTCGTACGACGGGGCGCCGAGCCGGCTCGTCAGCTCGTCGACATCGGTGCTCGCGGCAACCACCTCGTCCGCACCGGCCGCGAGCGCACGCTGTTTCGACGCGTCCGACCGGGCGACGGCGACGACTCGTGACGCACCGAGCACCCGGGCCGCGCCGATCGCGACCTGGCCCACGGCACCACCGCCGCCGAGCACGAGGACCTGCTCCCCCGGCTGTAGCCGGGCCCGCCAGGTCAACGTCATCCAGCCGGCCACCCCGGACAACCCGATCGCGGCCACCGCCGCGTCAGCTACCGGTGTGTCCAACGCAATCAGGTCCGCATCGGGTACGGCGGCCCGCTCCGCGAAACTGCCGTCCCCCGCGGCCATCCCGGCCGACGTCGCGAAGAACACCCGCGTCCCCGGCGTCATCGCCTCGGACTGCTCGACCACGCCGACACCTTGCACACCCGGCACATACGGCAACGCCGGCGGCCCGAAGTACGACGTACCGGAAGCGCACAACAGGTCCAGCGGAACGACCGGCGCGGCCGTCACGCGCACGATCGACATGCCCTCCCGGGCAACCGGTTCCGGATGCTCGACATGCTTCGGCGGTTCGCCATGAGTGTGCAGTACTGCGGCTCGCACGCGTCCTCCTCAGGTGGCGATGTCGGGATAGGGCAGAGAGTAGTGCTCCTGCAGCACGCGACCGTACGTCTTCTGGTACTCGAGCGGTCCGTGGTCCCGCTCGAACATCGCGATGAACAGCGTCAGCGTCAGGAACGGATGCGCGCCGAGCCCGAACAGCGCGACGTGGTCATGCTCCCGCAGGGCCTTCCGCTCTTCGTCGGTGAACGAGAGCCAGGTCGACTTCTCCGCCACCGCGCAGTTCAGAATCTCGTTGGCCCGCTCCCGCTCCCACCAGGCCACCGTCCCGGCCGGATCTTCCCGGTATCGCTCGACCAGGGCGGGGTCGCGATCGACGGTGTAGAGGAACTTGTCGAGCAGGTACTTACTCATTCCGGCACTCCGTTCGGGTACCAGGTGAAGTACGCCTCCATGGTGTGGAACAGGTCGAGCGAGTCCACATGATCCGCCTTCGCGCCCGCACCCGCGACGCCCATCATCAGCATGAAGTCCATGAAGCCGTGGGTCGCGTTGCCCGGTAGATGCAGGCTGTCCAGCGTTACCTCGGACAGGCACCCGTCGAGGTCACCGCTCGCGATCCAGTCCACCGCCCTGCGGTCGAACTCCGGATCGGGCCCGTGCTCGCCGAACTGCCGCGGCCCGCCGAGCTCCAGCGACAAGTGGCCGGTGCCGATGATCGCCACCCGCTTGTCGATCGGCCACGACTCGACCAGCTGCCGGATCGTCCGTCCCAGCTCGACGAACCGGCCCGGACGCGGCAGCGGCGGCGCGAAGATGTTCGTGTAGATCGGCACGATCGGCAGGTCCGCGTCCGGGCGCAGCGTGATGATCGGGCAGGTGATGCTGTGGTCGATCCGCAGTTCGTTGCTGAAGGCAAGATCGAAGCCGGCGTCGAGCCCGTTGCGCAGGATGTGCGCGGCGAGCTGCTCGTCGCCGGCCAGTCGCATCCGCGGCAACCCGAACTCGCGCTCCTCGTTGTACCAGTTCGCGTCGAAGTACGGCGCTTTGCCGACCAGGAACTGCGGCATGTTGTCGAGCCACAACTGGTGGAAGTGATCGCTGCCGACCATCACCAGGATGTCCGGCCGGGCCTTCGTCAGCGTCTCGCGGAACGCCTCGATCTTCGCCACCCACTCGTCGGCGAACGGCGGCCGGTCCGCACCGGTCGCGGTGCTGGCCCGGTAGTAGAACGGATGATGCGTGGAAGCGATCACGGCGGCGACTGTGGCCATACGATCTCCTTCAGGATTCCGGATCGACGTACACGGCGTTGCGGTCGACGGTGGAATAGATGTCCATCCCGATCGGCCGGCGACGCTCCTCGGCGAGCTGGCCGAGCAGCCCGGCGGCCCTTGCCAGCAACGCGAAGCCGCGCAGCAGCTCGACCGGCAACCCGAGGTCGGCCAGCGCGGCGCCACAGACACCGGCGCCGTTCAACGGCAGCTTGCGGCCGAGCACCTGCTCGTGCACGCGGCCGATCGCCTGGAAGAGTTTGAGGTGCGGACCTTCGAGGCCTTCTTCGCGGGCGAGGTTGATGAGCACCGGCGTCCGCGGGTCCTGGACCTTGTGGACCGGATGTCCCAGGCCGGGGATGAAGGTCCCGTTCGCCCGCGACTGCTTGACGAGTTCGAGTGCGAGCTCGTCCCAGCCGGAATCGTCTGTCGGCGGCTCGCCGCCGGCCAGCGCCCGGTGGAGGAACATCCCGGAGTCCTCGGTCACGCCGAGGAAGCGGGATCCGCCACCGAGCAGGCCGGCGGCGAGCGCCCCCTGCAGGGAATCCGGTGCCGACAAGTAGGTCACCCGCGCGGCGATCGCGGTCGGCGTGAACCCGTGGTCGGCCAGGGCGACCAGGACGGCCTCGAACACGCGCGTCTCCGACGGTGTCGGCCGGCGCAGTGCGACCAGCCAGAACGCCAGCTCGCCGAACCCCACCTTGCCCATCAGATCCGCGGTCAGATCCTGCCCGAGCAGGCGGATCTCGTCAGCGCTCGACGTACCTAGCGAGGTCGGGAACGCCGGCGATGCCATGTGTTCGTCGCTCATTCCTGGCCCTCCAGCCACTTCCTCAGCTCGGCGCCGTGTTCGTCCAGCGACGGCGGCGGCAGCCGGTACGACGCGGCCTCGCCCGAGCCCCCCGTGCCGCCTGTGCCGCCGGTGAACGTGATCGGATTGCGCACGCCGGGAATCCCGCCGACCGTGACCACCGGATCCAGCCCGAGGTCCTCCGCGAACGCGACGCCGCCGTCGACGGTGTTGATCGGCCCGCACGGCACTCCGGCCGCGATGATGTCCCGGAACCACTCCAGCTTGGTCCTGGTCGACAATCGTTCGACCAGCAACGGCCGCAGCTCCTCGCGGTTCGCGGTTCGCTTCTCGTTCCGGTCGAACCGCGGATCGTCGGCCAGCTCCGGTACGCCGAGAACCTCGACCAGCTTGCGGAACTGCCCGTTGTTCCCGGCCGTGATGATCAGTTCCCCGTCCGCACACGGCAGCGGCTCGTACGGGAACAGGCTCGGATGACTGTTTCCCATCCGCAGCGGTACGACGCCGCCCGCGACGTACGCGCTGGACTGGTTGACCAGCCCGGACAGCGCGGACGACATCAGGTTGACCTCGACGTGCTGGCCGCGACCGGTCTCGTGCCGGGCGTTGAGCGCGGACAGTACGCCGATCGTGGCATGCAGTCCGGCCATCACGTCGAAGACCGAGATCCCGGCCCGGAACGGCTCGCCTTTCGGGTCGCCGGTCAGGCTCATCAATCCGGAGATCGCCTGCACGATCAGGTCGTACCCGGGCAACGCGGCGCCCTTCGGACCCGACCCGAATCCGCTGATCGAGGCGTAGATCAGCTTGGGATTGCCCTCGGCAACGGTCTCGTAGTCCAGCCCGAACCGGGCCAACCCACCCGGCCGGAAGTTCTCCACCAGGATGTCCGCGCGCCGCGCCAACTCCTGCGCCGCCGCAAGATCCTGCGGGTCCTTCAGGTCGAGCGCGATCGACCGCTTGTTCCGGTTCACCGCGAGGTAGTACGTCGAGATGCCGTCGCGGACCGGTGGTTGCCAGGACCGGGTGTCGTCGCCGCCGGGCGCCTCGACCTTGACCACGTCGGCCCCGAGGTCGGCCAGCAGCATGGTCGCGTACGGGCCGGCCAGGATCCGGGAGAAGTCGGCCACCAGCAGTCCCGAGAGCGGACCCGTCACACGACCTCCCAGCAGAGTTCCGGACATGTGTCCGCGCGGCTAGATCGCTTCAGTCTCAGCCGCTCGGCGCTCGGCTGTCAACCACCGGCCCGAACCCTTGACACCCCCGCTCCGGCGCTCAGATAGTGAGTCTCATCGCCCCGATGACCGCCATACGGACGCATGTCCGGCCACTTTGCTGGAGGGGAACCATGACCACTGCCGAGACGCCGCTGGCGGGCCGGCCGATCCTGCTGCGCGGCGGGACCGTGCTGACCATGGACGACCGTCACACGATCGTCGACAACGGCGATGTCCTGATCGTCGACGATCAGGTAGCCGCCGTCGGACCGGCGCTCGAAGTCCCCGAGAACACGCAGGTGATCGATGCGAGCGGCGGCATCGTGATGCCGGGCATGATCGACACCCATCGGCACATGTGGCAGACCGCGATGCGCGCGTACGGCGCCGACTGGACGCTGACGCAGTACTTCGTCTGGTACTACCTCGAGCACGGCAAGACGTTCCGGCCGGAGGACATCCACGCCGGCAACCTGACCTCGGCCTGGGAGTCGCTCGAGGCCGGTGTCACCACGACCGTCGACTGGTCACACGGGCTGCAGAGCGTCGATCACGCGGAGGCGGCCGCAGACGCGCTGCGCGCCGTACCCGGGCGGTTCGTTCTTGCCTACGGCAACATTCAGGCCGGACCCTGGGAGTGGACCGCGGACCCGGCGGTGCGTTCGTTCCTGGAGCGGATGCGCGACGACTCGACGCTCGGGCTGCAACTGGCCTTCGACGTGACCGGCGACCCGGCCTTCCCGGAGAAGGCCGCCTTCGAGGTGGCGCGGGAGCTCGGGCTGGGCGTGACCACGCACGCGGGTGTGTGGGGTGCCACCAACGACAACGGCATCAAGCTGATGCACGAGAACGAATTCATGACGCCGCAGAACATCTACGTCCACGCGGCCACGCTCACCACCGACTCGTACCAGCGGATCGCCGCGACCGGCGGCTCGATCTCGGTCTCCACCGAGTCCGAGCAGAGCGCCGGTCAGGGCTACCCGCCCACCTGGCAGGTCCGCCGGCACAACATCCCGGTGTCGCTGTCGATGGACACGAGCGTCTGGTGGAGCGGCGACCTGTTCAGCTCGATGCGGACCACTCTCGGCGCCGACCGGGCCCGCGAACATCTCGAGGCGCACATGAAGGGCGCCACCGTGACCCACAGCCATCTGCGCGCCGAGCATGTCGTCGACTGGGCGACGCGCGGCGGCGCGAAGGCACTCGGCCGCGACGACCTCGGCAGCCTCGAACCCGGTAAGAAGGCCGACGTCATCCTGATCAAGAACGACAGCTCGCCGGTGTCCTTCCCGCTGATCAACCCGTACGGCCAGGTGGCGTTCCAGTCCCAGCGCGGCGACGTACACACCGTGATCGTCGACGGCCGCGTCGTGAAGCACGATCATCAGCTGGTCGGCTGCGACCTGGCCGCCGTACGCCGGGAAGTCGAGTCGACCGTCGACTACCTCCGGTCGACGCTCGGCGAGGAGGCGTGGCGGAGCGGGATGAACCCGGAGCTGCCGAAGGGCGAGGTGCTCGACAACCCGTACCAGTACACCGACTACAAGTCCGACTCGACCCGGGAAGCACGTGGCACCATCTTCGGTGAGCGGTAGTCGATCGAGGAGGAGCAACAGATGGCAGGGCGTGGCGCAGGTCCGGATTTCGTCGAGTCGCTGGCTCGCGGGCTGGATGTGCTCGCCTGCTTCGACGCCGATCGCCGGACCATGTCCCTCAGCGAGGTGGCGACCGCGGCCGGCCTGGCCCGGCCGACCGCGCGCCGCCTCCTGCTCACCCTCGAGGAGCTCGGTTTCGTCCGCACCAGCGACGGCGCCTTCCAGCTCACCCCGAAGGTCCTCACCCTCGGGATGGCCTACGTCGGCTCGCTCGGACTCTGGGACATCGCGAAACCTCATCTCGAGACGCTCGTCGCCAGGACCGGTGAGTCGTCGTCGATGGCACAACTCGACGGCTCGGACATCGTGTACGTCGCCCGCGTGTCGGTGCCCAAGCTGATCGCGCTGCGCGTCGACATCGGCACCAGGTTCCCGGCCGCGCAGACCTCTCAGGGCAAGGTGCTGCTCTCCGCGCTCTCCCCCGACGAGCTGGCCGACGTCCTCGCCTTGCCGAGTCGCGCGGGACTCCCGCCGTACATCGGCCGGACGGCTGACCAGTTGCGCGACGAGCTCACCGAGATCCGTGCTCGCGGCTGGGCGCTGGCCGACGAGGAGCTCGCGCCCGGCGTCCGCTCGGTGGCGGCGCCGGTCCGCGACGGCACCGGCACGGTCCGGGCCGCGATGAACGTGACCGTCCACGCCGCCGAGACCACGGTCGACACGCTGCTGCACGACCACCTCCCGCTGCTGCTGCGTACTGCGGGCGACGTCAGCGCGGAGTGGGCGCTCTGGCAATCTCGTCCCCACGTCGAGATCGAGCAACGGCACGAGACGACTGCTTGAACGGCTGCTTGAATGACTGCATGACCGTTCTCGACTCCCCCATCCCGCGCTTCCATCTCGCGATGCCGGTCGACGACCTCGACGCGGCGCGGCACTTCTACGGCGAGGTCCTCGGCCTCGAGCAGGGCCGCAGCTCCGAGACGTGGATCGACTGGAACCTGCGCGGCCACCAGTTCGTCACCCACGTCGCCCCGGAACGGCAGCAGCGGATCCACAACCCGGTCGACGGTCACGACGTACCCGTGCCGCACTTCGGGCTGATCCTGACCGTCGAGCAGTTCCAGACGTTCGCGGAGCGGTTGAAGGCGGCCGGCACCGAGTTCGTCATCGAGCCGTATGTGCGGTTCCAGGGTCAGACCGGCGAGCAGTGGACGATGTTCTTCCTCGACCCGGCCGGGAACGCCCTTGAATTCAAGGCGTTCGCGGACGACTCGCAGGTGTTCATGGCGTGATCCACCCGGTCAGGATCGTGGTGCCGGACGTGGTCGTGCATACCAAACGGTATGGAACGTTCGGCGGCGGGTGGATGACGAAGAAGCCGAGATCGTCGATATCCGTGGAGGCCAGCTTGCCGCTCTCGCCGCGGGCACTGACCGCTCCGGCTTCGGGTGGATCCAACTGACCGAGGACGGCCTCGGGTGTCAGTTCGAGCTCGACGGTCCAGCCGTCCGAGGCGAACGTGAGCGACCGCAGGATCGCGCTCTCGGACCGGATCGCCAGCGCGTCCAGTGACTCCCAGGCCGAGTCGTAGGTGAGAGCTGCCAGTTCGGCGTCGATGGTCCGCCACGCGAACGCCGCCTTACCCGCGTCGACGAACGCGGCCGGCACCTCGTCGGAAGACGCCAGCGCGTCCCGCAAGGCATCGATCAACTTCTCGTCGTCGTTCCAGTCCGGATTCATCACGGTTCTCACCCCCTCGTCCCTTGATCGAAACCATCAGGTCCGTCCGCCGCCAGCAACGCCAGCGCGGGCGTCTGCCGCAGTTTGGTCAGGCAGCGGGCGCGGTTCGGCCCGATGCTGCCGATCGGCACCTGCAACCGCCGGCTGATCTCGTCGTACGGCGGCGGCGGATCCTGGATCAGCAACCCCAGCAAGAGCTGGCACCGTCGCGACAACTCGGCGAACGCGGTGCGCAGGATCGTCCGGCGTTCGTGCCGCAGCACTTCCTCTTCGGCGATCGCCTGCTCGGGTACGTCGGGCGACTCCGCCAGGTCGACCGGCTCGACCCGGCTGGTCGATCGGATCAGCCGAAAGCATTCCCGCTGCGTGGTCGTCGCGATCCAGCCCGGCAACGCGGCCGGCTCGCGCAGGCCGGGCAGGTGCTCGACCAACCGCAACCAGACGCTCTGCCCGACATCGTCGATATCAGGCGGCGCCAGCCGATACCGTCGGCACACCGAGAAGACCAGTGGCGCGTATCGCTCCACCAGCTCGTCCCAGGCATTCTTCTCGCCGTCCCTGGCCCGGGTGACCAGGTCGACGACTGTCGGGTCGTCCCGCATGCCGCCCCCTCTCCCACCGGACCGCTTCACTAGTACAGAGTCGGTCCGAACCACTACTGATACATCCCGTCGCTAGGCGCCGAGCGCGACAAAGGAACGCGCCGCGGCAATCGTGACCGGATCGCCACGGGCCTCGGTCCGTGCGCCGGCGAATGCGGTCGCCAGCGACTGACCGGCCCGCAGGTTGTCGTGCAACGCGAGCATCAACGGCGCGGTCGCCGGATCGTTCACCGGTACGACGCTCGCCAGGATCCCGGCCGCGCCCAACGGAATCAGACTGCTGCTCAACCCCAACAGCTCGTCCGCACCGACCGGCTTCGCCAGCCCGGAGTCGCAACTCGACAACACCATCCGGTACGGCGCTCGTCGCAGCCGCTCGAAGTCGTACACGGTCAGCGGCCCGTCGTCGAGACGCAACGACGAGAACAGCGGACTGTCCGCGCGGAACGTCCCGTGTGCCGCGATGTGCGCGATCCATGCGCCGTCGAGCTCGCGCAGTACCTTCTCCGCGGTCGCGTCACCGTCGGCCAGGACAGTCGCGTCCGGATACTTCTCGGCCAATCGCATGACCTCGGCCCGGCCTGCTGACAAGCCCGGCCCGAGCACCAGCACGACCCGCCGATCAGCCGGTGGCCGCAACCGCCGCGCCCGTAGCCAGGTAGCCGCCGACGGCACCACGTTCACCGGCCGCTCGGCCAACGCCGGCACCAGCCCCCAAGGCAGGGCCTGCAACCGACCCGGCGGCACCATCACCACCGCCCGATCCCCCAACAGCTCCTGCACACTCCCGAGAATCGCATCGCCCAACCGCTGCCCCAGCACCTCGAGAGAAGGCCCCCGATACTCGCGCCCCCGCGCGCCGCGGGCATGGGCGAGCCAGCGTAAGCGGAAGCGAGAGCGCTCGACCTCAACGGCGGCCGCGGCCAGCGGCCCCACCTCGTGCCGGGTGATGCGTCCGTCCCGCACCAGCACCGCGTGCAGTACACCGTCGACCTCGACCAACTCGACGAGCACGGTCTCGCCCAGCCCATCAACCAAAGCATCGACGTCGAACCGCGACGTCACACCACCCAATGCCCCACCCTGCGCCCGCAACGCCCGATCCCGGACGGCCTTCTCAAGCCGCCGGCGTTCCTTCTCCAACGAAGGATCCGGCGAGGCATCGGACCGCCGTACGACGTCTCGCAAAGCAGCAAGGTCAGCGCCCAACTGCTCGTCATCCGACGGCCTGACCGGCGGTACTCCCAACGCCGTCGCCCGCCACCGCTCGCCCCAGACCAGCAACCGCCGCGGATCGTCCCGCCGCAACGCGTCCCGCAGCGCCAACTCCGCCAACTCAGCGCCCTGACCGGTCGCCAACGCACGCAACTCGGTCGCGCCCATCGTCAGCCGATGCTCGTCCAACGCGTCGAGCCCGCGACCACACGCCGACAACATCCCGCGCACATCGCCCCGAGCCTCAGCCCGCAATGCCTTCCCGAGCCACGCAGCGCTCCGAGCCATCGGCGGCGTGTCCTTGCTGTGCTGTCCGGCCAACTCCAGTTCACGATCCGCGGTCCGCGACCGACCGTCGGCCAACGCGAGCCGACCCGCCAGCAGATGCGCCGCCGACGCTTCCGACGCACCCAACGCGTCCAGCCGCCGAGCCGTCGCAATCACCCGGCGCAACAACGGCGCACCGCGCTCACCGGCCTGATAGCGAGCCTCCAGCTGCACCATCGACGACCGCACCGACCACCACTCCCGGCGCTGCGCCGAGAACAACCGCCGCGCTCGATCCGCTCGGTCCTGCGCGGCCTGCGGATCGCCCGCCGCGAGCGCCGCCGTCGCTGCCGCGAACCACAGCTCGCCCCGCTTGGTCGCCGTACCGCCTTCTGCTTCCATCCGGGCGATCGCCTGATCCATCTCGGCCAGCGCCTCGGCGCTGAGCCCGGCGGCGAGCAGTACGCCGCAGCGGTCGATCGCGAGATCCGGCCAGACCACACCGACCGCGGCGAACCGTCGTCCCGCTTCGTCGAGGTAGCGCAGCGCCGACGGCAGATCGCCGCGCGAGTACGCGACCAATCCGCGATTCTGCCGCGCTTCGGCGTACTCGAACTCCTGCCCGGTTGCCGCGTACAACTTCTCGGCGACGGCGAAATCCGCATCCGCCCGCTTCGTGCCACCCAACGCGAGCTGGATGAATCCGCGATAGTTCCGCGACCGCGCCTCCCAGACCTGATCGCCCGAACGCCGCAGCCGCTCGATCGCCAACCGTAGATCGTCGAGCGCTTCGCGATGCCGCCCGAGCACCAGCAGTACGTCGGCACGCCGCAGCAGCACCCGCCCGGTCAGCGCACCGCGACTCAGCTCGACCGCACGATCGAGTCGCGCCAAACCCTCGCGACTCCGGCCCGCCCGACCGAGCGTTGCGCCCAATGTGGCAAGGACATCCGCTTCGCGCTCCGAACGTCCGGACTGCTCGGCAAGCCGCAGCGCAGTACGTAGTTCGCGCACCGCCGCCGGGATGTCGCCGAGCTGCCGCAGGCTGATGCCCCAGGCCTGATGCGCGAACGACGCCTCGATCGCGAGCGGATCACTCGCCAGCACCGTGCGCGCGGAAGCGATCGCGTCGTGCGGACGTGACAAGGCGAGCGGCAGCAGATTCTCCACCGCCTCGGCACTCCCCCCGGGCGTCGACACTCTGGAATGATAACGGCGCCGCGCTGATCAAGCGCTGTATTCATCGAGGGGGGAAGGAAGGAAATGGCGGATCAATCGGGCGACCGGAAATACATCGCTCAGATCGAACTGATTCTGGCCGCGTTCCAACGCGAGGTCGAGGTCTATCCCGAGGATTGGGAGAAGCGGCCCGAAGGCGTCGACTATCTGTACCGCACGGGAGTCGTCCTGGTCCGGGACGAGGACCTCACCCGCGTGATCGAACTGTTCCAGGGCGGACGCCCGGCCGAGGGTGGCATCGGCGGCGTGACCCGGTTGCTGCTGCCGGAGAAGGTTCCGGGCGACGCGCCGGAGGACCGCTCTGTCACCCAGCGATTCCTGAAGTACGCCGACCTGCGGCTCGGACGCGGTGTGGTCACGCCCGAGCACTTGTTCTATGTGACGCCCAGCGTCAGCCCGTGTCCGGCCACCGAGCCGGAGGAGGTGCCGCCCGGGATCCCGCCGGACCCGGTGCTGCCGACACCGTTCCTGTCCGCCGGTGCCGCGGACGGTCGCGGCGTGAAGGTCGTCGTACTCGACGTCGGCTGGTCGGACGCGCCGGCGGCGTACTGGCTGAACGGTGTGACCGGTGACCCGGAGAACGCGTTCGACGGTTCGGGGCGGATCCGGCCGTACGCCGGGCACGGCACCTTCATCGCCGGCGTCATGCGAGCAATCGCCCGCAACGTCGAGATCGTGGTCAAGAGCTACTTCACCTCGGCCGGCGCGATGTGGGAGTTCGACCTCGCCGCTGCGTTGGACGAAGTACTCGATCTCGCGCCGGACATCATCAGCCTGTCGGCGGGAACCCGGACCCGGTTCGACCTGCCGGCGCTCGGTCTGGACGTGTTCATCAAGACCCGGCTGAACCGCGTCAACGGCCTCACGCTGGTCGCCGCGGCCGGCAACGAGTCGAGCCGGGACTACTTCTGGCCGGCCGCGTTCCCGGAGACCGTCGGCGTCGGTGCGCTCGCGGAGAACGGCCGGGACCGGGCGTTGTTCAGCAACTTCGGCGGCTGGGTCGACGTCTACGCGCCGGGCGAGAATCTGGTGAACGCGTTCCTCACCGGCGACTACGAGTGCACCGAACCGCCGAACGCCGGCCAGTTGCGGTCGTTCGCCGGGATGGCGCGCTGGAGCGGTACGTCGTTCGCGACACCACTCGTGGCGGGTCTTATCGCCGGGCGAATGTCGCTCACCGGCGAGAACGCCAAGCAGGCGGCCGACGCCTTGCTCGCGTTCGCGCTGACCCAGCCGGAGCCGGGTGTCGGTCCGGTACTGCGGGCCGGCGACGCGATCACGTCGGTCAGCTGACGTGACGCACTGAGGCGGTGCGGGACTCACCGGCCTGACCGCCGGTCCTCCCGCACCACCTCAGCCTCCCCCTCTGCGCGCCCTCGCGTTGTCCTCCCCCCTGCAACAACTTGAGGACATCCCCCCATTTGTGCGGAGTCACCCTTGGTGCCGGTTGATACACCCGGTCACCAGGAAAGTTTCCAACGGCCCGGCTAGCGCGGATGCTCACAGAGGAACGGCGCACGGTTGGCGCCGGAGTGGTAGTTGTACTGCGTACCGTCGACCTCGAGGACGATCCGCGCGCCCGGCACCAGCGCCTGGGTGTACATCATCCCCGGCTCCGGGCAGCCGAGACTGCCGTCCGACCAGGTGACCTCCTCCGAACTCACCAGCGTCACCCGTGCCGCATCGACACTCAGCCGCTTGGCGAGGTCGGCCTTGGCCTGCTCGACGGGTCCGCCCTGCGGAGTACTGCTACTGCTCGTGGGGCTGGGTGTCATCGAAGGAGTCCCTCCCGTTCCGGTGTCAGTTCCGGTGTTATTGCCGCAAGCAACCAAAAGGCAGGCTGTCGCGAGTACGACGCTCACTGTCCGCATCACCATCACCTCCCACAGTAGACGGCGAAACAGCTGTATTCGTTGCAGATGTATCGCACGAATGTTGTTCAGATTCCGTTTCCCACCTGTCAGCCGGCGACCTGTTGGATCAGGGGCACTCGGGAACCGCCCTTTCTGTCTATCGCACGGCCAAGGAGCATTGCATGTCTGTCGATCGTCGTTCCGTCCTCCGCGGAGCCGCCGTTGGAGCGGCCGGAGTCGGATTCACCGCTGTCGGCGCCGTACCGACGCTGGCCGAAGCCGCGCCGGCTTCGCGCAGCGGCCACCCGCCGTTCCCGCAGCACCGTCCCTTCCCGCCGTTGCTCGACGATCCGAAGGGCCTGCTCGCGCTGCCGGCCGGGTTCAAGTACCGGGTCGTCACCCAGGCCGGCGAGACCAAGCTGACCAGCGGTCAGCCGACGCCGACCCTGCACGACGGCACCGCGGTCTTCGACGGCAGCCGGCACGGCACCTACACCCTGATCCAGAACCACGAGATCGGTGCCGACAACCCGCTCGGCGTACCGCAGATCGCGGGCACCGTGTACGACAGCGGCGTCGGTGCCGCCGGCGGCTGCACGGTCATCTCCGTCGACCGCGACGGCAAGAACCTCGGCGAGTGGGTCGGCATCTCCGGCACGATCACCAACTGCGCCGGCGGCCCGACGCCGTGGGGCACCTGGATGACGTGCGAGGAGACCGAGAACAAGGCCAACGGCACCACCCGGCTGAAGGACCACGGCTACGTCTTCGAGGTCTGGGCCGACGGCAAGACCGCCCACCCGGTGCCGCTGAAGGCCCTCGGCCGCTACGCGCACGAGGCGCTGGCGATCGACGAGGACCGCACGCACATCTACCTGTCCGAGGACGCCTCCGGCCCCAACGGCACCTTCTACCGCTGGTCGGCGCCGCGCGGCTACCGGCTCAGCTCGCGCAGCTGGCAGGACCTGCAGAACAAGGACTTCGGCACGCTCGAGGCGCTGGCGATCCTCGGCGACGACGGCAAGCCGATCCCGGATGTCGCGTACCTGACCTCGGCCCAGCTGCTCCGTCCGTTCCGCACCACCTGGGTGCCGGTGCCGGACCGCGACGGCGCGACGACCTCGGTCCGCAAGCAGTTCACCGACGGCCAGATCACTCGCGGCAAGAAGTTCGAGGGTGTCTACGGCACCAAGCAGGGCGTGTACGTCGTGAACTCGTACGCCGAGTCCGGCACCGCTGACCTGCCGGCCGACGCCGTACCGCACGACGGCATGGTGTGGTTCTACAACTACGAGGCGAAGACCATCCAGCTGGTCACGTACTTCCCCGAGAACGCCGCCGCGAACAAGGGCCCCGAGGCGAAGTACGACGACCTGAACTTCGACAGCCCGGACAACGTCACCGTGACGCCGTGGGGCTCGCTGATCCTGGCCGAGGACGGTCAGGCCAGCAGCCACGTGCTGAGCGCGACGCCGGGCGGACCGACGTACGCGATCGCCCGCAACATGCTGAACGACTCGGAGTTCACCGGGCCGACGTTCTCCGCGGACGGCAAGGTGCTGTTCGTCAACATCCAGACGCCGGGTATCACCCTGGCCATCACCGGCCCGTGGCGCGACTACCTCGGCTGAGGGCCTCTAGCAGGGTGAGCGAGCGTTCGTCCGGTCCGACGCGGACCTCGTTCATCAGGTAGGAGAAGGTGGTCTCGCGGCCCGGCCATGCGCCGTGCCGCGAGCCGCCGGCTCCCGGGTGACCGAATGCGTCGGCCGGGCCGTCGCCGGTCTGCAACTCGAAGCCGGCGCCATAGACCATCGGGCGTCCCCACGTCGGCTCGATGCCACGCCGGATCTCCCGGCGACCGAGTTCGACGATCTCCGGCGACAGGACGCCGTCTCCCAAGAGAGAGGCGTAGAACTTCGCCATCCCACGGGCTGTCGCGTAGCCACCGACCGCCGCCAGCCCGGCTTTGCGATACTCCTCGCTGTTCCAGATCTTCTCCGAACCTGGAACCCACAGCGGATTGGGCCGGTTCGACTCCGACCACGGGCCGTCGACGAGGACTCCTTCCGGAGCCACCATCGTCGCCGCTCGCCAGTGCAGTTCCTCGGGCAAGCCGATCCACACCTCGAGCTCCAGCGGTACGGCGAACTCCTCCGCGAAGAACTGCCCCACCGTGCGGCCGTCGACCCGTCGTACCAGCTCGTCGAGAAGCCAGCCCCACGTCACCGCGTGGTACATGAATCCTGCGCGCGGATCGGATGCCGGCGCCTGGGCGGCGAGGTGTGCTGCCATCACGTCGTGGTCGAGCAGGTCGGCGTACCCGGCCTCGACCCACGGCAGGTGGGCCTGATGGGACAGCACCTCGGCGATCGTGATCCGATCCTTGCCCTTGGCACCGAACTCGGGCCAGTAGCGACTCAGCGGATCGTCCAACGACAGCTGGCGACGTTGCACCAGCAACAGGACGCACGCGCTCGTGAGGCCTTTGGTCCCGGAGAACATCAGGTGGATCGTGTTGCGATCCCACGCCCGGCCCGTTTCCGGATCGGCAACCCCGCCCCACAGGTCGACGACCAACTCGCCCCGGTGGTACGCCGCGAATGCCGCGCCGAGCTCACCGCGCTCCGTGAAGTTCCGGTCGAAGGCCTCGGCCACGTGCTCGAATCCCGCTGCTGTCCACATGGTCTTGATAGTACCGATCGTTCTCATCTTGGTCCAGCTCGGTAGGCTGGGGTGCGGAGGTGGTCGGACGATGCCGGTCAAGGCTGGAGAGCGGTTGGACCCCGAGGCGACGAAGGCCCGGATCCTGAAGGCGGCGGCGGACGTGTTCGGCCGGCGCGGGATCCATGCGACCGGGATCAACGAGATCGTCGAGGCCGCCGGTGCGTCCAAGCTGACGATCTACAAGAACTTCGGCTCCAAGGACGGCCTGGTCGAAGCGGTGCTTGCCGACCGCACCCGACGGGTCCGTGCCTGGCACAACGCGGCGGTCGAGCAGGCACCGCCCGGCCGCGACCAGATCCTCGCCGTCTTCGACCTCGTTGCCAGCTGGTACGCCGAAGCCGGGTTCCGCGGCTGCGCGATGATGAATGCCGCGACCGAGGACCGTGGTCAGGACGGCGCGCCGCGGCGACTCGCGCGAGACCATCTCGCCTTCTATCGCGAGCTTTTCGAGCGATTGCTGACGAATGCCGGGGCTCATGACCCGGAGCGGGCCGCGCGGCAGTTGGTCGTCGTACTGGAAGGTGCGACGCTGATCAGCGCGGTCGACCAGGATCCCGGGCTCGGCGCGGAGGCGCGGGTCATCGTGGAGACACTCCTCGACTCGGCACTTTGAGGGCAAGCAGGACACACGCCATCCCGGCTCCGGCCGCGACGAGGAATGCCTGTTGATACCCGGCCTGTTCGGCAATCAGACCACCGAGCGGCCCCGCAGCCATGACACCGAGATCCCAGAACGACGTCATCACACCCATCGAGACACCCGGCCGCAGTCCACGTACGCGATCGAGCGTCATCGAGATACAGGCCGGGTATATCAACGCCAGGCCGATTCCGGCCAGTGCCGTGGAGGTGATCGCGGTCGCGTCATCCGTGGCCATGGCGAGTCCGACGAGGGCAACGATCTCGAGGCTCACGGTCGTCGCCGCGACGCTTCGGCCGCCGAACCGATCGACCAGCGGGCTGCCGGCAAATCTCGTGACCAGGAATCCCGCCGCGAACACCGCGAGCGCGATGTCGTCGACGCCGAGGTTGCCGGCACGCAATCGCAGTACGAGCAAGGCGGCGACCGTTCCGTAGCAGTAGGCCGCCAGGCCAATGGTTGCTCCAGGCACCGGTACGCCGGGCGGGAGGAGATCGCTCGGGCGACGGATCCTGGTCAGCGGCTCGAGCCGACCCGGGTCGGAGCGGGTCGTCAGCACCAGCGCGGCCGACGCCAGCGACAGTCCCACGACGACCCACCAGACCTTGGCGCCGGCCAGTGTCGCGATCACGGGTCCCGCGGCCAACCCACCCCACATCGACAGGCCGAACCAGCCGGCCAACCGCCCGCGCTGCGCCACCCGCGCACCCGACAGCACCCAGGGCAGAGCCGCGGAGAACAGCGCGGCCTCGCCCGCACCCATCACCAGCCGCGCGACCAGCAGGAGAACCAGATCCGGCGCAAGCAGTTGCCCGAGGCCCCCAATCGCGGCCAGCACTCCCCCGGTCAGGACGACCGGCCGCGACCAGCCCGCATCGGCGAGCCGGCCCGCGAACGGCCGTCCCCACGCCGTCGCCAGGAACGCGATCCCGACCGCGGTCCCACTGGTCAGCGCGCCGCCGCCGAACTTCTCCGGCACGTACGACGGCAACGCCTGCAACGTCGCGCCGAACGCGACGTATCCGAACAGCACCGCCACCCACAACCGTCGTACCGGAACAGTCATGGCTGAGATGGTACCGCTTGTTATTATGTCTGTCGCGGGCGATCCAGCAGAACGACCTCACACGCATAGTGCTGCGAGGCCGTCATCTCGCCGCGGAACCAGAGCAGCGGGATGCGCGCCGGATCGCCGGGCGCGACGATCGGCCGGAGGTTATCGACGGTGGAGTTCTCGGTCACTGGCGTCCATGTCGTCCCGGCTGTCCCGGTCGTCCCGGCGTGGCTCATGCGAGCGTGGAAGATCTCGTGGTGCTTCAGTGCGGCGCCGTCGCGCGGGTCGATCGGCGTCGACACGTAGAGCGAGTCGAGGTCGTACGGGTCGATTGCGACCAGGCCGGTGTAGTCGTTCTCGTGCACGAGCAGACCGTGGCCGGCCTTCGCCAGCTGCTGCACCTGCCACGTGCCGCCGGGCGCGAGCCGTGCGTAGAAGAAGCGATGATCCGGCACCGGGTGCTGCCGAGCGAACGCATCCTCAGGCTTCTCGGGTACGTCGTGACGGGCGAGCATCACCGCCGCGAGCGAGCCGTCATCGCCGCGGCGGATGTCGACGGTCCAGCAGTGCGTCATCGGCTCGCCGTCCCAGACCGAGTCCGCGGCGAGGACCTTGGTCAGCTCCACCTGCGACGGCGCGTCGGCGTCGAGCGCTCTCGCGTCCACCACCGTGCCGTCCGTCCGGTGCAGAGCACCACCCTCCAGATAGCCGTGGTAGATCGAGTTGTTGTAGTCGCGCGGATGATGGTCGGTCGTGATGAGGTCGACGCGCGTGGGCGTCGAGACGTAACGCGTGTAGCCGTTGACGTATCCGACCTTCGGGCGCGTGAACAGCTTGCCGGCGTACTCCCACGTGTCGCCCTCGTCGTCGGACACGAGCGCGCACGGGTCGTCGTTCACCGCGCGGGCGAAGCAGTAGAGGCGGCCGTCGAGCTCATGCAGGTTCGAGTACGTGACGCCGCGGCCGCCCGTGAACTCGCTCCAGTCGAACGTCCGCTCCGGCCCCCACTTGCGCGGATCGCCGGGCTCGCTGATTCGCCACCGAGTCAGGTCGTCGGTTTTGTGCTTCGTGTACACCGCCAGCCAACGACCGTCCCGCCGCCGCCACAACGCCGGGACGTCGTGATCGTCGGCTTCGAACTGCTCATGCAGTACGACGACCTCGCTCGCGCCTGACTGCAGCTCCACGACGGTCAGCTCGACATTGCCGGCCCGTTCGTCGCCGCCGGGACCCTCCGGGGCGGCAATCGAACCCGCGACCAGCAGGCCGCTCTCCGGATCGACCAAGGCCCGCTCGTCCTGGAACCAGCACCAAGCACCGTTGTCATTGATCACTCGAGGCGCATCCATGGTCGCCCAGTGTTTCATCGTTGAATCAATGAGGAAAGCGTTTGCCCAGATCCGGCCAGAATTGTCCGATGGCTGTGCGACGATCGAGGTATGCCCATCGACCAGCACCTTCTGCTCGCATTTCTGCTGACGACGACCATCGCGATGATCACACCCGGGCCGGACATGTTGTTCATCCTCGGGTGTGGGATGCGCAGCGGTCCGCGGGCCGGATTGCTCGCGACAGCGGGGGTTGCCACGAGTGAGGCTGTTCATGTCGCCGTGGCCGCGGCCGGGCTGGCTGCGTTGTTCGCGGCGGTGCCGATCGCGTTCACCGCGGTACGGATCGCCGGCGCGGCGTACCTGATCTATCTCGGGGTGCAGATGATCCGGCACCGCAACGACGCCATCGGCGATGCGCCGGCCGGCGCGGCGATGTCGGGGCGGAAGGCATACCTCACCGGCCTGACCACGAACCTGCTGAACCCGAAGATGGTGACGTTCACGATCGCGTTCCTGCCGCAGTTCGTGGTGCCGGAGCACGGTCGGGTGTGGCTGCAGTTCGCGGTACTCGGCGCGATCCTGATCGTGCTGGAGTTCCTCGTCGACGGCACGGTCGGCCTGCTGTCCGGGCGGATCGGCGGCTGGCTGCGTTCCCGGCGTACCGCCCGCCGCCGGATCGACACGGCGACAGGCGGGATCTTCATCGGCCTCGGCGTACGGCTCGCATTCCTGCGTTAATGCTGCTGTAGTTGCTGCTGTAGGTGCTCAGAGGTCGGGTCCTCAGACCAGGGCGAAGCCGCCGGTCCAGGAGATCTTCTCGCCGACCGCGAGCGTGAGCTGCAGGAACCCGAGCGCCTCGAGCTCGCGGGCACGCTTCAGCGATCCGGCGTCGACCGCCTTCAGCCCGCCGGCGCTGACGATCCCGGCGAACTGGGCCTTGGCGTCGGCGTCGTCGCCCGCGATCAGCACCGTGGTCGGAACCTGACCCACCTGGCCCGACGCGACCGCCGCAGCGAACGTCGTGTTGAAGGCCTTCAGAACCTTGGAGTCCGGCAGCTTCCCGGCCAGCTCGGCCGCCGCCGAACCGTCCGCCGGCACGACCAGCGAGTCGAACGTCTCGAAGTTCAGCGGGTTGGTGATGTCGACGACGACCTTGCCGCTCAACTGGTCGGCGCGATCGGCGAGGACCTGGGCGATCGCCGGGTACGGCACCGCGAGGATCACGACGTCGCCGGTGACCGGCTTGTCCGTGTCCTTGGAGTTGAACAGCTCGACGGAGTTGCCGCCCTTGGCGACGACCGACGAGATCGCCTGCCCCATGTTGCCGCTTCCGATGATGCTGACGTGCGTCATGCTCAAGCTCCTTTTGGTTGTGCGTTCAACCATCACGGTAGCCCAGAAAAGTTGTAGCTACAACCTTTTGCTGCCAGAATGTTCAGATGAGCACTCGATGGCTGGACGACACGGAGATGACCGCGTGGTTGCGGCTGGCCGCCGTACTCGAGCTTCTGCCCGGCGTCCTCGACTCCCAACTGCGGCGCGACGCGGAGCTGACCCACTACGAGTACTTCGTGATGGCCATGCTGTCCGAGGCGCCGGAGCGCACTCTTCGGATGACCGCGCTGGCCCAGCGAACGAACGCGACCCTCCCCCGCCTGTCACACGTCGTGAAGCGGCTGGAGGATCGCGGAATCGTCGAGCGGTTCCCCTGTCCGGAGGACGCGCGGGCGACGAATGCACGGTTGACCGCCGCCGGCTGGAAGAAGATCCGCGCGACCGCGCCCGGCCATGTGGCAACGGTTCGCCGGCACGTCATCGACGTACTCACGCGTGAGCAGATCGCGCAACTGGCCGACATCACCGGAGCGATCCTGAAGTCGGTCGACCCGGAGGGCCATCTCAGCGAGCTGTACCAGCGCTGACCTGCCGCGGTGGCCCAGCCTCTCACCCACGAGATCTTCTCCACCACCCCGGCCTGCTCGCTTCCGCCTCCCCCGAGGCCCACACCCAACTACTCACCTTGCTGGCCCCGCACCTGTCCGAGTCGCGGGCAGGCTGAGAGATCTCAGCGCGTTTCGAGTAGCTGCTTGAGGCGGGCGAGATCCTTCGTGTTCGCCCGCCGCATGGACGCTGCCATCAACGGCGCTGCGACCCCGGCGAATCCCTTCGGCTCGCCGCGATTCCGCAAGGTCATCCGCGTCGCGCCGCCGTCTGTCTCCGACCACTCGTAGCTGGTCTCCATCGGGAACGGCCCTTGGGCTGTGCGCATCACGAGGCGGCGACCAGGAACCAACTCGGCGACCTCGTACGTGTAGGCGAGCCGCCGGCCCAGGAAGTGCGCGACGAAGTCCATCCGCGATCCGACCTCGACCGGCGGCTCGGTCTGCCAGTCCACGGACTCGATGTTCGCGTACCACTCCGGCGCGTTGGACGGATCCCCGACGTACGTCGCGACCACATCCACCGGCCGCTCGATCACGACCTCGGTCACCACATCAACAGCCACGCTTCGCACTGTACGTCTCATGTATCGCAGCGGGTCGCCGGTGACTCCGTCTGATTAAGGGGAGGAACTGCCATGAGCAACACAGTCGAACCACATCGGAGGCGGACCAGGACCGTACGGCGTTCTCACCGTCGGCTGATCGTCACGATCAACATCGCCCAGGCTGTCGTCGCGCTGCCGTGTCTCATCGCGGCGTACGGGCTGGCGGAACACCTGGTCGCAGCCCAGGAGGCCGTCGGGCCACACCAGGTCGCGAGCCGGTCGGCTCATTGGCCGGTCGACTTCGCGATCACCCTGAACATGAGCCTGCTCATCGTGGGCGCCGCGGCGGGTGCGGTCGGCAGCGTCATCCAGCAGAGCATGACGTTCGCCCGCACGACCGGCGCGAATCACCAGGTCGCGTGGTACATCATGCGTCCGCTGTGGTCCGCGCTGCTCGCCGCCGTCTCCGTGATCGCCGTCAACACCGGCCTGATCAGCATCGGCGACGAATCCACCTCCAGCGCCGGCGTAGCCGTCCTGGTCCTGACCGGCGCGCTGACCGGCCTGTTCACCGATCAGGCCCTGAACCGCCTGCGCCGCATCCTCAACCGCCAACCCCGCGGAGCCGCGTGACACGCAGTACTGCGGTCAGCATCGGCAGGGTGAACTCCCCGTCGGCGGTCTCTGGTCTGGTCGCCAGGTACGCGCGGATGTGGGCCAGTGTGGCGTTGCGTTCCTGAGCTGACATCACCAACATGCCCGCGCGGGTGGCGAGCGTCGCGACGAGAGAGTCCGCCGTACGACGTTGCCCGTGCGGGAACTCCGCCTGCTCCGGCTCGCCGAACCACGCTTCCGGAAGGTGTATGCCGGCCGCCTGCATCCGCCAACTGGCAGGCGTATCACGCGGACCGATCGCCGCACTCCCACTCACCTGAGCCAGCCCGTCAACCCAGTCGACTCGGTCGTCCACGACATTCCACAACCCGGCGAGAACGCCACCAGGCGCAAGCACCCTGGCAATCTCCGGCCCAGCAACAGCCATGTCGAACCAGTGCATGGCATTCCCGGCCACCACCACATCGACCGACCCGTCCGGCAGCGGTATCCCCTCAGCACTACCCGCCAACGCCCGCACCCCCGGCAGCCCCCGTCGCAACTCCCCCAACATCCCCGCATCAGGCTCAACCGCAACAACGTCGACCCCCAACTCCACCAACGTCGCCGTCAACTTCCCTGTCCCGGCCCCAAGATCAAGCACCCGTCCCCCAGGCGCCCCCTCCAACACCCACCCCACCGCGGCTCGCGCATAGTCCGGCCGATGCGCCGCATAAGCCCCCGCCGCCACCCCGAACGAAGACGCATGAACCAACCGCTCACCCTCATCCATCCCCCGACGCTACCGACCCAACCGGAGCCGCGCAGTCGCGACGTGGGTGGGTGGGGTTAGCGGAAGTCTCGGGATTTGGTTCGGGCGGCTAGGGGGAGGCGTTCTAGGTGTTCGGCGGAGAGGTTGGTTACTTCGCCGGCGCGTTCTATGCGGCCTCGGATGATGAGGGCGGCGGCGTTGCGGGCTACGGCGGCGTGGTGGTGCCAGCAGCCTACGGTGATGACGATGTTGGCCATGCCGGTCTCGTCCTCGAGGTTCATGAAGGTGACGCCGGAGGCGGTGGCTGGGCGTTGGCGGTGGGTGACGACGCCGGCCACCCGGACGCGGGCGCCGTCGGGGGCTTCGCGGAGTTGGGCGGCGGACAGGATCCCTTCGGCGCGGAGTCTTTCGCGGACGCGCTCCATCGGATGGCTGGTGGTGGTGATCGAGGTGGACCACAGGTCGGCCATGTCGGCCTCGATGTCGCTCATCCCGGGCAGCGTCGGCGGCGGACCGGCCGCGGTAATGCCGGCCAGCTGACCGGGGCGCTCCTCGGCTGCACGGCCCGCTTCCCACAACGCCTGCCGCCGGTCGAGTCCGAAGCAGTCGAACGCCCCAGCTGTCGCGAGCGCCTCGACCTGAGCCGCTGTGATCCCGGTCCGCCGGACCAGGTCGGCCATCTCGGTGAACGGGCCGCCCCGCTCCCGCTCCTCGACGATCAGCTTCGCGCCCTTCTCCCCCACCGTGCGTACTTCGGACAGCCCCAGTCGGACCGCGAACACACCGTCCCGGCGATGCACGGTGTTGTCGAACGGCGCCTTCGGATCGAACGGACCCACCAACGGCTGCGGGTCCGCCAGACAGTCCGGCGACCCGGTCGGACCGGTGCGCTCCTGCCCGTCGACCAGAAACTCGAGCCCCGCGTCGACGCCCGAGAGATGCAGGTGCGGACGCCGTACTTCGACACCGTGGCGGCGGGCGTCGGCCACCAGGGACTGTGGTGAGTAGAACCCCATCGGCTGGGCGCGTAGCAGTGCGGCCAGGAATGCTGCCGGGTAGTGCAGCCGAAGCCACGTGCTGGAGTAGACGAGCAGCGCGAAGCTGATCGAGTGCGATTCGGCGAACCCGAAGTTCGCGAACGCTTCGATCTTCTCGTAGATCTCGTCGGCCAGGTCGCCGGTGATCCCGTTGCCCGCCATCCCGGCATACAGCTTGTCCTTCAGGGAAGAGATCTTCTCGATGCCGCGTTTGGACCCCATCGCCCGGCGGAGCAGGTCGGCCTCGTCACCGTCGATCTCGCCGACCGCCATCGCCATCTGCATCAGCTGCTCCTGGAACAGCGGCACGCCCATGGTCCGCTCCAGCACCGGTCGCAGCTTCGGATGCAGGTAGGTGATCGGCTCCTCCCCGGTACGGCGGCGGATATACGGATGCACAGCGCCGCCCTGGATCGGGCCGGGGCGGATCAGCGCGATCTCGGTGACCAGGTCGTAGAACCGTCGCGGTTTCAGCCGCGGCAGCGTCGCCATCTGTGCGCGGGACTCCACCTGGAACACTCCGACCGAATCCGCCCGGCAGAGCTGGTCATAGACGCCGGCCTCCTCCCGCGGGATCGTGTGCAGCTCCCACGACTCGCCGATCTGCTCGCGGACCATGTCGAGGCAGTACTGCAGCGCGGCGAGCATGCCGAGCCCGAGCAGGTCGAACTTCACCAGCCCCATCCACGCGCAGTCGTCCTTGTCCCACTGCAGGACGGTCCGTTTCTCCATCCGGGCGTGCTCGATCGGCACCACCTCGCCGACCGGACGCTCGGTCAGCACCATCCCGCCGGAGTGGATCCCGAGGTGCCGCGGGAACTTCAGCAGCTCGGTCGCCATCGACACCACCTGCGGCGGGATGTCGTGCTCGGTCGAGGTGATCTCCGGACTCCAGCCGTCCACCTGTTTCGACCAGGCGTCCTGCTGACCGACGGAGTACCCCAGCGCCTTCGCCATGTCGCGGACGGCGGACTTCGGGCGGTAGGAGATCACGTTCGCCACCTGGGCGGCGTTGTGCCGACCGTACTTCTCGTAGACGTGCTGGATCACCTCCTCCCGCCGGCCGGAGTCGAAGTCGACGTCGATGTCCGGCTCCTCGGCCCGGGTGGTGGCCAGGAACCGCTCGAACGGCAGGTTGTAGAGGATGCTGTCCACCGCGGTGATGCCGAGCGCGTAGCAGACCGCCGAGTTCGCCGCCGAGCCGCGGCCCTGGCAGAGGATCCCGTTGTCGTGCGCGAACCGGACGATGTCCTCGACGATCAGGAAGTACCCCGGGAAGCCCTTCTCCTCGATGACGTCGAGCTCCCGCTCCAGCCGCTCGTAGGCATCCGGCCGCTGCTCACGAGTCCCGTACCGCTTCGCGGCGCCGGCGAACGTCAGCTCCCGCAGCCACGACATCGGGGTATGACCATCAGGTACGTCGCGCAGCGGCAGCTTCGGCTTCGCCCGCGCGAGGTCGAACGCGAGCTGGTCGGCCAGCGTCACCGAACGCGCCACGGCCCCGTCGTACCGCCGGAAGCGGGCCGCCATCTCCGCCCCCGAACGCAGGAACGCCATCCCGCTCGGTGGCAGCCAACCGTCCATCGAATCCAGGTCGCGTCTGGCCCGCACGGCGGCCAGCGCCGCCGCCAGCTTGTGCTTCGCCGGGGTCGCGTAGTGAACGTTGTTTGTGGCAACTACCGGAAGGCCCCGGTCGGCGGCCAGATCGGCGAGGATCCGGTTCCGCAGGGTGTCCGCGGGCAGGTGGTGGTCGATCAGCTCGACCACCACGCGGTCCTTGCCGAACAGAGCGGTCAGCCGATCCAGCTCACGGCCCGCGGCGGCCGGACCGTCGGCGTGCCCGCCGAGCTCCAGCGCCTGCCGGACCAGGCCTTTGCGGCAGCCGGTGAGGATCAGCCAATGGTTGCGGCCAACAGAAGCCAGCTCTTCCAGCACATAGACCGGCTTCCCTTTCTCTCCTCCGGCCAGTTGCGCCTCGGTGATCGCGCCGGCCAGCGTGTGATAGCCGTCCTGCCCCTCCGCCAGCACCAGCAGGTGACTGCCCTCGGGGTCGGCCACGCCGTTCTGTGGGCCGGTCAGCCCCAGCGACAGCTCGGCACCGAAGACAGTCGGCATCGAGTACGCCGCTGCGGCCTCGGCGAACCGCGCCGCGCCGTAGAACCCGTCGTGGTCGGTCAGCGCCAGCGCATGCAGCCCCTGGCGGACCGCGGCCTCGACCAGGTCCTCCGGCTGGGAGGCGCCGTCCAGGAAGGAGAAATTCGAGTGGGCGTGGAGCTCGGCATACGGCACGGCGTGCTCTGGGCGGTGGACGGTGTCGGCGACATACGGCCCGCGATGCTGCGACCATGCCGGGCTGTCACCGCCGTCGCCCGTCACCGGCCGGCCGCCGTGGCTGCCCGGGCGGGAGCGGTCCGACAGCTTGCGCTCCAGCTCCGACCACTTTATCGGCGGATTGTTGTAGCCCATCGCACTCACCTCCCGTCGAGATCAAGACTAGAACATATGTTCGACAGCACGCAAAATGAGTGGCCGACGCAATGAGCGGGTTGGTACCTTGCCGTGGTCCGTGACACCACGCCAGGAGGTGATGCCCCCATGAACGCTGCAGAGCAATGGGTGCTCCCCCTGTCGTGGTCACGGGCGGGCGACTGACACAGGTGTCAGCCGGGAGCGCCACGACAGGCTCCCGAAGGGAAACACCTATGAACACTTTGACGCTCTCGCGTGTCGCCGAGAATCAATGGCACGCGATCGAGAACGACCTGGTCGTCGGCCGCGGGCATGCTTCGCGGCGGCTCGACGGCAGGACGTTCCTGAGTATCGACACCTGGCGTGACGCGGTCTTCGATCGGCTCGCCGCCGCAATGCTGGCCGATCAGCCGGCACCGCGGTACACCGTGGTCGACGAGACCGACCGCGACCTCACCGCCAACTGGGAACGCGCCGGATTCACCCGCGAGCGTCGCGAGTCGGAATTCGTCGTACCCACTGAACTCACGCCGGTGGACGCGCCGTCCGGAGTGGTCATCACGACCGCAGCCGAGGCTCCGCTGCGCGAGCTCGACCGCGCGATCCGCGCGGAGGTCGAGGCGACTGTCGGCTGGCAGACGATGCCCGCGGAGGTGCTGCCCTGGCAGGGCGGCACGAGACCACTCGACCCGTCGAAGTACACGGTCGCGGTGCGGGACGGACGGTACGTCGGACTGGTCCGCGTGGCGACGAGGACCCGGCGGCCGCGGATCGGGCTGGTCGCAGTACTGACCGCCGAGCGGCGGCACGGCATCGCCCGCGCCTTGCTGACGCACACTCTCAGCGGGCTGCATCACGCCGGCTTCGAAGCAGCCACAGCGGAGGTCGACGAGACCAACACGGCCGCGCTGGCGCTGTTCGAAGGGCTCGGCGCCCAACGCACGGGCGGCAGTCTGGAACTCATCAGCCGGCCGGGAAGGGCTTGATCATGCCTAGAGCAGCAGGCGGCATCGAGGTCGAGGGCACCGTCGTCGAGTGCCTCCGCAACGCCAACTTCCGGGTCGAACTCACCAACGGCCACAAGGTCCTGGCGCACATCAGCGGCAAGATCCGCAAGAACTACATCAAGATCCTCCCGGAGGACCGCGTCCTGGTAGAACTCAGTCCCTACGACCTGAACCGGGGCCGCATCATCTTCCGCTACCGAACCTGATCCATCTCACACACCTCCGTCGGGATCAAGACTAGAACATATGTTCGATCAAGCGGTAATCTGAAAACATGCTTGGTCGGTTCACGGTTCGCCCGTCCGACGACGGATCCAATGGGTTCGGCGTCTGGGACGGGGCGGTCAACGGGTGGCGTGCGACAGGTCTCGACGACGAGGGGAAGGCGCGGGAGTTGGCCTCTGATCTCGACGTGCAGTACGACGCTCACGGGCCACGCCCGGCGGACGCCGTGCGGCACGTCGAGCCGGCTCAGAAGGTTCAGCGGGCGACGTGGTCGACCGGTGAGCTCGACGTCTGGATACGGGACAACGGCGAGTGGCTGGGGCGGGTCCGGGACAAGAACGGCGACATCGCCTGGGTCCCGGGCACCGACCTCAGACCGCTCTAGGCGCGGGTGAGGAGGAGCCAGGTCAGGTAGGCGGCGTAGGCGGCCACGAAGAGGGCTCCTTCGAGGCGGGTGATGCGGCGGCCTGAGAGGAAGACGGGGACGCAGGCGACGGCTGCGGCGGCCATCAGGATGAGGTCGCTCTCCAGGACCTCGGACGGTACGTCGACGGCGCCCGGGGCGACCAGCACCGTGATCCCGAGGATGATCGCGATGTTGTAGACGCTCGAGCCGAGCAGGTTGCCGAGCGCGATGTCGCGGTCGCCGCGGACGGTCGACAGGATCGTGGTCACCAGTTCGGGCGCGGACGTGCCGATCGCGATGATCGTCAGCCCGATGACCGCGTCGCTCACCCCGAGCGAGATCGCGACGTCGACCGCCCCGTCGACCAGCAGCGTCGCGCCGACCACGATCACCGCGAGCCCGGCGATCAGGAACAGCACGTCCACCCAGGTCCGGGCGGGTTTGCCGTACGACGCGTCGTACTTCGCCTTCACCGGCGCGGACTCGCCGCGTCCGGACCGCAGTACGCCGTACGTGTAGCCGGCCCCGAACAGCACCAGCACGATGCCGTCGAACGTACCGAGCGATCCGTCGAGCGCGATCACCACGAGCAGCAGCGAAGCCCCGGTCATCAGCGGGAGCTCGAACCGCAGCGTCCTGGTGTCGAAGGAGACCGGGCTGATCAGTGCGCTCAGACCGAGGATCAGCAGCAGGTTGACCAGGTTGGTCCCGACGATGTTGCCGACCGCCAGCCCGGCGTTCCCCTGCCGGGCCGCGTCGACGCCGATCGCCAGCTCCGGCATGCTCGTGCCCAGCGACACCACTGTCACCCCGACCACGATCGGCGTGAGGCCGAGCCGCACGGCCAGCCCCGACCCGCCGCGCACGACCAGCTCAGCGCCGCCAAGCAGCCCGACCAGACCGACGACGATCAGCAGGGCGCTCGGCACCGTGAACTCAGCGGGGAGCGGTGTTGGGCTTGGGCGTCGGCTTCTGCTTCCCCGAGTCGGGAGGCGTGGGGTTCGGGTTGCCGATCATCTTCCTCGGCGGGTTCACGAAACGCTTGACCGGCAGGCCGCGGAGAGCGCCCTGCATGGCGCTCTCCCAGAGCGGGCCGGCGGTGCCGGAGCCGGTCGGGTCGGCGATGTCCACACCGTTCAGGGTGTGGCGGAACATCAGGTTGGTGTACGGCAGAGTGGCGTCCGCGACGACCGCGGCGGCGGCGAGGTTCGGCGTGTAGCCGGCGAACCAGACCGCCAGGTTCTGCTGGATGGTGCCGGTCTTGCCCGCCATGTCGCGAGTGCCGAAACGCAGATGGCCGCCGGTGCCGCCCGGCATCATCACCTGGCTGAGCACCCGGTTGACCCCGTCCGCGACCGCGCGCGGCAGCGCCCGCCGGCAGTCGAAGCCAGGCCCGGGGATCAGCTTGTGGGACTTGTCCCGGACCGACGTGACGGCCAGCGGCTTGCAGTACATCCCGCGGGCCGCGAACGTCGCGTACGCGTTCGACAGCATCAACGGCGTCACGTACCCGACGCCGAGCGTCATCGACGCCACCTGGTCGAGCGGCTGGCCGGTCTGGCCGTTGTACATCCCGAGCTTGGCCGCGATCTTCGCGATCGCGCACAGCCCGGTCCGCTGCGACAACTGCAGGAAGTACGTGTTGGTCGAGAACCGGGCCGCCTCGACCATGGTCAGATCACCGCTGTGCGTCGAGTTCTTCGGCTGGTACGTCGGATCGCGGGTGGTCCCCGTACAGGTCCGGAACTTCGTGTTCCGCAGGTCGATCTGCTCCGGCGAGTTGATCCGGTAGTCCATCGGGAAGCCCTTCGACAGGGCCGCCGCGATCGTGAACGCCTTCATCGTCGAGCCGTTCTGGAACCCGCCGAACCCGCCGTACGCCTTCTCGACGTTGTAGTTGTAGTTCGTGTGGTTGCGCCCGTTGCCGTACGGCTTGCTCTGCACCATCGCCTTGACCAGCCCGGTGCCCGGCTCGACCACCGTGATCGCCGCGACCGCGGTGTCGGTGCGCTTGCTGTGTTTGTCGATCGACGCCTGCGCGGCCGCCTGGATCCGCGGGTCGATCGAGGTCCGGATCTGCAGGCCGCCGGTCTTGAGGTAGTGGTCGCGGTCCTTCACGGTCGCCCCGAGCTCCGGGTTGGTCAGCAGCTGCGAGACCACGTAGTCGCAGTAGAACGGGTACCGCGAATTGGCGCAGCCGTTCGGCACCGGCTCGACCCTGGCCAGGTCGATCACCGGCGTCCGCAGCGCGCGGTTGGCCTGACTGACCGTGATCACGCCGAGCTCGAGCATCCGCTTGATCACCACATCGCGGCGCGCCTTCGAGCGAGTCAGGTCGTTCGTCGGGTCGTACCCGGTCGGGTTCTTCACCAGGCCGGCCAGCAGCGCCGCCTGCGGGAGCGTGAGCTTGTCGGCCGTGGTCCGGAAATAGTGTTGTGCGGCCGCCTGGACGCCGTACGAGCCGTCGCCGAAGTTCGCCAGGTTCAGGTACCGCTCGAGGATCTCGTCCTTGGACAGCTGGTCCTCGACCGCGATCGCGTATCGCAGCTCGGTCAGTTTGCGCTCGTACGTGACCGCTGTCGCCGCGGCTCGCTCGGCCGCGGTCCGCGCCTTCTCGACCAGGCTCATCTTCACGTACTGCTGGGTGATGCTCGACCCGCCCTGCTGCACCTCGCCCTCGGTCTGGTTGCGCAGCATCGCGCGCAGCGTGCCTTTCAGGTCGAGTGCACCGTGGTCGTAGAACCGCGAGTCCTCGATCGCGACGATCGCCTTGCGCATGATCGGGCTGACCGCACTGAGCGGGACCGGGACGCGGTTCTGCTCGTACAGCGTGGCAATCAGCGTGCCGTCCGCGGCCAGGATGCGGCTGCGGACGGCCACCGGATCGATCTCGAGCTCCTTCGGCAGGTTCTGCAGCGAGGACGCGACGTCAGCCGATCCGCGTCCGGCGAATCCGGCGAACGGCACCACGAACCCCGCCGCCAGCGCACCTGACAGCACGCTCACGCCGATGAACGTGATCAACGACCGAGCCCAATTGCGACCGCCCCTGCCGGCACGCATAACTCCAGGGTAGGCGAGCGATCAGCTTCCGGGTACCCCGGAATTGATTGCCTCGATCAACTTTGGGCGCAATTCCCTTGCACTGATGACCGCATCGACCGACCCGACGTCGCGCGCCCGCTCGATACTGTGCACACGATCGAACTCGGTCGCGACCTCGCCCAGTTTCTCTGCCCGTACGACGGTTCGCACGTCGGCAAGCTCTGTCGCCAAGGCAGCCCGCTCCGCTCCGGTCGCCTCGCCGACCCGCTCGGCCAGCGTCGCGACCCGCGGATCCGCAGCGGTCCGCGCATCGACCTCGCCCGCGAAGACAACAGCGGCTGCCGGCGCGCCGCCGAGCACCGAGGCGAACGAGCCCTCGACCGCGAGCACGGTCATCGACGGGTTCAGCGACTTGGAGAACACGACGAACGCGCCGCCGTGATAGCGCGAGACGACGCAGAAAACGATCGGTCCCCGGAAGTTCACGATCGCGCGGCCGATCTCGGCGCCGTACTCGAGCTGCAGGTTGCGCATCGAGTCCGGTGAGCCGTCGAAGCCGGACAGGTTCGCCAGCACGACCAGCGGACGGTTGCCGCTGGCCGAGTTGATCGCCCGCGCCACCTTCTTCGACGACCGCGGGAACAGCGTGCCCGCGGTGTACGTGTCCGGTCCGTCGGTGGGCGGGAAGCCCCGGCGCGGCACCGACTTCGACTCGATCCCGACCAGGCAGACCGGGAACCCGCCGAGCCGGGCGTCCTGCACGACCGCGGTGTCGGCGTCGGCCATCCCGGCCCAGCGCTCCAGCACCGGGTGGTCCTGGTCAGTGACGGCCCGCATCAGCGTGCGGATGTCGAACGCCTTCTTCCGGTCCGGGTTCGTCGCGGTCGAGAAGATCTCACCGATCGTCTTGAAGTCGCTCCCGGCCACCTCGTGCGGGTACGGCGTGACGTCGCGATCCAGCGGGTCCGACGTCGCTGCCCGGCGCGGACCGCTCTCCCCCGGCACGACGTACGTGTGGTCGTAATGCGTCATCAGCACGTCCCGGGCCGCCTTCAGGTCGGGCGCCCAGTACTGCGCCTGACCGTTCGGGCCCATCACCCGGTCGTAGCCGCCGATGCCGAAGTTGTCCTCGGCCGACACGCTGCCGGAGAAGTCCAGCGTTTGCTTACCGGTCAGCACCATCGCGCTGTCCGGCGTCATCACCAGGATGCCCTTGGTGTGCATGAGCATCGTCGCCTCGGCGTTCCAGTACGGCTGCGCACCGACGTTGATCCCCGCGACCACGACGTTGATCTCGCCGCCGTCCTGGGTGAACTCGACGATCCGCTTCAGCGCCTTCGCGACCCAGTCCATGTTCTCGGTGCCGGAGTCCATCGAGATCCGGGCGCCGGCCGACAGCGAGTACCACTCGACCGGGACCTGCATCCGCTCGGCCAGGTCGAGCGCCGCGATGATCCGCGAGCACTCCCCCTCGGCGACCGCACCGAGGGCCATCGTCGGGTCGCCGCTCATCGCGACCCGGGTGACGCCCTCGGGATACCGCTCGCTCGGCGTGGTGACGATGCCGACGATGATGCCGGCCTTGTTCAGACCCTTCGGCCGGTCGACCGGGACCAGGTTGCCGGCGTCGTCGAGGTCGTGCTCGACGAACGAGCCGCCCTGACCGGCGACCATCCCGCTGACCTCGTACGGGTAGATCGTGTTGCGTCGCCGGGACCGCTGAACCTTCTGGGCGTAGTCGTCGAGCGGCATCAGCCGACCGGTCGGCGGCTGCTCGATCGACGTGACGACGCCCGCGCCGTGCTGGTAGTAGAACCGGGCCGCGACCGGGTTCGTCGTACCGTCCGGGGCCTGGACCTGGCCCTGGACCAGGACCTCCTCGATCCCGGCGCCCGCGGTCAGCGGGGCGATGTTGCGCTGCAGCGCGGTCACCTCGTCGACCTGGGCCTCGACCACCGGCCAGATCTGCACCCAGACGTGGTTCATGTCCAGCTTGGCGCCGGCCGCACCACGCGCTGAGCGGGCGCGACGGATCGCCTCGAGGCAGTTCGCGATCGCCCGCTCCGCGTGCGGCAGCGAGGTGACCTGACCGTCCTCGTCCCGGACGACGGCGAACTGGCGGACCTGAGCCAGCGCGACGAGCCGCCGGTCGGCCGGGTTGTCCCGGGCGACGCAGTAGTAAAGGAGCACGTCCTCGGGCGCATCCAGGCGGGTGATGCGGAAGTCGCGCAGCCGCCAGAGGTTCAGGCGACGGCCGACCATCGGGTGTACGCCGCGGACGTTGTCGTCCTCGGCCATCGACCCGCCGGCCGGGCGGTACGTGAAGTACGAGACCGGGCGGCCATGTCCCGGCGCGACCGCGACCGAGATCCGGCGTACCCGCTGGGAGACAGGGAGGTCGCCGACCATGCGGCGGTACAGGTCGGAGGCCTCCTGCTGCGACTCGGGCAGGTCCGGGCCGTACAGGTACAGCTCGACGACGGCTTCATGGCCGGCCGTGCGAGCGTCGACCTGTGCGGTCAGCATGCGGGACAGGGCGCTGTCGCGGTCGGCGAGCTCGGCCACCGTCCCGACCGTCGTGACCAGGTGGCTCGGACGGTCGTCGATCGAATAGTCGGCGGTCGCGACCGGTCGCCCGTCGACGGCGAACTCGCGCAGGTCGTGCAGCTCGTACTCGCGGTAGTGCCGGCGGACGAGCACCTCGAGCATCGGCTCGCGCTCACCCCAGCCGCCTTCGAGCCGCTGCGCGAGGAAGCGCACGATCGGCTCCGGGATCGCGGCCAGCGCGTCGATCCGCTGCTGCCGGTCCGGCGCATCCGGGTGTGCGGCCAGGTCGGCGACCTCGTCGCTCACCCCGGCGATGATCGAGGCCCGCTCCGCGTCGACCTGCGGCTGGTCGAACCAGCGGAAGCGAACGCTCCGGGCCAGGTCACCGACGACCGGGAACCGCAGCTGCGTCGCCGGCACCAGCCGGTCCAGCAGCTCGTGCACGGACTCGTCGAGCGGCGACTCCGGCAGCGGCTCGGCGATCCACCGCTGCAGCACGGACGTCACCAGCACCACGTCGGGATTCGAGCGCTGCTGGGCCAGGAAGATCCGGAAGACCGCTTCCTCCAGCTCGGGACTGCGCTCTAGCCCGGTCACGCCGTAGTTGCTGAGCACTCGCGTCAGCCGGGCCTGGAACTCGGCCGGCAATCCACCGCGGTCCGGGTCCAGGCTCTGCAGGTACGTATAGAAGTACTCGCGCGGGCTGTGCACGCGGTTCTCGATGCTTGTGTCCGTGCCGGCCGGCCTGTTCCGGCTCAGCTCGGCGAAGTCGGCGAACACGCTCAGCAGCTCGATCTCCGGTCCGACCGGAGGTCCGGCCAGCTGATGTGCGAGCTCGGACCGCGCAGCGAGGTAGTCGGCCAGCATGCCGCCCTCGTCCTGCGGGTCGATATCGAACCCGAGCAGCATGCTCCGCAGGTCATCGAGCCCGCGCTCCACCCGCTCGGCAGCAGACTTCTCCCCCGTGCCGTTCGGCAGATCCAGCTCTACGCCGTTCTGAACCGGTGCCGCCTGTTCGAGGCCGTCGTCTGCCACCGGCTCCAGCCGGAGTAGCGGCGCACCGGTCTCCACCTGGCTGCCGGTCGAGACCAGCAGCTCCTTCACGGTCGCCTTGAACGGCGCGTACAGCACCGTCTCCATCTTCATGCTCTCGAGCACGAGCACCGGCGCACCGGCCTCGATCTCAGCCCCCGTCTGCACCGGCGTCGCGACCACCAGTGCGGGCGCGGGCGAGCGCAGTACGCCGCCCTCGTCGCGGCTGACGCGGTGGGTAACGCCGTCGACCTCGACCAGGTGCACCGGGCCGTGCGTCGCGGTCACCAGGCGGAACCGCTGCCCGCCGACGACCAGCCTGCTCGTGTACTCGTCCAGCCGCTCCAGCTCGGCGTCCACGACCTTCAGGTTGCCGTTGCCGTTGCCCACACCGACCCGGAACCGCTCCGGACCGATCCGCGCCACCGTCACCCGGTAGCTCGCGCCGCGCAGCTTGAGGTCGATCGCGCGCCCGACCTCGTGCTGCACCTGCGGGCGGCCGCCGTGCGCGGTCTCCAGCAGCCGGATCCGCTCGACGCGCTCGGCGTCCTCGTACCCCTCGATCGCCGCCGCGACCAGCGCGATCCCGGAGTGCCGGTGCGAGATCAGGCGGCCCTCGCCGCGGACCCGGTCGATCCAGCCGGTGTCCGCGCTGCCGTCGATCACCTCGGGCTGGTCGAGCAACTCGAGGATGAAGCTCTTGTTGGTCGCGCCGCCCTCGATCAGCACGGTCGTCGCGGCCATCGCCCGCCGCAGCCGCGCGAGCGCCTCCTCGCGGGTCCGCCCGTACCCGATGATCTTCGCGATCATCGAGTCGAAGTCGGCAGGGATGCTGTCGCCCGCGCTCACACCGGTGTCGACGCGGATGCCGGGACCGGCCGGCAGATCCAGTACGGCGATGCGCCCGGGCGACGGCGCGAAGTCGCGGTCCGGGTCCTCGGCGTTCAACCGAGCCTCGACGGCGTGACCGCTCTCGATCGGCTTGACACCCTCGAGCCGGCCGCCGGAGGCGACGTGCAACTGCGCCTTCACCAGGTCGAACCCGGTGGTCAGCTCGGTGATCGGGTGCTCGACCTGGAGACGCGTGTTCACCTCGAGGAACGCGAACGACTTCTCGCCCGGGTGGTACAGGAACTCGACCGTCGCGGCGCCCTTGTACCCGACCGCGAGCGCCAGCCGCTCGGCAGAAGCCTTCAGGTCCTCGACCTGCGACGCCGACAGCAGCGGAGATGCCGATTCCTCGATCACCTTCTGATTGCGGCGCTGCACCGAGCAGTCGCGTACGCCGAGCGCCCACGCCGTACCCTGGCCGTCCGCGATGACCTGCACCTCAACGTGCCGCGCACCCGTAACGAGCCGCTCGAGGAACACGACGCCGCTACCGAAAGCGCGAGCAGCCTCGTCGCTGGTCCGTGCGTACGCGTCCGACAGCTCGTCTGCCGAGCGGACCACTCGGATGCCTCGGCCACCGCCGCCGGCCGTTGCCTTGAGCATCAATGGGTAGCCGATCCGCTCGGCCGCCTCGAGCGCCGCTTCCAGCGACTCGACCGCTCCGCGGCTCCACGGCGCAACCGGTACGCCGACCTCCTCGGCGATCAGCTTCGACCCGATCTTGTCGCCGAGCTTGCGCATGGCATCAGCCGACGGACCGATGAAGGTCACACCGATCCGGTCGCACAGCTCCGCGAATGCGGGGTCCTCGGCAACGAAGCCCCAGCCGACCCAGGCCGCGTCGGCGCCAGTCTCGCGGAGCGCTCGCTCGAGGACGGCGAGATCCAGGTACGGCCGGGCCGATGCCGGGCCGAGCGGGTAGGTGATGTCGGCCGCACGGACGAAGGTCGCGGTCCGCTCGCCGTCGGTGAACAAGGCCACGGTCTCGATGGGGTCACCGCCCTCGGCGTTGACTTCCCGGACCGCGTTGATCAGCCGCATCGCGGCCTCGCCCCGGTTCACTACTGCGATACGCTTGAACATCGACCGCCTCCGTGTCTCACCCTGCTTGTACAGAAGGGATCGCCCTCTGCTGGCACAGGTTTTCAGCCCATGCCCGTTACCGTCGAGTCGGCCCCCCTTTCAGGCGTGTTCGAGCCTGTTTTCCAGCCTGACCCGGGCCGATGAAAGACTTCCGGCAGTCGACGGAGGGGAAGCATCGTGTCGGATGAATTGATCGGCCGGCTGCGGGGAGCGGTCGCGGGACCTGTGCTGGCGCGGGGGGACGAGGGCTTCGCGGAACAGCTGTCGGGGTTCAACCTGGCGGTTACCCACAGTCCTGAGGTGGTGGTCGGCCTGACGTCCGAGGACGACGCCGCGGCCGTGGTTCGAGCAGCGGCAGAGACCGGTACGCCGGTTCGCGTGCTGGCAACTGGGCACGGCGTACCGAACCCGATCCAGGACGGGATCGTCGTCACGACCTCCCGGCTCAAGGGCGTGACCGTCGACCCGGACACAAAGATCGCGCATATCAACGCCGGCTCGGTGTGGGCCGATGTCATCAGCGTTGCCGCGCCGCACGGACTCGCGCCGATCGCGGGCGCTTCCGAGGTCGTCGGCTGCGTCGGATACACGCTCGGCGGTGGACTCGGGCCGCTCGCGCGGACCTACGGCTTCTCGTCCGACTGGGCTCGCGGTTTCCGAGTGGTCACCGCTGCTGGTCCGGTGACGGCCAGCGCCACTGAGAATCCGGACCTGTTCTGGGCGTTGCGCGGCGGCAAGGGCGGTTTCGGCATCGTCACGTCGATGGACTTCGAGCTCGCCGAGCTCAGCACCCTGTACGGCGGATCGGTGTTCTTCAACGCGGAGCACATCGCTCCCGTGCTGAGCACCTGGACCGAGTGGACCAAGACGTTGCCGGAGAGCGCGAACTCGTCGGTCGTGATCCTGCGCCTCCCACCGCTCGAGTTCATCCCGGAACCGCTGCGTGGCAAGACCGTGCTCAGCGTGCGGTTCGCGTACGTCGGAGATGTGGCCGAGGGCAAGCAATTGTTCCAGCCGATCCGCGACGCCGGTACGACGCTGATCGACGCGGTCGGCGAGATGCCGGCCGGCGACATCCCGCTGATCCACAACGACCCGAAGGACCCGACGCCGTCGTGGGACCGCGGCATGATGCTCGACGAACTGGACGCCGACTTCGTCGCGGCCTTCCTCGAGGCGGCCGGTCCGGACCAGCAGCTCCCGTTGATCGCGGTCGAGATCCGGCATCTCGGCGGCGCCACCGAACGCGACGTACCCGAGGGCAGTGCGGTCGGCGGCCGCGGCGGGGCATACACCCTGACGCTGATCGGCGTACCGGATCCGAGCCTGTTCGAAAAGGTGCTTCCGGCAACGGTCGACGGGCTGATCGCGAAGCTCGAGCCGTGGATCAGTGCCGAGACCACGGTGAATTTCGCCGGCGGCTTCGCGTTGCCGGGTTCCTACGAAGCGTCCTGGCCCGCCGACACGTTCGCGCGACTGGGCGAGATCCGGGCCACCTACGACCCGGACTCGCTCTTCCCGTTCGGTCCTCGCCAGGAGAACTGAGGTTCGTAGCCGAGCAGACGCCGCGCCTTGTCGATCGACAGCAGCGTCTCGTTCGGCCCGAACGGCCGCTTGACCTCCACGCCGGGGAACACTTCGGCGAGGAGCTCCTCGTTCGGCCGGGACATCACGGTGTCGGCGTTCGCGACGATGAAGACATCGGTCCCGGTCACGTCGTACTCGAGTGCCTTGCGGACAGCCTGCGCCCCGTCACGGGCATCGATGTAGCCCCAGAGGTTCCACTTGCGGGCCCGGGCGTCGGAGTCGAACGAGGGGAAGCGGGCGTAGTCCTCGGGGTACATCACGTTGGAGAAGCGCAGCCCGATCAGCTTGAGGTCCGGGTGCCACCGGCACAGCTGGCGGGCGAGCTCCTCCTCGAGCGTCTTCACCAGCGAGTACGTGCTGTTCGGCCGCGGCGGGTAGTCCTCGTCCACCGGCACGTACGGCGGGAACTCGTCGAACGGCAGACCGAGCACGGTCTCGCTCGACGCCCACACGATGTTCCGGACGCCGGCCCGCAGCGCCGCGGAGAACACGTTGTACGTCGCGGTCATGTTGTTGTGGAACGTCGCCGCGTTCGGTCGCAGACCCGGCGCCGGGATCGCCGCCAGGTGCACGACCGCGTCGACGCCGTCGTGCCGGTCGTCGATCCCCGCGATCGCCTCGTACGTCTGGCCGAAATCGGTCAGATCGAGCCGCGTCGACGTAACGTCCGCGCGCGCCGGCGGAGCCTGGTCGAGCGCGACCACGTCCCAGCCGTTGTCCGCGAGGTGGTCGACCACGGCGCGACCCAGCTTGCCGCTGCTTCCTGTCACCGCTACCCGTGCCATGTTCTTCATCGTTGCAGATTAGGATTTGGCTTGTGAAACTTGCTCAGCGGATGGGACGACTGGGGACCGAATCGGCCTTCGAGGTGCTGGCCAAGGCGAAGGCGCTGGAGGCGCAGGGCCGCGAGATCGTGCACCTCGAGATCGGCGAACCCGACTTCGACACCCCGGCGCATGTGATCGCCGCCGCGCAGCAGGCTCTGGACAAGGGCTTCACGCACTACGTGCCCGCGCCCGGGATCCCGGAGCTGCGGGCCACCGTGGCCGAGTTCCTCGAGCGCACCGGCCGGCTGCGGACCTCGCCCGACCGGGTGCTGATCACGCCGGGCGCGAAGCCGATCATGTTCTTCACGATCCTTGCCTTGTGCGAGGAGGGCGACGAGGTCCTCTATCCGGACCCGGGCTTCCCGATGTACGCGTCGATCGCGTCGTTCGCCGGCGCGAAGCCGGTGCCGGTGCCGCTGCGGGAGGAGAACGGGTTCGTCATCGACCCCGACGAACTGCGCTCGCTGGTCACCGACCGGACCAAGCTGCTCATCCTCAACTCTCCGCACAATCCGTGCGGCAGCGCTTCGACGCCGGAGCAGCTGCAGGCGATCGCCGAGATCGCGATCGAGCACGATCTCGTCGTACTCAGCGATGAGGTCTACTGGGCGCTGCGGTACGACGGCGAGCATCACAGCGTCCTCGACGTCGACGGGATGCGCGAGCGGACGATCCTGCTCGACGGCTGGTCGAAGACGTTCGCGATGACCGGTTGGCGGCTGGGCTTCGGCGTGTTCCCGGAGCCGCTGGTCGAGCCGGTGACGCGACTGATGATCAACTCCGTCTCCTGTACGTCGGCCTTCAGCCAGTACGCCGCGATCGCCGCACTCGAAGGACCGTGGGACGACGTCGACCGGATGCTGGACGCGTTCCGCGAACGGCGCGAGGTGATCGTGTCCGGCCTGAACGCCGTACCGGGTGTGTCCTGTGTAGAGCCCGGCGGCGCGTTCTACGCGTTCCCGAACATCAGCGAGCTCGGCCTGTCGGCATCGGACCTGGCCGATCGCTTGCTCGACGAGGCCGGCGTCGCGTGTCTCCCGGGCACGTCGTTCGGCGTGTACGGCGAGAACCACCTTCGCTTCTCCTACGCGAACTCGGTCGAAAACATCCGCCGGGCCCTGGATGCGTTCACAGAACTCGTGAAAGCTCACTGAAATGAGCGGTGACGGGAATCAGCACGGGCACACGCATCGGCTGGATCTGGACGATGCGTCGGTGCGGGAATGGGATGCGACGGTCGTCGGGGTGGATCCGGAGCGTGGGATCGTGCTCGACCGGTCCGCGTTCTACCCCGGTGGTGGCGGGCAGCCGCCGGACGAGGGTGTGCTGCTGTGGGGCGGCGTACGGACGCGGATCGTCGGGACGGTGCGCGGCGACGACCTGTATCTGGTGCCGCACGACGGCGACCCGGTGCCTCCGGTCGGTACCGCGGTGCGAGGTGCCCTCGACGACGAACGGCGTACTCAGCTGATGCGGACCCACTCCGGGCTGCATGTGCTGACCGGAGTGGTGTTCCGCGACTTCGGCGCGCTCGTGACCGGCGGGAACATGGAGCCGCTGTCGGCGCGGATGGACTTCGACCTGGCCGAAGTACCGCCGGACTTCAAGGAGCGGGTGGCGGAGGCGGTGAACGCGGAGATCCGCACCGACCGGCGGATCACGGTCACCAACCTGCCGCGCGAGGAGGCGTTCGCGATCCCGGACATCATCCGGACCGCGACGAACCTGCTCCCGCCCGACATCGAGATCGTCCGCATCGTCGACATCGCCGGCCTCGACACCCAGGCCGACGGCGGCACCCACGTCGCGTCGACCGCCATGATCGGCCAACTCGAAGTCGTCAAAATGGAAAGCAAAGGCAAAGGCTTCCGCCGCCTCCGAGTCAAGATCACCTGAAACATAAGAGAAAAGCAGCAGAAAGGGCTGTTCAGAAGTGCTGGGTAGGCCTTCAAGGGAAAGATAAGAGTTAGAGGCCGGCGTCATCTCCTCCGACGCCAGCTCGTCCTGTACGGCGGTCAGTGGTCAGCTTCGATGGTCGCCCGTAAGTTCGCTGGGCTGCACAGTGCGCCAGGGCAGACACCGACCCACCGTGGCCAAGGAGTTGGGCTTGCAAGGCCTGCGCCCACGTCGAGCACAGGAATGCCACCGCGGCCAGCATGGTCCTCACAGAGGCTGCCGACCCCCTGCCACGGGGCCTGCCCGCGATGGTGGGGACATGCAGCCGTTCGCCTTGTAAATAAGGGACTTCATCGGTTGAACCGATTTGGCAAGTCAGTGTTTAGACAGGTAGAATCGAACACATGTTCGAGACCGATCTGAGCGAGCTCTCCACGGCCGACCTGCTCGAGTCGGCCGCCGAGCACCGCGCGATCGCCAACCAGGCCGACGCGCGACTGCTCCAGCACGCCCAGATCTACGCCGACCGGTTCCACCCCTCCACCTGTCGCGTCCGACCCGGCCGCCGCTCCGCCGACGGCCGGGAACGCGCCGTGGTGCTGGGCGGTGACGGCTGCCCGCAGATCGCCGAATTCGCCATCGCCGAATTCGGCGTCATCCTCGGGATCTCCCCGATGGTGGCACGCCAGCTCCTCGGCGAAGCGCTGGCATTGCGCCACCGCTTCCCGTTCACCTGGGCCCGCGTCCAAGCCGGCGACGCCACCCCCTGGAAAGCCCGCCAACTCGCCTCGGCCTGCCTGAAGCTGTCCGAGGAAGCCGCCCGGTCGGTCGACCAGCGCGTCGCACCCCTGATCGACTCCATCACCCCCTACCGCCTCGACAGGATCATCCGCGCCGCCAAAGCCCACGCCGACCCCGGCCTCGCCCGCACCGAGACCGCCGAAGCAGCCCAAGAACGCGGCGTCTTCATCGGCCGCAGCGACCACCACGGCAACAAAACCATCTACGCCAAGGCTCCGGCCGGCGCGGTCATCCGCCACGACGCCACCATCACCGCCATCGCCGAAGCCCTCAAAACCATCGGCGACACCCGCCACATCCAACACCGCCGCGCCGACGCCCTCGGCATCATCGCCGACCCCCGCTTCACCCAACAACTCCTCACCCAAGCCCGCAACCACCCCACCCCCACCAGCAGCCCGACCACCTCCCCAGACACGTCCACAAACACGTCAACAGACACGTCAACAGACACGTCCACAGACACGTCCACAAACGCCGCCATGGCACCCGCCGACACCTCGAGCCCGGCTCCACGCCCTGCCCGGCAACCGGCGAACTCGACGACCCCTGACGCAGCGGCTGGCTCGCGTCGCGTGGATGCAGCCTCGCAACCGGTCTCTCGCACCCGATCGGCGGCGACCGGCCACAGCGCGCTCAGCCCACACGACACGGCGACCGGCCCCAGCGCCTCCGGCCCACACGACATAGCGCCGGGCCCCAGCACGTTCAGCCCACACGATGTAGCGACAGACCGCAGCACGTCCGGCCCCCGCGGCCGCTCGAACAACACACCGCGCAGGTCACCAGACCCCACCCACGGTGACACCACGGCCCACCCAACAAGCCCGCCGTTTGCCGGTCCACGCGACCGCTCGAACGACACGCCGTGCGCTTTGCCGGCCCCGGCTCGCGCTGGCACTCTGGCGCTCCCGGCCAGCCCGCCGTACGACCACGCGCGCGCAGGTGACGTTCACCTGACTGATCCACTTGAACCGCCGGATCCACTGACCGATGAGGCCGGGCCCTACGATCCCGATCCGCCGAGCGACCCGTTCGACACTCGGCCGATGGGCTACGTTCCCGGTCCGCGGACCGAACCCGACGAAGGCGTGCCGATGGACGGCGCCGACCTACGCGCGCTCGACGCACGCCTGGCGCAGATCAAACACGATGCCTACGCCAACCCCGCGAGCGCCAGCGGACAGGTGCGCCCTGGGCAGACCGAGGTCGTCGTACACCTCACCGACCTCACACTCACCACCCGCAACGGCGTCCTCCGCGCCGAGGGCATCGGACCGCTACTCGCCGACCAACTCACCGAACTCATCGGCCATGCGCCCTACACCGTCAAACCCGTCATCGACCTCAACGACGCCATCAGCGCCGACGCCTACGAAATCCCCACCCGCATCCGCGAACGCGTACGCCTCACCTACCCCGTCGAACTCTTCCCCTACGGCACCCGCGAAACCCACCACACCATCGACCTCGACCACATCCAGCCCTACGACCCCAACGGCCCGGCCGGCCAAACCAGCACCCGCAACCTCGCACCCCTCAGCCGCTTCGCCCACCGGGTCAAGACCCACGCCCCCGGCTGGAACGTCCGCCGCGTCAACGCAAAGACGCTGGAATGGACCACACCCCACGGCTTCACCTTCCACGTCGACCCAACCGGAACCCACCGCCAGCCCAACCCCACACCCGACAGCTGACCTGAGCTACCTGGAAGACTTGGCCGAGCAACTCGATGTTCTTGTCGCGATTGAGCCCAACTGGAGAACCTACGGCTGACCACCGAAGCCAGCCACTGCTCTAAACTTCTGTTCTTTCCTTTTGCTTTTCTTTGATCTCTAGGACTTCTGCTGCTTCTGTTCGGTGGCCTGGCGGCGGACTTCGGCTTGGGTGGCGCGTTCGTGTTCTAGCCAGTCGGGGTTCTCGGCGCGGATGGCTTCGATGTCGTCCGTTGTGAGCGCCTCGGTGATGCCGGCGCGGGCCAGGCCGCTGATCGAGACGCCGAGTCTCGCCGCCACCACAGAGCGTGGATGCGGTCCGTTCCGCCGGAGCTCGCGCAGCCACTCGGGCGGGTCGGTCTGCAGCGCGTTCAGCTCGTCGCGCGACACGACACCCTCCTGGAACTCCGCCGGCGTGGCCGGGAGGTACACGTCCAGCTTCTTCGCCGCCGTCGAGGGCTTCATCGTCTGCGAAGTCTTCTGGGGTGTCTTGCGCGCTGTCATGACAGCAGGGTAACGCCCGGTAACCTGTGAGCCGTGACCGGATTCCGGCTGGGCTACGTTCCTGGCGTGACCCCAGCCAAGTGGGTCCGGATCTGGGCCGAGCGCCTCCCCCGCGTCCCACTCGAGCTGATCCAGGTCACCGCCGCCGAAGCGCCGGAGCTGGCACGGCGTGGCGAGGCCGACGCGGTGCTGCTGCGCCTGCCGATCGACCGCACCGGTCTGCACGCGATTCCGCTGTACGTCGAGCAGACGGTCGTCGTGGTGCCGAAGGATCATCTGATCACGGCCGCCGACGAGATCACCGTCGACGACCTCGCCGACGAGCTCATGCTGCACCCGCAGGACGACGTACTCGACTGGGAACGACCGCCGGGCCGGCTGATCGAGGAGCGGCCGGCCCGCACCGGGGACGCCGTCGAATTGGTTGCTATGGGCACCGGGTTGCTCGTCGTGCCGCAGTCGTTGGCGCGGTTGCATCATCGCAAGGACCTGACGTACCGGCCGGTGACCGGCCTACCGGAGTCGCAGGTCGCGCTGAGCTGGCCGGAGGCAGACGAGCCCAGCGAGCTGGTCGAGCATTTCATCGGCATTGTCCGCGGGCGTACGACGAACAGCACCCGCGGGCCTGCTCCCGAACCCAAACCGGCAAAGGCCGCCCAGTCCAAGGCCGCCCAGTCCAAGGCTGCTCGCTCCAAGGGCGCGGCGAAGAAGCAGGGCCCGGACAGAAGCCGGCAGAAGCGCCGGCACCGGCGCTAGTCTAAAGTTGAGTTCTCAACTATCATCGTGGGTATGGCGATCTTCCGGTTGAACCACGCGGTCCTGTACGTGCGCGACGTCGCAGCGAGCGTCGCGTTCTACCGAGACGTCCTGGGCTTCGGCTACACCGAGACCGGTGACGCGATCCCGGGCGCCGCGTTTCTCCGGGCGCCGGGCTCGAGCAACGACCACGACCTCGGGCTGTTCCAGATCGGGTCGCAGGCGGGTTCGTCCGGCGCGGGCCGGACGACGGTCGGGCTCTACCACCTGGCCTGGGAGGTCGACACGCTCGGCGACCTCGAGGAGCTGGCCGGCCGGCTGAGCGAGCACGACGCGCTCGTCGGCGCCTCGGACCACGGCACGACGAAGTCGCTGTACGGCAAGGACCCCGACGGGCTCGAGTTCGAGATCGTCTGGATCATCCCCGCCGACCTGCTCACCGACGAGGACCGCAACAAGACCGGCGTCGCGCGGCTCAACCTCGCCGCCGAGATCGAGAAGTACGGCCGCGACTCGCGCAGCGGCGTAGGTATCTCCCGCACGCTCGCCTGACGTCAGCGCACGATCTGGTCGGCAATCCGCAAGGAGTTGGCCAGGACGGTGAGGACCGGGTTCACGCCGCCGTTGGTGACGTGGAGTGAGGCGTCCGCGATCCAGACGTTGTCGTGACCCCAGACACGGCCGTGCGGATCGGTGACCGAACGGGCCGGGTCGTTGCCCATGCGGCACGAGCCGGCCTGGTGCTGTCCGCTGCTCGCACGGCCGAGCGTGCCGACGGCGCCGACCGCGGTCCGGATCGCACCCGCCTCCTCGAGCCATGCCTTGGCCTTGGCGCTCATGAAGCCGTGCGCGCGCACGTCCTCCGGATGGATCGATCCGCTCGTCACCACGACCGGATTGCCGAACCGGTCGACCACCGACGGATCGACCCGCACCCGCGACTCGGCCGACGACACCTCCTGGATCGGCCCGACCACGCGCAGCATCCGCCGTACCTCACGACGCATCGCCTGCTTGCTCGCCGCCCCCGCGGGCGGGATCAGCCCGGCGCCGGTCAGATAGTCGTACGTCGCCGCGGGTGTCGGCACGAACTCGTTCGCGAGCATCCCGCCACCGATGATCCCGTCGTTCCCGTGCCGGAAGTCGCAGGTCGCGATCGACGCACCCGGCCCGACGAGATCGACAACCTCGTCCTCGAACAGCCCGATCGCACCGGCGTACACATGGGCCTGCAGATGCCGCCCGACCTGGTCCTGGTTGTTGCCGATCCCGTGCGGCTCGCCGTCGTGCGCGCTGTTCAGCAACAGCCGTGGCGTCTCCGATGCGCCGGCGGAGACCACCACCTCGTCGCAGGAGATCGTCCGCCGCCATCCGCCGTCTGCGACCAGCGCGACGCCGGTAACTCGGCCGGCTGAGTCGGTAACCAGCCGCTCGGCCGTCGTCTCGGTGACCAGCGTGCAGTTGCCGGTCGCGAGCGCAGCTGGGAGCGCGGTGTTGTGCGTACCACCCTTGGCGTCCACAGGGCAGGCGAAGCCGACGCACTGCCCGCAGCGCACACACCCTGAGCGGCCTTGGTAGTCGACCGAGTTGATCAGCAGCGGTACGTCGAGGATCCCCCAGCCCAACCGCTCCGCGGCCGCGGACAACAGCTCGGCCGGCCTGGTCCGCGGCATCGGCGGCATCGGCAGCGGGATCGACCGCGGCTCGTGCCACGGATCCGTCCCACCACCGCTCACCCCGAACCGCTGCTCGGCCAGCGAGTAGTACGGCTCGAGGTCGTCGTACGAGATCGGCCAGTCGGCGAGCGCGCTCCCCTCCGGTACGCCGTACGTCGTCGCCATCCGGAAGTCCCGCGGCACGAATCGCCACGCCTGCGCGCCGTACACGCGCGTCCCACCGCCGACCGTGAACGCGTTGTTCCCCCACCCACCGTCGGGCGGCAGCACCTGACTCCGCACACCGTCCACGACCGAGATCCGTGGCCGCCCAGCCGGATCCGGATCCGTCAGTGCAGGCAGCCCTGCGACCGAGCGCGGATTGCGCAGATGGTCATGCGCGAGCGATTCCGTCGTCGGATAGCGCCCCAACTCGACGACGAGCACCGACCGCCCCGATTCCGCCAGCACTTGCGCCGCCGCTCCCCCGCCGGCACCCGAGCCGATCACGATCGCGTCGTACCGATCCGCCAACGTCGACCGCGGCGTCATCGTCAACTCGGTCTGCACCGGCGAGAAGTCACCGGTCTGCCACCCGACCATTCCCCACGCCGCCGGCTCCGCGTAGTACCCCTGCGCTACCAACCGAACCAGCCAGGCGCCATCCGCATTCGCCAGCACCGCATCGAGGTCCGGCACAGGCCCAGCCGCCTCCAGCGCCCGGTCGACCCGCGGTTGCCAGTCCGGCCGATCCTCGGCCAGGACCCGCTCCACGAACGCCACCGCTCCAACCGCCGCCGGATACTCATCCGCAGGCACGGCGGCCTCCGCGAGGCGCTCAAGCACGATTCGTTGCTGTTCAGAAAGGGCCACGATCAAATCCTTTCACGCACCACGCAACCTCGCACGGTTTGTACTTGCCGGTCCATTTTTGCCGAGCAACGCTGTGGGCATGGCACTTGACGACTATTACCTGCTCGGGCGGTCGGGGCTGCGGGTCAGCCGGCTGGCACTGGGCACGATGAACTTCGGACAGGCGGGCTTCCACGCGCCGTACGGCAAGACCGAGGACGAGGCACGGGCCATCTTCCGCGCCTATATCGATGCCGGCGGCAACTTCATCGACACCGCCGACTTCTACACCGCCGGTGAGAGCGAACGGATCCTCGGCCGGCTGATCGCCGAGGCGGGCATCCGCGAGCGGATGGTGCTCACCACCAAGGCGACCAACAGCGTCGACTCCGGCGACCCCAACGCCGGCGGCAACAGCCGCAAGCACCTCATCCGCGCGCTCGACGAGTCCCTGCGCCGGCTCGGCACCGACTACGTCGACCTGTTCCTCCTGCACACCTGGGACCGCATCACCCCGATCGACGAGGTACTGCGGACCTTCGACGACCTCGCCCGCGCCGGCAAGATCCGGTACGCCGGGCTGTCCGACGTACCGGCCTGGTACGCCGCTCGCGCGCAGACGCTGGCCGACGCGCACTCGCTGACCCCGATGGTCAGCCTGCAACTGCCGTACTCGCTGGCCGAGCGGACGATTGAGACCGAGCACATCCCGATGGCACAGCAACTTGGGCTCGGCATCACCGCGTGGAGCCCGTTGGCAAGTGGCTTCCTCACCGGCAAGTACCAGCGCGACGACGCTCAGGGCCTGGCAGGCGAAGGCCGACTCACCGGTGACGGCTCACCGGCGCGGACGTGGGGCGACCGGCACTGGGACCTGTTGAACACGGTCAAGGATGTGGCGGACAAGCTAGGCGTGACGATGGCCCAGGTCGCGGTCAACTGGGCAGCCACCCAGCCCGGCGTCGCGTCTGCGATCGTCGGTGCGAGCCGCCCGGAGCAGCTCCGGTCGAGCATCGAGGCTCTCGGGTTCGAACTGCCGACCGAGCTTCGTGCCGCGCTCAACGATGCCAGCACCGTAGCCCCGGAATCGATCTACCGGATGTTCACGCCTGAGTACCAGGGCTGGTTGGTCAACGCCGGAGCGAAGGTCGCGGACAAGCCGGCGGGCTACCGGCCGCCGGTGGTCAACTGGAGGTAGTCCAGACAGACGTCCAGCGCGTACTCCAGATGCTTCGACGAGCCTGACGACATCAGGATCGCCACGCCGCCCTGGATCGCGGCGATCAGTGCCGCCGCAGCGCGGGCGGGATCCACGTCGGCACGGATCTCGCCCGCGTCCTTCATCTCTTCGATTCCGCGCTCCAACCGGTGCTGCCACTGCTCGAGCAGCTTCCCGGTCACGGCCTGCGCCGCCGGGGAGTGCCGCCCGATCTCGGTGATGAGGACGCCGAGCGGGCAGTGCACTCCCTGGCGTCGGTACTTCTCCACGAGGACGTCACGCCACTCGGCCCAGGCGTCCCAACTGGTGAGCTGCCCGAGGTGCGGCTCCTGGTCCTCGAGCACCTGCTCGGCCTCGCGCTCGGCGACCGCGAGCAGCAACTGCTCCTTGCCCTCGGGGAAGTAGTGGAACAGCTGGCTCTTCCCGGTCCGGCTGCGCCGGCCGATGTCGTCCAGCTTCACCGCGCTGATCCCACGCTCGCGGATCTCGGCAGCAGCGGCCGTCACGATCCTGTCCCGCGTCGCCGCGCCCTTCGCTGTCAGCACGCGGTCAAATGTACCCGCCGGTCCATCAGCTCCGGTCGGCGTTGAGCTCCGCGAGCTTGCCGAACACCTTCTTCGGCCGCCACTGCCCGTCGTCGCCGACCGCGACCAGCCCGTACGACGAGAGGTCGAGATCGTGCTCTGGATCGCTCTCGCGGTGTGGCAGCTCGAAGCCCGCGAAACTGAACCAGAACGCCGCCGCCAGCTCGATCCGGTCGAACTCCTCGACCAGCTCGAACAGATACTCCACTTGTTCCTCCTCGTCCCGCTCGTACGATCCGTTGATGACCGGCGGGACGACGCTGCGGTCCACGATCATCCAGCCCGTCCCGCCCCGCTCGGCCGCGCCGCGGTACGCGCAGCAACCGAACTCGGTGGCGACGACCGGCTTGCCCCATTTCGATCGCGACGCCAGCTCGTCGGCGAAGGTCGCAGCGTTGGCCGCGTCCCGGTACGCATCGACGCTGACGATGTCGAACAGCTCCCAGTTCACGTCCTCCCACAGACCGGCGGCGTACGTGATCCGGCCGCCGAAGGCGCTCCGAGCGGCACTCGCCAGCTCCTCCTGCACCGCACCCCACCGCGCCAGGCCGGCCTGCAGTTCCGTCAGCTTGGCCGGGTCGGTCCAGGTCGCCGAATCGCCCATCAACGCGAGCCGCTCCCCCGTCGTCTCGCCCGGCACGAAACCCTTGCAGAACACGGACAGCTCACACCCGAGCACGAGTACGACGTCGCCGCGCGCCGACTGCCGCAGTACCTCGGCCTGTGCGGCGCTGTCGGTGAGGAAGGCGATGAACTCGGACGGCTCGAGGTTCATCGGCATCGGCGAGAACCACAGGTCCAGACCGGCCGCCAAGGCCGCCTCGCCTGCCACCACCAGCCGGTCGAGCTCGGTGCCGACCACCCGGACCGCGGGAGCATGCAGCTCGTCCGCGATCACGGCCATCTCACGGCGTACCGCGTCGGCCTCGAAACGGTTGCGCGTACTGCGGCCGTCGTACTGCAGGCCGGTGTCGTAGTTCACCCCGATTGATCGCATGATCTCGAGCCTAGCAAGTGAACTCATACTCGGTACAACTTTTTATCCGGTATGGTTAAACCGTGAACCATCAGGGCCGCCGGGAGCGGAAGAAGGCCGAGCTCCGGACCCGGATCTCGGAGGTCGCGACCGCGCTCTTCCTCGAGCGCGGCTTCGATGCGGTGTCGGTGTCCGAGGTCGCCGAGGCGGCGGACGTCGCGCGGCCGACGGTGTTCGCGCACTTCGCCCGCAAGGAAGACCTGCTCTTCGACCGCTACCCCGAGGCAGAGGCCCTGGTCGTTGCCGCAATCAACGACCGCCCGGCCGGCACGTCCGCTGTCCGGGCGCTGTCCGATCTTCTGGTCGCGCTGGCCGACGAGGGGAACCCGCTGTCCACGATCCGCGGCACGTTCCGCCGGTTCTGGGAGGTCGTCGCCGAGTCCCGGGCCTTGCAGAACCGTGCCCGCGAACTACTGCAGCAGATCGAGCAGGCGGTCGCAGCAGCGATGGCGCAGACCGGCGTACCCGATCCGCAGCTGACGGCCGCGCTCACGGTCGCCGCCTACCGCGTCGTCCATCTCGAGTCGGTACGCCGGATCTTTGCCGGCGACGACCCCGCCGTTGTCGCCGCCCAACACCGCCAACGCATCATCAGCGCGCTCGCTGTCGTCGATCAGGCCTTCACGTAGGACGCGATCGTCCGCGCGCAATCGATCGACCCGGTGAGAGACGTGTCCACCTCGACGTCGTACGTGATGCCCTGATGGACGATCAGTGCCTGTCCTTCGGCCATGCCGGGTGGGCGGTCGCCGCGGGCGAGTTCGCGTTGCGCCGCGATCGCAGGATCGCAACGAACACCAACCCACAGCGTCTCCAGGTCGCCGATCGCGTTCTGCCAGCGCTGCTGCGAGGACGGGCCTCCGAGGAAGACGTCGTCCATGACGACCCGTCCGCCGGCTCGGCACATCGCGACGATCCCGGCGGTCCAGGCCACCTCGAGCTCGCGGAACGCGGACCCGACCGACACCTCGCCGTCCGGACCGATCACGATCCCGTCCGGCGAACCCTCGAGCTTGGCCGGCAGCGCGTCGACGAAGTCGTCCACGCTGAACCCGAGCCACGGCTCGTCCAGCACCTGCTGCAGCGCCCGCACGATCGCGGTCTTCCCGGAGCTGGATCCGCCGTTCAGGATGATCAGTCGAACCGTCACGCCTGCAAGGCTAGAGGCTGGTCCGGCGTCATCTCGACGGCTTTACGGCGAGCCAGCCCGAGGAACGGCACCGCGAGCACCTGGATCCCCGCCGCCAGCAGGTACGCCTGCCCGTAGCCCCACAGATCCGCGGACCGGCCGAGCCCCGGCTGGACCACGACGCCACCGGCCGAACCGAGCAGGTTGTCGAACGACAGCACCGTCGCCCGCTGTTCCGACGGGATGTGACTGTTCAGGTAGGCCTGCCGCACCGGCGTCATCGCGGCGAACATCGTGCCCCACACCATCAACAGACCGAGCGCGGCCCAGAACGACGTCACCAATCCGATCAGCGCGATCACGGCCGCGGAGGTGGCGATCGCCCCGATCAGGATCGCGATCCGGTCCCGGAAGATGCGCGCGACGTACGACGCCGACGCGCCGCCGGCGATCTGCGCACCGGCCACGATCCCGGCCGACAGACCCGCGATCCAGTACGAATCGGCGTGCCCGTACAACTGCAGGAGATAGGGCTGCGCGGCGTAGAAGCCGTACACGCTGACACCGGCGGTGAACGGACCGGCCAGCATCACCCAGCGCACCGGCGGATTCAGCAGCCCGTGCCGCAGCGACGCCCGGACGATCCCGCCCATCTCTCCGCGCACCGAGACCCGGGGCTTCGGCGTGAACCCGAGGTCGCGCATCGCCCGCCACGCCGCCCCGAAGGTGACCGCGAGCAACACCGCGCGGACGACGTACGGCATGCCGAGATTCGTCACCTGGGCCAGGAACCCGCCGCCGATCGAGCCGCCCATCATCGCGATCCCGCTCGCCACCTGTCCCTTCGCGAACGCCGCGTCGAGAGATCCGCGGTACCCGGTCGCATGCAAGCCGTCGACCAGCCACGCCTCGGTCGCGCCGCTGAAGAACGTGAACCCGAGCCCGAGCAGCACCGACACCACCGCCCACAACACGAACGGCGCATGCGCCCGCCACAGGAGCAGGTAGAGCAGCGTCGACCCGAACAGAGTGGCCGTGCCCAGGAGGTACGACGTACGCCGTCCGACCGTGTCCGCGACCACACCGGTCGGAACCTCGAACAGCACCATGCCGGCGGTGAAGAAGGCGTTGGCCGCGAAGGCCTTGCCGATGCTCAACCCCGCGTCCAGCAGGAACAACGTGTTGATGCCCCAGATCATCGACGATGCTCCCGTCGACACCGCGACCAGCGTGACGTAGGTCCGCAGTACCCGCTCCGGCGTCATGGTGTGTACCTCCTCCGTAGTCACCGGATACGTCGGAGTCGCGGCCGCGGGCTCGACACGCACTTCGGAAAACACTCGGGGCGGGTATCGTCCGGTCCCGTGACGGATCAGCAGCCGGGGTCGGCAGACACCCCGGGTACGGCGGGGACAGCCGCGAGCGAACCAGATGTCGACAGTGGAGCGCCGCAGGTGCCGAACGCCCACAACACGGCGAAGCTCGCCGTAGTCGTGGGGGCACTCGGTGTCGTCTTCGGCGACATCGGCACCAGCCCGATCTACACCCTCCAGACGGTGTTCAACCCCGAGGACCCGCATCCGGTGCCGGTCAGCGACAACAACGTCTTCGGGGTGGTGTCGCTGATCTTCTGGTCGGTGATGATCATCGTCACCGTCACCTACATCCTGCTGGCGATGCACGCCGACAACGACGGCGAGGGCGGCGTGATGGCGCTGATCACGCTGCTGCGCCGCTGGCGGTCCACCCACCCGAACCGCCGGGCGGCGGCCGTGTTGGCCTCGGTCGGATTGTTCGGCGCTTCGCTGTTCTTCGGCGACGGGATGATCACACCGGCGATCTCCGTACTGTCGGCGGTCGAGGGCCTCAAAGTGGTCGAGCCTTCGCTGACGGACTACGTCGTACCGATCACCGCGGTGATCATCATCGTGCTGTTCATGGTCCAGCGCCGCGGCACGGAAACGGTCGGCCGGGTCTTCGGACCGGTCATGATCGGGTGGTTCACCGTGATCGGCGCGTGCGGCATCGTCGGCATCGCCGAGCATCCGAAGATCCTCGAGGCTTTGTCGCCGACGTACGCGCTCGGTTTCCTGGCCGGCCATTTCCACATCGCGTTCTTCGCGCTCGCGGCGATCGTGCTCGCCGTCACCGGCGCCGAGGCGCTGTACGCCGACATGGGCCACTTCGGCCGGCGCGCGATCAGCCGCGGCTGGTTGTTCCTCGTCCTGCCCGCCTGCACGCTCAGCTACCTGGGACAGGGCGCGCTGATCCTGAAGGACCACTCGAACATCAGCAGCCCGTTCTTCCTGCTCATCCCCGGCTGGGGCCGGCTGCCCCTGGTGCTGCTCGCCACCGCCGCCACTGTGATCGCATCGCAGGCGGTCATCACCGGCGCCTATTCGGTCGCGTCACAGGCTGCCCAGCTCGGGTACCTGCCGCGCCTGCGGGTGGCACACACCTCGGCGACGACGATGGGCCAGATCTACGTGCCGTTCGTCAACTGGCTGCTGTTCGTCTCGGTGCTCACGCTGATCTTCGCGTTCCGCAGTTCGGCCGCGCTGGCGTACGCGTACGGCATGACGGTGACCGGCACGATCAGCATCACCACGCTGCTGTTCTTCTACGTTGCGCACTACCGGTGGAACGTGCCGAAGTGGCTGATCGCCCTCGGTGCGATCCCGCTGCTGTCGGTCGACCTGCTGTTCATCGCGGCGAACCTGACCAAGCTGGTGCACGGTGCCTGGCTGCCGCTGCTGATCGCGCTCACCGCGTTCACGATCATGACCACCTGGCAGCGTGGTCGCCAGGTGGTCACGGCCGAGCGTGAGCGGGCCGAGGGCTCCCTGCAGGAGTTCATCGACCAGCTCGCCGCCGGGAAGATGACAGTCCGCACCGTGCCGGGGACGGCGATCTTCCTGAATCGCGGCGGTACCAGCGCACCGCTCGCACTGCGGGCGAACGTCCAGCACAACGAGGTGCGCCACGAGCATGTCGTGATCGTGGCGATCGAGACCGAGCCGGTCCCGCGCGTACCCGAGGACCAGCGGGTCACCGTCAACGACCTCGGGTACGGCGACGACGGGATCACGCACGTCACGATCAAGTTCGGCTACATGGAATCGCCGGACGTCCCCGCCGCGCTGGCCCTGCTGGACCCGTCCGCGACCGAGGGCCCGATCGACCTCGACAACGCGTCGTACTTCCTGTCGAAGATCGAGCTGCGCCGCGGCAAGGCGCCCACGATGGCGGGCTGGCGCAAGCAGCTGTTCCTCGCCACGTCCCACATCACCGCCGACGCCGCGGAGTTCTTCGGCCTACCGCGGGACCGCACCGTCATCATCGGATCCCACATCGAGGTCTAGCCGTGGACCAGACGTACGAGGAGAGGCACCCGCTCCCCCTGTTGTCGGGGCTGGTTCGTACGGTCTGGATCCAGCGCACGGGATCGGAGCCCTATCCGCAGCGCGATCTGCCGACCGGTGGCGTCGAGCTGCACTGCCCGGTCGGCGGCGTACCGCGGTTGATCGGACCGCTGACGCGGGCGCAACTGCAGGTGATTCCGCCGCGGACGACGATCGTCGGGGTGCGGTTCATGCCGGGCGCGGGGACGGCGCTGCTCGGCGTACCGGCTGATGAGCTTGTCGATTGTGCGGTTGAGCTGTGGGGGCCGGCGGCGGTCGCCATCGGGTCGATCGTGGCGGAGGCGTCGCCGCAGGACGCGTTGCTCGGAGTACAGCGGTATCTGGCTCATCAGCAGTTGCGGCCGGATCCGGTGGTGGCGGAGATGGTACGGCGGCTGATGCCGTGGGACCGCACCGGGATCGCGACGCTGGCCGACGATCTGGCGCTGTCGGAGAGTCAGTTGCGGCGGCGCTGCCTGACTGCGGTCGGGGTGAGTCCGAAGGCGTTGCAGCGGACGCTCCGGTTCCAGGGGTATCTCGCGTTGGCGCAGGCCGGGTTCGGTGGCGGGTTGGCGGATCTGGCGGCCGAGACCGGGTACGCCGACCATGCGCATCTGACCCGGGAGTGTGTGCGGTTGACCGGGGTGACTCCGCGCGAGCTCCTCGGCGACAAGGCGGACCGCTGCGACTGCGGGCATGACCACTCGGCGTCGTACGCGCCGTTTCTTGCCGGGTGGTACGACCGTTTCGTTCAAGCGCGGGCGCGGGTGCCGGCTCTAGCGTCAACCCATGGAGCTGATCGGGCCTGACGACGTGCGGTACGACGAACTGCGGTGGCCTGCTTTGCCGCAGTACCGCCACGTCCGCCCGTCGGCGATCGCTCGGTGCAGCTCGACAGAGGACGTGGTTGAGGCGCTCGCCTACGCACGCTCGCATGGACTTGCTGTGGCCCCGCGAGGCGGCGGCCATTGCTTCGCGGGCCGCTCGTCGACCACCGGGCTGCTGCTCGATCTGTCAGGCCTGTCCACGATCTCTGTAACCGCAGCTCCTGCCCCGACCGGCGCGAGGGCTACCCTCGCGACTATCAGCGCGGGGGCTCGGCTGGGGGGCGTGTATCGCGGATTGCATGAGCATGGGGTGACGATTCCGGCAGGGTGTGGGCCGACGGTCGGCATTGCCGGGTTGACGTTGGGCGGCGGTCTCGGGCTGCTCGGGCGGCGGTACGGGCTGACCTGCGATCGGCTCGTCGCGGCGACGGTTGTGCTCGCGGATGGCCGGGTCGTGGAGTGCTCTCGGGCGGCGGAGCCAGAACTGTTCTGGGCGCTGCGCGGCGCGGGTGGCGGCCAGTTCGGCGTGGTCACCTCGCTCGTGTTCGCGGCCGTACCATCCCCGACCGCCACGCGCTTCACCATCACCTGGCCGCGCACCCACGCGGCCGAGGTGATCGCTCTATGGCAAACCTGGGCGCCCGACGCGCCGGACACCATCACGGCCAGCCTCGCCGTGACTGCCGACGAGGTGCGTGTCTTCGGCGCGACCCTCGCGTCCTTCGACCCCGGTCCCCTGAGCGGTCACGTCGAACTGCGCGACGGTCTGAGCTGGCCTGACCTCAAGCGCAGCTTCTCCGACGAGGACGTTCCGGACGACCGGATCGTCTACAGCAAGTCCGAGTTCTTCAGTTCGCCGCTCCCCCGCGACACCATCGCCCGACTGCTGACCGCCTGGTGCGACCTCAACTTCACCCCGATGGGCGGCGCCTACAACCGCGTCGCCTCCGACGCGACGGCCTTCGCCCACCGCAGCGAACGCTTCCTCCTCGAACACGCGAGCACCGACCGGATCGCCGTACGTCACTCCTGGTCCATCGCCCACCCGCACGCCTCCGGCCGGCTCTACCCCAACTTCCCCGATCCCGACCTGACCGATCCGGCGGCGTACCACGGCGGCAACCAGGAGCGTCTGCTCGCCATCAAGCAGGCATACGATCCACATCACGTCTTTGGAGGCAGCAGATGATCGTGCTCTACATGACGATGTCGCTCGACGGGTACGTCGTCGGGCCGGACGACAGCGTGGAACAGCCGATGGGCCGCGGCGGGTTCCGGCTGTTCAACTGGCTCGACGACCGCAACTCCGACGGCCCGAGCGGCCAGGTGTACCGCGAGGCCCAGGCCACCGGCGCCGTCATCGCCGGCCGCCGCACCTTCGAACACGCGGGCCGCTGGAACGGCGACCACCACGACGGCGTACCCATCTTCGTCCTCACCCACAAGATCGACGCGAACGACGTACCACCTGGCAGCGCCCGCTTCGTCACCGACGTAGCCGAGTGCGCCGCCCAAGCGAAAGCCGCCGCCGGCGACCGCAACGTCCTGGTCCACGGCGCCGGCGCCGGCCAGTCCCTCCTCCAAGCCGGCCTCCTCGACGAACTGGAACTCCACGTAGTCCCCGTCCTCCTAGGCCAAGGCCGCCCCCTCTTCGCCAACCTCCCCACCACCCCCATCGAACTAGAACAAACCCGCCAACTCCCAGCCCGAGACGTAACCCACCTCCACTACCGCGTCGTGAAATAGTCCCCGGATGGACGAGAAAGCACAGCTCCTCAAGCACCTCGGCGACGTCCAACAGTCCTTGCTCTGGAAGGTGGAAGGGCTGAGCGACGCGGAGCTCCGGCGGCCGATGACGGACACCGGCACAAATCTGATCGGCATCGTCAAGCACCTGACCGGCATCACCTACGGCTACCTGGTCTCGGCGTTCGGGCGGGAGCGGGAGGCATTGCCGATCGAGGACGACGAGGAGTTGTTCTTCGGGCTGGATCTGTGGGCCACGCCGGACGAGTCCACGGATGAGATCGTCGCCGTCTACCGGCGTGCGTGTGCGGCGGGCGCACGGACGATCGAGGAGCTCGACCTCGACACGTCAGGCACACATCACTCCGGTTCGACCGTCACGCTGCGGGAGATGGTGTTGACCGTGCTGCTCGACACCACTCGGCACGCGGGGCATGCGGATGTCCTGCGGGAGCTGGTCGACGGGCGGGTCGGGAATCGCCCCGGAGACCCGATGTCGCCGGACGATCCGGAGTACCTGCGGATGTACCGGGCGCGGATCACCGGCGAGATCGACCGGGAGGCCTGGATGGCCTATGTGAAGAGCCGGCCCGACTACGACCCGTCAGTCTGGCGGGAGCATCGTGCGCGGCAGGAGACTCATAGCCAGGGTGGTAGTGGCTCCGCTGGGCGACCGTCGGACGTGAGCACCTCCGAGTAGGAACGGCCGGCTAGATACGCCGCGAGGTCCGGGAGGGGCGCGATGACTTCCGGTACGTCGCCGCGCTTGGCGCGGATGTCTTCGCAGAGAGCCTCGAGGAAGTCGGCCGGAAGGTCGGCGAAGGTCACGCCGGTGTTGAGATCGACGGCGTGGATCATGACCTCGCGGCTGCGCATCCAGGGAATCTGGGTGGCCGGGACCGGACGACCTTGAGCGGTGCGGATGGTGGCGTTCCACTGCTCGGAGCTCAGCGTGGCCATGGCCTCGTCGAGCGTCGCGGCCGACGAGTCGAACCACGTCCGCAGCTCATCGGCCGGGCGGAGGGCGCCGGCTTCGATGTTGGCGTTGCGGGATTCTGGGGATGGGTACATCGGGCGTTCTTCGCCGGTGCGGGCCCAGTGGACGAGGTTGCAGAGGGCCTCGGCGTTGAGGGACAGGTGGGCTGCCACGTGGCGGCGTTTCCAGCCTGGTAGCGCGGATGGTGCGTCCAGGTCGACCAGTGCTTCGCGGCACTTCGCCGTACCTTCGTCGATCCAATCGTCAACCCGGGCCATGATGGGAACGTAGCCGACGACGGCGCGGGTTCTTGCAGCGGTGGGGTGTTGTGGTGAGACTGACCGGATGAAGGAGGGGGCCCCGCCATGGTGACGTCGATCGGGGTGGTGGGACCGTCGGACCTGGTCACCTCCACCAGCCGGATCCTGAAAGGGCTGCGTGGGGTCGAGATCATCCCGCTGCGGTACCGGCGGGAGACCGATACGCCGAAGGTGATGGCCAACGCGCCGGGCAGTGTCGACGCGTGGTTGTTCACCGGCGTCGTCCCGTACCAGATGGCCGCCGCGCAGGGCCTGCTCGACCGGCCGGCCGCGCATGTCGAGTACACCGGCGCCACGCTCATGCGCGCCCTCGTGCAGCTGCTCCGCGAGGGCCGCGACGTCACCTCGCTCAGCATCGACGTACTCGACGAGGCCGAGGTCCGCGAGACGTTCGACGAAGTCGGGCTGCCGACGAGCGGCGTACGTGTGCTGCCGTACCGGCCCGGGCTCAGCCTCGAGGAGATCCTCGAGTTCCACCACGAGGCCCGCGCGACCGTCGCGATCACCTGTCTGCGATCGGCGTACGAGAAGCTCCGGACCGAGCAGACCACGCTCCGGCTCGCACCGTCGGTCCACTCGGTGCGCAGCGCGGTGAACAGTCTGCTGCTCGTCCATGACGCTTTGCGCAGTGACGATGCGCAGATCGCCCTCGGCCTGGTCGAGATCTCCCCCGACGCCGAGAGCGCCCTCCGCCGCGAGGCCGGCTCGCTCGGCGGCAGCGTCATCCGGTACGACGACAAGCGATGGCTCGTCATCGCGACCCGCGGACCGCTCGAGCAGGCGACGGCCGCGTTCACCGAGTTGGGCATGCTGACCCGGTTGAAGGAACAATTCGGACCAGTCCGGATCGGGTTCGGCATCGGCGGATCCGGCACCGAGACCGAGGCGTTGGCGCGCCGCGCCCTGGGCCGGGCGAAGACTGCCGGCCGTACGGCGGCGGTCGTGTCACTGCGCAACGACATCGATCTCGTGCTCGTCGGCGGGGCGGCACCCCGCGCTCAGCAGCGGTCGAAGCTGCAACTGCTCGCACAGCGTGCCGGCCTGTCGAAGGCGACCCTCGAGCGGCTCCAGGAACTCGTCCACGCCACGCCCGACGACGGTCTGACGACCCGCTCGGTGGCCGACTACCTCGGCATCCAGCCACGTACTGCGCGCCGCGTCCTCAACCGCCTCGAGCGCGCCGGCCTCGCCGAGGCAACCGGCACCCAACTCGGCACCGGCAGCGGCCGGCCCCTCGTGGTTTACCGCGTTCATCTCTGACTATTTCCCGAGCAGTTGACGCACTCACGCACGTCCGGCTAATTTCAGCCATGACCGTAATTCAGTGCGCACTGTCCCGGGAGGCCTTGTGGACAAGCGAATCGCACGGGGATTGATCGCTGCACTCGTCAGCTGCGCAGGACTGCTGTTCGTTTCGACGCCGGCCGACGCCACTATTCCGGACGTGACCGAAAGTCCGACGGTCACCAACCTCGGTCCGGCGTCCGCCGTGACCTCGACGAGCGTCGCCGAGCAGGTCGGCGACCGGATCTGGACCATCACCTCCGGCGTCTCGCCCGTCCAGGTCGGCGCGTTCGACCCGGTCAGCAAGACCGTCGACCACAAGTTCTCGCTGCCGACCGGTGCCGGCGCATGGGCGATGACCCACCTCGGCACCGACCTGTACATCGGCCTGTACACCCCCGGCGACGTCTACCGGGTCGACACCACGACCGGCACCGCGACCAAGGTCACGCAGTTCGGCTCGTTCATCTGGTCGATCGCCGCGACGCCCGACGGCAAGATCGTCGCGGGCACCTACCCGGACGGCGCCGTCCACGAGTACGACCCGGCCACCGGCGCCACCAGGTCGTACGGCGCTGCCGTCGCCGGCGAGCAGTACGTCCGCAGCATCGCCGCCGACGCGACCACGATCTACGCCGGCGTCGGCACCAAGGCGCACCTCATCGCTATCGATCGCGCGACCGGCGCGCGCCGCGACGTACTCCCCGCCAAGTACGCCGGCCGCACCTTCGTCGCCACTCTCGCACTCGACGGCACGAAGCTCGCGGCAAGTCTGTCCCCTACCGGGACGATGCTCGTCTATGACACCGCCGACCTGATCAATCCGGTCGAGGTCCAAACACCCGGCGGCGACCAGTACATCACCGCGATCACGACCGACGGCGCCGACATCTACCTCGGCACACGTCCGTCCGGCACGCTCTACCGCTACCGCGACAACACGCTGACCAGACTCGGTTCGCCGTACGACGGGGCGTACTTCAACCGGATCTTCGTCGACGGCTCGACGATCCGCGCCGAGCTGACCAGCCAGGTCGTCGACTTCAACGAGGCAACCGGCGAGTTCAGCGGCACCGATCTCGGTCAGGCCGGTCTCCCGCCCGCGCCCGAGCAGGCGATGGCGATCGCCGCCACCTCGACCTCCGTGCTGGTCAGCGGCAAGGCCGGCATCCAAGTCCACGACCTCGTCACCGGAGCCAGCACGCGGACGTTCCTCCCCGGCGAGGCGAAGACGCTGACGCCGATCGGCCGAGAAATCTACCTCGGCGTCTACACACTCGCCCGCCTGTGGCAGATGAAGCCCGACGGCTCCGACCTGCACGAACTCGGCCAGGTCGGCAACGAGCAGACCCGCCCCACCGACTCGGCGTACGACGCCGGGTCCCGCACCTGGCTGATCTCCACCGAACCCGACTACGGCAAGTACGACGGCACCCTGGTCGAGCAGCACCTGAGCAACGGCCAACGTGAGGTCCACCGCGGCGTCGTGCCGCAGCAATCCGTCCGATCGGTGACCACAGCGGACGGCATCGCCTACCTCGGCGGAGCGACCCGGAACAGCCTCGGCACCGACCCGATCTTGCCCGAGGCAACCGTCGTCGCCTACGACCTGGGCCGCGACAAAACGCTCTGGGAAACCGCTCCGTTGCCAAAGGCGCAAAGCTACAGCGATATCGTCGTCTACCGCGGCCGCCTGTACGCGACGACCGATGACGGCCGACTCGCGGTCCTCGATCCGCGCACCGGCAAGCTCGTCAACAACGCCACCCTCGGCACCGGTCAGAGCCGGCTGACGATCGCCCGCTCCGGCCTGTACGGCACAGACAACCAGCGCGTCTTCAAGATCACGCCTGCCCTGCAGATCACCACTGTGGTCGACAACCTCGGTGCCCAGATCTACAGCTATCCGTTGATCACCACGTCCCACAACGGCGACGCGCTCTACACGATCAAGGGCCGTGACCTCGTCCGGATCGGAGGACTCCGATGATCATCTCCCGCCGTACGGCGCTCGCCGGCGCCCTGGCCGGCACAGCGCTCAGCACCTTGCCCATCACGGCCCACGCCGAGGACGGCCCCATCGACGGATCCACGCTGCCCAGCGCCGGTCCCGCGGTCGTGACTGCTGCCGTGGTCGCGATGGCGGTGCACGAAGGCCACGCCTACGTCATCAGCCGCGGCATCGTCCCTCCCCGCCTGACCGAGATCGACCTGACCACCCGCCTGGTGACCAGGACCGTCGAGCTGCCGTCCGGCGAGGGCGGCTGGGGTATCACTGTTGCCGGAGGCAAGGTCTACGCCGGGCTGTACCCGGTCGCCGACGTCTACTGCTTCGATCCCGCCGGCGGCTCCGTGACCCACGTCGGGACGCTGGCCGGCGCAGGCGGCTTCGTCTGGGACCTGACGACGGCGCCTGACGGTCAGGTGTTCGCGGTCAGCTATCCGAACGGCGCCGTCTGGCAGATCGACCCCGCGACGAACACCCCGACCCAGCTCGGAGCGCCGGTGCCCGGGGCGCAGTACGGACGATATGTCGGTGCCGCAGGCAACTATGTGTACGCCGGGATCTACACGCCCTCCCAGCTGGTCGGGTACGACCGGAGTACGAAGGTCTTCCGGGATCTCACGCCCGAGGCGTCCCGCGGGCAGAACTTCGGGCCGTTCGCGGCGACGGACGACCGGATCTTCGTCGGCAGCAGCCAGGCGGTGCTCAGCATGGCGCTCGACGGCACCAATGTCCGCAGTACACCGCTCCCCGACGGCGAGACCGGCGTCGACGCGATCACGGTCGCCGCCGACGGCACGGCATACCTGACGACTCGGACCTCGGGCACTGTATGGAAGTGGGCGCCGGACGGGCTCGTCGCGGTGGCGACACCGGCGCCGCAGGACGAACACCGCAAGCTCGAGTTCCTCGATGCGACCACGCTGCTCGGCGCGACCGGGTCCGGCGTGCTCTGGTGGCTTGACGTCACCACCGGTTCGTTCGAGTTGCTCGACCTGATCGACGCCGGGTTCACGCCGGCGCCGGACAAGCCGCAGTCGATCGTGCTCGGCGACCCGCACTTGTACGTCGGCGGTCACTGGGTGATCACCGAGCATGCCGGTGACACGACCCGTCGCCTCCGCGTCGCGGGCGAGGCGAAGACGCTCACCTGGGTGCGCGGCGAGCTGTACTCCGCCCTGTACCCGAGCACCGAGGTCGTCCGCGTCAACCCGCGGACCAAGGAGGTCCATAGCTTCGGAACGATCGATCACGAGCAGATCCGTCCCTGGCAGGCGGCGTACGACGAGAAGTCGAAGCTGCTCGCCATCGCGTCGGCGCCGGGCACAGGCAAGCTCACCGGCGCCCTCACGCTACTGGACGTGCGGACCGGCGAACTCGACGTGCACTACGGGATCCTGCCCGACCAGAGCGTCATGACGGTCTCGATCATCGACGGCATCGCGTACCTGGGCGGGGACGTCGTGGGCGGTGGTGGCATCACGCCGACCCGTACCGCGGCCGCGATCGCCGCCTTCGACCTCTGCCGGCGCGAGCTGCTCTGGACCGTCGAACCACTCGCCGGCGAACGCTCCATCCAGAGCGTCGCGGCCCACAACGGGATCCTGTACGGCGTACTGAAACGCACGAGCGGCGGCTGGTTCCGGTACGACCTGCGGACGAGGACCGTCGTACGTGGTGAGAACAAGCTGTCCGGCTATGGTCAGCTCCACGCTGACCGGACCGGCGTCTACTGTGAGACGAACTTCGGCGGGAACCTGTACCAGCTCGGCCCGGGCCCGGCGAAGCTGCTGGTGAACAACCTGGGTGACGGCTGGTACACCGTCCCGCAGCTGACTCCGGTCCGCGACGCCCGGCACAGTGTCTGGGGGCTCGCGGATCGCGACCTCGTCCGACTACCGTTGCCCTAAGCAAAGGATTTCTTGCGATGGAGAACAGTCAGCTCGCCAAGGACGGCGGTACGCCGGTGCGGGCGCAGCCGCTGCCGTCGGTGATGAATGCCAGCGGCCGGCGGTTCGGCGACGACGAGGTCAAGGCGGTCGAGCGGGTGCTCCGCAGCGGCATGCTCTCGGCCACCTGGGGCACCGAGGTGCCCGCGCTCGAGCTGGAGTTCGCCTCGCTCCTCGGTGCCGGGTACGCCGTCGCTTGCAGTTCGGGTACGGCGGCCCTGCACCTGGCCGTCGCCGCGGTGAACCCCGCGCCGGGTGACGAGATCATCACCACGCCGATCAGTGACATGGGCACCGTCTTCCCGATCATGATGCAGAACGCGGTACCGGTGTTCGCGGACGTCGACCCGATCACCGGGAACCTGACGCCGGAGACGGTCGCGGCCGCGATCACGCCGCGGACCAAGGCGGTGATCGTCGTCCACCTGTTCGGCAAGCCCGCACGGGTGCGTGAGCTGCGCGAACTGTGCGACCAGCACGGGATCTTGCTGATCGAGGACTGCGCGCAGGCGTACCTCGCGCCGGTCGGCGACTCGTTCGTCGGCCGGATCGGACACATCGGCTGCTTCAGCCTGCAGCAGACCAAACACATCAGCGCCGGCGACGGCGGGCTCACGGTCACCGACGACGCGCAGAAGGCACGGCGGATGCGGCTGTTCGCGGACAAGGGCTGGCCACGCGATACCGACGAGCGGACGTACCTGTTCCTCGCGCTGAACTACCGCATGACGGAGCTCGTCGCCTCGGTCACGCGCGCCCAGCTGAACCGTCTCCGCGGCGTCATCGAGGACCGTCGTACGGCGGCTCTCCGGGCGACCGCCGGGATCGAAGACCTGGCCGGCATCACGCCGCCACCCGACGGACACGACCACGTGTACTGGCAGTACCCGCTGATCATCTCCGAAGCGGCCGGCGACATGCGTGAATGGGCCGCCGCCCTGACAGCCGAGGGCATCCCGGCGAACGGCGGGTACCTGACCAGCCCGCTGTACGCCGCGCCCGCCGTCCGCGACCGGATCACGTACGGAGACTCCGGGTTCCCACTGCAGGACGTCTCCTACCCGGTCGGCCTGTGCCCGAACGCGGAGGAATTGATCAACAACCGCCTCCTCGTCCTGCCCTGGAACGAGAACTACACCGAATCCGACGTCGACGACATCGTCACGGCGATCCGCAAGGTCCACAAAGCCCTGGCCATGGAGGCTTCATGACCGACACTCCCCTGCTGCTCGACTGCGACATCCTCGTCGGGCACGAGGTGACAACCGGGCGCTGGAGCCGGCCCGAGAAGGTGCGGGAGGTGCTCGACGCGAGCGGGATCTCCGGCGGGGTCGTGTCCGCGCTGCGGGCGGTGCACTTCGACGTACCGTCGGGGAACGACGAGGCACGGAAGGTTGCTGAGGGCAACGGGTGGACGTCGTGCCCGGTGTTGGATCTGCGCGATCCGTTGGGCGCCGAGAAGGAGCTGGAGCGGCTGCTGTCTGGTGATGCTCCGCCGCGAGCGGTGCGGTTGGCGCCGACCGCACAGAGTGTGGAGCCGAGCTTCCCGTCGTTCGGCCACATCGTGCAGCTGCTGGTCAACGCGGGCGTCACGATCTTCGCCGAGGGCGACGTACGCAAGGTCGGACCGGCGCTGCGCGGGCTCGGGGCGCGCGTGGTCTTCCTCGACACGCACTTCTACTACCTCGGCGACTTCGTGATCCTGGCCCGCTCGGAGCCCGGCTTCCACACCTCGACCCGGATGCTCACCGGACCCGACTCGCTCGAGATCGTGGCCGCGGAGGTCGGCGCGGACCGGCTCGTTCTCGGCTGCCGGACGCCGTTCCACGAGACCCGCTCGGTGGTCCGCCGGCTGCTGACGTCCAAGCTCAGCCCGGACGAGATCGCGCAGGCCGGCAGCGGCAGCCTCACGACCCTCCTGGAGCCCGCATGCTGATCGACGTACACGCCCATTGGGGTCCGTGGTTCTTCTCGATGGACACCGCGAGCATCGACGTCAACCTCGACCTGATCGATCGCTTCGGCATCGACCTCCAGCTGGTCTCGTCGATCGAGGGCATCGTGTACGACGCCCCGCTCGGCAACCGCTCGCTGGCCGAACAGCTCCCGGTCGACGAGCGGCTGCGCGGGATGATCGTCGTCGACCCGCGCCGCCTCGACGAGGCCCGGACCGACCTCGACGTCCTGCTCGCCGGGAACGGGCGGTCGCGGTGGGTCGGCGCGAAGATCCACAGCGAATACAGCCGTACGCCGATCAGCTCGCCCGCGATGCAGGCCGCCATCGAGCTCACCACGGAGTACGGCCTGCCCACGCTCGTGCACACGTGGGGCGACACCGTCGTCGATCTCGCCGACGTCGCGGCGCGGGTGCCCGAGGCGCGGGTGCTCGCCGGTCACATGGGCGCGAACGGCTGGCCGCGGGTGCCGGAGGCGGCCGAACGGTCCGACCGGATCTGGTTCGAGCCGTGCTGGTCCGCTCCCGAGGCGAATCGGATCCGCTGGATCCTCGACCGGATCGGACCGAGCCGCCTGATGTTCGGCACCGACGCGACGTTGATCGACCCGTCGGTCGCGCTGGGTGCGCTCGAGGCCGCCGAACTGACCGCCACCGAGCACGAGGCCATCACCTGGCAGAACGCGAAGGCGCTCTTCGGGCTCTAGCGGGAGGTCACGAAGACGAGGATGTCGTGCTCCGGGCCGCGGACTTCGGGCTCCTGCCAGCCGAGGTGGCGGTAGAAGGCGATCGCGTCGTGGTTCTGGTTCCAGGCGAGCAGCCAGGCGTGGGAGCGCTCACGGGTGGCCGTTTCGAGCAGGCGGCGCGCGAGGCCGGTGCCACGGGCGTGTTCGAGTACGCCGAGCTCGTCGATCTCGAACGCGCCGACGAGCAGTTCGTTCACCTGGTCAGCGCCGAGCCGGTCGAGGACGCTGCCGTACGACCGGTCGGTCCGGAACGGCGCCGGCGTCGTCCAGCCAGTCACGAACCCGGCGATCCGCCCGTCGTCCGTACGCTCGATCCACGCCTGGAACCCGTCCCGCTCCGCGTCCGACTCGAGCCGCTTCCGGAACGCGCTCCGGGTCTGCTCGGGGTCCCGGTGCTCGAACGGCGGCGCCGTGAACACCTCGACGTACGCCGTCGTCAGTTCGTCCGCGATCTCCAGCACGTCCCGCCCATACGTCTGCACCGCTCCAACCTAGCGTCGGAGCGGTGCTTCCTGCGACTGGGTTGCAGGAGAGTGCAGCGCTCAGTTGGTCGGCGCCGGCTCGAGGTCCGCGGGGATCACCGCGGGCGCGGTGATCATGGGATCCGGTGTGGACGCGATCGTCTCAAGCTCGGTGCGGAATTGCGGCAGCATCCAGCGCAGCGGCTGGTCCAGGACCCGCGCGATCGTTGCCTCGTCGACCCGGAGCAGGTCGCCGATCCGGGCGAGCGCGTCCGGCTCGTCGGTGGCGGCGTACAGCAGGTGGACGACCTCGTGCCGGTGCGCGAACACGGCGAGTGCCGCGGCCGCCAAACCGGCATCGATTTCGGGCGGACTGGTGATTTCCCCGTTGACTGTCACGACAACCTCAACCCGTCAGAGCCGTGATCGGTTACGTGTCAGTCTTTCCGGCCGACTAGCTGGGGAGCCAGGAAACCTTTCCGAGCAGGTACGTCGCGCCGATCAGCGCGGCGGTGTCGATCAGGGTGTGGGCGACCACGAGCGGCATGACGCGGCCCCAGCGGCGGTACAGGTAGGTGAAGATCACGCCCATGATCACGTTGCCGGCGAAGCCGCCGAGGCCCTGGTAGAGGTGGTACGAGCCGCGGATGAGCGAACTCGTCACGGTCGCCCGGCGAACGGACCAGCCGAGTTGGTCGAGCCGGTGGTTGAGGTAGCCGAGCACGATGACTTCCTCGAGGACGGCGTTCTGCGCGGACACCGCGATCAGGATCGGGATCCGCCACCAGTAGTCGGGCAGCTGCGACGGGTCGACGGTCAGGTTCGCGCCGGTCGCGTGTGCACCGATGTAGAACAGCAGGCCGGCACCGCCGATGACCGCCGCGATCGCCGTACCACGCCCGAGATCCCGCAACCGGTCGCGCAGGTCGAAGCCGATCGTCCGCAGGGTCTCGCCGCCCCGCGCCAGAAAATGCCCGACCAGCGCGACCGGCACGAGCGCGGTCACGATCGCGAACACCTGCCAACTCAGATCCAGCCAAGGCCGCCCCGGCGCCCGCGACCCGACGATCACCGCCGTCTGCCCACCCAACGGCTTCCCGGACGTCAACACCCCCGCAAACGAGATAACCGCAGCAACACCCGACGCCCCCAGAGACAACGCCAGCACCAACCAGATCTCCCGGCTGAGCACCCGCCGGCTAACGCCGGCGGGCGGAGTGAAGGAGGCAGGGGCGCGAGGAGCGGTGGGCGCCGCAGGCGCGGGAGAGATGGTGGGCGCCGGGGGCGTGGGTGGTGCGGTGGTTTGGTCCGCTGGTGGGGTGGGGTTTTCGGCGGACTTCGTCATGGGTCAACTATTGCGCGTCGGGCCAGCCAGTAGGTCGAGGAGGTGGTGGAAGGCGTCGGCGGGGTCGGCTGTGAAGTCGTACTGGGATTGGACTTGCAGGCCGTCCGACAGGGCGATCAGGAGGGTGGCGATGGTGTCGGGGTCGGCGTCCGGGGTGAGGGTGCCTTCGGATTGGCGGGTGCGGATGGTTTCGGCCAGGCGAGTGCGGAGGGCCGCGTAGCGGTCTACGAAGAAGGCGTGCGAGGTGTGGTCGGGGTCGCCGGCCTCGGCGGAGAAGGTGGAGTAGAGCTGGACCAGCCCGGGGACCGTGCCGTTGTGGCGGATGACCGCCTGCAGGCCGTCGATCGAGTCGGTGGCGTCGATCCGCTCCATGTCCGCCTCGTCGCGGGCTCGCAGTACGGCCTCGAACAGCTTCTCCTTCGAGCCGAAGTAGTGCAGCAACCCCGCCTCGCTGAGCCCGACCGCGGCGGCCAGTTCACGCGTCGACGTCTTCCGGTAGCCGTGCCGCGCGATCACCTCGAGGGCGGCCCGCAGGATCTCCTCCCGCTTCGCGACACCCTTCGCATACGGACCTCTGGAAGTTGCCATGACTAAAACCTAGCATCACTCGGTTTTCGCACGTACAGTCTTCGCCATGAACTTCGACGACCTGCTCGGCCGGCTCACCCTCGAGGACAAGGTCCGGATCCTCACCGGCCAGGACTTCTGGTCGACCTACGCGCTCCCTGAGATCGGGCTCCGCTCGATGGTGCTGTCCGACGGCCCGAGCGGCGTCCGCGGCCCGGTCTGGGACGAGCGCGACCCGTCGCTCAACCTCCCGTCCGCCACCGCCCTCTCGTCCTCGTGGGACGTCGAGATCGCGCATCGGTACGGCGTGGTGTCGGCGCTCGAGGCGCGCCGCAAGAACGTCGACGTCGTCCTCGGCCCGACGATCAACCTGCACCGTTCCCCGCTCGGCGGCCGGCACTTCGAGGCGTTCAGCGAGGACCCGGTCCTGACCGCGGAGCTCGCCGCGGCGTACGTCGCCGGCGTCCAGGAACTCGGCGTCGGCGCCACCCCGAAGCACTACGTGGCGAACGACTTCGAGACCGACCGCTTCACCGCGAACGTGGTCGTCGACGAGCGCACGCTCCGCGAGGTCTACCTGCTCGCGTTCGAGAAGGCCGTGACCGAGTCGAAGGCGTGGCTGGTCATGAGCGCGTACAACTCGATCAACGGCGCGACCGCCTCCGAGAACGACCTGCTCGAGACTCCGCTCAACACCGACTGGGGCTTCGACGGCGTCGTGGTCAGCGACTGGACCGCCGTCCGCAGCGTGGAGAGCGCCAAACACTCCCAGGACCTCGCGATGCCCGGCCCGATCGGCGCCTGGGGCGACGCGCTGCTCCAAGCCGTCCGGTCCGGCGAGGTGAAGGAGGACGCGATCGACCGCAAGGTCCTCCGGATCCTCGCGCTCGCCGCCCGCGTCGGCGCCCTCGAAGGCTACGAGAAGCCGGCCGGCGTGCCGCAGGTCGACGGCGTCGCCTTCGCCCGTACGGCGGCGGCCGAGGGGACCGTCCTGCTCACCAACAACAACGAACTGCCGTGGGCCGACCTCCAACGCGTCGCCGTCATCGGCCACAACGCCCGCGACGCCCGCACCCAGGGCGGCGGCAGCGCGACCGTCATCCCGTCGGCCGTCGTCTCCCCGCTGGACGGGATCCGCAACGCACTCCCGAACGCCGAGGTCACCTACTCGATCGGCGCCGTCGTCCAGGAAGGCGTCGCCGAGTTGCCGCCGGCAACCATGACCAATCCGCAGACCGGCGAGCGCGGCGCCCGCGTACGCTTCCTGGCCGCCGACGGCACCGAGCTGTACGCCGAGGACCGCTTCTCCAGCGCACTCGTCTACCTCGGCGGCGACGCACCGATCGCCGAGTCCACGGTGTTCGAGTTCCGCACCAGCTGGACCCCGGTCGAGTCCGGTGCGATCAAGCTCGGCTTCGCCTCGGTCGGCCGCGGCCGGATCTTTGCCGACGGCAACCTTCTGCGCGAGGACACCGCGGTCCCGGTCGGCTCCGACCTCGGTGCCGCGCTGCTCTCACCGCCGTCGATCTCGACACCGCTGGACGTGACCGCCGGTACGCCGGTCGACATCCGCGTCGAGCTCGATCTGCCCAAGCTGGAAGGCGGTCTGAGCAACGCGTTCGGCATCGTCGTCGGCGTCGAGCCGAGCAACGACGACCCGCAGGCCTTGATCGACGAGGCGGTCGCGGCGGCCCGCGCCGCGGAGGTCGCACTGGTTGTCGTGGGCACCAATTCGAAGGTCGAGTCCGAAGGCTACGACCGCACCTCGCTCGCGCTCCCCGGCCGCCAGGACGACCTCGTCCGCGCGGTCGCCGCGGCCAACCCCCGTACGGTGGTCGTGGTCAACGCCGGCTCCCCCGTCCTCCTCCCCTGGCGGGACGACGTCGCGGCCACGCTCGTGACGTACTTCGGTGGCCAGCAGTACGGCGACGCGCTCGCCGACGTACTCCTCGGCCGGACCGAGCCCGGCGGTCGCCTCCCGACCACCTGGCCGCGCGTGGAGGAGGACGTACCGGTCATCGACGTCACCCCGAAGGACGGCGTCGTGCGGTACGACGAGGGCATCCACATCGGCTACCGCGCTTGGCTCAAGGCGGGCACCGAGCCGGCGTACGAGTTCGGCCACGGCCTCGGGTACACCACGTGGGAACTGTCCGGCCTCCGCGCCAACGACCCGACATCGGTCGCGCTGACCGTCCGCAACACGGGCGACCGCGCCGGCAAGCACGTCGTCCAGGTGTACGCCGAACGCGCCGACAGCACCGTCGACCGCCCGGCGCGCTGGCTGGCCGGTTTCGCCGTCGTACGCCTCGACGCCGGTCAGGCGCGGGAGATCACGGTCGCCCTGCACAACCACACCTTCGAACACTGGGCTGTTGCCGAAGAAGGGGCAGGCTGGACAGCTGAGCCGGGCACCTTCACCCTCCGAGCCGGCTCGTCCGTGTCGGATCTCGCACTCACCGCCGAACTGGAGATCCTGCGCTAGCTGCCCAGCTGGGCGAGCCCCGGCGTCCGCTCGACGGACGCCTTCAGCCCGACGCCGGCCGTCCGACCACGCGACGACCGGTGTCGGACTGCCAGTACAAGACCGACCGCCCGGACCGGCGGCGCTCCAGCAACCCGCGGTCGGTCAGCACCCGGAGGGTCATCATGGACGTCGCGGTCTCGGCCGGGCTGCGCGTCGCCGGCGAGCCGATCCACTTCACCCCGCACGACTTTCGGCGTCTGTTCACCACCGAGATGGTGTCGGCCGGTCTGCCGCTGCACATCGCGGCGACTCTCCTCGGGCACCGCAACCTGGACACCACCCGCGGTTACACCGCGGTCTTCCCCGAAGAAGTCATCGCCGCCCACCAGCACTTCATCGAACGCCGCCGAGCCACCCGTCCAGACGGAGAGGTGCGTACCGCGACTGGGGAGGAGTGGGCCGAGTTCGAGAACCACTTCTTGCTGCGAAAGGTTGCCCCTGGCGACTGCCACCGCCCATACGGCACCCCATGCGTCCACGAACACGCGCAACTAGATCACAGCGCCATGCAAGCGCGGGGCCCGGCGCTGCATGTCCTCCGGCATGCGGGCCTCACGCCGGAACACCTCCGCTCGCAGTAGCTGATGGTGGTCAGCAACCCGAATCGAGGCGCCGGTTCGCCAACTCATACAGGTTGCCGTCTGGTGCCCGGAAATGAATCCACTCCCAGTTCGAGTCCACACCCAAGCCGCCGACGATCTCGATTCCGGCAGCTATCAGTTCGTCCCGGGCCCGACGCACGTCATCGACCTCGAACAGCGGAACCGGCCCCCGAGCCTCAGCCGTGAACAGGCCATAGTACGGATCACCCGGCGCCATGATCTGAATCTCGTCGCCCTCGCTGGTCTCGAACTCCGCTGTCGTCTCGTGGTCGAAGCCCAACCGAAGCCCCATAGTCTCTGCCAGGAACGACTTCATTGCCTGGTAGTTGGCGGTCGGGATTCCGACCCATCGGACGTTCTTGACCTCCATCGGTCAACACCTCCTGTCGGATCTTCAGACTTCGACCATCCCATCCGACAACGACAGTTTGGGAACTCGTTCGCCCACCAGGGCACATGTTCCGCTCGTCGAGAACGACGCCGCCAACCTGGTTGGGGCTGCCGAACCGCTTCACAGGTTCAGTGAAGGAACCCGTACCACTTCAACTCAAAGCGCGAGCCGCCCGGCATGCCCGTGCTCCCCGGGCAGCTGATCGACCGCCCGGGCCGGCTGCAGCCCGACCGGCCCACGCAGGTCTGGCGCCAACGCGACCATGCAGCCAGTCTCTGCCCCGAGCAGCCCTATCCGCATCACAGTGCCATCTCGGGACGTCGGCGACGTCGCCGGCACACGGCGCATCGCCCGCCCGACCGGCGCGGGTGTACTGCGGATCAGCCGGCCAGTCGGTTGAGCTTGCGGATTTGCTTGTCGAACGCGCGCGAGGGCACGATCCGGCGCAGGAGGCTGACGCGTGCGGCCATCGAGCCGGCGGTGTACCGGAGCTTGGGCTTGGCATCGGTGGCGGCCGCGACTATCACCTTCGCGACAACGTCCGGGTCGTCGGCGTTGCGCACGGCCGTGGCCAGCACGTCTCGGGCGACCTCCCGCTGCGCGGCGTAGACCGGAAGAGGCGAGTCCGGTGCCTGGCTGCTCGCCTCGAAACTCGTGCTCGTGTAGGCCGGCTCGACCAGTAGCATCCGGACGCCGTGCTCGCGAAGCTCGTGGTCGACGGACTCGGCGTAGCCCTCGACCGCATGTTTGGCGGCGGCGTACACGGCCATGAACGGGGCGGGGATCAGACCGAGTACCGAGGAGACGTTGACCACGCGGCCACTGCCCTGGGCACGCAGGTGGGGGAGCACCGCGTTGGTCATCCGCATCAGGCCGAAGACGTTGATGTCGAAGACCTCCTTGGCCTGGTCGATCGAGCTCTCCTCGCCGGCGCCGACCGCGCCCACGCGTGCGTTGTTGACCAGGAGGTCGATCCGCCCGAACAGCTCGATCGCCTCTTCGACCAGGGCGCGGACCGACTCGTCGCTGGCCACGTCGAGATCGAGAAACGTCACCCCGGCGAGCGGCCCGGCGTTCGCCGCGTTACGGCTCGTGCCGACCACCGCGAAGCCGGCGTCCACGAGAGCGAGGGCCGTCGCCCGCCCGATCCCGGAGGAAGCGCCGGTCACGAGGGCCACTGGGTGAGCTGTCTGCATGTTGGTTCCTTCGGTTGTGACATGACTTTGTCGTGCGCTGTGCGGGTCGCCTGTGCTCAGGTCGACACGGGATTCTGTGGGCGTCGCATCGAGACCGCGGCCGGCCTAGTGGGCCATCACGGGCTCGCCCTCGGACGGCTCCAGAGCCCGATTCGGGATCAGGACCGCGGCGATCACCGCACCGACTACGAAGAATCCGGAGCCCCAGGCCAGAGTGGCCGTGTAGCCCTCAACCCCGGCCGGTGTTGATCAGCGCCGAGGCGACACCAGCGTCCTCGTGGTGAATGCCCGCAGTCGCTCCCTGGATCGCGGTGCTCATCACCGCGCCGATGCCGAGACCCAGCAGGATCAGGCCGGGCATGATGTGGGTGGCATAGGTGCTGTACAGCTCGAGCCGGGTCAGCAGCGCCTTACCGGCCGCGGCGACCAGGAAGCCGGCGCTGACGACGAGCTTCGGGCCCACCTTGGGCAGCACCAGCGAAGGCATCGTGGTCCACCGCGGGTCCGGGACAGCACGACTCGCAGCGGCAGGAGCGGATGCGCGACCTTGGACTCCAGCCAGACGAGCCGCGAAGGCCCGCGTCTTTCCTTCCGGAGGCGGGCACCCCGCGGTCAACGCTGGCACTCATTTCTCCCCTTGCTCGGTGGGCATGACTGAAACCATCTGGAATCTGATCGGTTTCCTCACCGATGAAGGTCAGGCGAGGGTGACGGGCTGAGATCTCAGGGCTTCGAGATCATCGTGTGGCAGCTTTGGCGCTCACCTCGGCCATCGCCTGGAGGGCCGCGTCGGTGTCCGCGATGGCCAGCACCTTGTTGATGTCGATGCCGGCCAGTGCGCCGGCCGCTGCGGAGGCCCCGACCTGGGCGACCGGATCGGTGACGTTGCCGGCCACCCACACACCCGGCACCTCAGTCGTGCCGGCCGGGCCGGAGGCGAAACCGCGGCCCGTGTTCGGCAGGTCCTGGACCGGCAGGCCCAGACCTTCCAGGCCCTGGGTGCGGGCCTGCAACTGCGGGACGACGGCCAGAATGCGGCGGGCCACGACCTGCCCGTCGGCCAGGCGCACCCCGGCGATGGCACTGTCCTGGTCGTTGACGACCTCGGTGACCGGCGTGTCGACGACGCGGACACCGCGGGCGGCGAACCGGGCGCGGCTGTCCTCGTCCAGGTCAGTGCCGTGGGTGAAGTAGATGAGATCCTCGGTCAGCTGACGGAACAGAAACGCAGGGCCGATGGAGGCCGGGCCGGTGGCGAGGACGCCGATGGGCTCATCGCGCACCTCCCAGCCGTGGCAGTACGGGCAGTGCACCACGCTGTGCCCCCAGTGCTCGGCGAGCCCGGGCACCTCCGGCAGCACATCCCTGAGGCCGGTGGCCACCAGGATGCGGCGAGCTGTGATGCTGCGGCCGTCGGCCAGCGTGACGCTGAATCGCAGGTCCCCGTCCGCCGACGGGGCGGCCGGCTCCGCCGAGACCACCTCGTCGTGCACGACGCGTCCGCCGTACTGGCGCACCTGCTCCCGGCCCCGCCGAAGAATCTCCGACGGCGGGGTGCCGTCCAAGGCCAGCAAGCCATGCACGGCCTCCGCGGGCGCGTTGCGCGGCGAGCCGCTGTCGATCACGACGACCGAGCGGCGGGAGCGGGTCAGCATCAACGCACCGTTCAGCCCCGCGGCGCCGCCGCCGATCACCACCACGTCGACGGTCCCCTCGGGCAGTGCGTCGCTCACGGAATCCTCGCCGACGGGCGTTCCCTGGGTCATGACTTCAACCTCCAAGCCGCCTCCGCGGCGTCGCGGTCCTGCAAACAAACACAGACTGGTTATGTACTGAACTGTCAGAAACGTAGCCAGTTCTGTACTGAGTTGTCAAGAACGATGCGTTGGAGCTACCTTCTTCGCATGGCGAGACCACGAAGTTTCGACCGCGACCACGTCCTCCATGCCGCCGAACGGCAGTTCCGCACCACTGGCTACAACGGCACGAGCGTGGACGACATCAGCGCCGCCACCGGCCTGGGCCGCGGCAGCCTCTACGCCACGTTCGACGGCAAGCACGGCGTGCTGCACGAGGCGCTGTCCGTGTACTTCACCCGGCTGGCGCAAGGTGCACCGAAGGCACTCGCCGGACCGGACGAGAGCGCCATGGAACGACTGCACGCGTACCTGCTCCGCGCCGTCCACGGGGTGCCACTCGCCGCCGACGTACCCCCCGCCCCCGATCGGGCGGCAGGGGCCTGCTTCGCCGCCAAGATGGCCTTGGAAGTCGGCGCCTCCGACTCCGAGGTCAAACGCCTGGCCAACGACTGCTTCTCCGTCCTCATGACGGCAGTGGCCGACTGCGTGCGAGCGGCACAGCGCAACGGCGACCTCGACCCCGAAGCGGACGCCGACGACCTCGCATACCTTCTGCTGACCATCGTCCGCGGCACCGACGTCGTAGGCGCCTACGGCCACAGCCCCGCCCGCCTGACCTCGATCGCGGAGAGCGCATTCGCCTTGCTGCCGCGCCCCCGCCACCGCTGAGAAGGGGACCCATGAGCAGCATCCCGGTTCCCGACGAGATGACCCACTACTCGTCGCGACGCCGACGGGATGAGGCCGACGAGCTGGCGTGGTCAGCGGAGCGACGCGGCTGACAGGTGTGACGTGGCGAGACCACTCCCAGCAGGCCACTGTCCGACTCGACGCCGCCGGTCTCTTCTTGATGATCGGCGCGGATCGTCGACCAGCCAAGTGAGCTCGGCCCGGGCTACAACGGCACGGGCGCTGCCGGTGCGCTTGACGAGTTCAGTGAATGTGCGTACTCGTTGCCGTCGGCAGCTTCGGCTACTCGGCCTCCCTTGCCCAGCAGGAGGTTCTCGTCGACCTCACTCCGGCCGAGCTGCGCGGACAGGTGCTCGGGCTGGAGTCGGCACTGCGCGGTACGACCTTCGGCGTGGTCGCGATCCTGGCCGGTGCTCTGGCCGACCTGACCTCGGCCGCTCCGGCGATGACGGCCTTCGCGGCCGCGTCCCTGGTCGTCTCCGCGATCCTGACCGGCCCGCTGTCCCGGGTGATGCGGCCCGCCGGCTCGATAGGCTCGCACCATGGAAGTGGTCCGGCTGCGGAAAGTCTCGAAACGGTACGGGCGGCGGGAGATCCTGGCTGACGTCGACCTGCAGGTGAACGCGGGTGAACTGCTGGCACTGGTCGGCGCCAACGGCTCCGGCAAGTCCACGGTCCTCAAGTTGATGATCGGCCTGTCCCGGCCGTCGGCCGGATCGGTGCAGCGCAACGTCACTGTCGTCAGCTACGTCCCGGACGTGTTCGCGTCGCACGATCGGCTCTCGGCCTCGGCGTACCTGAGGCACATGGGACGGATCCGCGGGCTCAGCACGCGTACGGCGCAAGCCCGCGCCGACGAGCTACTGGACCGCCTCGCGCTCTCGGGCGGGGCCGACACACCGATGCGGAAGCTGTCGAAGGGCAACGCGCAGAAGGTCGCGCTCGCTCAAGCACTCCTCAGACAACCTGAGCTCCTCGTCCTCGACGAACCGTGGGCCGGTCTCGACGCCACCGCTCACAGCACGTTGCGCGAACTCCTCACCGAGACCGCCGCACACGGCGCCGCCGTCGCCTTCACCGAGCACTCCGCCCAGGTTGTCCGTTCGACGGCGACCCGGGTCTGCGAGATCGAGCGCGGCCGGCTGACAGCGCTCACCCATCAGACAAGTCTGACCGAGATCTCGATGGTTCCGGGCGCGGCCATCGATTGGTCGCGGTACCCGGACGTGGTCGAAGTACGACCGCACGAGGCAGGCATCACGTTGACGGTGCCGACCGGCCGCCACGACGCAACGCTGCTCACGGCCCTGCAACACGGCTGGTCGGTCACGACGGTCCGCCAGGTGAGGTCCGAGTGACTGCCCTCTACCGCTACCTGCTCACGAGCGTCCTGCTCTCGCAGCGCTACCTCCCGCCGACACTGATCTTCCTGGCCGCGCTGGCCGTTGGTACGACGTCGGACAACGGCCCGCTGCAGTCGTCGTACGCGTTCTGCGTGCTCGCGATGCTGGTCTGTACGACGTGGCTGACCGTGAGCATCGTCAATCACGAGGACCCGACGCAGCGGCAGATCACGGTCGTGACGGTCGGGAGCTCGCTGCAGGTTCTGGCGACGACTGTCGCGGTCGTCGTGACATGGTGTGTGCCGCTGCTGATCATCGGGCTGGTCTACCCGATCGTCACCGGCAAGCATGTCGTCACCGCCGGCGATCTCGCGGCTGGTGCGGCCGCGCAACTCGGCGCCGCGCTGATCGGCGCGGCGATCGGGCTGCTGTGTTCGCGGCTGGTGATCCGGCGGATCGGGATCGCGATGCTGACCGCGGCCGCCGCGATCCTCGTCGTACTGCTGCTGCGGTGGGTCTCCCCGATCCGCCCGATCATGACCGTGCTGTCGAACGACAGGACGGCAGGCGCCAACGCGGTACCGCTCACCCTCCTCGCTGCGCTGTCCGTGGTCGTGCTGGTCGCCGCGGTCTACGTGACCAACGCCCTCGCGGACCGGAAGGAATGATCAGGACGCCGCGACGGACGACAACTCGAGCGGTGCGGCCGAGCCGCGCACGATCAGGGTCGTCGCCAGCTCGACGTGGTGCGAGGCGACCTGCTCGCCGGCGGCCAACTGCAACGCCGTACGGAGTGCGACCGCGCCCATCTCGCGCAGTGGCTGCCGCACCGTGGTGAGCGGCGGCGAGGCGAGCCGCGCCACCTCGGTGTCGTCGAAGCCGACCAGGCTGAGGTCCTCGGGCACCCGCAGACCGCGCGCCCGCGCTGCCTCGAGGATCCCGAGCGCGACCTCGTCGCTGCCGGCGAAGATCGCGGTCGGCCGGTCCCGCAGATCCAGCATGAAGGAACCGCCGGCGACGCCGTCGTCGTAGAGGAAGTCGCTCAGCCAGATGTACTCCGGTGGCACCGTCGCACCGACCGCGTCCATCGCGCTGCGGAAGCCGCTCATCCGGGCCCGGTTGCAGCCCGAGGTCGGCTGGCCGCCGACGTACCCGATCCGGCGGTGGCCGAGGGACAGCAGGTGCTGGGCGGCGGCCATGCCGCCGGCGAAGTTCGTCGACCCCACACTCGTGACGTCGGGCTGCGGGATGTTCGCGGGGTCGATCACCACGAGTGGCAGCCGGGCCCGCGCCAGCGCGGCCAGGTCGGCATCGGCCAGTTGGCTGGTGAGCCCGATCGCGGCCCGCCGGCCGTTGCCGATGAGCGTGCGGATCCATCGCGCCGCCCGCCCGCTGCTCGACGCCTGCGGGTGCGGCGGGTGGGCGTTCAGAACGACGTCGACGCCCTCGGCCTGGCCCGCCTCGACGACGCCTTGGATGACCTGGACCGAGTACGCGTTCAGCACGCCCTGGTAGAACAGCTCGATCGTGTCCCGCTGCACCGGGTCCGGGCGGCGACCGACGTACCCGTGCTTCTCGAGGATCTCCTGGACCCGCGCACGAGTGACCGGCGAGACGTCGCTGCGCCCGTTCAGCACCTTGGAGACGGTGGCGACCGAGACACCCGCGGACCCGGCCACCGTCGCCAGGGTGACGCGACCCTTCAACCGAGTCATCTGGTCACCCTCCTCCTGGATCCTCTGCGATCGTGACCGGCGTCGTCAGGACCCGGTCGTGTCCGACCACCCTCACATCACCGGTGATCCGCACCGAAGCGCGACACGGCAGGTCCAGCGACGACGTGCCCATCATCACTTCGAACTCGCCGGGCTCGACGATCCGTCTCAAATCCGGGCCCGTGTAGGCCGTGCGATCGGCGTGCACCTGGAACGTGACATCGACCGCCTGCCGCGGCTCGAGCGACACCCGCGCGAACCCGGTCAGCAGCTTCAACGGCCGCGCGACCTGGGCGACAACGTCCCGCAGGTACAACTGCACGACCTCGTCACCAGCACGCTCGCCGGTGTTCCGCACCCGCACCGTCGCCGTGAACTCGCCGTCATTCGCGATCTCCGGCGTGCTGAGCCTGAGATCGCCGACCTCGAAGCTCGTGTACGACGCGCCGTAGCCGAACGGGTACAACGGCCGGACCTCGAGGCCGCTGATCCCGGCACTCTCCACACTGCCGAGCGCCGGCTGGAGGTACGTCCCGGGCTGCCCACCGACATGCCTCGGAATCTGGACGGGCAACTTCCCGCTCGGCACGATCCGCCCACTCAGCACACCGGCGATCGCGGCCGCACCTTCTTGCCCCGGGATGAACGCCTGCACGAGTCCGGCGACCCGGTCCGCAAACTCTCCGAGCGCATACGGCCGCCCCGAAACCACCACCAGAACAACCGGCTTCCCGGCGCCGAGCAGCGCATCGAGCAGCTGCCCCTGCACACCCGGAAGCCGCAGGTCCTCGGCGTCGCATCCTTCACCGGACGTCCCGTGCCCGAACAGACCGGACAGATCGCCCACGAACGCCACCACTGCATCGGCTTCGCGGGCCGTCGTAACAGCCTCGTCGAACCCGGAGCGATCGTCGCCCATGACCTCACAGCCCTTTGAATACGAGACTTCCGCGCCGGCCAGCTCTTTGCGCAAGGCATCCAGCGGCGTCGCGATCTCGATCCCCAGCCCGCGCTCGGGGTACCGCGGCAGCACATGGTTCGGGAACGCGTAACAGCCCATCAAGGTGCGCGGATCGTGCGCCACCGGCCCGACGACGGCAACCTTCGCGAGGTTGGTCAGCGGAAGCGCCGTGCCCGCGTCCAGCAACACCACGGACTTCTCTGCCAGCTCGGCCGCGATCGCACGATTCTCCGCCGAGTCGAGCTCAACGGACGCCTGCACCGAACCCTCCGGCGTCCAGTCCTCGTCAAGCAGGCCGAGCTCGATCTTCTGCAGCAGCAACCGCCGCGCTGCCCGGTCCACGAGTTCCTCGGACACCTCGCCCGACTTGACCTTGTCCACCAGTCCGGCGAACCCGATCGTGTCCGGCAACTCGACGTCGGTCCCAGCCGTCAACGCCAGCGCGCCGGCGTCCGCATTGTCTGCCGCGACCCGATGCATCGACGCCAGGAACGGCACTGCCCAGTAGTCCGAGACGACGGTCCCGTCGAAGCCCCACTCGCCCCGCAGTACGTCGGTGAACAGCCACGGGTCCGCACTCGCGGGCAGTCCGTCGATGTCGGCGTACGAGCTCATCACCGACCCGGCGCTGGCCGTCGCGATCGCGGTCTCGAACGTCGGCAGGATGATGTCGAGCAGCTCGCGCTTGCCCATCGACACCGGCCCGTGGTTGCGGCCGGCGCGCGAGGCGGAGTACCCGGCGAAGTGTTTCAGCGTCGCGAGCACGCCCGCACTCTGCAGGCCACGCACGTACGCCGAGCCGAGGATCGCCACCAGGTAAGGGTCTTCGCCGATCGTCTCCTCGACGCGGCCCCAGCGATAATCGCGGACGACGTCGAGCACCGGCGACAGTCCCTGATGTACGCCGACCGCGGCCATGTCCCGCCCGATCGCGGCTGCCATCCGCTCGACCAGCGACGGGTCGAACGTCGCGCCCCAGGCGATCGACGTCGGGTAGACGGTCGCGCCGTACGTCGTGAAGCCGGTGAGGCACTCCTCGTGGACCAGTGCGGGGATGCCGAGTCGGGAGTTCTTCAGCACCACCTCGTGCTGCCGGACCACCTCGGCGATGCCCTGCTCGACCGACAGCGGGTAGCTGCCCCAGACCCGGGTGAGATGACCGAGGCCCTCGCGGCTCGCGTCCTCCAGCGACTGCGAACCGCCGGCCGAGAAGACGTCCTCCATCGGTGCGACGTTGATCGTCTCGTCCTCGGGAAGCTCGCTGTCGGCCATGTCGTTACCGGCCCAGCGACTGCCCAGCTGGGCGACCTTCTCCTCCAGCGTCATCGCCCGCAGCAGCAGTCCGACCCGCTCGGCGGCAGGGAGCGCCGGGTCGCGCCAGGGCCGGTCAGTCGAGATGGACAAGAAAATCTCCCTTGATGAACGTTCTTTTCGGTGAGCAATTATCGAAAAGTTTTCGAAACTCTCCCGACATCCCCGGCGATCGGCCTGAGGACCGTTATTCGCCTGTAACAGCAGGCGTTTGCGTGACCTCACTGTGACCCCAAAGTGCCCTTAGTTCAAGTCTTGACAGCACTATCTCCGAAACCTATGTTTCGAAAACAAGTCATATCGGCAGGTGCTTCCGCAACCTGCGGGGCAGCATGGAGTACGGAGATCACAGTGGATCCGATGACGACATCCCGTCGTACCTTCCTAGGCATGGTCGGCGGCGGCGCATTGGCGGCCGGCCTCGCGGCCTGCGGCAGCTCCGGCCCGAGTAGTACGCCCGGTTCCACCACCGGAGCGGCGGCCGGCAGCGGCACGACGTACTGGTTCCTCACCGGTCAGCCCCAGCAGGGCATCCGGGAGGCGCAGGTCAAGCGGTTCAACGACGCGAACCCGAACAGCAAGATCAAGACCACCGAGTTCCAGAACGACGCGTTCAAGGCGAAGATCAAGACCGCCATCGGCGCCGGCCAGGGCCCGACGCTGATCTGGGGCTGGGGCGGCGGCGGCCTGAAGGCGTACGTCGAGGCCGGCCAGGTCGAGGACCTGACCGACTGGTTCAACCAGCAGACCGACCTGAAGAACTCGATCTTCCCGTCGGCCTTCACGGCGGCGACGGTCAACGGCAAGCTCTACGCCGTGCCTGGCGAGACCGTCACGCCGATCGTGCTGTTCTACGACAAGCGCTCCTTCGAGAAGATCGGCGCCCAGCCGCCGCAGTCGTGGGGCGACATCATGGACCTGGTGCCGAAGTTCAACGAGAAGGGCATCGCGCCGTTCTCGCTCGGCGGCCAGTCCCGCTGGACCAACATGATGTGGCTGGAGTTCCTCTTCGACCGGATCGGCGGCAGCGAGGTCTTCCAGAACATCTACGACGGCAAGAAGGACGGCTGGTCCGACCCGTCCGCGCTGAAGGCGCTCGACGAGATGCAGAAGCTGATCAAGGCGAACGGCTTCATCAAGGGCTTCTCGTCCATCACCGCCGACTCCAACGCCGACCAGGCGCTGCTCTACACCGGCAAGGCCGCGATGATGCTGCACGGCGCCTGGACGTACGGCAACATGAAGTCGTCCGGCAAGGACTTCGTCACCGGCGGACACCTCGGCTACATGAACTTCCCGCCGGTCGACGGCGGCAAGGGCGACCCGTCCGACACCGTCGGCAACCCGGGCCAGTACATGTCGATCTCCTCCAAGGCGAGCCAGGCCGACAAGGACAACGCGAAGAAGTTCATCGCGAACAACACCCTCGACGACGCCACCGTCGACGCCTGGGTGAAGTCCGGCAACATCCCGGTCGTGAAGAGCGCGAAGGACAAGCTCTCGTCGATCACCGACAAGAACGACTCCGAGTGGCTGAACTTCGTCTACGACACGGCGGCGAACGCGAAGAACTTCGCCCAGTCGTGGGACCAGGCCCTCAGCCCGACGCAGGCCGAGACCCTGCTCGACAACATCGCCAAGCTGTTCCAGCTGTCCATCTCGCCGCAGCAGTTCGCCGACAACATGAACGCGGTGATCGGCCAGTGAACCTGTCACACCTCGAAGGCCAGGAGATTCCATGACCGTGACCGCTCCGCCCGTCGCCCCGGCGACCGGCCGCAATGTCTCGTCCGGCGCCGGGGGGTCCCGCGTCGGGCGGAGCGGTCCGGTCGCCTGGATGGTGCTGCCCGCGCTCGTGCTGTTCGTCGTGTTCGGGGTCGTGCCGCTGATCGGCGTGGTCGTGCTGAGCTTCACCCAGTGGGACGGCCTCGGCCCGATCCATGCCAACGGGCTCGCGAACTGGCGCACGGTGCTGTCGGATCCGCAGACGTGGCACAGCGTCGTCGTGACGTTCGAAATCATGATCCTGTCCTGGGCGGTGCAGACCCCGATGAGCCTGCTGCTCGGTACGTTCCTGGCCGGCCGGCAGCGGTACCGCGCGTTCCTGGCCGTGCTGTACTTCATCCCGCTGCTGCTCAGCTCGGCCGCGATCGCGATCACGTACAAGGCCCTGCTCGATCCGAACTTCGGCCTCGGCGCGGGCCTGCATATCGGCTTCCTCACCCAGGACTGGCTCGGCAAGAGCAACCTCGCCATCGGCGTGGTGATCTTCATCGTGTCCTGGCAGTTCATCCCGTTCCACTCGCTGATCTACCAAGGCGGCGTACGGCAGATCCCGACCACGATGTACGAGGCCGCCTCGATCGACGGCGCCGGCCGAGTCCGGCAGTTCTTCAGCATCACGGTGCCGCAACTGAAGTACACGATCATCACGTCGTCGACCCTGATGGTGGTCGGTTCGCTGACCTTCTTCGACCTGATCTTCGTACTGACCGCGGGCGGCCCGGGCGACGCCACCCGGGTCCTCGCCCTCGACATGTACAAGCGCGGCTTCATGTCCAACCAGATGGGTCCGGCCAGTGTGATCGCGTCCATCATCGTGCTGCTCGGCCTGGCGCTCGCACTGCTGCTCCGGCGGCTCGGCGGCAGTACGACGGCCAGCCAGCAGGAAGGTGCCTGAGATGGCGATCGCAACCACCTCGAGTACGTCGACCCGCCGCGCGCGCGGCGGACCGGTGCGCGCACACAAGCTGCTCCAGCTGAACTGGCTCGGCGGACTGGCCGGCTGGATCTGGCTCGCGATCGTGGTGATCCCGCTGTACTGGATCGTGATCACCAGCTTCAAGGACCAAAGTGACTACTTCAGCCAGAACCCGTTCGCCCTGCCGTCCGCACCGACGTCGGAGAACTACAAGCTGGTGATCGAGAACGACTTCCCGCGGTACTTCATCAACAGCGTGATCGTCACCATCGGCACGATCGTCCCGGCGGTCGGGATCTCGTTCATGGCGGCGTACGCGATCATCCGCGGCGCCGGCAGCAGGTTCCTTGCCGGGGTCAACGGTATGTTCCTGATGGGGCTCGCGATCCCGCTGCAGGCGACGATCATCCCGGTCTACCTGCTGATCATCAAGATGCACCTGTACGACAGCCTGCTCGCGCTGATCCTGCCGTCCGTCGCGTTCTCGATCCCGCTGTCGGTGCTGGTGCTGTCGAACTTCATCCGCGACGTACCGAAGGAACTGTTCGAGTCGATGCGGGTGGACGGCGCGAGCGAGTGGGGCATGCTCCGCACCCTCGCGTTCCCGCTGACCCGGCCGGCACTCGTGACCGTGAGCATCTACAACGGTCTGGCCGTCTGGAACGGATTCCTCCTGCCGCTGATCCTGACCCAGAGCCCGGACAAGCGCACACTGCCGTTGGCGCTGTGGACCTTCCAGGGCCAGTTCAGCGTGAATGTACCGGCGGTCCTGGCCTCGGTCGTCCTGACCACGCTGCCGATCGTCATCCTGTACGCCATCGGCCGCCGGCAACTGCTGTCCGGCCTCACCGCCGGTTTCAGCCGCTAGATCCTTCTGCTCGGCGCGTTGGTCAGAGCCGTCTGCTCGCGTCCCGGCTCGCCCGGGACGCGAGCACCGGTGTGGCAAACGCGCCGTTCAGACGCCATTCAGAACTGTCGTGCGAATACCCCCTTTCGGAGCCGCGCGCATCGACGTGCGCGGCGGGGGGCTTCAACAGGGAGGCAAGAGTGCAGGATCGCCATGGACCTGTGAGCAATTCGACCAACCTGAGGCCGCAGATGTCCCGCCGGGTGTTCCTCGGTGCGGGCGCAGCAGCGGCGGCGGGCGTGAGCTTGGGCCTTGCAGGGCCGGCATTCGCAGACCCGGGCCCGGCGGGTAACCCGGGCAAACCCGGCGGGGAGGTTCCGTTCGGACCCGTCGTCGTGGCCGGTCAAGGTGGGCGCACGTCGTACGCCCGCGCTGTCCGGCTCGGCACCTCGGCGCCGGGCAAATCGCAGACCCTACTCGCGACGTACCAAGGCGGAGGCCCGGGGTTCCCGCTTTATCGCAGTGATGACGACGGCCGCACGTGGGCCAAGCAGAGCAGCGTCCCCAACGCCGGTACGGCGACCGGAGTGTATCTACAGCCGTTCCTCTATCAACTTCCCCGCGCGTTCGCGGGTCTTCCCAAGGGCGCGCTTCTGTTCGCGTGCAACTGGCTCGGGGCAAACTTCGGCAGCACGAACATCCAGCTCTACGCCAGCACGGACGCGGGCCTCACGTGGCAGTTCCTGAGCACGGTGGCCCAAGGTGGACCGGCGAACACGACGAACGGCGCGACGCCGGTGTGGGAGCCGTTCCTCCTGCTGCACAACGACAATCTGATCTGTTACTACTCCGACCAGCGGGACCCCAACTTCGGCCAGAAGCTCGCGCACCAGACCAGCACGGACCTGCTCACGTGGGGTCCGGTCGTCGACGACGCGACCGGAACGGCCTACGCCGAGCGGCCCGGCATGACCACGGTGGCACGGCTGAAGGGCGACCTGTGGATCATGACCTACGAATTCGGCGAGCCCGACGACCCCACCAACCCCGATCAGAACAACTACTCGTACCACGTGCACTACCGGATCGCTAAGGACCCGGAGTCGTTCCGGTTCTCCCCGGACACCCCGCTCGTGGACCAGAACGGCTCCGCCCCAAATGGTGCCCCCGTCGTGAGCTGGTCGCAGTCGGGGGGCGTGAACGGAACGATCATCGTCACGGGCAACGACGATCAGGACTTCTTCATCAACCGCGAGCTCGGTGCCCCCGGGGCGTGGACGCGTTTCTCGTCGCCGATGCCGGCCGGCTACAGCCGGTTCACCATCCCGTTGGACGGCCCCGGAGACCCGCAGAACCGTGGCCTGGTCTTCGTCATCACGGGAGCGCAGTACGGCAAGTCCGGGCCCGTCGAGGCGGGCATCATCTCGCTGGGCGGCTGACGGCCGGCCTACGCCGGTCTCAAGATCCTGCTCCCCGGAGCTTTGGTTAAAGACGCCTGCTTCCGGGTCTGATCGCCCACGACGCGAGCGCCAGTACGGCGAACGCGGCGGGGGCGATCATCCCGGAGTACCGGTGCGCGGCGGCGTTCGACGCCGCCGCGCCGATCATGTTGATCAGCACTCCGGCGTACGCCCATTCCTTCAGCCGTGGCAGCCCGGGCGCGAGCACGATCACCGCGGCGATCAGCTTCGCCGTACCGAGGATCGTGGCCAGGTAGCTCGGGTATCCGAGGTCGATCATCATCGGGTAGAACGGCGGCAGCCGGAACAGGTCCATCGCCCCGCCGACGGCACACTCCCCCACCACGACCGTCGTGATGGCCCAGTACGCGCTGCTCCTCATCGGATCACCTGCTATCGAAACGGCTCCGTACTCTTATCTATCGGTACGATAGCGTTTCGATGGAGGAGGATCAATGGATGCTCGCAGCTTCCGTGCCACGCGCGGGGACGGCGCCAGACAGCGCATGCTCACCGCTGCCCTGGAGGTGCTGGACGAGGCCGGCCTGGCGGGCTTCACGATGGAGGCGGTCGCGCGGCGGGCCGGCGCGAGCAAGGCCACGCTCTACCGGCGCTGGCCGACGACCGGTGCGCTCCTGGTCGACGCGATGGACCACACCTTCCGGCCGTTCCCGACACCGGACACGGGATCCGTGGTCTCGGATGTCGCGGAGATCCTGAATGCGTTCGTGACCCTGCTCGAACGTACGCCGTTCCCCCGGCTGCTCGCCGCGTTCATCGACGCCGCCGAGCACGATCCCGCTCTCTCGAAGCTGCACACCGATCTCACCAACCGCCGCCGCGAGCCGATGCTCGCCGTCCTGGCTCGCGGCCGGGACCGGGGCGAACTAGGCCCGGACACCGACCCCGAGCTGACCACGGACTTGCTCACCAGCCCGTTCTTCTACCGTCACTTCGTTGCCCACCGCCCCATTCCGCGCGAGCTGGTGGACGAAGTCATCTCCCGGGTGCTGTCGCCGAAGATGTGACGCGTGCCGTCAGCGAGGACGACCAGACCGGTGCGACCCGGACGTGACTGCAGCCAGGTAAGCCCCACGGGTCCGAGCGCAAACGCTGCTGTGGCGTCGATGTCGGCCTGCGTGAGGGACCGGTGCACGACGGTGACGGACGCGAGCGCGGTCGGCGTAGTGCCGGTGCGGGCATCGGTGATGTGATCGCCGCGCCGATGGAGTCCGGACGTGGCGATTGCCCCGTTGCGGATCGGCACGACGGCAACCAGCTTGTCCGGGGCGTGCGGGTCCTCGATCCCGATCCGCCACGCGGGTGAGTTCGGGCCGGCGACGCGACAGACCATGTCTCCACCGGCGGAGAGGCAGTAATCCGTGCCGGCCAACGGGTCGAAGGCGTGCGCGGCACGTTCGACCGCCCATCCCTTCACGACACCACTCGGATCCAGCCCAGCGGCCCGCCGTACGTCGAACGCGCCTCGGGATTCGCAGCGCGCCTGCTCGCCGAGCGCGAGGACCTCCGCGACCTCGGGCGGGCAGTCGGTCACCGTCAGCTCGCCGCGGTTGAGACGGCAGACATACGAGTCCGTTCGGTACGTGCTGAACATCCGGTCGGCGGTATGCAGTACGTCGAGGGCCTTTGCCCACGCCTGGCCTGCGACGTCGTCGTCGGCGTGCCGGCCGCGTAGCGCGAGGCTGATCGGCATACCCATCACGTGTTCGACGTACCGTGTCGTCATCCGGCCTGGTCCAAAGCGCTTTGCAGGGAACGGATGTAGCCGTCGCTGGTGACCGTCGCCCCGCTGACCATGTCGATCTGGGAGCTCTGGGCCTGGACGGTCTCGTTGATCAGGATCGGCAGGGCGTACTCGTTGATCTCGGCATCGCGGTGATTCCCGTTCGGGTACTGCGGAACGCTGACGGCGGTGATCTTGCCGCCCTGCAGGGTGAGCTGGACCTGCACCGGTCCCCACTGCGTCTGCGCCACGTCACCCGTCACGGTCGACGTTCCCGCCGCGGACGGCTGTGCCGACGGTGGCGTGAAGGTGCCCGCGGGGATGGGTGTCGTTGCCTGCGGACCGGAGGTCGACGTGTGGTAGCCGAACATGAGGACGACGGCTGACGCCGTACCGAGGAACCAGAGCACGATGCGATTCACAGGTCACCACTTGAAGGTTTCGAGATGGAGCCGTTCGGCCGGTAGGCCGGCGGCGGTGAGCGTGCGCTGCACCAACTGGGTCCACGCGTCCGGTCCGCACAGATAGACGTCGCGCTCGGCGATGTCGGGGATCCAGTACCGCAGCGCTTGCAGGTCGTCGAGTTCGCCCGGGCCGGCGCCGAGCCACGATCCGGGACTGCGGCGGTGCCCGGGCAGGGTCAGCAACAACAAACCGCGCTGATGATGGAGCCTCTGCAGTTCGCTCCTGAACAGTTGCTGGTCGGTGAACCGCTGGACGAGGACCGCGTCACCAGGGGCGTAATCGAGACCCTCCGCCAACGCACGCAGTGGCGTGATCCCGACACCCGCTCCGATCAGCGCGATCTTGCGCCCAGTCCGGGCTCGGTCGCTCAACCGCCCGAAGGGTCCCTCGACAAGCACCCGTGCACCCGGTCGTACGGCGCTGAGTGTCGCGCTGGCGTCACCTGCTTCCTGCACGGTGATCCGCAGACTCCGGCCGTCCGGAGCAGCCGACAGCGAGTACGGGTTGGCGCGTGTCCAGCCCGGCCGGCCCAGGAACCGCCAGGAGAAGAACTGGCCCGCTTCGGTCCGCAGGCGGTCCAGTTGCCGTCCTCCGACGTACACGGAAACGACGCCGTCAGCCTCGCGGACGACGTTCGTCACCCGCAGCCGATGACGAGCGTTACGTACGACCGGGACGCCGATCCGGTAGACCAGGATCGTTGCCGCTGCCACCGACCAGGCGGTCCACCAGAACACAGTCCGGCCGCTCGACGCCAGGAACTCCTGTCCGGTCCACAGCTGGTGCGGTAGTGCCAGCCCGACGCCGAGGTAGGCGTACAAGTGCAAGAGATGCCAGGACTCGTAGCGCATTCGTCGCCGTGCAGCCTTGATGCTCGTCAGCACGCTCAGGCACAGGCACGCAGTACCGGCGACCGCCAGGAGCATGCCGGGGTAGTCGACCGTCAGGTCCCACAACGTCGCCGGGGTCTTGGTCCACTCCCCAGCGGCATAGCCCCAGGTGATCGTGACGAGGTGCGCGATCATCAGGTTGAACGACGTGAAGCCGATCAGCCGGTGGAGCTGCGCGAGGCGGTCCTGCCCGAAGGCGGCCTCGAGTACCGGAACGCGCGCCATCAGGACAACCTGGGCCAGCAGCAGGACCGCCGCGAGCAGGCCGGTGAGTCGGCCGACCGATGTCAGCCCGGTTGCCCAGCCACCCAACTCCTGCACACCGCCGCCGGCGACCCACCAATACGTGACGAGCAGCAAGCTCAGCCAGAGCGCCACGAGGGCGCCGGACCGCACCGTGCTGTCGATGCGGGCCCGTCGGCCGGGCAGCACGGCAGCAGGTACGTCGATCATGGCGGCTCCTGAGGTGGTCAATCCACCTCAGTGTCGAGTCGCCGACTGAGCACGACCTTCGACTTACCTGGGAGCCGGCTGTGAAGTCAGGTACGACCGACCAAACACCTGACCCTGCTCACTCCGGTGTGGCGTACTCCGCGGTTGTGGCGGACCAGCTGGCGAGGAGTTTGAAGGCGTCGGTGGTGGATGAGCCGGGTGGGGCGGTGTAGATGATCATGGTCAGGCCGGGGTCGGACGGGAAATCCATCGCTTCGAAGTCGATCTCGAGATCGCCGACGACCGGGTGGTGCAGCTTCTTCGTGCCGGAGCGGTGGAAGCGGACGTTGTGGGCCGCCCACCGGGTCCGGAACGTCTCGCTGCGGGTGGACAGCTCGCCGATCAGCTGGGTCAGGGCCTTGTCGTGCGGGCTCTTGCCGGCCTGCAGCCGCAACGACGCCGCGATGTCGTCGGCCGCGCGATCCCAGTCCACGAAGAACTCCTGGGAGGCCGGGTCGAGAAACGTGAAGCGGGCGGTGTTCGCCGGCCGTCGTGGGTCGGCGAACATCGACGCGTACAGAGCCTGCGACATCCCGTTCGCCGCGACGATGTCGAAGTTCGCGTTGCGGATCCACGCCGGTACGTCGGTGATCGCATCGAGGATCTGCTGGAGCGCGGGCCGGACAGATTTCGCGGGCGTACGCCTACGGAGCGGAGCGGCGTCGGACTCGCGGGCGAGGGCGTGCAGATGGTCCCGCTCGGCGTCGTCCAGCTGCAGCGCACGGCTGAGTCCCTCGAGAACGCTCTCGGACGCACCCGCCAGATTCCCGCGCTCGATCCGCACGTAGTAGTCCACCGAGACACCGGCCAGCAGCGCGACCTCCTCGCGGCGCAGCCCCTTCACGCGACGATTCCCGCCGTACGCGGGCAGACCCGCCTGCTCCGGTGTCAGGCGGGCTCGCCGGGAGCTGAGGAACTCCTTGATCTCGGCTCGGTGGTCCATGCACACAACACTACGGACCGTCGCCGCGCCGAGGGAGGCACTGGTATTACCTGGAACGACAGGATCTCCCCCACCCACAGCGCGTGACCTTCACTGGATCCATGCGAGCGACTTACATGTACGGCGCCGGCGATGTCCGAGTGATCGACGTACCGGATCCGGCGATCCAGCAACCAACTGATGCGATCGTGCGGGTAGTCAGGTCCTGCATCTGCGGCAGCGACCTGCACCCGTATCACAACCTGCCCGTCACGCCGGGCGGCAAGACCATGGGCCACGAGTTCGTGGGTGTCGTCGAGGACCTCGGCCGGGACGTCACCACGCTGCGCAAGGGCGACTTCGTCATCGCGCCGTTCGCGTGGTCCGACGGGACCTGCGACTTCTGTCGCGAGGACCTGCAGACGTCCTGCCGGCACGGCGGCTTCTGGAACGCGAACGGTGTCGCCGGCGGTCAGGCCGAGGCCGTCCGCGTGCCATTGGCAGACGGCACACTGGTCAAGGTGCCCGGCGGCGAGGACCCTGCGCTGCTTCCCTCGTTGTTGACCCTGTCCGACGTCTACGGGACCGGGTACCACGCCGCGCTCAAAGGCGGGGTCTCGGCGAAGACCAGCGTCACCGTGATCGGCGACGGGGCGGTCGGGCTGCTGGCGGTCCTCGCGGCGCGGCAATTCGGCGCCGAGCGGATCGTCCTGATGGGCCGGCACAAGGACCGCACCGATCTCGGTGTCGAGTTCGGCGCGACCGACGTGGTGGCCGAACGCGGCGACGAAGGCATCGCCAAGGTCCGCGACCTCACCGGCGGCGACGGCACCCACGTGGTCCTCGAGGCGGTCGGCCACTTCCCGGCGTACGAGCAGGCCCTCGGGGTGGTCCGCCCGGGCGGTGTGATCAGTCGCGTCGGCGTCCCGCAGTACGACGAGGCACCGATCGGATTCGGCACGCTGTTCCTGCCGAACATCACCCTGACCGGCGGTCCCGCTCCGGCCCGCGCCTACATCGAGCGGCTGCTGCCGGGCGTCCTCGACGGAGCCGTTGCTCCTGGCAAAGTGTTCGACCGGACCGTCGACTTCGACGGTATCGCGGACGGCTACCGCGCGATGGACGACCGCGAGGCCCTCAAGGTCCTCATCCGGCCCTGAGCCGAACGGCCATGATCATCGCCGGGCAGTGATAGCACGGTCACTGTTGGTGAGATCGCTGGGCAAATGTGTAAATTCCGTAACGAGAAGTGTGCCGGAGGTCCTCCACTTGACGTAATCTGCCCAACCATGCACAGAGGCGAACGGCGGGCCAAGCGGCCCAACGTCGTGATGTCGATGTTCGTGTTCCTGCTGGTCAGCGTTCTGGCCGGAGCGCTGAGCGCCGGACTGGCCCTCCCGTTCGCCGGTCTGGTCGGCGTGACGACGGCCACCGCACACGACACCGTGCAGTACCTGCCGCAGGACCTGAAGACCGCTCCGCTGGCCGAGAAGACCATCATCCAGGACGCGGACGGCAAGACGATCGCGACGCTGTACCAGCAGAACCGAACGCCGGTGACGCTGAAGCAGATCAGCCCGGTCATGCTCAAGGCGATCGTCGCGATCGAGGACGACCGGTTCTACCAGCACGGCGCGATCGACGCCAAGGGCACACTGCGCGCCATGCTGCGCAACCAGTCGTCGGGCGGGGTCCAGCAGGGTGGTTCGAGCATCACCCAGCAGTTCGTGAAGCTGAACCTGATCAACAAGGCCCGGACGCCGGAGGAGGTCAAGGAGGCCACCGCCGAGACCTACGAGCGCAAGATCGCCGAACTGCGCTACGCCATCGCCGTCGAGAAGGAACTGACCAAGAACGAGATCCTCAACGGCTACCTGAACCTGGCCTTCTTCGGCGACCGCTCGTACGGCGTCGAGGCCGCGGCCATGCACTACTTCGGCGTCCACGCCGCGAAGCTCAACCTGCCGCAGGCCGCGATGCTGGCCGGTCTGGTGAAGAACCCGACCGGCTATGACCCGATCGACCAGCCGGCCCGGGCCAAGGCGCGCCGCGACGTCGTCCTGCGCCGGATGCAGGAGCTGAACATCATCACCGCCAAGGAGGCGGCCGACGCGATCAAGACGCCGGTGATCGATCCCGCGAAGGTCCGGATCGCACCGAGCGGGTGCGCGAACTCGAAGTACCCGTTCTTCTGCGAGTACGTGGTGTCCAAGCTCAAGGACAACGCGGCGTTCGGCAAGACCGACGAGGAGCGGGAGAACTACATCGAGACCGCCGGTCTGGTGATCAAGACCTCGCTCGACCAGCGGATCCAGGCGGCCGCGCAAGCCTCGATCAACGCGCACTCCAAGGCCGGCGACCAGGCCGTCGCCGCGATCACGATGGTCGAGCCCGGCACCGGCCTGGTGAAGGCGATGGCGCAGAGCCGCTCGTACGGTTCGAAGAAGGGGCAGACGGCGTACAACTACAACGTCGAGAAGTCGTACGCCGGCGGCTTCGGCGGGTTCCAGAACGGGTCGACGATGAAGGCCTTCACGATCGCGGCCGCGATCGCCAAGGGCGTGCCGACGACGTACCGGATCAACTCGCCGCAGACGATCAGCCTCGGCGGCAAGGAATTCAGCACCTGCAGCGGGCCGACGTCCGTCGACAGCTACAACCCGAAGAACTCGACCAAGACCATCGCCGACCCGTCGATGGTCGATGCGGCCAAGGCCTCGACCAACACCTACTTCCTGCAGCTGTCCCAGCAGATCGGCCTCTGCCCGATCGCCACGATCGCCTCGAAGCTCGGCATGTACGACGCGCAGCTGCTGAAGCCGCTGAAGCAGGTCGTGTCGTTCACACTCGGCTCGGCCGGCCTGATCACTCCGCTGATGCTGTCGAACGCCTACGCGACCTTCGCGGCCCGCGGCATCTACTGCAACCCGCAGATCGTCACATCGGTCACCGTGATCAAGACGCAGAAGCCGATCCCCACCCCTGGCCCGGGCTGCCACCGGGTGCTCTCGCCGGGTGTCGCGGACGGCGTCAACTACGTGCTGCACCAGGTGATGATCAACGGCGGAACCGGCGCGAAGCTGAACTTCGGCAAGAGCGACCTGGCCGGCAAGACCGGAACGATCGACGAGAACCAGGCAGTCTGGTTCTCCGGCTACTCGTCCAAGCTCGCCGCCGCGGCCGTCGTCGGTGACGCCGATCCGCCGGCCTCGAACCTGATCAAGCAGGTCTTCAACGGCAAGAAGCTGAAGGACGCGTCCGGTTCGGGGACCGCGGGCCCGATCTGGGAGACGGCGATGCAGGGTGCCCTGCACGGCATCCCGACCACCGAGTTCGTCAAGCCCGACGACAAGATCATCCGCGGCAACGTGAAGGACCTGCCGTACCTGAAGGGCATGACTCCCGCGGAGGCCGGCGCCAAGCTGCTGTCGATGGGCTTCAAGGTCGTCATGTCCCATGGCGACCGCGTCGACTCCGACGCCCCCGCCGGCACCGTCGCCTGGACCACCCCCCGCCAGGAGGACGGCGCACCGGCAGGCTCCACCGTCACCCTGATCATCTCCAACGGCAGCAAGGCCCAGCCGCCGGTCACCCCGCCCGTCACCCCACCGGTCATCCCCCCAACCATCAAACCCCCGCCCAACATCCCGTCCTGCCTGCCCTGGGACCCCAAATGCAAGCCCCGCCGCGGCGGCTGACCACAGGCCGGTCCCGCTTTCTGCACACCGTCGGGTGATCACTAGGCTGGGTCTGACACCTAGTACTTGTGAAAGGACTCCCCCGTGAGTGTGGATGAGCTGGTTGGTCAGGTTGAGCGTGCGCGGAAAGACTACGAAGCGCTGGTGGCCAAGGGGCTCAAGCTTGATCTGACGCGGGGGAAGCCGTCGCCGAAGCAGTTGGATGCGGCCAACGGTGTGTTGCAGTTGAGCGGTGAGCCGGTGGCCGCGGACGGGACCGACCTGCGGAACTACGGCGGTCTGCACGGGCTGCCGGAGGTGCGGGCGATCTTTGCCGAGGATCTGCAGGTGCCGGTCGAGCAGCTGCTCGCCGCGGGCAACTCGAGCCTGGAACTGATGCACGACGCGGTCGTGTTCGCTCTGCTCGGGCAGGTGCCGGGCGCCGAGCAGCGGTGGGCCGACGTCGAGGGGCTTGCGTTCCTGTGCCCGGTGCCGGGGTACGACCGGCACTTCGGGATCTGTGAGCGGTACGGGATCAAGATGATCCCGGTGCCGATGACGCCCGAGGGTCCGGACATGGATGTGGTCGAGCGGCTGGTCGCGGAGGACGCGGCGATCAAGGGCATCTGGTGCGTTCCGAAGTACAGCAACCCCGACGGCACCGTGTACTCCGACGAGACGGTGCGGCGGCTGGCCGCGATGGAGACCGCTGCGCCGGACTTCCGGATCTTCTGGGACAACGCGTACGCCGTACATCACCTGACCGACTCCCCCGCCAAGATCGCCGACGTGCTGGCGCTGTGCGCGGAGAACGGCCACCCCGACCGGGCGTTCGTGTTCGGGTCGAGCTCGAAGATCACGTTCGCCGGAGCCGGTGTCGCGTTCTTCGGGTCGTCGCCGGCGAACATCGAGTGGTGGCTGAGCCACACGGTCAAGCGGAGCATCGGTCCGGACAGGATCAACCAGCTCCGGCACGTGCAGTTCCTGCGCGACGCCGACGGGCTGCGCCAGCACATGCGGACGCTGGCCGACCTGATCCGGCCGAAGTTCGACGCCGTCGACAAGATCCTCACCGCCGAGCTCGGCGGCACCGGACTCGCGTCGTGGACCGCTCCGGCCGGCGGCTACTTCATCAGCCTGGAGGTCCCGGAGGGCTGCGCCCGCGAGGTCGTCGCGAAGGCGAAGGCGGCAGGCATCGCCATCACCCCGGCCGGGGCGACCCACCCTTACGGCGACGACCCGACGGACCAGGTCATCCGCATCGCCCCGACGTACCCCGAGCTCCCCGAGGTCGAGGCAGCCATCACCGGCCTCGCCACCTGCGTCCGCCTCGTCGCCGGCGAAAAGCTCCTGGCCGATCAGGCCGGCTGACGTCTCACCGCTCCTGGCCCAGACCTTGGTCGCGGGCCAGGAGCGCGGCCTCCGTCCGGCTGGTCACCCGCAGCTTGGTCAAGACGGACGAGGTCACGTTGTTCACGGTCTTCACCGACAGGCCGAGGCGCTCGGCGATGCCCGAGTTCGACTGCCCGGTCGCGAGCCACCGCAGGACCTCGCGCTCGCGCGGCGTCAGCTCCGGAAACGGATCGCCGTACGACGTACTGAGCTGGGCCTGCAGCCGGCGCGCGATGCCCGGTCCGAAGATCGCCTCGCCCGAAGCCACGGCCGTCACCGCGCGGAGGATCTCCTCCTTCGTCGCACCCTTGAGCAGATAGCCCATCGCCCCGGCCTGCACCGCCCGGCTCAACGTCCGGTCGTCATCGGTCATCGTCAGTACCAGTACTGCGACCTCAGGCGCGACCTTGCCGATCTCCAGCGTCGCGGCGAACCCGTCGACGTCCGGCATCGCCAGATCCATGATCACGACGTCCGGGCGCTCGGTGACCGCACCGCGGATCGCATCCCGTCCGGTCGCGGCCTCGGCGACCAGTTGCACGTCCGGCAACTGGTCGAACAACGCCCGCAGCCCGTCCCGGACCACCGGGTGATCGTCGGCGACGAGAACCCTGATCACAGACTCCCTCCCAACGGAAGTACTGCGGCCACCCGGCCGCCCTGCGCGGTCGGACCAACCTCGCATGCTCCCCCGAGCTCTGCGGCCCGTGCGCGAATCGACTCCAGTCCCACTCCGCTGGGCCAGGCTCTCTCCGACCTGCCGTCGTCGGTCACAGTGATCGTCAACGCTCCTAGCTCGGTACTCAACGACACTGTGGCCCGCCGCGCGGTCGAGTGCCGGACGATGTTCGTCAGCGCCTCACTTGCAATCCGGTACGCCGCCAACTCGACGGATGTAGGCAGCCGCGGCAACTCGTCCGGCGCCTCGACGGTCAACGCGATCCGGCCGAGACCGGCGCCCTGTTTCCGCAGCGCCGCGACCAGTCCCAGCTCGTCGAGCACCGGCGGCCGCAACGCATAGACGATCCGCCGGACGTCGGTGATCGCTGCCCGCAGCTGTTCGCCGAGCTGCGTCGCCAACTGCTCGGCCCGCTCCGGGTTCGACCGGGCCGCGAGCGCGGCGCCGTCGGCAGTGAAGGCCGCACCGGTGAGCACCGGCCCGAGACTGTCGTGCAGGTCGCGGTGCAGCCGCTCGCGTTCGTCAGCCGTTGCCGAGAGCAACCGATCGCGCGACTGCTGCAGCTGGATCCGCAACGCGGTCGAATGCAGCGCGACAGCCAACGGCCCGGCGAGCAGATCCAGGACAGGCCGATCCGCCTTCGACAGCTGCCGTTCACCACGCCGTACGCCGACGATCAGGCGACCGCGGACCTCGTCGTTGAGCCGGAGGTCGATGCTGTGGACGACGTGGGGTCGCTGCCCGCTCGCGGCCAAGCACTCCGCGCCGCGTTCGATCGCGGCGTACGGAAGCCGCAAAGCGTCGCGCAGCGCCTCGAGTACGCCGGTGAGGTCGTCGGCGGCCAGCTGACGCCCGACCGCGGACACCGCGCGGACCGGGTCGCGGCGCGAGCCGTAGAACGCGCGGTCGACCAGCAACTGCAGCCGGAGCCGCACCGGGTTGAAGGCAAGCGCAACGACCAACGCGGCGAACACCGGTGCGCCGGCCGAGCTCAACAGATGCCCCAGCAACGCGACCAAGGCCGAGTACACGGCGATCACGCCGAGCGAGAGAACGCCGTACAGCAGCAGCCGGGACAGCACCAGCCGGACATCGAACAATCCGTGCCGCAGCACCGCGACTGTCATCGCGGCAGGGATCAGCGGGAAGCTCAGCAACAGGAAGATCTGTGCACCGATCGGCACCGAGAACCAGGTCGGGCTGTTGAGCAGGATCACCAGCACCACCGCGACGACCAGCCACAACAGTTGCTGCCGGACCACCTCGTCCGCCTTCACGTAGCGGACGATCAGACTGATCACCGTCGCGAGGAAGACGATCGGCGTGAGCACTCCGGCGATCTGCTCGCCTGTCTGCCACCACGGCGAGACGAAGTACGACGAGGCGCCGTACTCCGGTGTCGGTCCGGTCGAGCCACAGGCGATGACCGCCGCGACGAGCGTCAGCCACACGAGCCAGCGCCAGGCCGGTGTGACCGGCCGGCCCGTCGGGAACAGTTGCAGCGCGAGCGGCAGACAGCAGAACAGACCCCAACCCCACGCGAAGTTCAGGACGGTGACGACCAGCCGCATGACCGGCTCGGGCCACCCTGATTCGTTGCCCGCCGCGACCAACGGAACCATGGCCGCGGTCAGCAGCGGCGCACAGCCGAGGCCGAGCAGCAGCCACCCGATCGGACTCGACGGCCGCCGGCTCGCGATCAGGAATCCGCCGGGTACGGCGGACAGTCCGATCGCGATGTTCGTGACCAGGTAGCTGGAGACCGCCGTACCCGCGTCCAGGCCGACCAGCAGCGTGCCGGCCACCGCAACCACGGCGAGCAGCAGGGCAACGGCCGTCACGGCCAACGCGAGAGTCCCCCTCCGCATACGGTCATGATCACCCGATCTGCCGCGCCTGGACAGGGAATCAGTTCCTGGTCACCCCGGGCAACCACCCGGGCCGGCCAGTAGGTGTCCCTCTGCTGCCGCCAGCCCACGGCCAGCACGCTCAGAACGACATCGACGTTTCTGGGAGGGGAAATGACAACATTCCGACAGACTCCGGTGGCCTCCGAGCCGACGGTCCGGATTCACGACGTACGACGGTTCCGTCGCTGCGCGGCCGCGCTGGTCCTCCTGGTGCCCGCGACCAGTATCGGGATCGCCCGGCTGTTCCAGACCAACGACGACGACACGCGCCGCGCGCTCGAGCAGATTGCCGCGAACCCGCACCGCCAGTTCATCTTCGCGTTGCTCGGCTACGTCGGCATCCTCACGATCGTGCCGGCCTTTCTCGCGGCGGCCCGGCTGTCGCGCCCACGCCGGCCGGTGCTGACGACGATCGCGGTCGCCGTGAACCTCGTCGCGTACCTCGGCTCGTGGGCTGTCGGCGCCATCGACAACCTGTACCTCGTCGGCGCGCAACTTCCGGCCGACCAGCGCGGCACGGCGGCCGTCGTGATCGACAAGCTCTGGTCGTCCGGGCTCGCCGGTGTGAGCACAGCCGTCTTCGTCGCCGGCCACGTGATCGGCGCGATCCTGATGGGCTTCGCGCTGCGCGGGAGCATTCCGCTGATCGGCTGGCTCGCGATGGTGCTCACCACACCGGCGCATGTCGTCGCCTTCATGGTCCTGCAGCAGCCGGTCGTCGACATGGCCGCGTGGTTCCTGATGACGGTCTGCTTCGCGTACTGCGCGATCGCCGTACTCCGGACCTCCGACGACGACTGGGACGTCTCCCCGCTCAGGACGTGAGCTCGAAGATCAAGCAGGTTGAGGTTGCGTGGGCGAGGAGTTTGCCGCGTTCGTCGTACAGGTGGGACTCGGCCACTGCTGTACGGCGGCCGCGGCTGATGATCGCGCCCTCGCAGCGGAGTACTCCGGAGTCGACCGTGACGGGCTTGATGAAGCGGGTCATCAGGTCGAGTGACGTGTAGCCGACGCCGGCCGGCAGGGTCGAGTGGACGGTGCAGCCGGCGGCGGTGTCGAGCAGGGTGGCGATGATGCCGCCGTGCACCGAGCCGAGCGGGTTGTAGTGGAACTCGGCCGCCGGCATGTACACGGTGACCTTGCCCTCCTCGGGCTCGAACCCGGTTGCCCCGACCAACTGCAGGATCGGCGGCGCCGGGATCAGCCCGTCGCGCATCGCCCGCAGCATCTCCAGCCCGGACGAGCTCCCGACCTCCGCGGCCGTGGCGGCCGGGTCCGTCCAGGTGAACGTCCGGCTCCGGACGGGCGCTGACCCGGCTTCGTCCGCGGGCACCTGCTGAGTCTCCGTCATGGCTCGAGCCTCACACCACCCAGCTGGGTCTGTCAACGAGACCTAGAGCTCACTACGATGGCCGGATGAGTGGCTTGACGACCTACAACGCGCTGGACTGGTCGGTGGCGAACTGCCCGATCGGCCGCACCATGGAGATCCTCGGCGAACGCTGGACGGTCATCGTGCTGCGCGAGGTGTTCAACGGCATCCGCCGGTTCGACGATCTGCGGGTGCGCACGGACATCCCCCGCCAGGTCCTGTCCAACCGGCTCGCCAAGCTCGTCGAGCACGGCATCCTCCGCCGTACGCCGTACCGCGAACCGGGCGCCCGTCAGCGGTACGAGTACCGCCTGACCGAGCAGGGGCTCGACCTGTACCCGGTCCTGATCGCGATGCGCGACTGGGGCGACAAGTACCTGGCCGGCCCCGAGGGCTCACCACTCAGGATCGAGCATCGCGACTGCGGAGCGCCCGTACATACCGAGCTGTACTGCGAGTCCGGTCATCGGGTGACGACGCCGCGCGACGCCGTACCGCGTCCCGGCCCGGGGGCCCGGCGGCGGGCAAACGTATAAAACAAAGGGTTTTCGGTGGACCGGGTGTTTCTTCCGGCACCCCGGTGGTTAGGCTGCCTGCGGGGAGGACGGAAAGTGCGGCAGTTCAACACACCACCAGAATGGCCTGATCCACCGACGCGCGACTGGCGACCACCACGACGGTGGCAGCCACCCAAGACCTGGCCGAAGGCGCCGGACCGTTGGGTGTTCTGGGTCGACGAGTACGGCCGGGCCGTTCGCGGACCGATCGGGCGGTACGGCGGACCGCGCCGGATCACGACCGCGGTCATGATCGTCGTACCAACGGCACTGATGGCGTTGGTATTGCTGAACCCCTTCAGCAGCGACTCGGAGAGTACGACGCCCAGCCTCGGGCCGACCGCACCGGTGACGCATGCTCCGATCGAGCACACCGCGAAACCGGCCCGCGCGGAACGGACGCCGACGTACCGCAACTGCGCCGAGGTCCGTGCCGCCGGCAAGGCACCGCTGCGCCGCGGCGAACCGGGCTACTCCCGCGCACTCGATCCCGACGGCGACGGGCTGGCCTGCGATCGCGGCGACTCCTGACGGATCCCGTCGTTCCACAACTCCTGCGTCTGGCTGATCCAGAAGGCGGCGAACAGCACGATCAGCGTGCCCTCGATCCACAGCACGGCGTGGTCCCAGCCGAAGAGCTTGTTCCACAGGACCATCAGCAGCGGCGCGACGACCATCGCGATCGCGATCACCGAGTACCTGTTCGCCGGTGAATGCGGTACGGCGTGCTTGCGTTGCTTGCGCCGGAACTGCTCCGCGTTCAGCAGCACCACCGCGACGATGCAGACGAACATCACGATCGCCGCCGCGTAGTGCGCGTGCCCGATGAACCCGGAGCGGTCGGCGAAGAACCACACCAGCCCGCCGCCGAAGATCAGCACCGCGACGCCGAGCCCGACCAGGTACATCGGCGTCCAGCGACCCGGATTCTTGATCCGGTCCCGGACGATGAACACCGCGGTCAGGATCAGGCACGGTACGCCGACGATGAACAACGCGAGCATGTTGTTCGCGACGTTCGCGGCGGCGTCACCGAGCGCCACCTGCACCGAATGGCAGGTGCCCTGTCCCGGCGTCGGCACCAGCGCGACCGCGGGCGCGAGAATGCCGGCCACGTTGAGCAGGATGTCCTCCGGCTCGGTGTTGCCCTTCAGCACCACCATGCAGACGCCGATCGTGATCAGCGCGCCGACGAAGATCGCCCGCACCGGCGTGTAGTAGTACGCACTGATCGACGTCTGCAGGCAGCTCGGATCGGTCTTGGTCCACTCGATCACCACCGCGGCGCCGAGCAGCACGATCATCGCCACCATCGCCATCCGCAGATAGCGATAGGTCTTGATGGAGTATTCACCGGGTACGGTCATCATCGGCCCCCTCCGCTTACTCGCAGTATGCGCGGTTCACGGCCTGTCGACGAGGGCTGGAACGGACCGCGCCCTGATGCGCGGTTGCTGACGTCAGAGCCGGATCGATTTCTTGTTCATGAACTCCTCGATTCCGGCCGGGCCGAGTTCGCGGCCGAGCCCGGAGCGTTTGATGCCGCCGAACGGGAGGTCGGCCTGCGAGCCGCCGGCGCGGTTCAGGTAGACCATGCCCGCGTCGATCCGGTCGGCCACCCGACGGTTGCGCTCGGCATCGGTGCCCCAGACCGATGCGCCGAGACCGAACGGGGTGTCGTTCGCCAGCCGGATCGCGTCCTCCTCGTCCGAAGCCCTGAAGACGATGACGACCGGCCCGAAGATCTCTTCGTAGTACGCGTCCATCTCCGGCGTGACGTCGGTGAGGACTGTTGCTTCGAGGTACGCGCCCGGCGTGATGCGGCGGCCGCCGGTGCGGAGGGTGGCACCTTGTTCGATCGCCTTCGCGACTTGCGCGGCCACCTCGTCGGCGGCCGCAGTCGACGCGAGAGGCGGGAGCTTCGTGTCCGGGTCGGACGGGTCGCCCGGCACGTAGTACTCCGCGACGCGTTTGGTCAGGCGGTCGACATACTCGTCGTAGATGTCGGCGAGGACGATCATCCGCTTCGGCGCGTTGCACGACTGGCCGCAGTTCCGCATCCGCGCGGTCGCGGTGGCATTGACGGTCTCGTCCATGTCGTCGGTGTCGAGGATGACCAGCGGGTCGGAGCCGCCGAGCTCGAGCACGGTCTTCTTGAGGTTCTTGCCTGCCTCGGCGGCCACCGAGATGCCGGCCTGCTCGCTACCGGTCAGCGAAACGCCCGCGATCCGTGCGTCGGCGAGGATCCCGGGGATCTGCCGGCTCGACGCGAAGGTGTTCACGTAGACGTCCGCCGGTACGCCGGCCGCGTGCAGGATCTCCTCGATCGCGCGCGCCGACCGCGGGCAGATCGAGGCATGTTTGAGCAGGATCGTGTTGCCGAGCACGAGGTTCGGCGCGACGAACCGGGCCACCTGGTAGCACGGGAAGTTCCACGGCATGATCCCGAGCAGCGCGCCGATCGGGCCTTTGGTGATGACCGCGCTCCCGCCCTTGATGTCGATCGGTTCGTCCGCGAGCAACGCCGGTCCGTGCTCGGCGTAGTACCGGAAGATGTCGACGACGATGCCGACCTCGCCGCGGCCCTCGTTGATCCGCTTCCCCATCTCCAGCGTCATGATCCGGGCCAGCTCGTCCGCCCGCTCCTCGAACAGGTCCGCCGCCCGCGCCACGATCACGGCCCGCTCCCGCACGGATCGACGTCGCCAGTCCGGGTACGCGTCGTACACCCGCCCGATCGCGACCCGCACCTCCTCCTCGGTCGAGTTGGCCACTTCCTCCACCAGCTGCCCACTTGCCGGGTCGGTGACTGAGTACATCGCTCCTCCATCCAAAGCCGGGACACCGCTCACCATCGCCACCATACTGTATACAGTCAGCCGAGCTGTTGTGGTCAGGCGTCTCGCCAGGCATGCTCATGACTTACTCGATGTCCCGCCCCTTCGTCGATCGGATGCCCGCCCGTGTCTGAGCAACGGAAAGTTCGTCGTGTCGTGCGGCTGGTCGCGGTGCTTGCCGCTGTCTCGGTGCCTTCGATGGCGCTCGCCGCACCGAGCACTCCTCCCCCTGACCCCGTGAACGCCTGGCAGTACCCGCACTGGCCGCAGAAGCAGCCGTGGCAGGAGTCGGGGCCGGATCAGCGTGTCGCGAAGACCGTGTCCCAGGGTCTGCCGGGTCCGATCGACCCGCAGAACTGGGAGAACCCGGACCACATGACGTGGGACGACTACACCAAACCGCCGGGGACGAACTGGGCCGATCCCGCGGTGAAGGGATCGCAGCGGACCTTCAAGGGTGCGCTCGTGCTGCTCGACTACCCGAACCAGGACTTCGTCATCACCAAGCCCAAGGGCTCGACCGTCTTCGGCAATCCCAGTGCCGCGGCGAACGGCGTACCGCGGGATCAGGTCGCGCAGTTCTACAAGAACTTCCTCAACACGCCCGAGCCGCTGAACCACGGGCACACGCTGCACGAGTACTGGATGGAGGACTCCGGCGGCCGGTACGGCGTCGACCTCACCGCGTTCGGCCCGTACCGGATGCCGGGCAAGTCGCACGAGTACGGCATGGAGTTCCAGAGCCCCGCGGAATGCCCGGCCGGGGACAACTGCGACCGCGACATCCGGACCGACGGGAAGGCCGCGTGGGTCGCGGACCAAGGAGCCGAGGTACCGGCGGGCTTCGACTTCGTGTTCTTCCTCAGCGCCGGCCAGGACGAATCGTCCACCTGGCAGGAGTTCGGGATGATGAAGTTCCCGACCAAGGAGGACGTCACCGACGACTTCGGGCCGCCGGACCCGGCACTGCCGAACTGGTCCGACACCCGGTACGTCGACTGGACGTCGTGGGCCGCCGGCTCATCGATCTGGCCGAACGCGGGCGGCGGCTCGTCGACGCAGGCCGAGAGCTCGGGGATGGCGGTCTTCGCGCACGAGTTCAGCCACATCCTCGGGATCGGCGACAACTACAACAACCCGTACGGCGTACCGCCCAGACGCTCGTACACGGGCATCTGGGAGATGCTGTCCCGGGGCAGCTTCAACGGCCCGGGTGGTCCGCACAGCCGGTGGATGATCCCCGCGACCGGCGGCGCCTCGATGGGCGCACAACACATGCTCCGCAACAAGATCAAGCTGCAGATGGTCGACGAGCAGAACGTGCTCAGACTGTCCCGCGAAGCCCTCGCGTCGTCAGGAGTCGTGATCGCGAACGTCACCGCGCGCAGCGTGAACCCGGGCGCGAACGACCTGTCCGGGATCAACATCGAGCTCGGCGGCGCCGGTGACCTCGACGCGCCGTGCAACGCGGCGACCGATCCGTTGTGCGACGGTCGCGGGTACCAGAACTACACGGTCGAGGTCGTCGATCGGATGGGCACGGACTCGTTCACGCCCGATTCCGGCGTACTGCTGGCGAAGACGAAGAACCAGGACCGGGCGCCGTTCGAGTGGGTCGTCGACGCGAACCCGCAGGACATCAACATGACCGACTACGTCCTGCCCGACGGCACCAAGGTTCCGATCACGATCGGCGACTACCGCCAACTGTCGGACGCGCTCTTCCACGCCGGCACGAACTCGGGCAGCGAATACGAGTACACCGACACCGCGAACCGGCTGCACTTCTACATCACCAACGTTCACCGCGACCGCAAGGGCGTGCTGTCGTACACGGTCGCGATCCGCTCGCTCGACGGCTCGGGCGCGCAGAAGCGCGGCGTACGCGTCCTGCCCACGGTGGCCAAGCCGGACCGCAGCGGCGTACAGACCTGCAACTTCAGCCTGACGAACACCGGCAAGGCCGGTACGACGTCCGGGCCGGAGGACATCACGCAGTACCTGAAGGGCGACGTCTACCGCCTGTCCGCCAAGGCCGACGGCTGGCCCATCGCCCTGCCCAACGCCCTCGCAACCGCCGACGGCTGGCCCATCGCCCTGCCCAACGCCCTCGCAACCGCCGACGCCGGCCAGCAGGTAACCGTCCCCGTCTACACCAAGCCCGGCACCGGCCCGATCGGCAAGATCACCCTCACCGCCACCTCGGAAAGCGACCCCACCAAATCCTCAACCGCAACCTGCATCGCCATCAAACACTGAGCGCAACGCGCCGGGCGTCCACCCCAACCGGACGCCCGGCGCCTTGTGCAGGTACTCGACCACGCGATCGATCTCCCAGCCGTGCGCTTCAATCAGGCCGGTGGCTATCCATTGCAGGTACGGCGCGGTTGGTGCGGACGGCTCGAGGTCGGTGACGGTTCCGTGCGTGACGGTGAACATCGGTAGACCGTCGCGCTCGCCCAGGCGGGCCACTGTTTCGTAGCGGCCCGGGCCCATCGTGTGCAGTGTGTCGACAACAGGCAGCAGACCGGCGAGATCCACGGCGAACTCGCCGCCGGGCTCCCGGCGCATCTCCTGCGCTGCGACGTCGCCGAGCTGGTCGGGCGTCAGGAGGTAGGCGCGGCCGGCAACGATCCCGTCAGCGCTCGAGTCGTAGAAGGCGGAGCCTCCGCCCCACACCTTCGACGTACCGGCGAAGACGAGGCCGCCGGGCACTTCGACGCCGGCGATCGCCTCTGGGTCGCTGCGGTCCCGGCAGCCCGGATACACCCGAGCGCCGCCTTCGGGCCGCCCGCCGGACAGGTAGCAGCGGAATCGGTTGAGTGCGAGGTTGGATCCGTAGGCGACGTACCAAACTCGCTGCATGTAAACCCTTCAGAGCGGGAGCGGGCGTTCCGCGAAAGCCTTCTCGGCCTCGGCGAGCACGATGCGGGAGGCATCACGGTACCGGCGATCCGCCTCCGCCGGGCTGTCCCCCACCGCGGTCAGTCCGAGCCGGCCGCACTCGGTCAGGCAGCTGATCATGTGAAACACGATCCCCACCTGCCGCGACTGGTCGAAGTGCAGCCCGTTGCGCGCGACGATGTCGAACAGGTCCGCCGGCCCGAGCCCGGTCAGCAGCTCCGACTCGAGGTGATCCGTCGCGACCAGGTGCTTCTCGTGTCCGGTCGGCGTCAGGAACATCGCCGACCACGGGTCGTACCGCCCGTCGGTCAGGAACTGCAGTGTCAGGAACGGGTGCGTCGTACCGCCCTTGCGCAGGTTGAGTTCGATCGCGTACGGCGTCCAGCGGCCATCCACGCCGCGGACCACGACGAAGTCGACCGCGAACCTCCCGAGTGCACCCTCGTCGGCCAGCCGCTGCCCGATCGTCGCCGCATGCTCGGTGATCAACCGCGCGTACTCCGGCGCCGCCGGGAACACGCAGCCCAGATAGCTCTGCCCACTCGCCCCGCCGAGCAGCTGATCGTGGGTCGACAACAACTCGACCTTCCCACCGGGCACGACCCGCAGCTGCACACTGGGACTGCGCAGCTCGTCGCCGACGATCCGCTCCTCGACGATGCCGCCGTTCTCGGCGAACTTCGCGATGTACACGTCGAACGGCGTCGTGACGGACTCCAGCTCCATCTCGCGGAGTCGTTGCAGCACGCCGTCCCGCTCGCCCGGCGTACCGGGCGCCGGCAGCCCCTTCAGCCGAACCACTGCGTTGCCCTCACCCGACACGCCTTCGTTGAGCTTCACGATCACGCTGTCCATCGCGGGCCGTTCGGCTCGCATCGTCACCAGTGCGTCGGCGAGCTCGTCCATGCTCCGCAGGTCCTCCTTCCCCAGCGGATGCGGTACGCCGAGCTCCGCGAACAACCGCCTGCACCCGGACTTCGACCCCAACGGCGCGAGCCGCGGATCGGCGGCGTACATCGGGATCCCGAGACTGATCGCGACGTCGCGCTCGAGCTCGGTCGTGTTGTAAGGAATCAGGTGCGAGCGCATCCGGTTCGGGATCAGGTCGGCGATCCGTTGCAGCAGCCGCGGCCGGGCCAGCAACTTCTCGCTCAGTGACACCGGCGACGCGTCATCGACCGAGATCAGCGACAGCCGCGCCCGCGCATGACTCGGAATCACCCCGGGCAGCAAGGACAGGTAGTACTCGATGATCTCCGGCGCGATCGGCATCGACGTCACATACACCATCCGCAACCGCGGCTCCCGCAACAGGATCAGCAAGAACAGGAACCGCTCCTCGTACGCCTGCATCAGCGTCCCGGTCTCGGCCTCGGTCTTGTCCAGCGTCAGCGACGGAACGACGATCACCGACTCGTCGTCATAGTTGCGCCGCATCGCATCCCACACGCCGGCCATCCGCTCCTGCAGCAGATCGAACCGCTCGTACCGCTCGGCCTCGCTCAACGCCGACAGCACCCGCTCTGTCCGGTCGGGCGCCGTCCACAGATCACCGGTCATGACGCGATCCTCGAGTTGTCGAGCCCACGGATGTTGTAGGCATGCACGGTCCGGCTGAAGCCGCGAACCTCCCGGAGCCCGGCGTCCTCGCCCAGGACCCCGTCACCGGCGGCGCTGAAGACTCGTTCGGTCGCGAGGATCTGCCAGGGCTCGGCATCCGCGCACAGCCGCGCGGCGAGGTTGGTCACGCTGCCGATCGCCGCATAGTCGAGCCGCCCGTCGAAGCCGATCGTGCCCAGCGTCGCGTATCCCTGCGCGGCCCCGATGCCCAGCGACAGATCGTGCCCGCGCCGACTCCAGGCCTCGGCCAGTCCACGGACCCTGGTGCGCATCGCGACGCTCATCCGCAATGCGCGCAGCGGACCGTCCTCGCAGCGGACCGGGTCGTTGAAGAACACCATCAGGCCGTCGCCCGCGAATCGCTCGAGCGTTCCCTCGAAGCGGAAGATCAGGTCACCGAGCGCGTGGTGGTACTCCTCCAGCACGCCCATCACCTCCTCCGGCTCGCTCGCCTCCGCGAACGTGGTGAACCCCCGGAGGTCGCAGAACACGACGACGATCTCGCGCCGGTGGCTGTCCAGGAACGATTCGTCGCCGGAATCGACGATCAGCTCGGCGAGTTGCGGACTGAGGAACCGCCGCAGCCGGCCCATCCGCTGCAGTTGCGAGACCTGGTGCTCGACCCGCGACTCCAGCTCCCGGTTCCAGCCGGCCAGCTCGGTGGCCTGCCGTTTGATGGTGTCCTGGTACCGCTTGATCCGTGCGAGCGACGCGACCCTGGCCAGCAGCTCGCTCTGGTTGATCGGCTTGGTCAGGAAGTCGTCGGCACCGGCCTCGAGTGCCTTCACCTTCTGCTCGTCACCGCTGGCCGTCACCATCACCACCGGCATGTACGCCGTGTCCACCTGGTCGCGGATCCGCCGGCACACCTCGTACCCGTCGATCCCCGGCATCAGGATGTCCAGCAGGACGAGATCGATATCCTCGGCACCGATCAGTTCCAGCGCCTGCTCACCGGAGGACGCGGTCAGTACGTCGTACCCTCGCGGGCTCAGGATCGCCTCCAGCAACCGGACGTTCGGCGGCTGGTCGTCGACCACGAGAACCCTCGTTCTGTCGACGGTCATGTCGTCGCACCGCCGAGCTGGAGGAAGTCACGCACTTGCTGCGGCAGCCGGCGGATGCTGATCGGCTTCTCGACGTACCCGTTGAATCCCGACTCGAACGCGTCATGCCGGTCGTTGTCCATCGCGAACGCCGTCACCGCGACCACAGGTACGGCGTGATCGCGTTCGCCCGCCCGGATCCGGCGCAACGCCTCGGCGCCGTCGATACCCGGCAACTGCAGGTCCATCAGGATCAGGTCGGGATGCTCGGACGCCGCGAGACGCACCCCGTCCTCCCCCGACGTCGCCTCGATCACCTCGTAGCCGGAGAAGCGGAGTACGTCCCGCACCAGCTTGAGGTTCTTCGGATTGTCCTCCACCACCAGGATCCGGCCTGGATTCATCGATTCTCCCCCTCGTCGTCGGCGAGCGCTCCGACCGCCCGCAAGGCCTGCAGCAACGCGTCCCGGCTGACCGGTTTGACCAGGTAGGCGGCTGCGCCGAGGGCAGCGCCACGACCTCGTTCGTCGACGATCGACACGATGACCACCGGGATGTCGCGGGTCGCCTCCTCGGCCTTCAGCGCCTGCAGCACCGCCCATCCGTCGATCCCGGGCAGCCGGATGTCCAGCAGTACGGCGGCCGGCCGGACCCGCCGGACCGCGTCCAGCCCGGACTGACCGTCGCCCGCGACGGTGACCCGCACGGCCGGACCCGACAGGTAGGCGGTGATCAGCTCGAGCGACGGCCTGTCGTCCTCGATCACCACGACGTCCGTGATCGTCCGGGCCGGGTCCCGCCGGACCTCGTTCTCCCTGCTGCGCAAGGAGAACCCGAAGGTGCTCCCGACACCGACCTCGCTCTCCAGCCACATCCGCCCGCCGAGCAGCTCGACGATCCGCCGAGACAGCGTCAGCCCCAGCCCGGTGCCCTCCTCCCGGGACGGACCGCGGCCGCCCTGCTGGAACGACTCGAAGATCCGGTCCCGGTCCTCCGCGGGGATGCCGCGGCCGGTGTCGGTCACGGTGATGTGGACCTCCGCGCCGGACCGCGTCGCGCGCACCACGACCGAACCGCCCTCGTCGGTGAACTTGACCGCGTTCGTCATCAGGTTCAGCACCACCTGCTTCAGCCGGAGCTCGTCGGCGTACACCTCGTCGATGCCGGGTCCGATCTCGACCCGCAGCTCGAGGTCGTGCGCGGCGGCCCGCTCGCGCAGCATCGCCACGGTGTTCTCGAGCGGGCGGCGCAGCGGGAACGTCGTGTACTCCAGCTCCATCCGGCCGGCCTCGACCTTCGACAGGTCGAGAATCTCGTTCAGCAGTTCGAGCAGGTGCCGGCCGGAGCCGTGGATATCGCGCAGGTACTCCTCCTGCCGCTCGTTCAGGTCCCCGAACATCCGCTCCAGCAGAACCTCGGAGAATCCGAGCACGGCGTTCAGCGGCGTACGCAGCTCGTGCGACATGCTCGCCAGGAACTCGGACTTGTGCCGGCTCGCGATCTCCAGCTCCGCGCTCTGCTGCTCGAGCTCGCGATAGAGCTGGGCGTTGAGCAGTGCGAGGGTGGACTGATCGGCGAACATCTCGAGCAGCGCCAGCGTTTCCGCGGAGAACTCTCCGGGCCGCTTGCGTCGTACGACGAGTGAGCCGACGATCTGTCCCTCTCGCAGGAGGGGTACGGCGACGAGTGAGCGCCAGCCGGCGTCGTAAAGGACGGCCAGGTGGGGATCGAGCTCGACCGCGCCGAGGTCGGGGACCGCCAGCGGCCGGCCGAGCTTGGCGGCCCGACCGACCAGGGTCTCGTCGAGATGGATCCGGGTCGTCCGCAGCCGTTCGATCACGCTCGGGTCGGTCCGGTACACGCTACGGACCAGGAAGCAGCGCTGTGCCTCGTCGTACTCCATGATCGAGCCGCCGTCGGTCGCCGAGATGCGGACCGCGTGCTTCGCGATGGTCGCGAGCACGTTGGAGACATCGAGACTCGAGTTCACCGCCTCGCCCACCTCGCGCAGGGCCTCCAGCTCGCCGAGCTTGCGGGCCAGCTCGGCGCCGCGCGCCTCGAGCTGCTGCACGAGCTTGACGCTGTTCACCGCCATCGCGGCCTGGCCCGCGAACGCGGTGACGAGATCCTGCTCACCCTGCCCGAACGGATTGACCTCGTTGCGCCAGACCGTCAACGCGCCGACCACTTCGTCGTCGACGAGCATCGGCGCACCCATCGTGGTCCGGAACCCGGCGATCTGCTGCAGCTCCTGACGACCGAAATCGGGGTCCGCGAGGACGTCCGGGATCTGCTGGGTGGTGCGATCGAGACCGACCCGCCCGACCAGCGAGGAGCGATCGACCGCGATCACGTGTTCCTCGAGATACCGGATCGTTTCGGCTGACATCCCGACAGCCTTGATCAGCTGGTAGCGGCCGTTGTCGAGCAGATACAGCTGCGCGGCCTGTGAGCGGCACAGGCGGCAGGCGCTCTCGACGACGGTGGTCAGGACGGCGTCGGGATCACCGGCCGAGCGGCCGACCGCGGACAGGACCTCGTTGGCCGCTGTGAACTGTTCGCGCAGCGCCGTCAGCTCCGCCTGGAGCCGGTCCACCCCGGTTTCCCTGGCGCCGAAAAGCGCCCGCCCGCCCATCGCAGCCTCCCCCAATCCCCCAGGCCGCGCTAGTCCAGTCTCCCGCCGATCGTCGCGAGGAGCAATCGGGACAGAGTTCATCTTCCATCGTTTAAACGTTCAGATTAGGGTGCCTCCGTTCGCAGTGCTGGTGTTTCAGACTCCATCCGCCCCACCGCCTGTCAGGAGACTTGCATGCCAGAGATCAATCGCCGGAGGTTCCTCCAACTGGCCGGAGCCTCGGCCGCGTTCGCCGCGATGGCGAACAGTATCGAGCAGGCTGCCGCCATCCCGGCGTACCGCCGGTTCGGCACGATCCAGGATGTCGAGCACATCGTCGTGCTCATGCAGGAGAACCGGTCGTTCGACCACTATTTCGGCACGCTCAACGGTGTCCGCGGGTTCGGTGACCCGCGACCGGTGACGCTGCCGAGCGGCCGGCCGGTGTGGCACCAGCAGGATGCCCTCGGCAAGGAGATCCTGCCGTTCCACCCGGACGCCGACGACCTGGGCATGCAGTTCATCCAGGACCTCGCCCACAGCTGGGGCGACGCGCACCAGGCCGTGAACGGCGGCAAGTACGACCAGTGGATCCCGGCGAAGACGTCGACCACGATGGCGTACCTGACCCGGGAGGACATCCCGTTCCACTACGCGCTCGCGGACAAGTTCACGCTGTGCGACGCGTACCACTGCTCGTTCATGGGCTCCACCGACCCGAACCGGTACTACATGTGGACCGGCTACACCGGGAACGACGGCACCGGCGGCGGCCCGGTCCTCGGCAACGACGAGGCCGGCTACGGCTGGACGACGTACCCCGAGCGGCTCGAGCAGGCCGGTGTCTCGTGGAAGATCTACCAGGACATCGGCGACGGCCTCGACGCGGCCGGCGGCTGGGGCTGGATCGACGACGCGTACCGCGGGAACTACGGCGACAACTCGCTGCTGTACTTCAACAACTACCGCAACGCCGCGGCCGGGAACCCCTTGTACGACAAGGCTCGCACCGGCACGAACGCGAAGGCCGGCGAGAGCCTGTTCGCGCGGCTCGCCGCCGACGTGAAGAACAACCAGCTGCCGAAGATCTCCTGGATCGCCGCGCCGGAGGCGTTCACCGAGCACCCGAACTGGCCGGCCAACTACGGCGCCTGGTACATCTCGCAGGTTCTCGACGCGCTCACCGCGAACCCCGAGGTCTGGAGCAAGACCGCGCTGTTCATCACCTACGACGAGAACGACGGCTTCTTCGACCACGTCGTACCGCCGTTCCCGCCGCTGTCGGCTTCCCAGGGCTTGTCCACGGTCGACCCGGGGCCGGACCTGTACACCGGCACGAAGGCCGCGCATGGTGCGTACGGCCTGGGCCAGCGGGTGCCGATGCTCGTCGTCTCGCCGTGGAGCACCGGTGGGTACACGTGCTCGGAGACGTTCGACCACACGTCGATCATCCGGTTCATGGAGTCGCGGTTCGGCGTCCACGAGCCGAACATCTCGCCGTGGCGCCGCGCGGTCTGCGGTGACCTGACGTCCGCGTTCGACTTCGGTACGACGGCCACGCGGCCGGCCGCCCTTCCCGACACGACCGCGTACCAGCCGCCGGACAACAAGCGGCACCCGGACTACGTGCCGACGCCGCCCGCGGTCGGCAAGGTCCCGGTACAGGAGCGCGGCTCCCGCCGTACCCGGCCGTTGCCCTACGCACCGGTCGTCGACGGAGCGGTTGCCAACGGCAAGTACAAGCTGACCTTCAGCTCCGGGCCGCGGGCCGGCGCACAGTTCCTGATCACGTCCGCGAACCGTACCGACGGCCCGTGGACGTACACCACCGAGGCCGGCAAGACCGTCGCCGACAGCTGGAACCCGGTCTACTCCGGCGGCGTCACCGACCTCACCGTCCACGGCCCGAACGGCTTCCTCCGCACCTTCAAGGGCAAGCCCGCCACCGGTCTGGAGATCACCGCCCGCGAGAACGCCCGCACCGGCAACGTCGACCTCACCATCACCTCCGACGCCGCCCGCAAGATCACGATCGCCAACGCGTACGACGGCACGAAGAAAACGCTCGACGTCCGCAAGGGCAAAACCACCTACACGGTCACCACCACGAGCCACTGGTACGACATCTCGGTCACCACCACCGCCGACACGACCTACCTCCGCCGCTACGCCGGCCACGTCGAGACCGGCGCCCCCGGCCAGAGCGACCCCGCCATCAAGACCGCCTGAGAAAGGACCCTCTACCAAACTCCCCCGTACTGCGATGCAACCAACTTCGACCTGGTAGGCGTGTCTAACCCGGGGATCGAGGATGGGAGAGCAGATGAGTGATCAGGACGCCGACTTCGAGGCGTACTTCGCGGCGCGTTCCGATGCCATGCGGGGCACGGCCTACCTGCTCTGCGGGGACTGGCATCGCGCGGAGGACCTGGTCCAGCAGACGTTCACGAAGATCTACCTGGCGTGGCGCCGGATTCAGCGGCACGGAGCGATGGACAGCTACACCAGGCAGACACTCGTGCGCACCTTCCTGTCCGAGCGGCGCCGAGGCTGGTTCCGGCACGAGTCGGTCGGGTCGGAGCCGGCCGACTGGGCGGTGCCGTCACCCGATCTCCCCGACGAACGGCTCGTGTTGCTGAAGGCACTCGCCCAGGTACCGCCGAGGCAACGCGCCGTACTCGTCCTGCGGTACTGGGAGGACCAGTCGGTCGAGCAGACGGCCGCGCTGCTCGACTGCTCGACCGGAAATGTCAAGAGCCAGGCCGCGCGCGGGCTGGCGACGCTGCGAGGGTTGCTTGAACAGGAGAAGGTTCGATGAACGAAGAGGATCTCAACGAGGCGTTCCACGACGTGATCGTGCGCAGCCGTCCGCCGTCGCCGATGGATCCTGCGCGTGCTCTCGACCACGCCCGGCGGGCGCGCAAGCGGCGCAGGGTGACGGTGGCCGGGGCCGGTGTCGCCGCGCTGGTGGTCGCCGCCGGGGCCGGTCCGGTGCTGGTCGCGAACTACACCGGTAACCGGTCGGAAGGCCCGATGGTGGCAGGCGACGTCGGTACGACGCAGCCGGTGCCGACCCCGACGCAAACGTCCGAGCCGTCGGCTACGCCGACGGTCGTCGGCACCGTGGCGCCGAAGACGCGGAAGTCCAACGATCCGTGGCCCGAGGGTCAGGTGGACCGTACGGCGACCGTGGGTCCTCGCGCCGACCGGGCCGTGAGCCTGATGAACAACCTGAGCTCGTCGGCACCGGCGGGGTTCAGCACGCCGAACCTGAAGTTCCCGGACGGCCGATCGATGCGATGGCCGCAGGCCCAGTACGCGTCCAGCGACGGTGAGCCGGACTATTGGGAGTACATGGCCACTATCCCGGTCCAGAAGGGCGACCGGGTCGGGAAGTTGCTGGTCGAGTCGACGACGCCCGACGGGAAACCGGCGACAGACCCCTGCACGCTCGCGCGGAAGTTCTGGGGCGGAACCGGTGCTTGCACCGTCATGGACGTCGGCGGCAAGAAGGTCGGCGTGCTGACGACCGACGGGCGCGGCGGCTTCGACCAGTGGGCCGCCTACCGGTATGACGACGGCACCGTCGTTTTCGTCGCGCAGGCCAAGAAGGTCGAGGACTCGGGCCGATCGGCGCTGACGCAACCGGTGTTCACCAGCCGCCGGCTGGCTGAGCTGGCGACGTCGGCGAAGTTCAAGATCAGCGCCTGATCAGGCCGCGGGGCTACAGGATCGGGGCCTCCGGCTTGGTGGTGTCGGCGGGGGTGTTGTCGATGTCGTCCAGGCGTTCGAGTTCGTCGACCTGGATGCGGGTGGTCCAGCGCTGGTCGGGATCGGGCTGCGGGATGGAGTCGAGCAGGAGTTTCGTGTACGGGTGGGTCGGCTCGTGCATGACCGTGGCGACCGGGCCGCGTTCGACGATCTGGCCCTTGGTGATGACCATGACCTCGCCGCCCAGGTAGTACACCGTCGACAGGTCGTGGGTGATGAACAGCGTGGTCATGCCGTGTTCGCGCTGGAAGTCGAGCAGGATGTCCAGGAAGTGCTTGCGGACCTGGGCATCCAGCATCGACACCGGCTCGTCGGCGATGATGAACGACGGGCGGAGCATGTGGACCCGGGCCAGCATGATGCGCTGGCGCTGCCCACCGGACAGCTGGTGCGGGTACCGCCCGAGCACGTTCTCCGGCTCCAGCCGGACCGCCTGCAGGGACTCCTCGATCAGCTTCAGCCCCGCCTCGCGGGTCGAGGCCAGCTTGAACTTCTTCACCGCCATCCACAGCACGCGATCCACGCGGTAGAAGGGGTTGAAGATCGCGTACGGGTCCTGGAACACCGGTTGCACGTCGCGCCGGTAGGCGTCGTACTCCGACCGGCTCAGCTTGAAGATGTCCTTGCCGCCGTACAGCACCGAGCCGGCCGTCGGCTTCTGCAGGCCGAGCACGTTGCGGGCGATCGTGCTCTTCCCGCTGCCGCTCTGACCGACCAGGCTGACGATCTGCGGCGGTGACGCGGCCAGGCTGAAGCTGACGTCGTCGACCGCGGTCACGTAGCCGTCGGCGACCCCGCGGGCGTGGAATCGTTGCTGTACGCCACGAAGTTCTAGTTCCGACTTCACGATGCCCTCCGTCCTACCTGCGGGATGGACTCGATCAGCTGCCGGGTGTAGGGATCCTGCGGATCCTTGAACACCTGGCGTACGTCGCCGACCTCGACCAGCCTGCCCTCGTACATCACCGCGACCCGGTCGGCCAGCTGCGCGTGCACACCCATGTCGTGCGAGATCACCATCAGCGTCACGCCGAAGTCGGTGCGCAGATCCGCGAGCGACTGCAGGATCACCCGCTGGATCGTCACGTCGAGCGCGGTGGTCGGCTCGTCCGCGATCACCAGGTCGGGCTCGAGTGCGACCGCGATCGCCATCAGCACCCGCTGCTTCATCCCGCCGGACAGCTCGTGCGGGTACATCCGGCCCACGCGCGGCTCGAGACCGACCTGTCCGAGCAGCCGCGGAATCAGTTCGCCCAACGAATCCTTGCGTGCCGGCGCGTGTTCGAGGATCACGTCCTTGAACTGATCCTCCACCCGCATCACCGGGTTGAGCGAGCTCATCGAACCCTGCGGGAGATACGAAAGCGCGCTCCACCGCAGTACCCGCAGCTCTTCGCCGTGCACCTTCAGCAGGTCCACCGGCGACCGGCCGGCGGGGTGGAACATGACCGAACCGCCGGTCACCTTCCCCGGCGCCTTCAGGAGCCGCAGCAGCGCGACCGCGAGCGTGCTCTTGCCGCTGCCCGACTCCCCCGCGATCCCGAGGATCTCACCACGGTGGACGTCGAGGTCGATCCCGCGGACGGCTTGCACGTCACCGCGGTTGGTCGAGTAGACGACCTCGAGTCCCTTGACCTCGAGAACGTTATTCACCGGCCACTCCCCTCAGTCGCGGGTTGTAGACCTCTTCGAGGCCGATATTCACCATGTTCAGCGCCGCGAACAGCAACGTGAGCAGGGCGATCGGTACGACGAACATCGGCCAGGCTCCCAGTGTCAGCGCGCCGGTGCCGATCGCGTTGAAGATGATCTGGCCCAGGTCGATCACGCCGCCCGGCCCGAGGCCGATGATCTCCAGACCGACCAGGCCGAAGATCGCACCCAGCGCCGACGACGCGAAACCCACGCCGATGAACGGCAGCAGGTTCGGCAGGAGCTCGGTCACGATGATCTCGATGTCCCGCGCCTTGCTGACCCGCGCCAGATCGACGTACGGCCGTGTCCGCAGACTGAGCACCTGCGAACGGATCGTCTTCGCCGCGAACGGCCAGGAGAAGATCGAGATCATCACGCCGACCTGGAACAGGCTGACGTTCTTCGCGTACGCCGACAGCGCGATCAGCAACGGGAACGTCGGGATGACCAGCAGGATCCCGGTGAACGTGGAGAGCACATTGTCGATCCAGCCGCCCTTGTAGCCGGCGACGAACGCGACGATGACGCCGACGACGGTCGAGATCACACCGGCGATCGCGCCGATCTGCAGCGAGACCGCGAGCGCCTTCACCACCATCGCGAACACGTCCCGGCCGAACTGGTCGGTGCCGAGCAGGTGTTGCGGGCTGGGCACCTGCCACTTGTCGTACGCCGCCAGCTCGATCGGGTCCTGCCCACCGCCGATCGCCTTCACGATCAGCGGACTCAGCAGCGCGAGAAGCACGAGCAGCCCGAGGATGACGAGCCCGGTCGCGAGGCGCCGGCTGTTCCGGATCGTTCGCAGTACCGCGGTCAGAAGTCTCATCGTCATCACTTCCAGTACTTGACCCGCGGGTCAAGCAGCGGGAGCAGGAGGTCGAGGAGGAGGACCGCGGTCAGCACCGAGAAGATCGCGATATCGGTGACGCCGAGGATCGTGTTGAAGTCGAGCTGCTGGATCGCCGTGACCAGCGTCGTGCCGAGCCCCGGATAGCTGAACAGCTGCTCGACCAGGACGTTGCCGTTGAAGATGAAGCCCAGCGAGATACCGAACGCGGTGATCTGCGGCAGGTAGCAGTTCCGCAGCGCGTACCGGGTCAGGATCCGCGAGTTCTTCAGGCCCTTGGCCTCGGCGTAGACCAGGTAGTCCTCGCCGAGGATCGGGATCATCAGCATCCGGGTGGACAGGATCCAGCTGAACGTCCCGATGATCACGATCGACAGGCCGGGCAGCAACCCGTACTTCAGCACGCTGCCGATGAAGGCGAAGCTGATCCCGGGATTGATGTTGGAGTCGTACGCCGATCTCGCAGGCAACAGTCCCATCGAGTACGCGAAGACGTACACCAGGATCAGCGCGACGAAGAAGTACGGCACGTGCGACAGCGCGATCGACAGGTTGGTGGCGATCGCGGAGCCGAGCTTGCCGCGCCGCCAGCCGGCGATCGCGCCGATGATGACGCCGAGGATCCACGCCATCACAGCCGAGATCCCGAGCAGACCGATTGTCCAGGGCAACGATCGCAGGATCACCGTCTGGGCCGGCGTCGGGTAGTTGATCAGGCTCGGCCCGAGATCGCCGTGCAGGATCAGCTTCTCCATGTACTTGAAGTACTGGGTCAGCAGGTTCCCGTCCAGCCCGAACTCGTGCCGGTAGCGAGCGATGAGCTCGGTGCTCGCCTGTGCGTTGTAGACGTAGTTCTGCTGCAGGGTCTGGATCAAGGTCTGGACCGGGTCTCCGGGCATCAGCCGGAAGAAGAAGAACGCGATCGTCAGCGCTCCCCACAATTCCACCAGGTAGAGACCGAACCTGCGGATGGCGTACGCCGCCAGCGGATGCCGCGACAGCCAGGCCCGCACCGCCGACGGAGGTGCGGAGTCCTGGCTCTTGTCCACGGCTACCACAGGCGGGGCTTCCGCCGTCACGCCGGTCCCTTCTGCCCGGTGGCGCTGATCTTGGCGAGCACGAAGATGAAGTGCGGCCACCAGTTCAGCGGCACCTCGTACAGGTCGTCGTCGGTCGGCCAGTCCTTCCAGAACGCCGTGTTGAAGTACGACGGGTAGCCGGTCTGGATCGAGGCGAGCAGCGGCAACTGCTGGAAGTAGATCTCCAGCGCCTTGTCGAGCAGCGGCTTGGCCTCCGGCGAATCCGGGTTGAGCTGGCCCAGCTGATCGATGATCTTGTCGAAGTCGGGGTTGCGGAACCGCATCTTGTTCTTGCCGGCCGAGTTCTTGCCGATCGGCTGGTACTTGTCGCTGGTCCAGTCGGTGTACAGCTGCACCGGGTCGATCGCGAAGCCGGCCCAGTTGGAGTCGATGTCGTACTCGCCGCGCTGGAACTTGTCGTCGTGGACGCTTCCGGCCAGGCTGCGCAGTGTGGCGGGGACGCCGACCTTGGCGAGCGCGGTCTTCAGCACGTTGGCGATCGCGTACTCGCCGCCGTCGACCGGCGAGACCGTGATGATCTCGAGGTTGATCTCCTTGCCCTTGTACGTCCGCTTGCCGGCCGCGTTCTTCGGCGCGATCTCGTCCAGCAGCTGGCTCGCCTTGTCAGGGTTGAACTCGAACTTGTACTTGTTCGCGAGGTCGTCGTTCTTCCACTTGTCGTTGGTCGGGTAGTCCGCCCACGGGTACTGGGCAGGCGGGACCTTGACAGGCCAGATCGAGTTGCCGATCTTCTCCCGGTCGATGCAGTAGTTGATGGCCCAGCGCATCTTCGGCTCCGCCATCACGCCGCGCGCCGGGTCGCAGTTCAGCCAGAAAACCCGTGGGTTCGGGTCGTGGAACTGCGTCGTCACGAGGTTCGGGTAGCCGGTGTTCCGCAACTGCTTGGCATGCGGCTCGTCGACCGAGCCGACGTCGAACTCGGCGCGCTCGAAGGCCAGCGACGCCTGGTCGAGCTGCTTCGACGTGCTCTGGAACACGACGTACTGCGGTTTGACGTCGAGCTTGTCCTTGTTCCAGTAGTTCGGGTCCTTCTCCCAGACGAACATCTTCTGGTTACGGATCGCCTGCTTCAGCTTGTACGGGCCGCTGCGGACCGGCGGGTTGTCCTTGTACTTCGTCGGGTCCTGCGACTTCCAGATGTGCTCGGGCATGATGTTGTTGGGCGCACCCGCGATCGCGGCGATGAAGTTGTAGTGGAAGCGTGGTGCCGGCTTCAGGAAGGTCACCACCGCGGTGTGCGGGTCCGGAACATCGACGGTCTTGACGAACTCCTTCAGGTCACCACCACCGCCGAAGAGGTCCGGACGGTCCTTCAGCAGCATCACCGTGAACTTGAAGTCGTTCGCACCCAGCGGCTGGCCGTCGTTCCAATGAGCCTTCGGATCGAACTTCAGGGTCAGCTCGGTGAAAGCGTCGTTGTACTTGTACTCCGTCGCCAGCCACGGCGTGAGCTTGCCGGTGGCGAAGCTGAGGAAGAACAACGGCTCGGTGCTCAGCTCCACGCCGGCGCCCGAGGGTGAGCCGTTCGGGATCATGCCGTTGAAGCTGTCGAAGACGGTGTACTCGACCTGGCCGACGATCACCGACTGGTCCCGCGGGACAGGGATGTTCGCCTTGCCGATCTGGATCGACTTGGTCGCGACCGGCTTGTTGTTGTTGGCTGGCTTGTCGGAGTACGAGCCGCCGCCGGAGCAGGCGGCGAGGAAGGCGGTCATTGCCGCCGCGGCACCTCCGCCGAGCATGCTTCGCCGACTCAGCTGATAGCGGACGACATCTTGGACGTCTTCGAACTGTGGGCGCGGTGCTTCGTTCATGACGAAAGTCACCTCCGTTTCCGTTGCGCGGACGAGCTGTTCACCGACCGAGAGGTGTCACGGACTATAAGTAGCGTTGACAACGTTGGCAAGAGTTCATTGCCACGTTGAACTCCGGACGTCATATCCGCAGATCAGTCGATATACCAACCTCTGACAACGTTGGTTCGCTCTGAGTGACGCCCGGAGGCGGAAACGCTTCCAACGGCGGTCACAGGGCGTGCAGATCCGCCCCCGCGGCCGGTTCCGGTCAGTCGTAGACGGCGTCGACCAGAAGTTCGGTACTGCGGTCCGGTTCGTTGAGAACCGCGCGGATCACATGCCGCCGGTCCCACCGGCCCGCGGACCAGGCCAAGGCCTTGCCGAGGCCGTCGAACGTCGCCGCATGCGGGCCGCCGTCGGCGTCCACCCACCACGAGACCTCGACGCCGTCGACGGTGAGCTCCTCGTGCTCCCACCAGGTCGCCGGCACCCCGGGGACCAGTTCGCGGACGATCGGCGGTACGTCGGCCGCCGTACCCTCGCCGTCGATCTTGCCTTCGGCAATCTCTTGGGCCATCGGTACGTCGAGGAGATCGCTCAGTCCGTCGGCCGCGGCGCCGGAGCCGATCACGAACCCGCCGAGGTCGTCGCGCTGCACCCACATCGGACCGTCGATGACGACGGCCTGATCCGCGTCGATCACTCGGGTCACGCCGTCCGCGTCGAGCACGCGGGTCTGCTCCGGCGCATCGCCGGGGAACAGCGCGAGCGTGCCGAGCCGGGTCCACAAGCGGAGGATCGAGGCGGCATCGACCTCGCGCTCGGGGTCGGCCAATCGGTCGAGCACCAGACTGATGCCGTCGGCGTCGAGGTCGCCGACCTCGCGGACGAGACCGATCGCCGTACGGACCTCTGGGTCGAGGGCGGCGGTCCAGGCGGGCGCTTCGTCGAGGAAGGTCGCGAGCACTGGTTCGGCCTCGGGGTCCGCTCGTCCGGCGAGTGGTTCGCCGTCGTCGAGCAGGACGTGTTCGCGGATCCACCAGGCCGCGTACGACGGTACGCCGAGCGGCCGGTCGTCCGGGCCGACGACGCGGACCTGAGTGACGAGCGCCCGGCGGAGATCGGGCTCAGAACCCATGATCTGCAGGGCTTTCGGCCAGTTGTCGTCGGTGATCCAGTCCAGGTCGCGGATCGCTTCGAGCTCGCCGACGGTTGCGCCGTACCGCGAGCCTTCGGGTGCGACGTCGTACGCCCAGTCCTCGATCGCGTCGAGGTCCTGGACGGCTTCGGGGAGTTTTTCGAGGGCGACGTCGGAGGCGGCGACGACGCCGAGCGTCGCCAGCACGCCGACGGCTTCGAGCGCGGGCAGGCCGTAGCGGTCGAGGACGTCGCGGGCGATGGGTGCGACCTCGTCGGGGTCGAGGATGGCTTGTGCGTCAGAACCCTCGACAACCAAGGCGTTCGCGGGCACGAGCTCGCCGTCCGCATCACGGAGTACCAGGTCGTTGAGCCACCAGAGACCCTCGGCTTGCGCTGGGTCCGCGGCAACCAGGCTGAGTACGGCGTGGGCGATCGAGTCGGGGTCGTCGGCCTCGGCGGAGTGCTCGACCGCGGTGCGGACGGCACTGTCCTCGAGGAGCGATCGCGGGGTGGCGGGGATCGCGCCGAGCCGTTCGAGTGCTGGGTCGACCGCGTCGGGATGCACGACACGTACGCCGTACTCATCGAACGCGGACAGGGTGTCGACCGGGATCTCCGGGCCGGGCAGCAGCAACCCACGCGCGCCTCGCACCAGCCGGCCGTCGGCAAGCGGCACAGGCAGCGTGCCGAGCGACTCCCGAATCAGCGCATCGGTGACCATCGTGCTGAGCGATGCGTAGAGCGCGCGCCACCAGCCGGGCGGCTCCTCTCCCCCGAGCTGATCCACCACCTCAGCCAGCTCCAAACGCCTTACTTGCAAGGCATCCAGCGCCAGCCGATCCTCCCGCCGCGACCTGATCAGGCCCGGCACGATCGGCGCCAGCTTCTCGTTGAACGCGTCGTCGGCCCCCTCCACCACGACCGCGTCCCGCGGCCGCAGCAGAGACCCGCCCTCCACAGCTCTCAGCAGCGGAGTGGTGGGGAGCTGGTTCAGAATTGCTTCGTGCAGCATCCGGTCCAGCGCCCCGGCCGCGAGCCCGGTCGGCACCAACCGGAGTACGTCGTCACCGTCGGCGGCCCGCTCGCCCAGGAGCTCTCCGTACGCGGTCGCCGTTTCCCGAACCAGCCGATCAGTCAACGGCCCCTTCGCCACGTGCCGCCGGGTCGAGTCCAACGGGAACGTTGCCAACAGCAACACCCCGAGCGAAACGGGCTCGTCGGTAGGCGTTGGCGCATGAACAACCCTCGGTACCTCGACCACCGCCGCGTCCCACGCCTCCCCCGCCGCCGAAGGCTGCGGCGGCGGGTTGCGGGGCAAGGCCCACACGACCGACCAGTTCGGGCGGGAGCGTTCCTCGGTCGGGCGGTCGGCCAGCAGTTGCTCGCGTTCGGCGGTGTCGAACACCCCGCCGGCGCGGTGGATGTGCCAGCGCGACTCGACATCCTGGAGGATCCGGTGGTCGTCGTCGGTCTCGATCTCGATGCGCTGGAGGCCGGGCAGGGCGAGGAGGAGTGCGTCGTCGGCTTCGGCGAGCAGGCGCCGGACGAGCGCGGCGGCCGCCTCGTCGCGGAGGGGCAGAATCACGGCTGTGTCGTAATCCGCGGGCGGTTCGCCGTCCGCTTCGAAGGGGAGGCGAAGGACAGGCACTTGCCCGTCACGTCGCCGTACCTCGGTGTCGAGATCAGCTGCCAGTCCGGCGATCGCAGCCGCGGTATCGGCCTTCGAGAACCGCACCCCGCCGGTGCGCGACAGCACGACCGGCTCGTCGGTCACTGCCAGCACAGCGGAGAAACCGACTCCGAACCGGCCTACCGAAGGCTCTTCGCGCTTCGCTGATGCCCTCAGGGTCGCCAGCGACTCGACGCCCTCCGCGGTCAAGGGCGCACCGGTGTTCGCCACGACCAGCGTGTTGTTCTTGAACTCGAACAGCACCCGGCCTGGTACTCCGGCGCGAGCGGCCGCGTCGGCGGCGTTCTGGGCCAGTTCGATCACCAGCCGGTCGACGTACCCGCCGAGGGCCAGTTCCTCCTCGGCGTTCGCGTCTTCACGGAAGCGGACCGGTGCCGCCGTCCATCCGGCCAGCACCCGTTCGCGGATTCCCGCCGTACCGAACACTTCGTCAGTCACCGAGGCAGTATGTCGCACCTCCGAGAGGACTATCGTGGTCCGGTGATCGCATCCGGCAGCCGGTACGTCGCCCTCGGTAGTTCGTTCGCGGCCGGACCGGGGATCAGCCCGATCGTGCACCCGCCCGCAGGCCGTTCGGGCAACAACTACGCGCACCTCGTCGCCGCAGAGCTCGGCCTCGACCTCACGGATGTCACGTACTCCGGCGCCACCACCGCGCACCTGCTCGACACCCCACAGGACGACGCGCCACCACAGCTCGAAGCGCTCACCCCGGACACCGCGCTGGTCACGATCACCGTCGGCGGCAACGATCTCGAGTACGTCGGCACGTTCCTGCGCGGGAGCTTCCTCAACACGATCGCGAAGCCCGCCACGATCCTCGGCCGCCGGGTCGCGAACCGGATCCGCGCGCGAGTCAGCTACCTCAAGGACGAAGCGTCGTACCAGGCCGTCGCGGACTCGCTGACCAAGGTCGTCGAGCAGGCGCAGGAGCGTTCACCGCACGCGCGCATCCTGTTCGTCGACTACCTCAGCCTGATCGGACCGGCCACACGCCCGCGTCTCGACGTACCGCTGAACGAGGAGCAGCTGCCGAGCGTCGCGATGATGGCGGAGGGTCTGGCCGGCGCGTTCGCGAAGGCCGCGGCGGCAACGGGTGCCGAGCTGGTCGCGGCGTCGGCGGCCAGTCGCGACCACGCGATCGGTTCGGCAGAGCCGTGGACGACGGGTTTCACGATGTTGCCGCCGAACCTCGGCGGCTTCGTTCCGTACCACCCGAACGCGGCCGGCATGCGCGGCGTCGCCGACCTGATCATCGAGGTCCTGCGGACATGAAGGTGCGCGAGGCAACCGAGTCGGACGTCGACGCGGCGGTCGGCACGCTCACCCGCGCGTTGTTCGACTACCCGATGTCCCGAGCCTGCCTCGACCCGGACGGGTACGAGGAACGACTCACGCAGTACCACCGCCTGTTCGTCGAAGGGATCGGGCTGCCGCACGGGCGGATCTGGGTCACCGACGACGTGAGCGCGGTCGCGGTCTGGTTCCCGCCGGACATGCCGGCCGACGCGTTCGCCCCACATGCCGCCGCGTTCCAGGAGCTCACCGGATCCCGTGCCGCGCTCACTGCGGAGTACGGCCAGGCGATCGGGCTCTTCCATCCGCGCGACCCGGTCTGGCTGCTCGCGCTCGCCGCGGTCGATCCCGATCGTCAACGCCAAGGCCTCGGCCACGCGGTCATCGAACCGGGCCTCGCCGTGGCCGACGCCGCGCACTCCCCCGCGTTCGTCGAGACCCAGGACCCCGCAAATGTGGGCTTCTACGAGTCCTTCGGCTTCACCACGATCGCCGAGCTAGAACTCCCCCACCACGGCCCGACCCACTACTCGATGTACCGCGCCGCCCGTTAGGCAGGCTTGTACACGTACGGCGTGGTGGTGGTGACCGCGACAAAGCCGAGGCGCTGCAGGATCGGGGAGCTGTCGTCGGACGCGTCGACGTGGAGGTACTTGTAGCCGAGCTCGACCGCACGAGCGGCGCGTACTGCGACGAGCGCCTTGTAGATGCCCTTGCCGCGCCACTCGGCGAGCGTTGACCCGCCCCACAGCCCCGTGAACTCGGTGCCCTTCTTGTACACGGCCCAGGCGGCGGAGACCACCTGACCGTCGGCCTCGGCGACGAAGATGTCGGTGCCGCTCGCGTGCCGGCGTACCAGGTCGTCGGCCAGCCAGGACCAGTCGTCGTTCCACACGGTCGACTCCATCGCGGCGATCCGCTCGAAGTCGGCGCGGTCGGAGACCAGCCGGATCGTGATGCCGTCGACCGTGTCGCGGCCGCGGAGGCGCTCCGCGATGTCGGCGCTCTCGGCGACGAGCACGGTCTCCTGCTCCTCGGGCTCGAACCCGGCGGCACGCAGCCGGTCCGGCAGGTCGGCGGGCCGGTCGTGACCGCGGAGCTTCCATTCGACCGACTGGCCCTTCGCCGCGAAGTAGTCGCGCTGGCGGGCGATCAGCGCGTCGATCTCGGCGCTGTCGAGACCGTCGAGCGTGCGGTAGCTGACGAAACCGCGGCTCGGGTACTCGACCCGGATCACCGGGCCGTCCATGCTCGTCGGCACGTCCGCGCTCTCACTGGTTCCGCGCAGTTGGTCGTCGTACACAGCGAGCAACTGCTCGCGCTTCGAGGCATCAGTCACGAAGCGACTCTGACACGCGATCGGATCACCCACCAACTGCGACGAGGCTCGGGAGTCGCGCTGTCGTCCGTACGGCGACGGCGACCGGCGCGCTTGCTCAGGCCGTGCTTGTTGTCGCGGTTGTCGTTGGCGAAGTGGCTCAGCGAGACCATCAGGTTCAGCGGTTCCATCAGTCGGTCCTCCAGGATCTTCGGCGCTTACACCCAGAGGTCGGAGCCGGCGGACTCAGATTGACATGTCCCGGCTAGGAATCTTTCTCGGTGATCAGAACCAGCTGCCGCAGCAGGTCGTCGAGCCGGGTGCGGTCAGCGGCCGGCAGCTGGTGGACCAACTCCTCCTCGACCCGGCTGATATCGCCGATGGCACGGTCCCAGAGGTCGCTCCCGGCCCGGGTGAGCGTCGCGACGACCTTGCGCCGGTCGTCGCGGTCGTGCGCGCGCTCGATGAACCCACGCCGCTCCAGCGCATCCAGGCGATTGGTCAGCGCCGCCGCGGACATCCCGAGCTGCTTGGCCAACCCACCCGGCGTCTCGCGGTACGGCGTACCGCCGCGGCGGAGCATGTGGAGCGTCTTGAACTCCCACAGCTGCAGCCCGTACTCCGCAAGCACGGCCTCTCGCCGGCGTTCGAGGTACCGCGTCAGAACCTGCATGCGGACCGTGATCCCTTCGACCTCAGGATCCAGTCCGGGCAACTGATCGGCCCAGAGCTCGACATGCGCATCCACAAAGTCCTTCACCCGTCTAACCTTTCAGCCGCTGAAGGTTAGTTGTCAAATATTTCGACGTCGAAATACTCTGCACAACATGACCCAGCTTGCAGCTGTAGACGTCGTCACCGCCGCCACTCACCTCATGCGCGCCGGCCAGTGGTCCGCCGCGACCGAGCTCCTGAACGCCGCCGAACCCGACGACCCGGCCGAGCACCTGGCCCTCGCCCTGGCCCGGGCCGAGGTCGCCACCGACCAGGACTTCGCGCAGCAGACCAACCACGCCCCTGCTGCCATAGCCGCGGCTGACGCTCTCGCACCTCAGTCGTGGGATCTCGCGATGATGAGACTCCGGAAGGACTATTCGATCGCCCTGTTCGGCTCACGTGCAGACGGACAGCTCGCGGAGCGGGCCCGGCAGCTGATCGCCGACGCCCCGGACGATGCCCGCCGAGGAGCCGTCACGTTCTACGCGGGTGTGATGGCGGACAACCTCTACAGCCGGCCAGAGGAAGCGTTCGCGCACTACACAACGGCGTACCAGCTGGGCGAGAAGGCGGGCGACGAGCTGCTGATGTCGCTCGCGCTCAGGCATCTCGGCGACCACGCACACACCGCAGGCGACCTGGCGCTGGCGAGACAACTGTGGGAGCGATCGACCGAGCTGCGACAGAAGGTCGGGCATCTGCTCGGAGCACTGGCCCAGCAGACCTTGCTCGCCGTACTGCTGCGCGATGAAGGCGACACCGCGGGCTCGCAAGCACTGGCGGCCGAGGTCAACCGCTGGGCGACGCAGGTGGACCTGAAGTTCATCGTCCAGGAGACCGCTGCCTTAATGGCAGACCGAAGGCAGCAGGCACCCCCGCGCTGAAGGCGACATGATCCGGCGGCCGACCCGGAGGCACCAGACCGACGGATTTCAGCAAGGCATCAGCGTCCAGAGAGGTGAGCGTCGCGGAGTGCAGGATCCACGGAGGGTGCTCGTTGGGCAGGTACCAGGTGCGGCCGGCGCGCTCGATGTGCAGACCCCAGCGCGCGGTGAGGAAGTCTTCGAGCGGCCCGACCGGCAAGCGCTCCCCCAGCGAGATCCCAACAGCTGACCCGATCCCACGCAATCTCGATGTGTAGGTGTGGTGGTTGCCGTCGCGCACGTGACTCATGCGAGCCCACCGATACGGCAGCCCGAAGACAGTCCGCGCCGCGGCGACCACCGCCAGCCGGTTCGCGTCGAGGCTGAGGAACACGACACCACGTCGACCGGTCTCGTCGATCGAGTAGAGCCGGATGTTCGTCTCCAGGAACGAGCCGAAGTACGGCACGCCCGGACCGCGCGGCAGCCCGGTGTCGACCATGCGGAACGGCACCAGACCGACGTACGTGCGTCCCTCGAAGGTGTCCGGACGCGTGCCGGGCGGGAAGAAGTGCGCGACCTCGGCCGGCTCGACGGCCCAATGCAGGAAGGACAGATCGAGCCACCGCTGCCGCAGGATCCGCGGCCGCCGCAGCGCGGGCGCCGCCGGCCAGACCATGTGGCCGTCGTTACCCGGCGGTCGGACGGACCTCGCAGGTCGGCCGCCCGTCGTTCAGTTCGCACACGATGTACGCCGTACTCCCGGACTCGGACGGCTTCCACGGCATCACCGCTTCGCCGGCGAGCAATGCGTCGAGCGTCTGCAGCTCGGGGTCGCGTTGCTCGGCGTGGTGGTGATACCCCGCCGCGCCCAACGCCAACGCGATCGACATCCCGAGCAGGTTCACCTCGTTCGGCCCGTCCGGGACGGTCGCGCCCTCCACCGGCTCCAACTTGATGCCGTGGTCCGGGACCTCCACGATCTGCGCGGTGTACTTTCCAGCACTCATAGGGCGAGCGTAACCGTAGCGGTCAGCTGGTGTCCGCTACGCCTTCTAGTGTCGGAGCCATGGAGTTTCGGACAGCGGTACCCCAGGCAGAGCTGGACGAGTTGCAGCGGCGGCTGGACACGGCCCGGTGGCCGGATCAGCTGCCGGAGGCCGGCTGGTCGTATGGCGTGGAACTCGAGCGGCTGCGCCAGGTCGCGGAGTACTGGCGTGCGTCGTACGACTGGCGACGGTTCGAGAAGCGGCTCAATGCGCAGCCCCAGTACCTGACCGAGCTCGACGGACAGCGGGTGCACTACATTCACCGGAAATCGTCGGGCACCCCGCTGCTTCTGCTGCATGGCTGGCCGGGCTCGAACTCCGACTTCCTGGACCTGATCGAGCCGCTCGCGGAGGACTTCGATCTGGTGATCCCGACCATGCCCGGCTTCGGGTTCTCCGGCCCGACCACAGCCACCGGCTGGGGCGTCGAGCGGATCGCGCGGGCGTGGGCGACGTTGATGGAACAGCTCGGGTACGAGCGGTACGGCGTCCACGGCTACGACTGGGGCGCGCGGATCGCGCCGGCGCTCGCGCGGTTGGCGCCAGAGCAAGTGATCGGGTTGCACCTGGACGGCTACCTGGCGTTTCCGCAGGGTGAGGAGCTGACGGAGGACGAGCAGCAGCGGTTGAGTGGCCTGGACAGGTGGCAGGCCGAGCGGTCCGGGTACGCGTCGATCCAGGCCACGCGACCACAGACCCTGGCGTACGCCTTGGTCGACTCCCCCGTCGGCCAGCTGGCCTGGAATCTGGAGTGGTACGACGACTACGGGCACCGGATCGGTGCCATCGGCAACGACAACATCCTGGACAGCGTGACGCTGACCTGGCTGACCGGAACCGCAGGGTCACAGGCCAGGCTCTACCGCGAGAGTCAGTCGTCGTGGGGCGCCGAGGTCGCCTGGTGCCCGGTTCGGACGGGTCTCGCGGTGTTTCCCAACGACAGCACGGTTCGCAAGCTGGTCGAGCGGGAGTTCGACGTCGTGCACTACACCGAGTTCGACCGCGGCGGCCACTTCGCGGCGCTGGAGGTCCCCGATCTGGTGATCGAGGACCTCCGGGCGTTCTTCGGAAAGCTCTAGGACGAGAACGCCGCGTCGAACGATGCGGTCGGTGCGTCGAAGGCGAGCGAGCGGACGAACTGGACCGCTTCCGCAGCGCCGACCAGGCGGTCCATGCCGGCGTCTTCCCACTCGACCGAGATCGGGCCGTCGTACCCGATCGTGTTGAGCATCCGGAAGCACGCCTCCCACGGGACGTCCCCGTGGCCGGTCGAGACGAAGTCCCAACCGCGCCGCGGGTCGCCCCAGGCGAGGTGCGAACCCATCCGCCCGTTGCGGCCGTTGCCGACCTGCCGCTTCGCGTCCTTGCAGTCGACGTGGTAGATCCGGTCCTTGAAGTCCCACAGGAACCCGACCGGGTCGAGATCCTGCCAGACGAAGTGCGACGGGTCCCAGTTCAGCCCGAACGCCGGCCGGTGCCCGATGGCCTCGAGCGTCCGGGTCGTCGACCAGTAGTCGTACGCGATCTCCGACGGGTGCACCTCGTGAGCAAACTTCACGCCCACCTCGTCGAACACGTCGAGGATCGGGTTCCACCGGTCCGCGAAGTCCTGGTACCCGGCCTCGAGCATCGCCGGCGGCACCGGCGGGAACATCGCGACCGTCTTCCAGATCGACGACCCGGTGAACCCGACCACGACGTCGACACCGAGCGCACGCGCGGCCCGGGCGGTGGTCTTCATCTCCTCCGCCGCCCGCTGCCGGACACCCTCCGGATCGCCGTCGCCCCAGATGTGGGCCGGCAGGATCGCCTGGTGCCGCTGGTCGATCGGATCGTCGCAGACCGCCTGCCCGAGCAGGTGGTTCGAGATCGTCCACACCTTCAGGTTGTGCTTCTCCAGGATGTCGAGTCGATCCCGGACATACGCCGGATCCTCGGCAGCCCGTCGTACGTCGAGATGGTCGCCCCAGCAGGCGATCTCGAGTCCTTCGTACCCCCACGACGCCGCCAGCCGGGCCACCTCCTCGAACGGGAGGTCGGCCCACTGCCCGGTGAACAACGTGATCGGTCGAGCCATGTCGTCTACTCCTTACCGGACGCCGAGGAGGTGTTCCATCGCCAACTGGTCCAGACGTTCGAACCCGAGACCGCGGTTGCCGAGGGCATCCGGGTCGTACGACGCGCCGCGGAGGTCGGCCAGCGACTCGCCCTCGGCCAGCGTCGGCTCGTGCAGCTCCGCGACCCGCGCGGCCTCGAGCGCCTCGGCGACCTCCGGGTCGGCCCGGAATGCGTTCACCTTCTCGCGCAGGATCAGGTAGTTCCGCATACAACCGCGCGCGGTCTCCCAGACGCCGTCCTCGTCCTCGGTCCGCGGCGGCTTGTAGTCGAAGTGGATGTGCCCGTCGTACGCCGGGTAGCGCCCGGACCCCTGCAGTACGTCGACCGTCCAGAACGCCTCGCGCAGGTTGCCGGCGCCGAACCGCAGGTCCTGGTCGAACCGCGGACCGTGCTGCCCGTTGAGGTCGATGTGGTACAGCTTCCCGTGCCACAACGCCTGCGCGATGCCGTGCGCGTAGTTCAGCGACGCCATCTGCTCGTGCCCGACCTCAGGGTTGATGCCGACAAGTTCGGGGTCGGCGAGATCGTTGATGAAGGCAATCGCATGGCCGATCGAGGGCAGCAGGATGTCGCCGCGCGGCTCGTTCGGCTTCGGCTCGATCGCGAACCGGATGTTGTAGCCGTGCTCGCGGACGTACGCGCAGAGCAGGTCCATCGACTCCTTGTACCGGTCCAACGCGGCCCGCACGTCCTTCGAGCCACCGGACTCCGCGCCCTCACGACCGCCCCACAGCACGTACGTCGTCGCGCCCAGCTCGGCGGCCAGATCGACGTTGCGCAGCACCTTCGCCAACGCGTACCGGCGTACCTGGCGGTCGTTGGCGGTCAGGCCACCGTCCTTGAAGACGGGGTGGCTGAACAGGTTCGTGGTCATCATCTCGACACCCATGCCGGTGTCGGCAAGGGCCTTCGTGAAGCGCTCGAGCACCTGCCCGCGAGTGCTGTCATCGGGTACGACGTCGTCGTCGTGGAACGTGACCGCCGCGGCGCCCAGCTCCGCGAGCTTCTCGACGGCGTGGACCGGGTCCATCGCCGGGCGCACCGCCGTACCGAACACGTCGACGCCCTGCCAACCGACCGTCCACAGACCGAACGAGAACTTGTCGTCCTTGGTCGGGGTAAAGCTGTTCATGCTGAGATCTCCTGCCATTGACGGGTTGTAGAACTGGTCTCGACCGCGGCCAGCACGCGCTGGACCTGCAGTCCGTCAGCGAACGAGGGCGCCGGATCGGTGCCCTCGGCAATCGCGGTGACGAGGTCGACGACCTGGTGGGTAAAACCGTGCTCGTAGCCGAGCAGGTGGCCCGGCGGCCACCACGCACCGACGTACGGGTGGTCGGGTTCGGTGGCGAGGATGCGGCGGAAGCCTGCCGTCCTCGAGTCATCTGTTGCGTCGTAGTAGTGCAGCAGGTTCATGTCCTCGAAATCGAAGGCCAGACTGCCGAGGCTGCCGTTGATCTCGATCCGGATCGCGTTCTTCCGGCCGGTCGCGAAGCGGGTCGCTTCGAAGACACCGAGCGCACCGGAGCGGAACGTGGCCAGGAACACCGCCGCGTCGTCGACCGTCACCGGTCCGCGTTCGGTCCCCGCCGTACCGGCGAGACCGGAGTGCTCGGCGGCGACCGGACGCTCCTTCACGAACGTCTCCAGCCGGGCGCTGACCTCGCCGATCGTGTCACCGGTGATGTACTGCGTCATGTCGATGATGTGCGCGCCGATGTCACCGAGCGCACCCGACCCGGCCTTCGACTTGTCCAGCCGCCACGACAGCGGCGCCTCCGGGTCGGCGATCCAGTCCTGCAGGTACTGCGCGCGGACGTGCCGGATCGTCCCGAGCTTGCCCTCGGCAACAAGCTGGCGGGCCAGCGCGATCGCCGGCACCCGGCGGTAGGTGAACCCGACCATCGACCTGATCCCCTTGGCCTTGGCCGCCTCGGCCGCCGCGGTCATCGCCTCGGCCTCCTCGACGGTGTTGGCCAGCGGCTTCTCGCACAGGACGTGCTTACCGGCCTCCAGGGCGGCGATCGCGATCTCCGCGTGGCTGTCGCCCGGCGTACACACGTCGACCAGCTGGACGTCGTCGCGGCCGAGCAGCTTGCGCCAGTCGGTCTCGGTGTCCTTCCAGCCGAGCTTCGTCGCGGCGGCCCGCACGGCCTCCGCGTTGCGGCCGCAGAGCACGTTCATGGCCGGGTCCAGCGGCAGGTCGAAGAAGCGCGGCGCGCTCCGCCAGGCCTGCGAATGGGCCGCGCCCATGAACGCGTAGCCGATCAGGCCGATGCCCAGGTTCGTCATTGCTCTCCTCTTAGCTCTCGCTGTGTTTGATCAGCTTTCGAAGGCGGTGGGCAGGTACTGGTCCACGTTCTCCTTGGTGACCACCGGCGCGTACAGCTGGACGGTGCGCGGCACCTCGACCTCCACCAGGTCGCCGAGGGCCTTCTTCTGCACCAGCAGGCGGGCCAGCCGGATGCCGTCGGCACCCTGCGTGGACGGGTAGATGACGGTGGCCTTCAGCAACGAGTTGCCGGACTTGATGTCCCGCATCACGTTCGCCGAACCGGCCCCGCCGACCACGAAGAACTCCTTGCGGCCGGAGTTCTTGATCGCGGCCATCACGCCGACACCCTGGTCGTCGTCGTGGTTCCAGATCGCGTCGATCTTCGGCGCCGCCTGCAGCAGGTTGGCGGCGGCCTTCTCGCCGGACTCCACGGTGAACTCCGCGGCCACCCGGTTGCTGACCTTCAGGCCGCAGTCGGCGAGCGCTTCCTTGAACCCCCGGCTGCGGTCCTGAGTCAACGGCAGCGAGTCGATGCCGGCGATCTCGGCGACCACCGCGTCCTTCTTGCCCTTCAGCTGGTCGCAGATGTACGTGCCGGCCGACACACCCATTCCGTGGTTGTCGCCGAGCACCGTCGTACGGGCCGCGAACGGGCTGTCGAACTCGCGGTCGACGTTGATCACCGTGATGCCGGCCTCCATCGCCTTCGTCGCGACCGGGGTGAGCGCCGCCCCGTCGAACGGAAGCAGAACGATGGCGTCGACCTTCTGGTTGATGAACGTCTCGACCTGGCTGATCTGCAGGTTCACGTCGTTCGTACCCTCGGCGACGACCAGCTCGACGTCGGAGTACTTCTTCGCCTCGGCCTGGGTCGCCTTGGTGATGGCGCCCATCCAGCCGTGGTCGGCGGCCGGCGCGGAGAAGCCGATCTTGACCTTCTTGCCGGGCTCGTCGTTCTTGACCGCGGCCTGGTTGGCCGGCGCCTTGTCGGCATTGTCCTCGGTCTTCGGGGTGTTGCTGGTGCAGGCAGTCAGGGCGACCGCTGCCAGACCTGCGACCACCAGACTTCGGGCGGAACGTTTGGACATCGTTGTCCTCCTATGAACTCGTCGTGCGGGCGGCCAGACGTTGCTGCAGCAGGACGGCGACCACGATGATCGCGCCCTTGGCCACAGACTGGGCGGAGATGCTCAGGTTGTTGAGCGTGAAGACGTTGTTCAACGTCGTGAAGATCAGTACGCCGATGACCGTTCCGACGATCGTGCCGCGGCCGCCGGACAGCAGCGTGCCGCCGATCACCACCGCCGCGATCGCGTCGAGCTCGTACAACTGACCATGGGTGGAGCTTCCCGTCGTCGTCCGCGCCATCAACATCACCGCGGCGATCCCGCAGCAGAGCCCTGCCACGACGTACAGCGCCACGGTGTGACGCTGCACCTTGATCCCCGCCAGCCGGGCGGCCTCGGCGTTGCCGCCGACGGCGAAGGTACGGCGGCCGAAGGTGGTCCGGTTCAGCACCACCCAGCCGGCCGCGGCGACCAGCAGGAAGATCCAGACCAGGACCGGAACGCCGATCAGCGAGCCGCCGAAGAAGTCGACGAACGAGTTGACCGTGATGATCTGGGTCTTGCGGTCGGAGATGATCTCGGCCAGACCGCGCGCCGCCGCGAGCATCGCCAGCGTCGCGATGAACGGCACGATCTTGCCGTAGGCAACCAACAGGCCGTTGACCAGGCCGCACGCGGCGCCGACTGCGAGCGCCGTGGTGACCATCAGGATCCAGTGATAGTCGGCGGCCAACTGCTGGGTGGCCAGCGTGGTCGCCCAGACCGAGGCCAGCGCGACCATCGCGCCGACGCTCAGGTCGATCCCGCCGCCGGTGATGACGAACGTCATGCCGACGCTGACGACGCCGATGACGGCGGCCAGCCGCAGGATCGTCAGCACGTTGGCGCCGGTGGCGAACGTGTCGCCGGCGGTGATCACGCCGACGATGCAGAGCACGACCAGCGCGACCACCAGACCGAGGTTGCGTCCGAAGCCGGATCTGAGCAGGTTCGCCGATCGTTGCGCCGCCGGCTGGGTGACAGTGGCCTGAGTCGACGCTGTCGTGGCCGGTTCGGTCTCCCCTGTCGTGCCAGGTGTCGTGATGTCCTCACTCATCACACCGCACTTCCCTCCATCACCAGGTCGAGGACCTGGTGTTCGTCGATGGCTTGCGCGGGTCCCGTGTGGACGGCACGCCCCTCCCGCAGTACGACGACCCGGTCGGACAGACCGAGCACTTCCTCGACCTCGCTGGAGACCAGCACGATCGCGACCCCGTTGGCCGCCAGCGTGCGGATCAGCGCGTAGATCTCCGAGCGCGCGCCGACGTCGACACCGCGTGTCGGCTCGTCGAGCAACAGCACCCGGCAGTCGCGCAGCAACCAGCGCGCCAGCACGACCTTCTGCTGGTTGCCCCCGGACAGGTTGCGGACCGGATGGTCCACGCCGGCCGGCCGCAGGTCCAGCGACTTGGCCAGGCCGGCCGCTGCATCCCGCTCGGCCCGGTTGTTCAGGAATCCCCTGCTCGCGAACCGCTGCAGCGTCGACACCGTGATGTTCTTGTACACGGCCTGGTCGAGCAGCAGCGCCTGGCTCTTGCGTTCCTCCGGAGCGAGCCCGACCCCGGCCTTGACCGCCGCCTGCACCCGGCCCGGCCGTAGCGCGACGCCTTCGACGCGGACGGATCCGCTCGCCGGGCGTCGCGCGCCGTACACGGTCTCGAGTACTTCGGAACGTCCGGAGCCGACGAGACCCGCCAGGCCGAGGATCTCGCCGGCGCGAACCGTGAAGCTGATCCCGGCGAACTCGCGCGGCCTGGTCAGCTCGTCGACCTCGAGCACGACCGGCGCCGTGCTCGCGACCTCGTTGCGCGGCGGGAAGACGTACTCGATCGAGCGTCCGGTCATCAGCCGGATGAGTTCCTTCGTCGGGGTCTCGCGGGCGTCGAGTCCGGTGGCGACCGTTGCGCCGTCCTTCAGGACCGTCACCCGGTTGCCGATCTGGCGGATCTCCTCGAGCCGGTGCGAGATGTAGACGACCGCGACGCCGCGTTCGGTCAGGCCGCGGATCACCCGGAACAGGTTCGCCACCTCTTCGGGATCGAGGACCGCCGACGGTTCGTCCATCACGATCAGGCGGGCGTCACGCGACAGCGCCCTGGCCATGCTCACGACCTGCTGACCGGCGGCCGGCAGCGAACCGACTGCGCGGTGGGTGGGGATCTCGGCGTGCCCGAGTCCTTCCAGGATCTCGCGCGCCCGGGCGGTCGCCTCGTGCGTCCGGCTGAAGCCGAAGCGGGCCGGCTCGTGGCCGAGAAAGATGTTCTCGGCAACGGTCAGATCGGGCACCAGGTCGAGTTCCTGGTAGATCGCGGCGATGCCGCGCTGGATCGCCGCGGTCGGACTGTTCAGCTGGACCGGCTCGCCGTTCAGGTGGATCGTGCCGGCATCCGGTTGGTGCGCACCGGTCAGCACCCGGATCAACGTCGACTTGCCGGCGCCGTTCTGTCCGAGCAGGCAGTGCACCTCGCCGGCGCGAACGTCGAGGTCGACCCCGTCGAGCGCCCGTACACCGGGAAACTCCTTGACGATGCCGGTCATGGTCAGGAGGTCCGTCATCGCGCCACCCCGATCCTCGTCGGGTCGACGAAGACCTGGTCGAGCGAGATCTGCGCGCCGCCGCGGACGGCCGCCGCGAAACCGAGCTCCGACCGGACCACCCGGCAGCCGCCGCCGTCCGGTGCGATCACGCGCTCGCGGATCGCCTTCTCCAGTGGTTCTTTCAGCCATGGCCCGAGCACGGCGAAGTACCCACCGAGCACGAGCACGTCCGGGTTCAGGATGTTCACCAGGATCGCTCCCCCAATCCCCAGCCAGGTGCCGACGTCCTTCAACGCGGACAGCGTCCGCGCCTCCCCCGCTTCGGCCCGCCGGGTGATCCCGGCCAGCCGTTGCTCCACGTCCAGCGACGGATCCCGTACCGGGTCGTCCCTGTCCGTTGCCTTGTGCAACAGTGCGGTCAGCCCGACGACGGTCTCCCAGCAGCCGGTCCGGCCACAGCCGCAGGTCCGCCCCGGCGGTGCGACCGGCATGTGCCCGACCTCGCCGCTGTACCCGTGCCCGCCGCGCAACAGCTGCCCGCCGGCCACCACGCCACCGCCGACACCGACCGCACCGGTCAGCAGCACGAGGTCGTGCACCGGCTCGTCCTCGGTCTGGCGCAGATCGGCGTACGCCGCCAGCGCCGCGAGGTTCGCCTCGTTGTCGACATGCAACGGGTACGTCGGCTCGCCCAGCCGCGAGCGCATCTCCTGGGCGACCGACAGCTCGCCCCACCCCAGGTTCGGCGCGAGCTTCAGCTTCCCGGTCTCGCCCTGGACCAGGCCCGGCACGGCCAGGGTGACCCCGGCCAGCTGCCCACCACGAACCTCCACGCCGGTGACCGCTTCCTGCACCAAGTCTGCGAAGCGGTCGAGCGTCGTCGCGGGATCGAGGTGCGCCACGTCGACCGGGACGCGCTTCTCGAGCACGACCGCGCCGGTCAGGTCGAGGGCCGAGACGGCCAGGTAATCGACGTTGATCTCGCCACCGACGCCGCAGACGCCGGTGCCGTCGAGCTCGACGAGCAGGCCGGGGCGACCTAGCGCGCGGGACGAGTCGGCGGAGCCTTCACGGAGCAGTCCGCGTTCGACGAGTTCGGCGACGAGGCTGCTCACGGTGGCCTTGTTCAGACCGGTCTCCTCGGCGATCCGGGCCCGGGACCGCGGGCCGAGGTCGCGGACATGCCGCAGTACGACCGAGAGGTTGTTGCGGCGGAGCGAGACGTGATCGGCGGCGACACCCCGGCTGCCCGGGCGACGACCGTCGGTCAACGTCATCCTCGTGCCTCCCCTGCCGACTTTGTCTGTTGATCCAACAAACTAAGTTCACGACAGAAGGGCGTCAAGAGCTACCTAGCAGTCAAGTTCTTGCAGGGCTTTGTCAGACGTGTGCGCTCAGCGCACGACTGGCCGACCACGTGGACCGCATGGACCGCATGGACCGCATGGACCGCATGGACCGCCTGGACCGCCTCGGAGCTAGAACAGCTCCATGCTGTCGGCGGTCGCGGTGATGACCGGGTTGTCGAAGTACATCCGGCAGGCGATCGCGTGGCCGGAGCAGGTGAGCAGGGCCGGTCCGGCAGCGTCGACGACCTTGTAGGCGACCGGGTGCTCGCAGCGCTCGACCTCGCCCTCGTTCTGCCGGCCGCAGCCGAGGACGTGGCAGGTGGCGGTGTCGCCGATGTTCATCAGCGTCAGCCCGTGCTCGGGGCAGACGCCCCAGCCGACGCCGCAGACCTGGCCCTCGTTCGCGGCCAGCCGGACGAGCTTGCCGGCGGTGGCCTCGAGCTTGGTCGCCATCTCGCGGAACGTGGTGGCGGCCTGGTCCAGCTCGTGCCGGAACCGCCGCAGCTCGGTCGAATCCGGCATGCTCTGCGTCGCCGCCTGCAGGTCCTCGGCCAGCGTCATCGCGGCAACCGCGATCTCGTCGACCCGGACCGGGGTGTTGAACTGGCGCAGCGCCGTACCGTTCTGCTCCCGCGGCCGATCACGGACCTCGGACAGCCAGTCCGAGCGCGGCGGCCGGCCGGGCTGGCCGGGCTGGTCGGTGCGGATCTCGGCGACCTTCTCCCCCGGCTGCCAGTTCGGCTGCTTCGGCTGATTCGACTGCTCGCCGGCGGATCCCTCGGACGGGTCCGTGGCCGGTGGTTGCAGGTGAGTGGTTGATTGCGGACCGTGACCGTTGGTCCCGTTGCCCGACCCGTTCACCGGGATCCGGCTATCTTGCGCTGTCCGCCCGTTCATACAGCCTCACTCGTCCAGTGCCTGGCACCCGCCATACGCGATGCGTCCCCTGTTGTGCCCTCGGTTGCCGATCGTGCCATGCCCCAGGTACTCACGACCAGAGCAAAAACAACGGCGTCACCCACCGCGCCCCCTCACATGCAGACCGCAACGATCAACCCCCAGGCATCCCCACGTTCCCCAGCGTGAAAGGCACCGAATCACACCGGACGAGTTACTCAACGTGGTTTTGACATTTCCGCACTGAACGTCGTCAACCGGTTGCTGTGAGGTGCTCTTCGAGGAATTCGACCACCCGGGCGCGAGCATTGAAGGCCGAATTCGGTGGATTGTCGCGGATCTCGGCGGTGAGCACCGCGTGCGCGCCCTTGCCGTACCCGTCGCGGTTGCCCGGCGACGAATCGAGCTCGATCACCTCGAACGCATCGCCGAGATGAGCACGCAGCGTGTCGAACCGCTCGCGCGGGACCGCGCGGTCGCCGCTGAACCGCAGACCCAGCGCGCACAGCCCGTCGGTCCGCGTGCGCTCCTTGACGACCTCGAGCTCCTCCTGTGACATCCCCGGATCGCGCCGCATCCTCGCGGTGACCGGGAAGGGCACCGCGGGCTGACTGAGCACTGCCGCGTTGACGGCGTCCTCGACGGCGGCAGCGAGCGCGAATCCCCCGGTGAAACACATGCCGATCACGCCGACGCCGCGGCCCGGCGTACGCGCGGCCAGGTCCTTCGCGACCGCACGCAGGTACTTCGTGATCGGCCGCTCGGCGTTCACCGCGAAGCTGCGGAACTCCTTCGATACGCAGAGCCGCGCAACGATTCCGAGCGTGTAGCCGGTGGTGGCGGCGCGTCCCGGCGTACCGAACGGTGACGGGATCACGACCGTGAAGCCCGCGGCGACGAGATGCTCGCCGAACTCGGCCACCTCAGGGCTCAGGCCCGGGATCTCGGGGATCAGCACGACGCCCGGCCCCTCGCCCTTCTCGAAGCAGTCGTAGGTCAGGCCGCCGCCGGTGAACGGCGTCCTCCGCCAGGAACCCAGGTCCACAGTCATGGCCCGAGCTTAGGGTGCGCGGTCGGCGACAGCCTGTCGTCCGAGGGATGCCAACTCTTCGACCATCGGACGAACCTCGACCATCCCCGCCTCGGCGACCGGATGGCCGGCAGCGATCTCGACCGCCTCGGCCAGGGTGTCGCACTCGATCAGGTCGAAGCCGCCCATCTGCTCCTTCGACTCCGCGAACGGGCCGTCGGTCGTGACGACCTTGGCACCCTGCCGCCGTACGCCGGTCGACTCCGCCGGCGGATGAAGTGCCCCGCCGGTCAGATGGACGCCGCGGGCCTTCACCTCGGCGACCCAGGCCTCGGTCCTGCGGATCATCTCGTCGGGCACGCCGTCGGGGTATTCGTGGTCGGGCCGGATCAACAGCATGTACTTCACGGATCACCCTCCGTTGCTCCTGCGCCGAATTGCCGGCGCTCGAATGGGACGTCGTTGCGCGATTGCACCTTTGTACATCGATTCTGGCCGGTTGTTGCAGCTGTGTTTTTCAGGGTGCGTAGTGCTGGATCGCACCGCCCTTCGAGAGGTCCACGAGCGTGTGGGACAGCGACTTCGCGTCGGCAAGGACCTCTTCGAGATCCATCGTGGTGAGTCGGCGGTCGCGGACCACGACCTTGCCCGCAACGAGAACCGTGACGACATCGGAGGCTCGGACGGAGTACACGAGGGCGGCTCGCGGGTCGGGGACGGGTTGGTTGTGGGGCGCGCTGAGGTCGATCAGGGCGATGTCTGCTTGCCGGCCTGGTTCGACGACGCCTATCCGGCCGGCGAGGCCGGCTGCTGCGGCGCTGCCTCGGGTGGCGAGGCGGAGGGTGTCGGACAGGGTCATCCACTCGGCGTCGTGCTCGCGTTGTTTCTGGGTGAGGGCGACCATGCGGATCGCTTCCCAGACGTCGAGCGTGTTGTGTACGGCGGCGCCGTCGGTGCCGACGCCAACTTGTACGCCGGCCGAGCGGAGCCCCTTGATCGGCGTGACCTCGCCCATCGCGAGTTTGAGGTAGACCTTCGGGCAGGACGCGACGGTCGTGCGATCGGCGTACCGCTCGAGGATCGGGAGGTCGTCGTCGCGGATGCCGCACCCATGGGCGATCAGGGCACCGGCGTCGAGCACGCCGGTCCGTTCGAGCACTTGGACCGGCGTGACGCCTAGGTTGTCGAGAGATGCTTGCGTTTGGTCGTTGGTCTCCGCGGCGTGCAGGTGGATGCGGAAACCCTCCGCACGCGCGATCTCCGCCGTACGTTTCAGGTCGTCGTCGGTGACCGTGTACGTCGCATGTGGGCCGAGGCTCGCGGTGATGCGCGGATGGAGCCGGCTGAGTTCGCGGGTCGTGTCGATCGCTGCGTTGATTCCGTCTAGGCCTGCAGAGGAGAAGTACGTCGGCGCTAGGTCGGCGCGTATGCCGGACTCGATCGCGGCGGCTGCGATCTGGTCGGCGTGGAAGTAGTGGTCGACGAACGTGGTGACGCCGGCGAGCAGCATCTCGGCGCACGCGAGGCGCGCACCTACTCGCACGCGCTCCGGCGTCAGGTTCACCTCCATCGGCCAGATCCGCCGGTTGAACCAGTCCTCGATCGAGAGATCCTCCGCCGCACCGCGCATCATCACCATCGGGCTGTGCGTATGGGAGTTGACCAACCCTGGAACCGCGACGAGCCCCGTCCCGTCAATCACCTCCCCGTCGATCGGACTGTCCGGCGGGCTGTCGGTCGGGCTGTCGGTCGGGCCGTCGGTCGGGCCGTCGGTCGCGCTGTCCATCAGGTTGTCGGTCGGGCTGTCGGCGGTTGTCGGCGTGATCGCGGTGATGAGGTCGTCGTGGATGTGGATGTCCTGTGCCTCGTCGACCCGGCACTCCCCCTGCTCGGGCACCACCAGCACAGCTACGTTTCGGATCAGCATGCGAGTCATCCGTGCCCAGCCGATCAGGGATGCCGGCTGGCGAGGATGCAGAACTCGTTGCCTTCGGGATCGGCGAGCGTGACCCAGCTTTCGTCGCCCGTCTGCCCCACGTCGGCGGGGCGGGCGCCCAACGCGAGCACCCGACGTACCTCGGCTTCTTGATCTGTGTCCGTCGGGTTGAGGTCCATGTGCAGCCTGTTCTTGACCGTCTTGCCCTCCGGCACCCGCGCGAACGTCAGCGTCGGCGGCACCGGACCGGGACGGCTCCTGCCTTCGGGCACCAGCGGCGAGCCGATCGTGACCACGCCGTCCTCCCCCTCGCCCTCCCCGTCGTCCTGCACCTCGTAGCCGAGGACAGCGCACCAGAACCGCGCCAGGCCGCTCGGATCGGCACAATCGATCGCCAGCTCGGTGAACTTGCTGGTCATTGCACGACCTCCTGGTCGAGTAGCGGGTCGCCGAAGTCACCAAACTACGGCGAACGGGTACTACGGGCCGTGAGAATTCCGCCGGCCTGTCGGATTCGACGTATCGGGTTCGTTGCAGGGATGAGAGGCGGCCGGCGGGTGGCCGTCCGGACAAGGAGTGCTGAGATGACCGAGTACCTGATCTCGTTCGGCATGAACGCGATGGACTTCCCCGAGGAGGTCATGCCTGAGATCAGCAAGGCCGCCCGCGCCGTGGTCAAGGAGGCCATGGAGGCCGGCGTCTACGTCTTCACCGGCGGACTGGACCCCGAGGAGGAGCCCGCCGTGGTCGCCACGGACGGGACAGTCACCGAGGGCATGCTCACCGACGGCCCGTACCCGGAGAGCAAGGAGCTCCTCGGCGGCTTCACCGTGGTCGACGTACCCACCCGGAAGGAAGCCCTGGAATGGGCCGCGAAGATCGCCACCGCCTGCCGCTGCGCCCAGGACGTCCGCGTCTTCCAGCCAGGTCCGCACGACTGACCGATCCGCCGCACCGAGTCCCACAAGGGCGTCAACACGACTGAAGGAGAGGCCGACGATGCCGCACCCACAGGCCAAGGTCCACCGCATGTCCGAGCTCATCGAGCCGATAGCCACCGTGACTTTCTCGGACGTGACGAACGAGGCGTTCCTTGCCATCGGCATGCGGAACTACTGGGACGGGTACTTCGCGGGCCGGGCCGCGCCGCTCGGACTGGCGCCGGCCGAGGTCGTGCACGCGGTCTTCTACAACTTCGCCGACGGCGAGGTGGCGCGGCACATCCCACGGGTCTGGGGAAAGACCACCCCGGAGGAGGCGATCGCCGTGCGCGAGCGCGGCAGCGCCGACGCGCTGCGACAAAGGATCGGGGAGCTCTCCGACTCCCCCGGGCTGGTACAGGTCGCCGATCTCGCCACCCGTGCTGCCGTCAGTGCGCCTACCGAGGGCAGAGTTCTCTATGCCGGGCTTCGAGCGCTCGACATCCCGGAGGAGCCCGTGGCCAGGCTCTGGCACGCTACGACGCTGCTGCGGGAGCATCGCGGGGACGGCCACAACATCGCTCTGGTCGCCCACGGCATCGGAGGCACGGAAGCCCACGTCCTGATGGCTCTGGCCCTCGGAATGCGGGCTGAGCAGTTCGGGCGGATCCACCACCTGCCCAAGGCCCAGCTGACCGCCGTCGTCGACGGGCTGCGCGACCGCGGCCTCGTGGACGCCGCCGGCGGATTCACCGACGCCGGCCGCGAAACCAAACAGCGGATCGAGGCACTCACGGATCAGCTCGCCGCCCCGGCGTACGACGTACTCAGCGCAGACGAGCTCGACGACCTGATCGCCGGACTCGAGCCGATCGCCACCGCCGCAGAGGCCAGCGACGACTGACGGTCTCAGCCGTCCTGGTTGGCGGCCGACCCACTGGTTGCGCCGCGTGCTTGTGAGTGAGCCTGTTGACCGGCGTGTGATCAGCTGCCGCAGTCAGCGGATCTCGCTCCAGTGGTCTCCGGTCCAAGGCGGCAGGCCGAGCGAGACCTCGTTGGTCATTTAACACCAGCAGGGGAACAGATGTTCGAATGTCGGGTATGGTGGGGGCATGGGTGCTGATCTCCAGGGCTCGTTGCTGGATGCTTTCGAGGATCCGGCCTTGGGCTCGTTGGACGGGCTGACGCGGACCGAGCTGGGCCGCGGGGCCTGGATCGATGTGCTGCCGGGGTGGTTGACCGGCGCCGACCAGGTGTTCGGGCGGCTGGCGCGGGATGTGCCGTGGCAGGCAGAGCGGCGGCAGATGTACGACCGTGTGGTCGACGTACCGCGACTGCTCTGCTTCTACGGCGAGAACGTCGACCTGCCGCTGCCGATACTGGAGGAGGCGCGCGACGCGCTGAGCGAGCGGTACGCCGAGGAACTGGGCGAACCGTTCCGCACGGCCGGGCTGTGCTTCTACCGCGACGGCCGCGACAGCGTCGCCTGGCACGGCGACCGAATCGGCCGCGGCGACCGCGAGAACACAATGGTCGCGATCCTCTCAGTCGGCGAACCCCGCGTACTGGCCCTCCGCCCCCGCCCAGGCAGCCCAGGCGGGTCTGCCGGGACGAGCGGCCCAGTGGGCTCGACGGTCCGATATCCCCTCGGACACGGCGACCTAATCGTGATGGGCGGCACCTGCCAACGCACCTGGGAACACGCAATCCCGAAAGCCTCCGGCCGCATCGGCCCCCGCATCAGCATCCAATTCCGCCCCCGAGGCGTCCGCTAACAACACACCAAGGCAGCGCACACCAACCCACAGCAGCAACCCGCAGGCGCAGCAAGCCGCATCACCCAGCAGCACCGAAGCAAGCGGCAGCCGCCGAAGCCCGCGCGAGAGCACGCAGCAGGTCGCCTGCGGGGAATCGGTCGACGTCCGCGTCCCCGGCATTCGCACGGCGCCCGTGCTCTCCCGCATCCGCCCACCAGAACGCGGCACGCGGCACGCGGCACGCGGCACGCGAGGTACAGCAGCACGCGGCACCCAGAGCAGCCCGCAGCAGGTCGGTCCCCGGGGGCACGGTCGGCGTCAGCATCCCCGGCATTCGCGTGGCGCCGGCGCTCAGGCCTCCACCCAGCAGAACGCGCGCGACGTACAGCAGCACGCGGCACGCCGGAGCAGGACGCCGCAGGTCACTCCCTGGGCACGCGCGGCGTCAGCGTCCCCGGCGCCGGTACGGCGGGCACGCATACACCTCCGCGCAGCGGCAGCACGCGTCACATAGGAACAGCCCGCAGCAGGTCGTCCCGGGTACGGTCGGCGCCATCATCGCCGACCCCGGTACGGGGCCGCGCTGACGCAGCAGTACGGCGGCACGCACAGGCACACGCAGTACGCCAGCACACGCGGCCCGGGCGGGGAGCAGCGTGGCACCACCGCAGCAGCGGACACGACCAAGCGGCAGGGCGGCGGTACACGCGGTACCGCGGCAAGCGGCGGCCCGGGCGGCGCACGCAGTACGACGGCACCCGGCGGCGCACGCAGTACGACGGGGTGGGTGGTGGAGCGGTGCGGCGGGAGGGTGGGTCAGGCGGCAGCCGAGGGCGGCACCGGCCAGCGCGGCATACGCAGTGCGGCGGGGGCGGGCGTACGTAGTACGGCGGCACCCGGCGGCACTCGCAGTACGGCGGGGTGGGTGGTCGAGCGGTGTGGCGGGTGGGCGGGTCAGGCCGCGGCCGGGTTGGTGATGGGGAGGTTGGTCGGCGGGTGGGTGGTGAGGGGCTGGTAGATGCCTTCGGGGGTGGCTATGTGGAAGCTGAGGAGGCGGAGGTTAGCGGCTTGGCAGATGGCCCTGCCGGCGGTGGCCCAGTCGCGGTCTGCGACGGGTGAGTGAGTGGGGCCTGGGCGGCCTAGGGCGAGGATCAGCGGTGTATTGGGGGCCGTTTGGATGGCTGTGACGATTGGATTGAGGGCCGTCGAGCAGAGCGTGTGGGTGTCTGGGGGCGGGGTCAGGCGGTCGAATTCCGATGGGAGGTCGACGGTGATGGTGGCGCGGTAGTGGTCGTCGGGGTCGCAGAGGATGACTGCGAAGGTGCCTCGGTGGCGGTCGCCGAGGGTGAGCATCAGGTCTACGACGTCGGCGGCAACTCGTGGGTCGGTGAGGGGTTGGTCGGTCCAGGTGGGTGTCAGGTCGAGGAAGCTCATACCTAGAAAGTGCCGCGATTCCACCCCCGGATCAGGGTTGTCCACAGACCAAAGTGGCCCAACATTCCACAGTCAGAGTGGACCTGCCTGCTGGGCCGCTGAATCCCTAGGCTCAAGTCATGAGCAGCAGACTTGGGCAGATGCTTCCCCCGGCCGGAGCGCCGCGGGACCTGGCGATGGCGCAGTTGGCCAACTCGGTCGGCGACGGCGCGTTCGTCGTCACCTCGGCGTTGTTCTTCACCCGGGTGGTCGGCCTGTCGACCGCGGAGGTCGGCCTCGGGCTGACCATCGCGTGGCTCGTGGGTTTCCTGACCGGCGTCCCGCTGGGCAACCTCGCTGATCGGCGTGGATCGCGCGGCACCGCCGTACTCCTGGCGCTCATGACCGCCAGCGGGGTCGGAGCATTCCTGTTCGTCCGGAGCTTCGCCGGATTCCTGATCGCGGCCATCGTGTACGCCTGCAGCCAGACCGGACTCACAGCGGCTCGCCAAGCGCTCCTCGCAGGCCTGGTGCAGCCGGCTGAACGCACCCGCATCCGCGCCTTCCTGCAGTCCACGGTCAACGCCGGTCTCGCCGTCGGCGCGCTCCTCGGCGGTATCGCGCTCCGCTTCGACACCGAACCGGCGTACCTGACGGTCTTCGCGATCGACGCGCTCAGCTTCCTGATCGCCGCCGCTCTCATCCGCCGGGTGCCGTCGATCGCGACCACGATCCGGGTCACAGGCGAACCCCGCCTCGCCGTCCTGCACGACCGTCCGTACGCCGTCCTCGCGCTGCTCAACGCGATCATGCTGCTCTTCATGCCGCTGATCAGCCTCGTCGGCCCGCTGTGGATCGTCACCCGGACGAGCGCGCCGAGCTGGGTCGTCGCCTCGCTGATGATCGTGAACACGCTCGGCGTCACGTTCTTCCAGGTCCACATCGCCAAGCGCGTCAAGGACCTCCGCACCGCCGCCCGATCCGTCCGGTACGCCGGACTGGCGATGCTGGCCGCCTGCGGCGTGTTCGCCACGACCGCCGCCCATCTGACCCCGGCAGTCACCGCGGGAATCCTGGTGATCGCCGCCGCGCTGCTGACCGTCGGCGAGATGAAGCTCGCGTCCGGCGCCTGGGAAATCAGCTTCGGACTCGCCCCTGCCGACAAGCAGGGGCAGTACCAAGGCTTCTTCGGCACCGGCCCCGCTATCGCCAGGATGCTCGGCCCCGCGCTGCTCACCACGGTGATCCTCGGCTCGGGTCCGATCGGCTGGATCGTCATCGGTGCCCTGTTCCTGGGGACCAGTTGCGCAACTGGTCCCGCCGTACGATGGGCTGCGCGGACGAGGGCCGTCAAGGAGGACGCCACGCCGTCGCTGGTAGAGGAGAACGTCGCCTGATGGAGATTCCCGGACTGGTCGAGATCACGTCGTACGACGAGCTGCGCGAGCTCGTTCCGCCGCCGCTGGCAGCAGCCGCGGGCAAGGAGCGCACGGAGCTCCACGACCTGGATCTGCAGTGGCTCGATGCCTCCCCGTTCTGCCTGATCGCCACCTCCGACGCCGACGGCAATTGCGACGTGTCCCCCAAGGGCGACCCGGTCGGGTTCACCAAGGTGCTGGACCGTTCGACGATCGCCATCCCGGACCGGGCCGGCAACCGCCGCGTCGACGGCTTCGCGAACATCCTCAGCAACCCGCACGTCGGCCTGATCTACTTCGTCCCCGGCCGCACCGACACCCTGCGGATCAACGGCCGCGCCCGGATCGTCAGGGAAGCGCCGTTCTTCGACGACATGATCGTCAAGGGCAACCGTCCCCAGCTGGCGCTGCTGGTCGAGATCGAGCAGATCTTCCATCACTGCTCGAAGTCGTTCATGCGTTCGAAGCTCTGGAAGCCCGAGACCTGGAACCCGGACGCCCTGCCGCGCCGCGCGGTCATCTCCCAGACCCTGGAGCGTCCGGACGACGACCTCGAGACGCTCGACCGGCACTACGGCCCGCAGTACGAGGAATCGATCTACAAGGTCAAGTACTGAACTACCGCAGCAGGAGCAGGCCGAAGTACTCCGTGGCGCCGATGACACCCGGCCCGCGGGCCTCTACGGTTTCGTACTGTGAGCACGACTGAGCCGATCACCGCGCCCGGCGTCGGGTACTGGGCGCGGCGGATCGGCCTGCCCGTGATCGTCTCGATCATCGCGGTCGGCGGCTCGATCGGCGCGGCGGTGCACGGTGAGCCGGACAGCCGCCGGCCGGACTGGTTCATGGTGCTGCTGATCCTGATCGGATCGCTGTCGTTGTACTGGCTCCGGACCCATCCGAGACCGGTGCTGTGGGCAACAGTCGGGTCGACCCTCGTCTACATGCTGATGGGGTACGCGTACGGCCCGATGATCTTCGCGTTCATCATCGCCGTGTTCACCACGATCCGGCTCGGCTACCGGGTCTCCGGCTGGTCGGCGCTGGCCGCGCTGTACCTCGGCCATGTCGGCGGACGCTTGATCCTCGGGCTCAGCGAACTCGGCCTGTACCAGACTCTCCTGGTCGGCACCTGCTTCGTCGTCCTCGGCTTCCTCGCCGAGCTGTTCCGGGCACACCGCGACCGCGTCAACGCCGCAGCTCGCACCCGCAAGGAGGAGGAACTGCGGCGCGCCGGCGAGGAGAGGCTGCGGATCGCGCAGGAGCTCCACGACGTCGTCGCCCACCACATCTCGCTCATCAACGTGCAGGCGTCGACCGCACTCCACCTGGTCGACCGGCAGCCCGAGCGGGCCGAGCCGGCGCTCGCCGCGATCAAAGACGCCAGTAAAGAAGCCTTGGTGGAACTCCGCTCGATCGTCGGCATCCTGCGGCAGTCCGACGAATCCGCGCCCCGCCAACCGGTCGCCGGTCTCGACCATCTCGACCACCTGATCGCTCGTACGTCGCGAGCCGGCCTCGAGGTGCACCGCATCGTCCACGGCGAACCGCGTCCACTACCGACCGGGCTCGATCGCGCGGCATTCCGCATCATCCAGGAGTCGCTGACGAACGTCGTACGCCACGCGAAGGCCACGTCGGCGACCGTCCGGATCCAGTACGGCGAACAGGCGCTCGTGCTGCAGATCGACGACGACGGCCAATCCCTCAGCGCACCGCCGAAGGAAGGCAACGGCATCGGCGGCATGCGCGAACGGGCGACCGCGCTCGGCGGCACCCTCTCCACCAGCCGAACGCCATCCGGCGGCCTGCGCATCACGGCGACCCTCCCGCTCTAGGTCAGGCGGGCGTACGGCGTACAACCAGCTGCAGGCGCTTGCCGCAAGCAACAGTCTCCCGAGCGGTGGTGCTTCGGCGTTCCGGCTGGTGTTACGGGAGGCGGACGTGGGACGGGTTGAGGTCGGCCACGCTCGAGACGCCGAGTAGGGCCATCGTGCGGCGTACCTCCTTGGTGAGGATCTCCGCGGCGCGGGCGACGCCGCGCTGGCCGCCGGCCATCAGGCCGTACAGGTAGGCGCGACCGACCAGGCAGGCGTCGGCGCCGAGCGCGATCGCCGCGACGATGTCCGCGCCGGACATGATGCCGGTGTCCAGGTAGATCTCGGCGTCGGTGCCGATCGCCTTGCGTACGTCGGGGAGGATGCGCAGCGGTGTCGGCGCCCGGTCGAGCTGACGACCGCCGTGGTTGGACAGCACGACCGCGTCCGCGCCGGCGTCGACCACCCGGCGTGCATCCGCGACGGTCTGGATGCCCTTCACGATCAGCGGGCCGTCCCAGATCGAGCGGAGCCAGTTGAGGTCGTCGATCGTCATGGTCGGGTCGAAGAGCTTGTCGAGAAGCTCGGCGACCGTGCCGTCCCAGGTGGACAGCGAGGCGAAGGTGAGTGGCCGCGTGGTGAGCAGGTTGGCCCACCAGGCGGGGTGCAGCGACGCGTCCAGGACCGTCTTCGCGGTAAGCGACGGCGGGATCGTGAAGCCGTTGCGTACGTCGCGAAGGCGAGCGCCGGCGACCGGTACGTCGACGGTCAGCATCAACGCCTCGTATCCGGCCGCGGCCGAGCGCTTCACCAGATCCTCGCCGGCCTCGCGGTCCTTCCACACGTACAGCTGGAACCACTTGCGCGCGTCCGGTGCGGCGGCCGCGACGTCCTCGATCGATGTGGTGCCCATCGTCGACAGCGCGTACGGGATGCCGATCTGCTCGGCGACCTTCACGACCGCGCTCTCGCCCTCGTGGTTCATCATCCGGGTGAACCCGGTCGGCGCGAACGCGAAGGGCAGCTCGGAACGGCCGCCGAGGATCGACGTACCGAGGTCGATCTCGGAGACGTCGCGCAGGATCGACGGCTGCAGCTCCATCTCCGCGAACAGCCGGCGGGCTCGGCGCAGGCTGATCTCGGCCTCGGCGGCGCCATCGGTGTAGTCGAAGACCGAGCGTGGCGTACGGCGTTTCGCGATCGCGCGCAGGTCCGCGATCGTCAGGGCCTTCTCCAGCCGCCGCTCGGTGGCGTTCACCGTGATCGGCTTCGGCCGTAGCAGCGGCTTCAGCTCGGACCATTTGGGCATCTGGCGATCGGTCATCACAACTCCCGGCTCAATCTGTGGTCGGACCACACCCTACCCTGTGGTCCGACCACACCGGTAGGCTCGTCCACATGAAGAACTACGAGCTGGTCCTGCACCGGGTGGAGGCCGATCTGGCCGCGGGGCGGCTGCGCATCGGCGGGCGGCTGCCCGGGGAGCGGACGCTGGCCGAGCAGCTCGGGATCAGCCGGCCGTCGGTGCGCGAGGCGGTCCGGGTGCTCGAGGCGATGGGGGTGGTGCGGACGGCGACGGGGTCCGGTCCGGAGGCGGGTGCGGTGATCGTGGCGGAGCCGGTGTCGCCGCTGACCGCCGTACTTCGGTTGCATCTGGCAACGAATCACCTGCCGATGGGAGACGTCGTGCAGACGCGTCTGCTGCTCGAGTCGTGGTCGGCGCGGGAGGCCGCGGAGCGTGAACTGGGGGCGGATGAGCTGAAGGTGGCGGAGGGGCTGCTGGATCGGATGGACGACACGGGGTTGTCGCCGGAGCAGTTCCATCTGCTCGACGCGGAGTTCCACGTCGCGCTGTCGGGGCTGGCCGGGAACGTGTTGATCGCGGCGGTGATGGCTTCGTTGCGGTCGGCGATTCACGGGTACGTGCTGGCCGCCGTACCCAATCTGCCGGACTGGGAAGCGGTGGCGGTCGGATTACGGGACGAGCATCGCGGGATCCTGGCCGCCGTGCGGGGTGGAGAGCCGGAGCGCGCGGCCTCGTTGGTGACCGCGCACATCCGGGGGTTCTACCAGGCGGCGCAGCTAGCACCGTTCGGCGGCAGAGACCGCGGTACGGCGCAGGCCGAGGATCACGGTCACGCCGACGATCAGGTGGAGTGAGGCCAGGCCGAGCTTGGCCCCGAGGCCGATGCCGTTGGTGAGCGGGCTGCCGAGGGACAGAACGCAGACGATCGCCGCGATGACGGTCCAGGTGTCGCGGGCTCGTGCGGTGCGGCGTTCGAGGATGGCCAGCAGGCCCCAGCCGGCGAAGGCGACCACGATGGTGGCGGCGAGGACCGCTGCCGCGCCGATGTGCTGGATGCCGCCCTGCCGTGCGGTCAGGGTGAGACCGGCGAGCGGGCCCAGGATTGCCCAGCCGGCAAGAGCCGCGGCTGCAGCGACCGCGACCACGGCGAGCCGGCTACGTCCGGGAACGCGCCGCGGACCTGGCACCGATGCAGCTAGGAGGGGTACGGCCTGAGCGGTGGGGTCTTTCGAGGTTGGCATTGTGGCTCCCTTGGCGAGGTTGGTGCGAACACAGTGCGGGACCCGAGGTGACGGCGGCATCGGTCAGGCGGCCGGGGTCGGTTCGACTTTGGTCGGTGGTGGCGAGGGTGGCGGGCCGCTTAGTCTCGGCGGCATGGAGGAGTTGTGTGTGCCGCGGAGGTCGGGCCGGGTGGTCGGGCTGGTGGCGTTGGGGTTGGTCGCCGCGATGGTCGCCGCGACGATCGTCGGACGATGGTCGGATCCGGAGCACCGGAAGTTCTTGGTGCTCGACATCACGGTCGGGATCCTGTCCGTTGCGGTGATCCCGCTGCTGATCCGCCGCCCGGTGCAGGGCGCGATCGCACTCGCCGTACTCGCCGTCTTATCCCCCGCCGCTACGCCGCCGTCGACCGTCGGCACGCTGACCGTCGCCCTCCGCCGCCCCTTCCGTACGGCGCTTCTGGTCGCGACCGCGGGCACCGTCGCACACCTGATCCAGGGCCTCTGGCAACCGATCAGCGGACTCCCGTACCTCTGGTTCGCCGTTCTGGACGTCGTCGTACACGCGGCTCTGCTCGGTTGGGGCCAAGCCGCTCAAGCCCGTCGCCAACTGCTGGAGTCGCTGCGTGAGCGCGCCGATCGCGCTGAGGCCGAGCAGGGCCGCCGGATCGCCGAAGCCCGCACCCTCGAACGCACGAAGATGGCCCGCGAGATGCACGACGTACTCGCGCATCGCCTGTCCCTGCTCGCGACGTACGCCGGCGCGCTCGAGTACCGCCCCGACTCGTCACCTGAGCGCCTCGCGAAGGCGGCCGGCGTGATCCGCACCGGCGTACACCAGGCGCTCGACGAGCTGCGCGAGGTCATCAACGTCCTCCGCGACGAGGATGTCTACGAGGGACGGCCGCAACCCACCTTCAGCGACGTCCGTGCACTGGTCGACGAGTCGCGCGAGGCAGGTACGACAGTCGCCTACGAAGATCACGTCACGGATCCCACCTCGTTGCCCCCGGCAACAGGTCGGACGGCGTACCGGATCGTGCAGGAGGGACTGACCAACGCACGTAAACACGCCGCCGGGCGACCCGTGACAGTCACGGTGGACGGGCGGCCGGGCGACGGCTTGCGGATCCAGCTGACCAACCCGGCCTCGAACGGGATTACCGTGACACCCGGAAGCGGGACCGGCCTGGTGGGACTGACCGAGCGCGTGCAGCTGGCCGGCGGGACGCTGGACCACGGGCAGATGCCCGGTGGCGGCTTCCGGCTCGAGGCCTCGCTACCGTGGCCCACATGACCGAAACCGCAGCGACGCCGATCCGCGTGCTCGTCGTGGACGACGACGCGCTGGTCCGGGCCAGCCTGGAGATGATGCTCGACGGGACGAACGGGATCTCGGTAGTGGGTCAGGCCGCCGACGGTGACGAAGTACCGGCCGCGGTCGACGCGCACTTCCCCGACATCGTGCTGATGGATCTGCGGATGCCCCGCGTGGATGGCATCGTCGCGACCCGGCGGCTGCGGGCCCGGACGAATCCGCCCGAGGTCGTCGTACTCACAACCTTCGACACCGACGAGAACGTGCTGCACGCGCTACGCGCCGGGGCGAGCGGGTTCCTGCTCAAGGACACCCCGCCCGCCCAGATCGTCGAGGCCGTACGACGGGTCGCGGCCGGCGATCCCATCTTGTCGCCGGCCATCACCCGCCGGCTGATGGACCGAGCTGCCACGCAGGCCGACGCCCACACGATCGCGCAGAAGAAACTCCAACTGCTCTCACCTCGTGAGTACGACGTGATGCTGGCGGTCGCGCAGGGCAAGGCGAACGCACAGATCGGCGCCGAGCTGTTCATGAGCCTTGCCACGGTCAAGGCGCACATCTCCCACATCCTCACCAAGCTGGAGCTCGGCAACCGCACCCAGATCGCCCTCCTCGCCCATGACGCCGGGCTCGCATAAGCTCCAGCGCATGATCAGAGTGCTGCTGGCGGATGATCAGGCCTTGGTGCGGGCGGGCTTCCGGTCGTTGCTGAACGCCGAGGACGACATCACGGTGGTCGGTGAGGTCGCCGACGGCGCCGAGGCGGTCACGGTCGCGCGCGCCGAGAAGCCAGACGTCGTGCTGATGGACATCCGGATGCCCGGGACAGACGGCCTTGAGGCGACGCGGCAGATCGGCGCCGACCCCGAGCTGGCCGACGTACACGTGGTGATCCTGACGACGTTCGACCTGGACGAGTACGTCTTCGAGGCGCTGCGGGTCGGAGCGAGCGGGTTCCTGGTGAAGGACACCGAGCCGGTCGAGCTGCTGCAGGCCGTCCGGGTGGTCGCTCGCGGCGACGCGCTCCTCTCCCCCGGCGTCACGCGGCGGCTGGTGGCCGAGTTCGCGTCACGCAGCCGGCAGCCACATGCGAGCAAGGAACTCGACGTACTCACAGAACGCGAGAAGGAGATCGTCGCACTTGTCGGCGAGGGCCTGTCGAACGACGAGATCGCTGAGCGGCTCGTACTCAGTCCGGCGACAGCGAAGACGCACGTCAGCCGCGCGATGATCAAGCTCGGCGTCCGCGACCGCGCGCAACTGGTTGTCGTCGCGTACCAGACCGGGCTGGTCCGTCCCGGCTGGCTGGGTTGACCTTCGAGCTACTCGAAGCCCGAGGCTGCTCGCATGATGCACCTCGAGGAGATCATGGCCGCCGTGTCGGTCGGCCAGGCCGGCGATCGTGACGCGGCCCGCACTCAGCTCATCGCACTGTGGGAGGCGGTCGACGATCGTCAGACGCGATGCGCGATCGCGCATTACCTGGCCGACGTCCAGGACGAAACCGAGGACGAGTTGGCTTGGGACCTGCGCGCGCTGGAGGCAGTCGAGGACGACCAGTGGTTGTCGTCGCTGCATCTCAATCTCGCCGACGACTACCGTCGGCTCGCTCAGCCCGCGTTGGCGCACGAGCACCTGAAGGCCGCGCGGGAGCAGCTCTCTCGTCTACCTGAGGGCGGCTACGGTGAGCTGATCCGGAGCGGGGTCGACCACGTCGCCGACGCACTCGCCGCGGGAAACGTGCACCGGTTGGAGTCCAGCCCGAGCACCTGAGTACTCCGTTCGGGGTAGGTGCGGTCACTCCCCCGAGGCGACGCGGTATGGCGGGGTCGACCGCCACGCTCTAGGAATGGATGCGCTAGTTGAGGTCAGTGGACTGACGAAGAGGTACGGCGACACCCTCGCGGTCGATGGTGTCGATCTGACAGTGCTGCCGGGCGAGGTCTACGGATTCCTCGGACCGAACGGCGCAGGGAAGACCACCACGCTCCGGATCCTGACCGGGCTGATCGCGCCGACGAGTGGCGACGTACGCGTGCTGGGCGGGAAGCCCGGGCAGACCGACGTACTCGGACGGACCGGGTCGATGATCGAGTCGCCGGCGTTCTATCCGTACCTGTCGGGCTTGGACAATCTGCGGCTGCTGGCCGAGTACGCCGGGGTCTCGCGCCGGCGGATCGACGAAGTACTCGAGCTCGTCGACCTGGCCGATCGCGCCAAGGACCGGTTCTCGACGTACTCCCTGGGGATGAAGCAGCGGCTCGGGGTCGCGGCCGCGCTGTTGAAGGATCCGGAGCTGGTGATCCTCGACGAGCCGACCAACGGGCTCGACCCGGCCGGGATGCGCGACATGCGCCGGCTGATCCGCGAGCTCGGCACCGGCGGCCGGACCGTACTGCTGTCCAGCCACCTGCTCGGCGAGGTGCAGCAGATCTGCGATCGGGTGGGCATCATCAACTCCGGCCGGATGGTTGCCGAGCACAACGTCAACGAACTCCGCGGCGAACAGGAACTGGTCGTCCGCGCCGACCCGAAGGACCAGGCGCAAGCGATCCTCACCCGTTTCGGCACCGTGCACCAGTACGACGACACGCTCCGGGTGGCCGTGGATCCGAGCCGGGCGGCCGAGGTGAACAGCGTGCTGGTCGGCGCCGGGATCGCCGTCTCCGAACTGCACATGACCGAACGAGCGCTCGAGGACATCTTCTTCGAGCTCACCACCGAGGAGAAGGCCGATGTTGGGTAGCTACCGGGCGGAGCTGCTCAAACTCCGCAAACGCTCCGCGGTCTGGGTGCTGTTCGGCGCCGGGTTGGTGCTGAGTCTGATCTTCGGCTACTTGCTGCCCTACCTTGCCTACACCACCGGCGACGAGACCCCGTCGACCGACGGCGTACCGCGCGCCGAGGTTCTCCGCGGCATGCTTCCCGAACGCGTCATCGACAACACGATCGGCGGCTATCCGATCTTCGCCGGCGCTCTGGCGCTTGTCCTTGGCGCGATCGTGATCGGTGGCGAGTACACCTGGGGAACGCTGAAGACCGTCCTCACCCAACGCCCACGCCGCGGCACGATCCTCGGCGCACAGTTCCTTGCCCTAGGCACGATGATCGCTCTCTGGGTTCTCGGCATCTTCGTCGCCTGTGCGTTGTGCAGTGTCGGCATCGCCGCCGCCGAGAGCGATTCGATGACTTGGCCCAGCATCGGCGCCCTCCTCCAAGGTCTAGCCGGCGGCTGGCTCGTCCTCATGACCTGGTGCCTGGCCGGCGCAGTACTAGCCGTTGCCTTCCGCAACGTAGCTCTACCGATCGGTCTAGGCGTCGTCTGGATCCTGGGCATCGAGACGCTCCTGGCCGGAGTCGTCAGCAGTCTCTTGCCCGGCCTGAAATGGCTGACCAACACCCTCCCCGGCACCAACGCCGGCTCGCTGGTCTTCTCAGTCACCGGCATGGCCGCCTCCGACGCCCCACCCGGAGTCCGCGACGCGGTAGGCGGCACCCGAGCCCTACTAACCCTCTTCGCCTACTGCGCCCTCTTCGCGTCCTTAGCCCTCTGGACCACCCGCCGTCGGGACGTCACCTAATCCCTCAAAACACCCGAGCGCGAGCCGAACGCCGGCTGAAACCAGCGCGCTGCGGCGGCCAACAAGACAGCCGCCGCGGAGCGGTGTCCGTTTAGCTTTTGATGCCGGCGTGGACCAGGGCTAGTTCGCAGAACATGGCGTTGGCCCAGGAGAACCATTCTCGGGTGTACTGCGAGGGGTCGTCGACGTCGAAGCCTTCGTGCATCTGGCCGGTGCCGCCGGTTGTGTCGCGCAACAGCTCCAATAGCCGCTGGCGTTCCTCGGGCGACGTGCTCGAGATGCCTTGCACAGCAAGCGCTATGTGCCAGATGTACCGCGGCGGCGTGTGCGGACTACCGATCCCAGCCGCATGCGTCCCGCTGTAGTAGTACGGGTTCTCCGGGCTCAACAACAGCTTCCGCGTCGCAAGGTACGTCGGGTCGTCCGCCGCCGCGTATCCGGTCAGCGGGATCGACAACAGGCTGGGCATGTTCGCGTCGTCCATCAGCAACGCCTCCCCCAACCCGTCCACCTCGTACGCGTACACCTGCCCATGCACGGGATGATCCACAACCCCGTGCCGCGCGATGCCGTCGTCGATGTCCGCCTTCAGCGCCTTCGCACGATCAGCCAGCTCCGAGTCCCGCAGTACTTCGGTCGCGATTTCCTGCAGATACCCGAGCACCACCGACGCGAACATGTTGCCCGGCACATTGAAGCCCAACTCGGTCGCGTCATCGCTCGGCCGGAACGCGCTCCACGACATCCCGGTCGGCCGCGTCAACCGCCCACGTCCCTCGCGCACGAGCGTGTCCGACGGCCGGTCGTCGAGCCGCTGGAACCGGTACGGCGACCTCGCCTCGTGATCCTGCTCCACAGTCCACAGTTCGACGATCGCCTCCGCCGCCGCACGGAACCGTTCGTCGATCACGTCCGCCCGGCCGGTGATCCGCCACAGCCGGTACGCCAGCTCGAGGGGGAAGCACAGCGAGTCGATCTCGTACTTGCGCTCCCACACCCACGGCGACATCTCGGTCTGGTCGGTGACATGGCCCCAGCCGTTCGCCTCCTTGTTGAAGGCATTCGCATACGGGTCCAGTACGACGTACTCAAGCTGCCGGTGCAGTACGCCGATAAGCGTGTCCTGCAGGCCCGGATCGTCCTTGCACAGCAGCAGGTACGGGCGCATCTGGGCCGCGGAATCGCGCAGCCACATCGCCGGGATGTCGCCGGTGAGCACGAACGTCGTCCCGTCCGGCAACTGCTCGGCGACCGCGGGCAGGTTGCCGGCCATCGAGCGCCGGAACATCTCCGCGATCACCTCGTCGCCGCTGGCCTGCTGAACAGCAGCAACGGCTCGGGCGAGGACCTCGGGGTCGATCATCAACAATCACCTTTCAGTGACATCGGTGACACCAGTGACAACGGAACTGCTCTGTAACAACAACGAAGGGTTCGGCGAGAACGTCTGGTCGAGGACCAGGCTGGCGGCGCCGATCGCGCCGACGTCGATGCCGAGCGCCGTACCGGCGACCTCGAACCGATGGACCGCGCGCACCAGGAGCCGGCCGTCCAGCGCATCGCGCACCGCGTCGCCGAGCACCGGCGCGAGGTGCTCCCAGTGCGGACCGCCGAACACAACCCGCTCCAGATCGAGCAGATTGGCGATGTCCTCGACGGCCTTGGCGATCCGCTCGGCCAGCGCGACGATGATCTCCCGCGCCACACCAGGACCGTCGGCGGCCAGCGCACACAACTGGGCGAACGCCGCATCCACCGCCGGCCGATCCTCGATATCGATGCCTTGGGCAAGTACTCCGGCTGCCACCGCCTGTTGGACGAGATAGCGCGGCTGACTGCTCTCGCCAACGCAGCCACGCCGCCCGCAGTAGCAGACCGGCCCGTCGGGATCGACGATCACATGACCGATCTCGCCGACGTTGCTCGACGAGCCCCGGACGAGCTCGTCACCGATCACCAGGCCGGCGCCAACACCGGTCCCGAGATAGAAGAACAGGAAGCTGCCGCCCTGCCCGGCCCACTTCTCCGCCGACGCGGCGGCCGTGACGTCCTTGTCCAGCAGGATCGGCAGACCGGTCCGCTCCCGCAGTTCGTCGCGGAGCGGGACCAGGTGCCAGGCCGACAGGTTCGGCGGATCGACGACCACACCGCGCTCGACATCGATCGGACCGGGCGCCGCGATGCCCACGCCCGTGACCCGATCGCGCAAAGCACCGGATTCCGCGATCACTGCCTCGATCGTCTTCGCGATGCCGTCGATGAGTACGCCGGGATCGTCCGCGTCCTGCTCGACGGGCCGCCGCGCGACCACCTCGCCGGTGAGATCGAGCAGTACGACGGTCACCACGGACGGATCGAGGTGCACACCGACGGCGTACTGGCCGGTGGGCTCGAGCTCGAGCAACGTTCGCGGTTTGCCCAGTCCCGCGCCGCGCAGCCGGCCCGCCTCCCGCACGAGCCCAGCGTCCAGCAGACGGCGGGCGATGTTGGAGATGGCCTGGCCGGACAGCCCGGTGACTTCGGCGAGTTCGACGCGGCTCAGTTGCTCGCTGCGGCGGATCGCATCGAGCACGACGGCGTCGTTGAAGCCGCCGACCCGATCGAGATTCGTACCCCGCCGTACGGTCACAGAGCCCCCCGGATCAGTTGGCAGTCGGGTCCGCACCCCACGGACGAGACCAGTCGTAGTGGAGCAACTGGTCATCCGCCCGCCAGGCGTTGGGTGTGGTGTTGACGAGCCAATCGGTCGGCTCGATCCCAGCCGCCGCACCACCACTGAGCGCCAAATGTATACCGTTCCGCAACGCTTGGTCGGACCGCTCGGTCCGGGCCGCTGGATCGATCGACAGGAACAGCGCCGTCCCGGATCGGGCGACCAGGTCGAGGAAGCGCTCGTTCAGCTCCCAAGGTGTCTGCGGAGTGCACGGGACGCAGTCCGCGTCCACGGCGAAGAACCGGTTGTGCTGCGGGAGCCGGAACGCGAGCGTGTTGACCCCCATCTTCCGGGTTCGCTCCCAGTCGCGCCCGGACGTGTCGTCACCGGTCCGCTGTACGTCGACGAGCCCGGCGGCGAGGTGGCCAACCGTGTTGCACCCGATCAGTACGACGTCCTGCGCCGCGGCACGGATCTCGCGGTAGAACGCGAGGATGATCTCGGCCGTCGTCCGCGAGGTGTCGTGGAACTGCCAGCCGTCGCGGGTCAGCCGCGAGCCCATCGCCGGGCCGAACGCGCCGAAGACGTCGTACGTGCTGAAGTCGTGCTTCACGAGTTCGAAGCCCCAGGACCGGAACCGTTCGAGGTCGGCTCGCACGCCGTCCAGGACCTCGGGGTACGACAGATCGAGCGCGCGACCGGGCTTGTCGTGCGGCCCGGACCTGGCCCAGCGGCTCGGCTCGCGGACAAGGAGCGGCCGGAACCACAGGCCCGGGCGGGCACCGATCGCCTTGACCGCGGCCGCCGTACCGGCCAGGTCGTCGAAGACGCCCGGCGTACCGCGGTCCCACGGGCCGCCGGACGCGATACCGCCCGGGTACCAGCCGTCGTCGACGACGCTGAACGGCTTGACCGGATGGCCGTCGGCGAGCTCGACGATCGTGGTCGCGTCCTGGAGGACGGCCTTCTCGTCGAAGTTCTCGCCGTACGCGTAGTACCAGTTGTTGGCCCCGACCACCGGCGCGGGCTCAGGTCGCGCCGGTAGTCGGGTGCTCATGGTGGCGACCGCTGCGTTCAGGGTCTGCCAGGGTGTGCCGCCGTCTTTGAATAGTCGCACGGTCGCCGCGGTCAGCGTCCGGCCCCTCAAGTGTGCCGGACCGCCGCCGTTGCGCAGGTCAAGCCAGAGCGTGAACCCGTCGGCGTCGACCGTCCAGGAGCAGAACGCGCTCGGCTGCACGTCGACGCCTGCGCCGGTCGTGGCGCCGGTCTGTGGGTCGTACATGAGGAAGTACCACGGCAGCAAACGCTCGGGTTGGAGGTGACGCCACTGCAGGTCGCCGTACGAACGCTCCCAGGCGTCGCCGAGGATCAGCGCCTCCGCCGGCAGCTTCGAGGTCCAGCGGAGCGCGACGCGGGAGATCGTCGTCGCGGTGACGTCGACGGTCCCGTCGTTCCAGCTGACCTCGGCGCCGGCCGCGGACCAGGTCGCGCCCGAGCTGACCGCGGTCGTCAACCCGTCCGAGAGATCCGCCTGGACGAAAACAGCAGTCGGTTCTCTCACCTGGCTCCCTCGGGGCGGATTACTTTCCCCACAGACTTTAGTTAGTGCTTCTCGGGCCGGTCAAGGCGGCCACCGCGGCGACGAGACGGTCGACATCCGACTGATCCGTGTACGGCGCGAGGCCCGCGCGGACCGCTCCGGCCGGACCGAGGCCGAGGACACGAGCAGGTTCGTACGCGTAGAACGAGCCGGCCGGAGCGTTCACTCCCGCCTTCGCGAGATGCTCGGCGACGACTGCCGGGCTGTGGCCCTCGAGGTTGAAGAGCAGGGTTGGCGTCCGGTTGGCGGCGTGACCGTAGAGCGTGATGCCGGGGATCGCGGCGAGGCGGGACTCGAGGTCGTCCCGGAGGTTGTCCTCGTGCTCCTCCACCAGCTCGAGGGAGCTGACGAGCCGCTCGCGACGGGTCGCGCCGGTCCCGCCGAGGCCGGCCAGGAAGTCGACGGCCGCGGTCGTGCCGGCCAGCAGTTCGTACGGCAGCGTGCCGAACTCGAAACGCTCCGGTACGACGTTCGACGACGGCATGAGCTTGTCGGGCTTCAACGTCTCGAGCAGCTCCGGCGATGCGGTCAGCGTGCCGAGGTGAGGCCCGAAGAACTTGTACGGCGAGCACACGTAGAAGTCGGCGTACGCGGCGTCGACCGGCACGTGCGCGGTGAGGTGCACGCCGTCGACGTAAATCAGCGCGCCGGCCTCGTGGGCCTGGCCGGCCATTCGCTGCGTATCGGGCCGCGTACCGAGCAGGTTGGAGGCGCCGGTGACCGCGACCAGGCGGGTGCGGTCGGTGAGGACTGGGGCGAGGTCGTCGAGCTCGGAGGTCTCGGGGTCGAACCCGAGCCACTTGATCGTCGCGCCCACGGCCTCGGCGGCCTGCACCCAGGGGCGGACGTTCGCGTCGTGATCGAGCCGCGTGACGATCACCTCGTCACCCTCGGACCAGGACTTGGCGAGCGTGCGCGAGAAGTCGTACGTCAACTGGGTCATGCTGCGACCGAAGACGATGCCCTGCGCGGTCGTCCCGAGCAGGTCGGCCATCGCCTCCCGGGCGCCGACGACGATCTCGTCGGCGCGGCGCTCGGCGGCCGTGAGCTGACCTCGGTTCGCGAGCGCCGACGTCATCGTTCTCGCCACCGCGTCGGCGACGGCCTGCGGCGTCTGCGAACCGCCCGGGCCGTCGAAATGAGCCGCTCCCTCGTCGAGCGCGGGGAACTGCTTCCGGACCGCAACCACCTCGAAGGCACTCATGAGCGTCATCCTCTCTCGCCCCTGACACCTGCCGCTATGTGCTGTCCATTACTCACCGCCAGCTGCCCGAATACGGATAAAAATCTCTGGAATGTCGGTGACGTAGTGCAGGATGTCAGGAGTGAGTACCGTTACGACTCCTGACAAGGCTCCGGTGCGGGCCTGGCTCCCGGTGATGCTGGCCCTGGCCGCGATCTGGGGCTGCAGCTTCCTGTTCATCTCGGTCGGCGTGCGGGAGTTGCCGCCGCTCTACCTGGCGCTCGGGCGGGTGATCGCCGGGTCCGTCGTACTGCTCGCGATCCTGGTCGTGAAGCGCGAGCCGCTGCCCCGCGATCCGCGGCTGTGGGCGCACTCGTTCGTCGCCGGTGCGATCGGCTCGGCGATCCCGTGGACACTGTTCGGGTACGGCGAGGAGCGCATCCCGTCGTTGCTGGCCGGCATCTGGAACGGGATCACCCCGTTGATCGTGCTGCCGATCGCAGTGCTGATCTTCCGCACCGAGGTGTTCTCGGTGCAGCGCGGTGTCGGACTGCTGATCGGATTCACCGGCATGCTCGTCGTCCTCGGCGCGTGGCGGGTCGACAGTGGCGCCGATCTGCTCGGGCAGGGACTGTGCATGCTCGCGGCGGTGTTCTACGGACTCGCGATCCCGTACCAGAAGAAGTTCCTGGCCGGGACGACCCTGTCGGGCACCGCGCTGTCGGCGACCTTGTTGCTCTGCGCAACTGTTCAGTTGGCCATCGTCGCGCCGATCGTGACCCGGCAGGCGCCGCCCGCGCCGTGGTCGTTGTCGATCGAGGTGGTGCTGAGCGTCGTCGCGCTCGGTGCGCTCGGCAGCGGGCTCGCGTTCGTGCTCAACATGCGGAACATCCGGCTGATCGGCGCGAGCCGCTCGTCGATGGTCACGTATCTGATGCCGGTTTTCTCGATCCTGGTCGGCGTGATCGTCCTGCACGAGCACCTCACCTGGTACCAGCCGGTCGGCGGCCTCGTCGTCCTGCTGGGCGTAGCCGTCTCCCAGGGTGTCCTGACGGTTCGGCGCAAGCAGCCGGTCGTCGCGGAGGCGCCCGCGGTGTAGCTACCGTGCGCGGCGGAGGTTGGGGATTGCGGCGGCAGCCACCGCGACGAGGGCGAGCAGGGTGCCGGCGACGACCGGGGTGGTGACCGGCTTGTCGGCGACTGGGACGAAGATGTCGATGAACAGGCTCGCGATGAGCTGACCGGCGATCGTGCCGAGGCCGAGCACGAAGACGCCGACGACCCGGACCACTGCGGCGGCGGCGCTGATGAAGATCACGCCGCAGGCGCCGCCGAAATACAGCCACGGTTCGCTCGGGAGGTGCCGCGGTGCGCCACGGAACGCGAGGTCGACGAGGAAGACGAGCAGCAGGGCCGCGAATCCGACCAGGAAGTTGACGACCCCGGCGGCGACCGCGCCGTACGCATCGGAGGAAGCGGTCCGCGCGACCCGGCCGTTGATGGCCTGCTGTACGGCGGTGCCGACGCCGCCGAGCGCGGGCAGTACTGCGAGCAGCAGGCCGTCGGGGTGACTCAACTGCTCCGATACCGCCAGGGCGACCGCGACGAGAGCGATCATCGCGCCGACGATCCGGATCGGGGTGAGCGGCTGTGGGCCGGCGGGTCCGAAGCCGAGACGGTCGACGACCAGGCTGCTGATCGCCTGCCCTGCCACACCGGCCACCAGGAAGACCGCGACGCCGATGATGGAAACAGTGATCGACTGGGTCGCGACCAGGAAGGCGCCCGCGAGTCCACCGAGGCATTGCCACCAGCGCAGACCGCCGTACCCGCGCATCGGCCTGCGGATCGTGCGCCAGACGTTGCCGAGTCCGCGACGTACAGGCGGCACCACGGCGGTCGCGATCAGCAGGATCAGCAGCCCGGTGCCGAACGAGATCAGTGCCGCCGGGATCCCGTCGCCGAGGATGCCGCCGAGTTCGCCGTTCAGCCGCGACTGCACCGCGACGAGCATGCCGATCCCGAACGCCGAGACGAGGCCGACGAGATGGTGCTGCCGGGTCGAGACGGCGGGAGGCGAGGCGGTTGTTGTCACCTCACCATCATGACCGTCCGGCCAATAGCTGCTGACAGCAGGTCCCCATTACGACCGTCGGATCAGCGCCAGGTACATCGCGTCGGTGCCGTGCAGATGCGGCCAGAGCTGGACGTCGGGGCCGTCTCCCAGATCGGGTACGCCGGGGAAGAGGACTCGTGCGTCTTCGAGGGACGCGTCGTCGCGGCGGCCCAGTACGGCGTCGACGACCGCGCGGGTCTCGTCGGGATGAGGCGAGCAGGTCACGTACGCGACCACGCCGCCCGGACGGACCGAGGTGATCGCGGAGTCGAGCAGCCCCTCCTGGAGCGGACGCAGCTCGACGACGTCTTCCGGCGTACGGCGCCAGCGGGCTTCGGGGCGACGCCTGAGCGCGCCGAGTCCGCTGCAGGGGACGTCGGCCAGCACGCGGTCGAAGGAGCCGGCCGGCCAGGTCGGCTTGGTGCCATCCCCCACGAGAACCTTGTGATTGCCTGGGATCGCGCGCAGGTTCGAACGGACCAGCTCGGCCCGGTGCTTGAGCGGCTCGACGGCGGTCAACTGTCCGTCGCGCTCCTGAACGAGCGCCGCCAGCAGCGCGGACTTGCCGCCCGGTCCCGCACACAGGTCCAGCCAGTTGGCGTCGTCCCCATCAACCTTCGCCGAAGCCAACGCGATGGCCACCAACTGCGACCCCTCGTCCTGCACGCCCGCCCGGCCGGTAGCAACGGCTTCGATCCGCCCCGGATCACCGCCACCGTCCAGCACAGCCCCGTACGGCGACCACCGCGCCGGACTCGCCCCTGCCGCAACCAGCTCGTCAACCTCCGCCAACCCCGGCCGAACAGCAAGCGTCACCCGAGGAGGCTCGTTGTCAGCGACCAGCAACCGCTCCAGTTCGACCGCCTCGTCACCTGGCGGGGCAGCACCTGGTCCGACTGTGAGAGCGCGGTCGAAGGCCTCCACGACCCACCGCGGGTGGGCTTCGGCCATCGCCAGGAAGCCGAGACGATCCTCGTCCGGTGACGGGGCGACGGTGTCGATCCACTGGTCGAGGGAGCGCTGGCTGATTTTGCGGAGTACGGCGTTGACGATGCCGGTGCGCTTCTGGCCGAGCTCGGATCTCGTCAGCGTGACCATCTCGTTCACCGCGGCGTACGAGTCGACTCGCATGTTGAGTAGCTGGTGGGTGCCGAGGCGGAGCAGGTCGAGGAGTTCGGGGTCGAGGTCCGCGAGCGGGCGGGAGACGCTGCGCGCGAGGAATGCGTCGTACGTGCCCTGCCAGCGCAGCGTTCCGTGGACGAGCTCGGTGCCGAACGCCGCATCCCGACCGGACAGGCGTGCATCGCGGAGGGCCTTGTTGAGGGCGAGGTTCGCGTACGCGCCCTCGGCCGTCACCTGCCGGATGACCTGGAAAGCAACCCGCCGGACCCGATCCGGCCGGACCTGCGGTGCACGATTGCGGGGAGAGCGATCAGTCACGCGGACGGACCCAGCCGGTCGTCATCGGTCAGACGGATGCCGCGGGCCCAGTCGGCCGCGGCCATCGGCTTCTTGCCCTGCGGCTGGACCGTGACCAGCTCGACCGCGCGGCTCCCGGTGCCGACCTTCACGCTCGACTTGGTTGCCTGCAGTTCGCCGGGCTTCAGTTCGTCGTCGGTCAGCCGTACGGCGAGCACCTTCAGCCGCTCGCCCCGGAACGTCGTCCACGCGCCCGGCGCCGGGTTGCACCCGCGCACCAGCCGGTCGACCCGCTGCGCCGGCGCGTTCAGATCCAGCTCGGCGTCCTCGACCGTGATCTTCGGCGCGAGCGTCACGCCGTCGGCCGGCTGCTCCCGAGCCTCGAGTACGCCGGCCTCGATACCGTCCAACGTGTCGACCAAAAGCTTCGACCCCGACACAGCCAGCCGGTGCAACAGATCACCCGAGGTGTCCGAAGGGCCGATCGGCTCGGTCAGTACGCCGTACACCGGTCCCGCATCGAGCGCCTTCACGATCCGGAACGTGCTTGCTCCGGTGACGTCGTCGCCCGCGATGATCGAGTGCTGCACCGGCGCGGCGCCACGCCACGCGGGCAGCACCGAGAAGTGCAGGTTGATCCAGCCGTACCGCGGGATGTCGAGCGCGGCTTGCGGCAGCAGACCGCCGTACGCGACGACCGGGCAGGCGTCCGGCGCGATCTCCCGCAGCCGGGCCAGGAAGTCCGGGTCGCTCGGCTTGACCGGCTTCAGGATCTCGACCCCGCCGAGCTCTTCGGCGTACTGCGCGACCGGCGAGGCGACGAGCTTCCGCCCGCGGCCCGCCGGTGCATCCGGGCGGGTGACGACGCCGACGAGTTCGTGGCGGCTGGCAACGATCGCCTCGAGCGCGATGACGGCTGGTTCCGGCGTACCGGCGAAGACGACTCTCACAGACCAAATCCGTTCGTGGGGTGGGGCGAGAGCTTGAGCTGGGGCGGGCCGCCCAGGCCGGACCAGTCGGCTTCGCGGATCGCCTTCATCGCCTGTTTGCGGGTCTCCCGGTCGAGGCGGTCGACGAACAGGATGCCGTCCAGGTGGTCGGTCTCGTGCTGGATGCAGCGGGCGAGCAGGTCCGAGCCCTCGATCACCACCGGGTCGCCGTACATGTTGAAGCCCTTGGCGATGACCGACTGGGCGCGGCGGCAGTCGAAGGTCAGACCGGGGATCGACAGGCAGCCCTCGGGGCCGAACTGTTCGTCGGCCGAGAGCGACAGCTCGGGGTTGATCAGGTGCCCGAGCTCGCCCTCGACGTGGTACGTGAACACTCGCAGCCCGACGCCGATCTGCGGCGCGGCCAGGCCGGATCCGGGGGCCGCCTGCATGGTGTCGGTGAGGTCCGCGACCAGGCGGCGCAGCTCGGCGTCGAAGTCGACGACCGGCTCGGCCTTGGTGATCAGCACGGGGTCGCCGAACAGGCGGATGGGTTGGACCGACACAGACTCTCCACACGGGTTCCACGAGGCAGGCACGAGGCAGGACTGCGCAAGTCTAGTTGGCTCGTGGAGTGGCTTCAGGACGGGAGGCCCCTCCCGTTTGTTGCCACAAGCACGTACTGTGGTCCCAGGCTTACCCTCAGTCACTGCCGTCACACGCCGCTCGGGAGACCCAATGCTCACTGCAGCACGGGGGGCAACTCTGATCCTCCTGGGTGCACTGCTTGCGCAGGCACCCCTCACTGCCCAGGCCTACCAACCCCGCGAGCCCGAGTACTCCGGGCCGCCCAGCACGACCGCTACCCCTACCTCGACGCCCATTGCTGCACCTACCTCGACGCCCACCGTCGAACCGACCGCGACGCCAGCGACTGCCGCACCGACCGCCGCGCCGACAGCGAGTCAGCCGGTGGACGAGCCGGTGGCGCGGTCGTGGAGCGAGGTGGTCAAGCAGGTGACCCAGACGTCGCCGGGTGATCTGCAGGTGCGGTCGGCGGACAAGACCGAGCAGGCCGAGTCCATGCTCAGGTGCTTCAAGCTCGACACCGAGAACTACTGCCTCGGCCTCGGCTTCGTCGACAAACTCCCGACGGGTGCACAGCTGCAGTCGCTCGTGAGCCCGCCGACCCTGCGCGCGGCGGACGCGGCCGGAGTCGAGCAGGACATCCCGACCGGTGACCTCACCCCAGCCGATTTCGTCGCCCAGCGCGCCGCGATGCCCAAGAGCACCCGGGTCGCCGCCGAGCTGGACGAGATGCAAGCGGCCTGGAACGGCCGCGAAAAAGCCCGCGAACTCCGCGAACTGGTCGCCGCCCAAACACCCCAGGGCTCGGGCGGCTCGCCTGCGGCGAGCGAGGAAGGCGTGGGTGAGGCGGCCGGTGGGCCGAGCCGCGAGGCAGCACCCACGGCGGACGGGGTGACGACTGCCCCGAGACCTACGGCGACACCTACGGCGACGCCGACTGTCACGCCGACTGTTGTTCCTACTCGGACTGCTCCGACGGTCGCGCCGTCCAAGCCGGTGCCGCCGCAGACGCCGGCTGCTCCGGTGAAGACGCCGGCTTCGGCGTACATCATGAAGGGTTTCCAGACCTCGCAGGAGAAGGGGTACTGGTGTGGACCGGCGACGTTCCAGTCGATCGACTGGGCCGACGACAACCAGAAGGACACCCAGGCGTCCTGGGCGAAGGATCTCGGGTCGACCACGGGCGGTACGGCGATCTCCGCGATGGTGAAGCAGACCAACGTGAAGACCGCCTGGCCGAAGTCCGCGGGCACGTACGTCGTGCAGAACGTCTCGGACTGGAACGCGCAGACGTTCTTCACCGTCCACCAGAAGCACCTCGGCGTGTACAAGGCCCCGGTGATCGAGCACGTGCAGCTGCTGAAGCGGTACTTCCCGTACCTCGCCTTCAACCACAGCGGGCACTACCAGGTCGGCCGCGGCTACGACAAGGCGAACGGCACGATCGCGATCTTCGAGGTGTTCAACGAGCGCCGGTTCAACAGCCGCGGCAACGTCACCGACGGCCCGCGGAACATCCCGGCGAGCGCACTGTTCAACGCCACCCTGGCCAACTCCTTCCAGAACATCGGGCTGTGATGCGTCGCCGTACGGTTGCCGCAGGCACCCTTCTCGTCCTGGCTCTGGCCGGCTGCTCGTCAACCACGCCGACCACCGCGCCTACACAAACGCCAGCTCCCACCCCAACGCCGAAGCCGTCGGTCACCCCGACCCGGCCGACGGACAGCGGTACGGCGATCCCGGTCTGGGCGAAGGTCCTGCGGCAACCGGTCGACGGCCAGCACCTCGTCACCCAGCAGCACAAGTACGTCGTCACACGCGGAAGCGACGAGGCCGGTACGACGACGATCACCGACCGCAGCAGCAGAAAGGTCGTCGTCCGCCACGTCCCGGCGACCGGTTTCGTTGCCCAGTCCCCCGTTGTCATCGACGACCGCTGGGCCCTGATCGAGGACATCCGCTCGGACGGCCCGGACCCGCAGATCAAAGTCGTCCGCTACGACCTCACGACCGGCAAGGCCACCACACCCGCCGGACTCCCACCGGTCTCCGAACCCGAGATCGGCGCGTACAACGGCACGTTCGCCTTCAGCTCTACCGACGCGAAGAACCGCTCCTGCCTGATCGTCGCCGAGCTTGCCACCCTGAAGACGCGCGCAGTGACCTGCGTCGACGCCCCCGGGTACGTCGCCGATCCGGTCGTCTCCGCCGACACTGTCACGTTCAGCGAGATCATCGCCCCGGAGACCGCCCGCCGCTGCAAACGCATCCTCTCCGCTCCCCTGACCAGCGGCCTGGCGAAACCGGTGCCCGCAGCAACCAACTGCATCCAGTGGAGCGGCGCGACCATCGGCGGCGCAACGGTGTGGTCCGAGGTCGCCGCCGCGGACCCCGACCAGTACCAGAGCAAGGCGTACGTCCGCGAGTCCGGCGACTCCCCGGCCCGCTCGCTCGGCACCGTCGTCACCGACACGATCATTGCCTGCGGCAACTGGATTCTCTGGGAGGTCCGCACCGTCAGCCCGGCCGGCGAGGAGACCTACCAGATCAACCGCTGGCGTCCCGATCTCACCACCCCGCAACGGATGTACGCCGCCAGACCCGGCGTCGCGCTCACCCCGATGACGTGTCAGGACGACACGGTGTACGTCGAAGCGGCGTACCTCGCGAGCACGCCGACGTACACCGAAACAATCTCGGCAGCAGTCTGAACGCGGCTACCAGCGCGCGTGCCAGATCCGCACCCTGCCGAACCCGACCGCACCGGTGATCCGGATCCGTGGCCCGGTGCCGGTCGACCCGCGCGGCGGCTTGTACTGCGAGTCCTTCCAGGTGGTGTGCAGACCCTCGAGCTCGACGATCGCATTGCGCGGCACCCGGATCTTCGCGCCGCCGGTGCCGAGCTTGAGCTCGATGTCGACCTCGGGGTGCTCAAAGATCGCCCGGGTCAGATCGAGCCGGACACGGCCGAACGCGGAATGCACCTTCAGCGTCCGCGGCACCCGCCAGACGCCGGCGCGCACGATCCGCCCGGACGCCGCGCCGATGGTCGCCGAGCGGCCCGGGTCCGGTGCCGGCAGCGATGCCAGAGCCCGCTGGATGTCCTGCCGGGTCCTGGCACTGAGCACCTGGTCGAGCCGCGCGTCCATCTCCTCATGCGTGAGGATCCCGGCCGTGTAAGCCTCCTGCACACGTCGCACGGCGGTGTCGCGATCCACGTCCCCGATCGCGGGCGAGCGGTCTCCAGGTACGGACGTCACCAAACCACTGTAGTACCGCTACACGGCCAGACCGCGGGCCCGGAGTTGCGCGCGGAGGTCGGCGGCACCGGTGAAGACTTCGGCGTCGAGACCGACCGCGCGAGCACCGTCGACGTTGTACGCCATATCGTCGGTGTAGAAGGTGCGCGCCGGGTCCAGATCGAAGCGGTCGATGAGGATCCGGTAGATCTTCTCGTCGGGCTTCACGGTCTGCTCGATGCCCGAGACGACCTCCCCGTCGAACTGCGTGAGGATCGGGAACGCGTCCTTCGCGATCTCCCACTTCTCACCGGAGAAGTTCGTCAGCGCGTACGTCGGCAGGCCCAGCGCCCTGATCTCGGTGAGCACCGCGGCGGTGTCCTCGAACACGCCCCTGACCATCTTCAGCCAGCCGGTGTCGTACGCCTCGATCCACTCGGCGTGCTCCGGGTGCAGACTCGTCAGCTCCGCAACGGCCTCGGCCCACGTGCGGCCCTCGTCCTGCTTGTGGTTCCAGGCCGGCGTGGCCACGTTGGTCAGGAAGTGCGACCGCTGTTCCTCGTCGGGAATCAGGTCGGCGTAGAGGTAGTTGGGGCTCCAGTCCAGCAGCACCCCACCGATGTCGAACACCACCGCGTCGATCGTCATGTCCTCAACCCTACGAGACCGGACGAGACCAGACGAGAATGGCGCGGCCGTCCTTTGTGGGTCGCGGTCGTCGTCGTGACGGTCGCGACCGCTCACCTCATGCGGTCGCCTCAGTTGCTGCGTTCTGGTCGGCGCGGGCGTGAAGCGCCGGCGCCAGCCAGTACTGGCCGATGAAGATCAGCACACCGAGTACGGCGCAGCCGAGCCAGGTGACGGTGGGGCCCAGGTACTCGAGGGCATTCGTGCCTGCCAACGGACCGATCACGGTGCCGACGCCGAACGCCATCCCGGACAGACCCATATAGCGGCCGCGCAGGTCGATCGGCGCGAGGTCGGCGAACACTGCGCCGATCACGGCGGCGAACCCGATCTCCCCGATCGTCCACACCACCACCGACATCGCGTAGCCCCACCAGCTGTGCACGACCGCACCGACGCCGAAGCCGAGCCCGACGACCAGCATCGAGGCCGCGAGCAGTTTCGGCCGGTCGAGCTTGACGAACCACCTGCCGAGGAACGGTTGGACGAGCACGATCACGACACCGTTGAGCGCGATCACCAGACCGTACGTGCGGGACGAGAGGCCGTCGTCCGACATCGCCAGCGGCAGGGTCGAGTAGCCCTGCATGTAGATGGTCGCGTAGCCGATCTGGATCAGGATCATCAGCAGGAACACGGTGTCGCGTACGACGACCGGCAGCAGCGCCCGGCGTACCGAGTCTTCCTCAGGGGCCGGGCGGCTTTCCGGCACCATCGTCCAGATGACCAGGCCGGCGATCACCGACGTGGCGGCGTTCACCCAGAACAGCAGGCCGTAGCCGAACGACGCGAGGACACCCGCGCTGACGGTCGAGACGGAGAAGCCGAGGTTGATCGCCCAGAACAGCAGGCCGTACGCACGGACCCGCTCGGTCGGCTGCAGCAGGTCCGCGACCGTCGCCTGGACAGCCGGGCGGAACAGGTCGCTGAGCAGGCCGACCAGGAAGGCGGTCACCCAGATCAGCGCCATCGAACGAGCGGATCCGAGCAGGATCAGCGCGGCTCCGGTGCCGAAGAAGCAGATCAGCATCGTCACCCGGCGGCCGGCCCGGTCGGCCAGCCAGCCGCCGACGAGTTGCGCGCACACGGACCCGGCGCCGACCGCCGCCGCCACCGCTCCCGCCGTACCGGCCGAGAGGTGGCGGTCGTGGGTCAGGTACAGGACCAGGAACGGTTGCACGAAGCTGCCGAGCCGGTTGACCAGCTGGCACACCCACAGCGCCCAGAACGCCCGCGGCAGGGCGGTCGGGGCGGCGGTGTCGATGGCGACTGCACTCATGGGATCAACTCTCGGGTCGATGCCGGCCGTTGTCGATGATTAGGGTGAGGACTAATCTTGGCCGGGTGATCACGATCAGGCTGAACGCCGGCGATGTCGGGCGGATCCGGTTCGCGCTATCGCCGGTGTGGGAAACGATGACGAGTGTGCGGGCGCTGAGCAACAACACCGCGCAGAGCGTGCACGGTCCGTGGCTGCAGAAGGTCCGGCCGACGATCGCGGGTGACGACCTGACGTTGCTCAGGGCCCTTATCCCGCCGTACGGCTATATCCCTGATTTCATGACGCCCGCGCCGCCGCGGCGGTCGACAAGTTTCGAGTCCGGCCTGGCCGCGATCGCCGCGACACCGCACGAGATCGTGACCGACGAGCTCGGGAGGCTGCATCACGACACTCCGCACCCGCTGCTGCCGGAACTGATCGCGAATCCGGCGAAGGCGCTCGAGCTGATCACGTCAGCGCTGGAGACGTACTGGCGCCGGGCGATCGAGCCCGAGTGGCGGCGGATGCGGTCGCTGCTGCAGGAGGACCTCGCGTTCCGGCTCGACGAGCTGGCGAGCGGCGGGATCGAGCGGCTGTTCCGCAACCTGCACCCGTCGATCAGCTACCGCGGCGATCGTGTCGAGATCGACCGCCCGTACACCTGCGACGGCGAGCCGATGGCCGGGCAGGGCCTGCTCCTCGTACCGTGCGTGTTCACCTGGCCTGCCGGTCTGGCGGTGACGGGCGCGCCGCACGTGCCGACGATCACCTATCCCCCGCGCGGTCTCGGCCGCCTGTGGGAGGACCGCCAGGACACGACGGACTCACCCCTGGCAGACCTCGTCGGCCGCACCCGCGCCGCGATCGTCAGCCACTTGGACCTACCGATGTCCACCACCCACCTCGCCCACCAGCTGGGCGTCTCGGCCCCGACCTTGAGCGTCCACCTGAGCATCCTCCGCAACGCCGGCGTAGTCACCTCCCACCGCGACGGGCGCACCGTCCTCTACCACCGCACTCCCCTGGGCCACCAGTTGCTCGCCGCCGCAACGCCCCTCGCAACCTCCGCTTGAGCGTGACGCCCGACGCCGCCCCTGCCCTTCCTGCTTGAGCGTATCCGTCCGGGGCATGGAGGTCGGGTGGTTATCCACAGGTCGCCGCTGACGGGGTCGCCGGCGGCGGAAGTGCCGGGTTGCGGAAGTGCCGGGTTGCGGGAGTGCCGGGTTGCGGGAGTGCCGGGTTGCGGGAGTGCCGGGTTGCGGGAGTGCCGGGTTGCGGGAGTGCCGGGTTGCGGAAGTGCCGGGTTGCGGGAGTCCCGGGCGGCGGGTTGCTTGACGGCTGGCATGTTGTATCCGGTCAGCGGACCAACAAGCCGCTACCGGTGCTCCGGCAGCTGGAGCGTAGCCGACATGTGTGTGGTGGCGAGCTGGGCCGGCTCGTGTCCGGTGGTGCGGATCCGCATCACTGACCAAACCCGCCCGGCGGGTCTTCGCCGGCCGAGGCATGAGCGTTCCTGCTTGGGGCGGTGTGCGCTTGATCAGTGGCTCAGGTCCGCCCTCGCCGGAGCGGGCGGCCACCTTTGTGCACCAGATGGTCAGCGTCGGGCGGCGAAAGTGCGTATCCGGTGCACAAGGTGGACCAAGGGCCGAGCGCGGGCCCTGGCAGGAGGTAGGGCGAGACCGAGGTGGGCGACATGGGAGTCGGAGTCAGCCGAAGCTGGGTGGGTCTACCTGGATTCGGACTGTGCCGGGGTTTTTCTTGGTGGTGCGGGCTGATTGGGATTCTTTGAGGGAGCGGACCAGGGTTGCGCCGTGTTGGCGGGGGGTGCGGACTACGGCTCGGACGGTTTCTTCGTCGAGGTCTACGGGGCCTAGGACCTCTAGGCCCGCGGATGGTGGGACGAGGTCTCGGAGGCGGGTGATGAGGTCGTTGACGGACTCCGAGGGGCCGGTCAGTTCGGCCAGTTTGGCGGCGGGTGCCAGGCGGGCGCTGCGGCGTTCCTCGATCTCGCGGGTCGCGTAGCCCTCGGGGCTCCAGCGGACGATTGCCTGGAGTGGAAGGGCGGACGGGTCGCCGACGAGGATCACGGTGCCGCCGTCGCGGGCCGATCGGACCAGGGCGGCCGCGTTGAACCATCGGCGTACGGCTTCTTCCGGAGCTCGCAGGTCGGGGCGGGCGAGCATGAGCCAGGTATCGAGCAGGACGGCCGCGGCGTACCCGCCCTCGGCGACCGGCTCGGCCCCCGGCGTGCTGACGATCAGCGCCGGCGCATCGGACACGACATCGAGCATGTTGTCGCCGCCCGACGTACGCACCACGACGCCAGGAAACGCCCGCCCCAACTCCTCCGCAGTACGACGAGCGCCGATGATCGCGGCACGCATCCGGGTGTCGCCGCACTCCGGGCACCGGTGGTCGACCGCCGGACGCCCGCACACACTGCAGCTCGCCGGCCCGGATCCGCCCGTACGACGCAGCGTCCCGCCACACGTCGAACACCGCGACGGCGCCCGGCACGTCTGGCACACGAGGCTCGGTAGATATCCGGCCCGCGGCACCTGCACGAGCACCGGCCCCGACCGCAAACCGTCGCGCGCGATCTCGAAGACCCGGTGAGGCAACCGCGCCGCCCGCGCGCTCGGATCACGGGCCAGCTCGATATCCGACTCGCCCGCGATGTGCACCGACGGCGCCGCCGCGCGGATCACCTTCCGGTCCGCGATCAGCTCGTGCGCGAACCCGGACTCGATCAACGCCGCCGCCTCGGCGGACCGCGCGAACCCGCCGAGCAAGGCCGCACAGTTCTGCCGGAACGCGCGCAGCAGCAGGACTTCACGCGCATGCGGGTACGGCGCGCGCGGCTCGGCGTACGACTCGTCGCCGTCGTCCCACATCGCCACCAACCCGAGGTCCGCCACCGGAGCGAACGCCGCCGCCCGCGTGCCGATCACAACGCGCGCGCATCCGCGGACCGCCGCGAGGAAGGCGCGATACCGAGCTGTCGGGCCGAGGTCGGCCGAGAGCGTGACGAAGCCGGACGGGCCGAGGACGGCTTCGCAGGCAGCCGCGAGTCGCTCGAGGTCGCGCGCATCGGGGGCAAGCAGCAATGCACCCTTACCGGATGCAGCGCAGACAGCCGCGGCCTGCGCGAACGCCAACGCCCAGTCAGCCCCCGGCACGGCGGTCCACACCGCCCGCGGCGCCTCTCCCCGCGCGATCGCATCGAGAAAACCAGGCGGGTACGGCGACCACTCGGACCGCGACGTGGAGACCGGCGGACGCGTTGGCTGATCGCAGCGCAGCGGCTCCGCTTCCACCTTCGCGTGCCTCGGCGGAACCGCCAGCCGCGTGACATCCGCGAGCACCCCGGCGTACCGATCGGCGACCGCGCGACACAGGTCGGCGACCTCCGGCGTCAGCACCCGCTCGGGCGAGACGACCTTGCGCAACCTCATCAGCTTGCCGTCGTGATCCGACTCCGCAAGCCGCTCCAGCATGAACCCGTCCAGGTCCTTACCGGCAAAGCGAACCTTCACCCGGGCGCCCGGCTGAGCCGCCTCAGCCATGTCCTCCGGGACGAGATAGTCGAACGGCCGGTCCAGATGCGGGAGGGAGACATCGACCGCGATCCGTGCCACCGGCAACGTCCCGGTGATCTCGGCCGGCGCTTTGGTCCGGGATTTGCGCACGGCGTCCCGCAGCAGCGTGAGTTGCTCCGGCGAGTCCGATGTCACCGGGAAATGCTAGTCGCAGGGGACGACAGTGCGGTGATGCACTGCCGTCCCCTGTGGACAACTACTTGGACAACTACCTGACAACTACTTGGACAACTACTTGTTGACCGCGGCCTTCAGGGCCTCGACGCGGTCGGTGCGCTCCCAGGTGAAGTCCTCGCCGGTACGCCCGAAGTGACCGTTGCGGGCGGTCTGGGCGTAGATCGGGCGGAGCAGCTCCAGGTCGCGGATGATCGCGGCCGGCCGCAGGTCGAAGACCTCACGGGCCGCGTCAGCGATCTTGCTCACCGGCACCTTCTCGGTCCCGAACGTGTCGACGTAGAAGCCGACCGGCGCGGCCTTGCCGATCGCGTACGCGACCTGGCACTCGACCCGGTCCGCGAGCCCCGCGGCGACGATGTTCTTCGCCACCCAGCGCATCGCGTACGCCGCCGACCGGTCCACCTTGGACGGGTCCTTGCCGGAGAACGCGCCACCGCCGTGCCGCGCCATTCCGCCGTACGTGTCGATGATGATCTTCCGCCCGGTCAGCCCGGCGTCGCCCATCGGGCCGCCGATCTCGAACCGGCCGGTCGGGTTGACCAGCAGCTTGTAGTCGGTCGAGTCGATGTCGAACTGCTCGAGCACCGGGTCGACGACGTGCTTCTTGATGTCCGGGGTCAGCATCGACTCCAGGTTGATGTCCGCCGCGTGCTGGCTGGACACCACCACGGTGTCGATCCGGATCGCCTTGTCACCGTCGTACTCGACCGTGACCTGGGTCTTGCCGTCGGGCCGCAGGTACGCCAGCGTGCCGTTCTTGCGGACCTCGGACAACCGCTCGGACAGCCGGTGCGCGATCGTGATCGGCAGCGGCATCAGCTCCGGCGTCTCGTTGGACGCGTAGCCGAACATCAGTCCCTGGTCGCCTGCCCCCTGCAGGTCCAGCGCGTCCTCCGACGCGGCCGAACGCGTCTCGTACGCCGTGTCGACACCCTGCGCGATGTCCGGCGACTGGCTGCCGATGGCGACCTGCACCCCACAGGACGCGCCGTCGAAGCCCTTCAAGGACGAGTCGTAGCCGATCTCCAGGATGCGCGATCGCACGATCCCCGGGATATCGACGTACGCCGTCGTGGTGACCTCGCCCGCAACGACGACCAGACCCGTGGTGATCAGGGTCTCGACCGCCACGCGGCTCTTCGGGTCCTCGGCCAGCAACGCGTCGAGGATGGAGTCGCTGATCTGGTCAGCGATCTTGTCCGGGTGACCTTCGGTCACGGACTCGGACGTGAAAAGGCGCCTCGCCACAGTTCTCCCTCGGATTCCTCTCGTGCCGCACGATTGTTCCCCACACTCGCACGGTCCCCCCATGCACCGACGGTTGGCGATGCATCTTGGGCAGTATGCCAGCAGTTTCCACCGGAATCCCGGTAACGCTCCGAATTCATCCAGCATACGGGATTGCTGATCATATTCTGGACATCGGTACCGGTTTCACGCGTGAGCGCCGACCGTCACGTCGCCGAGTGTGAGCGATGGCGCACCACCGAGGATCGCTCCCAGCCGTTCCACCTCGGCGTCGAGGAGTTTGCGGCGGCGACGGTTCAGCGGGGTGAGTGCCTCCACCGTGATGTGAAGGGTGCGGCCGGACTTCTTCTGGTGCCAGACGCCCGCGACGATGCCGTCGATGAGCAGCAGGGGGTAGTTGCCGGCCTGTCCGCGAGCGGTCGCCCGGTCGAAGGCCTTGCCGGGGAAGAGCAACTCTCTCGGGTAGCTGCCGACGCCGTACGCATCGAAGTACGGCAGCAACTTCACACCGTCCACCTGCTCGTCCGGGAAGTCACCGTCACCCGGGGCATACCATACGGTATGGTCTGCCAGCGTCGCCTGCGGCAGGTCCTCGAAGTACGGCTTCACGAACGTCGGCGTGGTCTTGAGCCAGCGCGCGAACTGCTGCGGGGTCGCCGGTCCGTACGAGTACAGGTAGCGGTGCAACAGCTCGGTCAGAGCCTTCTCGGCCGGGAGTGGTTCGAACGGGCGGAGGCGATGCGGGTTCGCATACGTCATCAGCCGGCCGCGCATCGGGCCGTGGCAGAGTACGCCGGCGTTCGCCGCAAGCGAGGTCGCCTGCCGCCAACGGGCCCAGGCCCCCTGGAAAGCCGGGATCGTCGGCTCCCGTGCCCAGGCGCCGGTCCGCCGTACGACTTGTTCGGTCAGCTCGTCGACGGTCAGATCGTCGTCCGCGAGCGCTTCACCGATGGCGACGATCACCTGGTCGATCTCTTCCTGCGACATCCTGATCGGATCAGGCTGGCTGCCGACCGACGGCAGTGCCGACAACGCCCCGGTCCACATCGGCAGATCCTCGAGCGGCAACAGATGCACGGTCCCCCGCGGCCCGAACGTCTTCACCAGCTCTTCGTCCTGCTGCACCGTTCGGCGAGTCGCCCCCGCGACCCGCATCGCCACCGACATCTCCCCCGCCGTCGCGATCTGCGCATGCGCCCCACACATCGCCCGCACGGCCTCAACCGGCGTACCGAACGCCTCCACCAATCCGTGCCGCCGCGTCCGCCGCGCAACCACGGCCTCCCAGGTGATCTCCATACCAGAACCCTAGGCATCGAAGAGGACAACTCCTGACCTCTATCTATCGGTCGGCTCACGGCGGACAACGGAAAAGGGTGCGCGGTCCGGGGGCTGAGTGCGGCAGGGTGAGCTCATGACGACGACTATCCGGACGGCAATCACCGACGCCGACTACGAAGCCTGGCGTGCGGTGCGGATCGCGGTCCTGCCGTACGAGCGCTGCCCCAGCGTCGCCGAGATGCGCGAGCTCGATCGCCCCGGCCGGTTGACGCTGCTCGCGGAGATCGACGGCACAGTGGTCGGTAGCGGGCTGGCGGACCGTTCGGGCGACGGCCAACGGGCGTCGCTGATGCCGCGCGTCCACCCGGACCACCGCCGCCGCGGCGTGGGCACGGAACTCCTGCGAGCGCTCGCCGACCACGGCCTTGCGCAGGGGTACGACATGGCGGGGACGAACGTCGACGACGAGGGGTCCCGGCTCTTCGCCGAGCGCTTCGGTTTCAAGGAAGCCAACCGCGAGGTCGAACAGGTGCGGCCGATCGGCGACGAGCCGTGGCCGGCCGCGCCGACCGAGTACGAGATCGTCTCGGTCGCCGAACGCCCGGAGTTGTGGACGGCGGCCTATCACCAGGTCGCGGTCCCGACCATTCCGGACATGGATCACTCGGCGGCCCTGCAGGTCTCGCTGTCCGACTGGGAGAAGGAGTGGATCAACGACCCGGCCGCCATGTTCGTGGCCGTCGCCGGTGACGAGGTGATCGGCGTGGCGGGCCTCAAGCTCGATTCCGATCGCCCGGAGCGTGCTGAGGTCGGCTACACCGCCGTACGCCGGGAGTGGCGCGGCAAATCGGTCGCCTCGACCCTCAAACGCACCAGCATGGCGTGGGCCGCCGACCACGGAATCACCGAGATCTACACCTGGACGCAGCGCGGCAACGAGTCGATGCGCCGCCTGAACGAACACCTCGGCTTCACCTACGGCATCGTCAGCCTCACGATGCGGGCGCCGCTGCCGCTGACCGAACAGCCCTCAGAAGCCCGGTGACACCTAGGTCCAGTGGGTCGCGACCAGGTTCCAGATGACGCCGGCCAGGGCGTCCTTGCTGCCGGAGGGGACGGGGAGGGCGTTGCCTTCGCGGTCGACGATTACGGCCTCGTTCAGGTCGCTGCCGAAGACCTTGCCGCCGGAGACGTCGTTGATGACGAGGAGGTCGCAGCCCTTGCGTTCCAGCTTGGCGCGGCCGAGCTCCAGGACGGTGTGGTCGGCGTCGCCGGTCTCTGCCGCGAAGCCGACGATGACCTGGCCGGCGCGGGCGCGGTCGTGGGAGATGGTCTGCAGGATGTCCGGGTTCTGCACCAGGTTGACGGCGGGCACGGCGCCGTCGGCGGTCTTCTTGATCTTGTGCTCGGCGACGTCGGCGGGTCGGAAGTCTGCGGGTGCTGCCGCCATCACGATCGCGTCCGCGTCACCCGCGCGGCCGGTGATCTCGTCGTACAGATCGCGTGTCGAGACAACCGGAACGACCTGCACGCCGGCGGGATCGGGCAGCTCGGAGTTCGCTGCGACGAGGGTGACCTTGGCGCCGCGCGCGGCGGCGATCCGCGCGAGCGCGTAGCCCTGCTTGCCGGACGAGGAGTTGCCCAGGTACCGCACCGGGTCGAGGTGCTCGCGCGTGCCGCCCGCGCTGACCAGAACATGCTTGCCGGTGAGATCGGCGACCGACTGCCCGGCGGCGCGGGCCGCCTCGTCGGCGAGCATCAGCTGGCTGATCGCGAAGATCTCCGACGGCTCGGGCAGCCGTCCGCGGCCGGTGTCGGCACCGGTCAGCCGGCCGACCGCCGGGTCGAGAACCGTGATGCCGCGAGAACGCAAGACAGCGACATTCGCCTGGGTGGCCGGGTGTTCCCACATCTCGGTGTGCATCGCTGCCGCGAACAGGATCGGGCAGCGTGCGGTGAGCAGGGTGTTCGTCAGCAGGTCGTCGGCCAGCCCGTGGGCGGCCTTGGCGATCAGATTCGCGGTCGCGGGCGCGACCACGACCAGCTCAGCCGCCTTGCCGATCCGGACGTGCGGCACTTCCTCGACGTGGTCGAACGGGTCGGCCGTCACCGGCTTCCCGGACAGCGCCGCCCAGGTCGCGGCGCCGACGAACTCCAGCGCGGCCGCGGTCGGCACCACTCGCACGCTGTGCCCGGACTCGGTCAGCCGCCGGAGCAGATCACAGACCTTGTACGCCGCGATGCCGCCGCCGACGCCCAGCACCACGTTGGGCTTGTGCTTGACGGGCGGCGCGGGAACGACAGAGTCCCCCGGGACAGCTGTGGTCCCAGGGGTTTGCACTTCACCGGATCCGGACATCAGCTGACCCCGTTCCCGGTCGTCATTGCGAGTGGATTACTCGGACTTCTCCGCGGCAGCGGCTTCCGCCTCGGCCTCGGGGTCGATGTCGGTGCAGGTCAGCACGCCCTCGTTGATCTCGCGCATCGCGATCGACAGCGGCTTCTCCTGGACGTGCGTCTCGACCAGCGGTCCGACGTACTCGAGCAGGCCCTCGCCGAGCTGCGAGTAGTAAGCGTTGATCTGCCGCGCGCGCTTGGCCGAGTACAGCACCAGCTTGTACTTCGAGTCGGTGCGGGTGAGCAGGTCGTCGATCGGCGGCGAGGTGATGCCGATGGCGACGGGCTGGTTGCCAGACAAAGTCAGCTCTTTCCAGAGATGGAGGGTGATCGAATCAACTTTACCAACTGATCGGCAGCCTCCCGAACCGAGGCGTTCACGATCGTCACGTCGAACTCCTTCTCGGCCGCCAGTTCCAGTACGGCGGTCTCGAGCCGGCGCTCGCGCTCTTCCTGCGTCTCGGTGCCGCGGCCGACCAGGCGGCGTACCAGCTCGTCCCAGGTCGGCGGCGCCAGGAACACGAACTGTGCCTCCGGCATCGTCTCGCGGACCTGACGCGCGCCCTGCAGGTCGATCTCCAGCAGAGCCGGCCGGCCCGCGGCGAGCTTGTCGAGAACCGGCTGCTTCGGCGTCCCGTAGCGGGCCGCCTTGTGCACGACCGCCCACTCGAGCAGCTCACCGTCCGCGACCATCCGGTCGAACTCCGCGTCGGAGACGAACAGGTAGTGCACGCCGTGCACCTCGTTCGGCCTGGGTTTGCGGGTGGTCGCCGAGACCGAGATCCAGATGTCGGGGTAGCGCTCGCGGATCTCCGCCGCGACCGTCCCCTTCCCCACCGCCGTGGGCCCGGCCAGCACGGTCAACCGCGCCGGGCCGGGATCGGCGGCCATCGGCTCGTTCGCGACATTGTCAGGGTGCGTGGTCATCGTCACACCAGTGTCCAACGAGCCGGGATGGATTTCGGTCTGGCTCACACTGATTCCCCTCAGCATCACCCAGCGTCACTCAGCGAATTCGCGCTCGAGCGCGGCGATCTGGTTCGAGCCGAGGCCGCGCACCCGCCGCGTCTCGGAGATCCCGGCCCGCTCCATGATCTGCTGGGCACGGACCTTGCCGACGCCGGGGATGCACTGCAGAAGCTGGCTCACCCGCATCTTGCCGATGACCTCGTTGGTCTGGCCTTCGTGGAGCACCTCCGTCGGAGACGCTCCCGAGTGCCGGATCCGGTTCTTGATCTCGGCTCGTTCACGCCGCGCGGCCGCGGCCTTGTCCAGTGCAGCCGCACGCTGCTCCGGGGTCAAAGAAGGAAGTGGCACCGTTTCACCTGTCCCGTTGTATGGCTTCGCAAGGGAACCTAACACGGCTCCAGCCCGAGGGTGTGTCACCTGGTCCCACGCCGTCGCGAGCAGGTGCTCGGTGCGGTGCATCGGCGTGCGGGGGCGAAGGTCTCGATGCGGAGCATCGTGGCCTTTGCACCCGTGCGGCGAGGTGCCGTGCCGAGTGCCGCGCAGTAGGCGTGGGACCAGGTGGCACACCCTTCATCAGGTCGCGGTTGCCTGAGTCGCGGGACAGGGTGCGGATTCGAACGATCAGTTGATCAGTTCAGCGCCGGGAGGTCGACCTTGCAGCTGTCCTTGGCCTGGCTGCTGATGTTCTTGTACGCCGTCATCACGGCGCCGGTCTCCTTGCTGAGCTTCGCGAGCTCGACGCGGTCCGAACCGGCCGCCTTGGCCTTCTCGGCGAACGTGACGACGACACCCCAGTCGTCCTTCACGTCCTTCGGCGCGGACTCCTGGAGCTTCTTGGCCTCGTCCAGGATCTTCACGTAGTCGACCGGCTTCTGCGGGTCGACGTCGACGGCCTTCGCGGCGTACTTGGCCAGGTCGACGCAGTACGCCTGCTCGTCGGTGCAGGCGGTCAGCGCACCGGCAGCGGCGGTCACGGTCGCGATGATGGCGAGAGCACGTTTCACGGCTTCATCCTCGGGGGTCGGGAGGTCGTGTGCGAACGACGCTACCGGGAGTCACCAAATCATCCGAAACGAATACGTTCCGCTGTCGGGTCCTGTCGGGTGCTGTCAGGTGGCTGCCCGGGGCTGCCGCCGTGGCGCCGGCGGGACGGCGATGCGACGCCGCCCGGCCGGCACCGCGGGCGTCAGTTGGTGTTGCCCGCGCCCGGGAGGTCGATCTTGCAGGTGTCCTTCGCCTGCTTGGTGATCGCCTCCATGGCCGGCTGGATCTTCGAGCCGTCGTTCTTCGCCAGCTCCACCAGCTTGTTCGTGTCGCCCTTGGCGTCCTGCGCCTTCTCGGCGTAGTCGATGACGGTCTTCCAGTCGTCCTTCAGGTCGTCCGGCGCCGACTTCGACACCTTCTTGGCCTGGTCCAGCATCTTGCCGACGGCGTCGGAGTCCTTGATGTCCAGGTTCTTCGACGAGTCGACGTAGCCTTTCAGGTCACCGCAGTAGTCGCCGCCGGAGCATGCCGTCAGGACACCGGCACTCATCGTCACTACGGCCGCGAGGGCTGCCAGCTTCCGCATTCTGTTCCTTCACACGTCGCGCGGGAAGACTGTGGCTCCCCGTCCGCCGACACCTTTCCGAACGCCGGGGTCACCGCGAGCTCCGGCACGCCGTGAACAAGATCGCACGGCTCGACTGGAACCGGGTTGTGATGTGGCGCGTCGTCGCGGCCGCCGAACGAGATCGCGACCGCGTTCGCTGCGACGATCACCAGGATCGCCGCCCAGTCGACGATCGCCAGCTCCTGGTGCAGAACCACGAGACCGACCATTGCCGCAAGCACCGGGTTCACACTCATGAAGACACCGAAGAACTGCGCCGGCACTCGCCGCAACGTCAACAAATCAACGAGAAACGGCACCGCGGACGACAGTACGCCGGCCACCAGCGCGTACGACGCAGCGGCGAGCGTCGCGGGATGGTGCAGCAGCACGACCACGCCGACAGGAATGTAGGCGAGCCCGGACAACGCCGCCGCGGCAGCCGAACCCGTTGCGCCCGGCAACTCTCGACCGACCTTGCGGTTGAGCAGGATGTAGAACGCCCAGCCCATTGCGGCCAGCAGGCCGAGCCCGATGCCCAGGTAGTCGGTTGTCGCCTGGGGCCGCGCCAGCAACACCACGGCGGGTGCGGCGACCAGCGCGCACACCAGGTCGAGCACGCGACGTGAGCCGAGCAGCGCAACAGCGAGCGGACCCAGGAATTCCAGGGTGACCGCCAAGCCCAGGCCGACCCGGTCGATGGCTGTGTAGAGGGACAGGTTCATGACCGCGAAGACCATCGCCAGCCCGATCACCGGGCGCCACTGACGAGCGGTGATGGATCGCAGACGCGGGCGGCCAACCGCGAGCAGGACGATCGCGGCGACCCACTGACGGATCGCCACGACGCCCGCCGGACCGATCACAGGGAACGCGAGTGCCGCGACCGACGCACCGACCTGTGTCGACAGCCCGCTCCCGAGCATCATCGCCACTCCGACCAACCGTTCTCGCCTCACGAAACGAGAGTCCGCCCAGCAGATGCCGCCACAAAATGCGGGCGCGGGGCGATCTATACGCTGGAGTCATGGATCTTGAGCTGCGGCACCTGCGCTGCCTGGTCGCGATCGTCGACAACGGGACGTTTACCGATGCGGCGATCGAGCTCGGGATCTCCCAGGCCGCGGTGTCGCGGAGCCTGCTGGCCCTGGAACAGCAGCTCGGCGTACGCCTGCTGCATCGGACCAGCCGGTCGATCACGCCGACGACCGCAGGCGTCCAAGTCCTCGCGAGGGCCCGGCAGATCCTGGCCGAGATCGACGTACTGGTCACTGAGGCGACCAGCGGCCACACCCGGCTGCGTGTCGGGCACGCGTGGTCGGCGTTCGGCCGGCATACGACAGAGTTCCAGCGCCGATGGGCTGCCGCGCATCCTGAGGTCGAGCTGCAACTGATCCGCACGAACACAGCCACCGGCGGCCTCACCGAAGGTCTGTGCGACCTGGCCGTCGTCCGGACCCACCTCGACCTGAGCAGGTTCGGTCACGTCTTGCTGACCCAGGAGCCGCGGTACGGCGTACTGCCGGCCGATGTCGCGCTGGCGCGCAAACGATCGCTCACGCTCGCGCAGATCGCCGACCGGACGATCGTGATCGACCGCCGGACCGGAAGCACCACGATCGAGCTCTGGTCGGAGGACGCGCGACCGCGGATCGAGTTCACCCACGACGTCGACGACTGGCTGGCCGCCATCGCCTCCGGCCGGTGCGTCGGCGTGACGCCCCAGGCGACGACGACGCAGTACCGGCGGGATGGTGTCGTCTACCGGCCCCTGCGCGACGCACCGCCGGTCGACGTACACCTGATCTGGCATCGCGAGGACCCGCATCCGGCCACCCAGGCGGCCGTCGAGCTGCTGACGACGCTCTACAAGAAGTCCAGCGCCTGACGGCGATCGATGGGCTTCCACAGCGTGTCGCGGATCTGCTCGGGGCCGCCGACGGGCCAGCGCTCGTAGATCCGCAGTACGGCGGGGTCCTGGAGGTCGGCTGTGAGCTTGCCGATGAAGTCTCCCCAGACGACCTTGAAGGGCCGGCCGCACATCTGCTCCACACCGAGCTCGATCGGCGTGGTGATGGCCGATCGGTTGTGTAGATCGGCGACACCGCGATAGGCCGCCATCAGCGCCTCTTCGCGTTGCTGCCACGTTTCGGCCCGCAGCACCTCGCGCAGCAGCGGCGTCAGGGTCGGGCCGCACGACAGGCGATCGAACGCCGTACCGAACCATTTCCGGTACGGCGCGTAGGTGCGCTCGATCAGGAAACACAACTGCATGAGGTCGTGGACGAGCTGCGCGCCGATCAGCGCGGACCCGAGCTCGTCCCCGACGTACCCGACACGGCCGACCAGGTTCATCTCCGGATGGACCCGCCACCATGCGGTGATCATCAGATAGCGCCACACATCGTCCGGGTAGTAGGCCAGCCGCTCACGGATCGCCTCGAGACCGAGGTCGTCGTGGAACACGCCACCGGCCGTGTGCTGCCGAAGAATCGACTCGGGAAACGTCAGCCAATCCTGCGGGGTGAGCTCGGCGTCGATGTCGAACGCCAACTGGTCGGCAAAGTACTTGCGGAGGGTATGCACGTAGACCTGCGTCGGACAGCCTTCGAACGTCGCCGGCAGCTCTGGCCGCAGGTCGACTCCCTCCGCGACGAACAGCAGCACGCGCGCTTGGTAGTCGTGGTCGCTCGACATCTCGTCGTCGAAGCCGAGCACCTCCGAGCCGCGGCCCAGCAACGCCGCGCTGTGCGGCACATCCACCTGCGGCCGGACGACGTCCTGGTAGAACCGCTCGCAAATCCCCAGACCAGACATGCCACCGAAGACTAGTACCCGAGGACCGTCCGATAGGAGTCGTTTGCCCGGTCGGCCGCGGCCTGCAGGCCGGTCGGGCCGGCGCCGAGGATCTCGCGAGAGCTTGACGGTACGACGTTGCGGACTGCCGTGCCGAAGACCTTCGTCAGGCCCTCGGCGGTGCCGCCCTGGGCGCCGAGGCCGGGGGCGAGCAGGGGGCCGTTGATGTCGAGGTTCTCGTCGGTGGAGCTGATGGTCGCGCCAACCACTGCCCCGAACGAGCCGAGGTCGTCGGCGTCCGCGTTGAGGCCGCGCAGGCCGTCGAGGACCGCGCCTGCGACGGTCGGGCCGTCGGCGGTGCGAGCCGTCTGGAACTGCGGACCCTCCGGGTTGGAGGTCAGGGCCAGGACGAACAGGCCGGCGCCGGACTCTCGCGCCACGTCGATGGCCGGCTGCAGCGAGCCGAAGCCCAGGTACGGGCTGACCGTCAGCGCGTCGCACGCCAGCGGACCCTTCTCGGCCAGGTACGCCGCCGCGTAGCCGCCCATCGTGCTGCCGATGTCTCCGCGCTTCGCGTCGATGATCACCAGCGCACCGGCGTCCCGCAGCCGGATCGTGGCCTGCTCGAGTACGGCGATGCCGGCCGACCCGAACCGCTCGAAGAACGCGGACTGCGGCTTGAACACCGCGACCCGGTCGGCGAGCGCGTCGACGACGCCGTACGTGAACGAGGCCAGGCCTTCTGCTGTGTCCGGCAGGCCCCAGGCGTCGAGCAGGTGCTGGTGTGGGTCGATGCCGACGCAGAGTGGCCCGCGGGTGTCCATGGCCGCGCGCAGACGCGCGCCGAACGGCTTGTTACGCATGTCGCTCCCCACTATTTGGTTGCTCACGGCAAGCTCCTGTTGATGGCCCGGATCAGGCCGGGGCCGCGGTAGATCAGGCCGGTGTAGACCTGGACCAGGCTGGCGCCGGCGTCGAACAGGCGGGTGGCGTCGGACGGTTCGACGATCCCTCCCACGCCGATGATCGGCATCGCTCCCCCGGTCTCGTTGTGAATGTGGGCGACGGTCTTCGCTGCGATCTCCGCCAGTGGGCGCCCCGACAGGCCCCCGGTCTCGCCGGCCAACGGATGATCCGAGACGCCCGCCCGATCGATGGTGGTGTTGGTGGCGATGATGCCGGCGACGTGTCCGTCGGTGCAGACCTGGAGCAGTTCGTCGATCGCGGACGTCGTCAGGTCGGGTGCGATCTTCACCAGGATCGGCTTCGGATCGAGCCCGGCAACGGACAGCGAAGCGGCCTCGGCGTGCAGAGCGGCGAGAAGCTCACGGAGGTGGCCCGCGTCCTGGAGCGAGCGCAGGCCGGGGGTGTTCGGTGAGGAGACGTTCACGGCGAAGTAGTCGCCGTACCGGTAGAGGCGGCGTAGGGACGTCACGTAGTCCTCGACCGCGTCCTCGAGCGGAGTGATCTTGGACTTGCCGATCGAGATGCCGAGCGGGTAGCCGAGTTCGCCGTACGCCGCGAGTCGGTTCGCCAGCGCTTCGGAGCCGAGGTTGTTGAAGCCCATCCGGTTGATGACGGCCTCGTGCTCGACCAACCGGAACAGCCGGGGCTTCTCGTTACCCGGCTGCGGATGCGCGGTGACGGTGCCGACCTCGACGAAGCCGAAGCCGACCGCGGGCCAGGCCCGCAGCGCGATCCCGTTCTTGTCCATCCCGGCAGCCAGCCCGACCGGCGACGGGAACGTCAGGCCGAAGACCGAACGCGGTGCCGCCGACCCGAACATCCGGGACCCCAGCGCAGGACCGCCGGGGATGCGCCCCAGCAGGCGCATCCCCTTCAGCGTCTGCTCGTGGGCGACCTCCGCGTCACCGCGACCCAGCCGGTACAGGACCGGCCTGACTACCCGCCTATACACCATGGATCCTCGGCACCCAGTCCTGGAGCGACCGTACGCCGATGTCGCCGGCGCGCTGGGCCTCGATGCCCTGGACGGCGGCTGCCAGGCCCTGGACCGTCGTGATGCACGGGATGTTGCGTGCTACCGCGGCGCTGCGGATCTCGTAGCCGTCGAGGCGCGGCGAACCGCCCTGGGTGATACCGATCGGGGTGTTGACGATCAGGTTGAGCTCGCCGTCCTGGACCATCTGGACGATCGTCGGCTCGCCGTTCGGGCCGGGGCCCTGACTGCTCTTGCGGACCGTGACCGCCTCGACGCCGTTGCGCCGCAGTACGTCGGCCGTGCCTTCGGTCGCGTAGATCTGGAAGCCGAGATCCGCCAGCCGCTTGACCGGGAAGATCATGTGCCGTTTGTCCCGGTTCGCGACCGAGACGAACACCTTGCCGTCGATCGGCAGCGGTTGCGACGCCCCCGCCTGCGACTTCGCGAACGCCGTACCGAAGGTGTCGTCGATGCCCATCACCTCACCGGTCGACTTCATCTCCGGGCCGAGCACGGTGTCGACCGACGAGCCGTCGATGGTCCGGAACCGGTTGAACGGCATCACGGCTTCCTTCACCGCGATCGGCGTCGTCGGCGGCAGCGTGCCGCCGTCACCGGTTGCCGGCAGCAAACCTTCGCTCCGCAGCTCGGCGATGGTTGCCCCGAGCATCACCCGGGCCGCGGCCTTGGCCAGCGGTGTCGCGGTCGCCTTCGACACGAACGGCACCGTCCGCGACGCCCGCGGGTTCGCCTCCAGCACATACAGCACATCGCCGGCGAGCGCGTACTGGATGTTGATCAGCCCGCGGACGCCGACCCCGCGCGCGATCGCTTCGGTGGACGTCCGGAGCTTCTCGATATCCGCGTTCCCGAGCGTGATCGGCGGCAGCGCGCAGGACGAGTCGCCCGAGTGGACCCCGGCCTCCTCGATGTGCTCCATCACGCCGCCGAGGAAGAGCTCCTCGCCGTCGAACAGCCCGTCGACGTCGATCTCGACCGCGTCGTCGAGGAACCGGTCGATCAGCACCGGGTGCTCGAACGCCTCGCCGCCGCCCAGCCGCTCCAGCGCGGCCGACAGCTCCGACGAGCTGTACACGATCTCCATCCCGCGTCCGCCCAGCACGTACGACGGCCGCACGAGCACCGGGAACCCGATCTCCTCGGCCACCGCCTGCGCCTCGTCGGCCGACAGCGCCGTACCGTGCTTCGGCGCCGGCAGCTGGGCCTCCGCGAGCACCTTGCCGAACGCGCCGCGCTCCTCGGCCAGGTGAATGGCCTCCGGCGACGTCCCAACGATCGGTACGCCGGCGTCCGCGAGCCGCTGCGCCAACCCGAGCGGCGTCTGGCCGCCGAGCTGCACGATCACGCCCGCCACCGGGCCGGCCTGCATCTCGGCGTACACGATCTCGAGGACGTCCTCGCAGGTGAGTGGCTCGAAGTAGAGCCGGTCGGAGGTGTCGTAGTCGGTCGAGACCGTCTCCGGGTTGCAGTTCACCATCACCGTGCAGTACCCGGCCTCACGCAGCGCCATCGACGCGTGCACGCAGGAGTAGTCGAACTCGATCCCCTGTCCGATCCGGTTCGGCCCGGAGCCCAGGATGAGCACGGCCGGCTCGGTCCGCGGCGCGACCTCGGACTCCTCGTCGTACGACGAGTAGTGGTACGGCGTCTCGGCCTTGAACTCGGCTGCACAGGTGTCGACCGTCTTGTAGACCGGCCTGATCCCGAGCGCTTGCCGTACGCCGCGGACGACGTCCTCGGTGAGCCCGCGGATCTCGGCCAGCTGCAGGTCCGAGAACCCGTGCCGCTTGGCCAGCTTGATGACCTCGGGCGTGAGCCGCGGCGCGGCGGCGACCTGCAGCGCGGTCTCGTGCAGCAGGTACAGCTGGTCCACGAACCACGGGTCGATCTTGGTCGCGTCGAAGATCTGCTCGGGAGTCGCACCCGCCCGGATCGCGTCCATGATGATCCGCAGCCGGCCGTCCTGCGGTGTCTTGATCCTCTCCAGCAGCGACTCCAGGTCGCTGGCCGGGTGACCGGCCCAGGAGAACCGGGCCTCCGGCTTCTCCAGCGACCGCAGCGCCTTCTGCAGCGCCTCGGTGAAGTTGCGGCCGATCGCCATCGCCTCGCCGACGCTCTTCATGTGCGTGGTCAGCGTGGCGTCCGCGGCCGGGAACTTCTCGAACGCGAACCGCGGCACCTTCACCACCACGTAGTCCAGCGTCGGCTCGAAGCTGGCCGGCGTCTGCTTGGTGATGTCGTTCGGGATCTCGTCCAGCGTGTAGCCGATGGCAACCTTCGCGGCGATCTTCGCGATCGGGAAGCCGGTCGCCTTCGACGCCAGCGCGGACGAGCGGGACACCCGCGGGTTCATCTCGATCACGATCAGCCGGCCGTCGGCCGGGTTGACCGCGAACTGGATGTTGCAGCCGCCGGTGTCGACGCCGACCTCGCGGATGATGCCGATGGCAAGGTCCCGCATGACCTGGTACTCGCGGTCGGTCAGCGTCATCGCGGGCGCGACCGTGACCGAGTCGCCGGTGTGCACGCCCATCGGGTCGAGGTTCTCGATCGAGCAGATGATCACGACGTTGTCGGCCTTGTCGCGCATCACCTCCAGCTCGTACTCCTTCCAGCCGAGGATCGACTCCTCGATCAGGACCTCGGTCGTCGGCGACGCGTGCAGGCCGGCGCCGGCGATCCGGCGCAGGTCGGCCTCGTCGTAGGCCATACCCGAGCCGACGCCGCCCATCGTGAACGACGGCCGTACGACCAGCGGGTACCCGAGCTGGTCCGCGGCGCCCATCACGTCGTCCAGCGTGTGGCAGATCACCGACCGGGCCACCGACGCGCCGAGCTTCTCGACGATGTGCTTGAACGACTCGCGGTTCTCACCGCGCTGGATCGCGTCGACCGACGCGCCGATCAGCTCCACGCCGTACTTCTCGAGCACGCCGTTCTCGTGCAGGGCGATCGCCGCGTTCAGCGCGGTCTGGCCGCCGAGGGTGGCAAGCAGCGCGTTCGGGCGCTCCTTCTCGATCACCTTCTCGACGAACTCCGGCGTGATCGGCTCGACGTACGTCGCGTCGGCGAACTCCGGGTCCGTCATGATCGTGGCCGGGTTGGAGTTCACCAGCACGACGCGGAAGCCCTCTTCGCGCAGTACCCGGCAGGCCTGCGTGCCGGAGTAGTCGAACTCGCAGGCCTGACCGATCACGATCGGGCCGGAGCCGATCACCAGGACCGACTCGATATCTGTCCGCCGCGGCATCAGTTCCGCCCTTCCATCAGCTCGATGAACCGGTCGAACAGGTAGGCGGAGTCGTGGGGACCCGCCGCTGCCTCCGGGTGGTACTGCACGGAGAACGCCAGCACGCGGCCGTCCTTGCCGGTGAGCCGCAATCCTTCGACCACGTTGTCGTTCAGCGACACATGGCTGACCTCGGCCGTGCCGTACGGCGTCTCGACCACCGAGTCGATCGGCGCGTCGACCGCGAACCCGTGGTTCTGCGCGGTGATCTCCACCTTCCCGGTGGCCCGGTCGAGCACCGGCTGGTTGATGCCGCGGTGTCCGTACTTCAGCTTGAAGGTCCCCAGGCCCAGCGCCCGGCCGAACACCTGGTTGCCGAAGCAGATCCCGAAGTACGGCTTGTTCTGCTCGAGCAACTGCTTCAGCAGCGTGGTCGGGTGCTCGGTGGTCTCCGGGTCGCCCGGCCCGTTGCTCATGAAGATGCCGTCCGGGTTGACCGCGAGTACTTCGTCCAGCGAGGCGGTGGCGGGCATCACGTGGACCTCGATGCCGCGCTCGGCCATCCGCTTCGGCGTCATCGACTTGATCCCGAGGTCGAGCGCGACCACGGTGAACCGCTTCTCGCCCTCGGCCGGTACGACGTACGTCTCGGGGGTGGTGACCTCGTCGGCGAGGTCCGCGCCGGCCATCGGCGGCTGCTGCAGGACCTTCGCCAGCAGGGCCGCAGGGTCCAGGATCTCGGTGGAGATCCCCGCCCGCATCGCGCCGCGCTCACGCAGGTGCCGGGTCAACGCGCGGGTGTCGATTCCGGAGATCCCGACGATCCCCTGGCTCTTCAGTTGGTCGTCCAGGGATCGCTTGGCGCGCCAGTTGGACGGGACGCGGGCCGGGTCGCGGACGACGTACCCGGCGACCCAGATCCGCTGCGACTCGTCGTCCTCGTCGTTCACACCGGTGTTGCCGATGTGCGGCGCGGTCTGGGTGACGATCTGCCGGTGGTACGACGGGTCGGTCAGCGTCTCCTGGTAACCGGTCATCCCGGTGGTGAACACCGCCTCGCCGTAGGTCTCGCCGGTCGCCCCGTACGACGTGCCGGCGAACGACCGGCCGTCCTCGAGGACCAGGAGTGCGGGCTGGCTCATCTTTGCTCGGCTCCGATCAGTGTTGCGATGGATTCGGTCAGGGCGGCGGTATCGGCCTTGCGACGCGGGCGGAACCCGGTGTCGAGCTCGCGGCCGTCATGCGTCCAGGTGACCACGACCAGGCCGGACTTCTCCGCGGTCACCTTGCCGGCGATCCCGCGGTCGGTCCGTACGCCGGTCAAATGGTCCGCGGGGATGAACACATCCGCCGCGCCCTGCCGGTGGAAGATCAGGCCGGCCTCACTGACGGCCAGGTCCGCGATGCTGCGGACTCCCAGTTCGTGCACGGCGATCCGGTCCATCCAGTCGCCGGCGCTCGTGGTCGCGACGTACACGCCCTCCACGCCGCGGGTCTTGTCCTCCCCCGGCACCGTGGGCAGCGGCGCCAGGTCGGACTGCCGGGCCTGGCGGTTCCGCCAGCCCCGGTACATGCCGAAGTAGCCCGCTGCCAGCACCAGCAGCGTGCCGAGAATCCCAAGAACGGTCTTCACCGAGTCAGCTCACCCTCGAGCACGATCGGCGTACCGCGCAGGAATGTCGCGACCACCTTGCCCGGCAGCGTCATCCCCTCGAACGGTGTGTTCCGCGACAGCGACACCGACTCGTCCGGCACGACGGTCCGCTCGACCCTGGGGTCGTACAGGACGACGTTCGCGGGCGCACCGGCCTCGAGCGGACGGCCGTGGTCGGAGATCTGGCCGATCGAGGCCGGGCGGTAGCTCATCCGGTCGGCGACCTCGGCCCAGGTCAGCAGCTTGGTGTCGATCATCGAGTGCTGGACGACGCTGAGCGCCGTCTCGAGCCCGGTCATGCCGAACGCGGCCGCGCTCCACTCGCAGTCCTTGTCCTCCACCGGGTGCGGCGCGTGGTCGGTGGCGACGATGTCGATCGTGCCGTCGGCCAGACCCTCGCGAACCGCCTCGACGTCGTCCTTGGTGCGCAGCGGCGGGTTCACCTTGTACACCGGGTTGTAGGAGGCGGCCAGATCCTCGGTCAGCAGCAGGTGGTGCGGCGTGACCTCGGCGGTGACCTCCAGCCCGCGGCGCTTGGCGGCGCGGACGATCTCCACCGAGCCTCTGGTGGACAGGTGACAGATGTGCAGCTTCGAGCCGACGTGCGCGTTGAGCAGGATGTCGCGGGCGATGATCGCCTCCTCGGCGACACTCGGCCAGCCGGTCAGACCGAGTACGCCGGACAGCGCGCCCTCGTTCATCTGCGCGCCCTGGGTCAGCCGCGGCTCCTGCGCGTGCTGGGCGATCACGCCGTCGAACGCCTTCACGTACTCGAGGGCGCGCCGCATCAGCGCCGCGTCCCAGACACAGTCGCCGTCGTCGGAGAAGACCCGGACCCGGGCCGCCGAGTCAGCCATCGCGCCGAGTTCGGCGAGCTGCGTGCCCTTCCGGCCGACGGTGACCGCGCCGATCGGGAACACGTCGGCGTATCCGGCGTCGCGGCCGAGGCGCCAGACCTGCTCGACGACGCCCGCGGTATCGGCGACCGGGTCGGTGTTGGCCATCGCGAACACCGCGGTGAAGCCACCCTTGGCCGCCGCCCGCGTGCCGGTCAGGACGGTCTCGGCGTCCTCGCGGCCGGGCTCGCGCAGGTGCGTGTGCAGGTCGACCAGACCCGGCAGGGCGACCAGGCCCTGCGCGTCGACGGTCGTCGTACCCGCGGGGGTTTCGAGGTTGGTGCCGACAGCAACGATCTCGCCGTTGTTGATCAGCAGATCCGCCACCTCACCGACAACGATGCGCGCGCCGGTGATCAGATATGAGCTCATCGACGTCCTCGCTTCGCTCCGGGCGCCGACGAGGCGCGAAACGGACTGTGTTGAATGGTGAACTCGCTCCGCTCGCTCACGCGGTCTGCTCCTCTTCGTTACTACCTGACAACAGCAGATAAAGGACGGCCATGCGGATGGCCACGCCGTTCGTGACCTGCTCGACGATCACCGAGCGGGTGGAGTCCGCGACCTCGGCGCTGATCTCCATCCCGCGGTTCATCGGACCGGGGTGCAGCACGATCGCCTCGTCCGGCAGCTGCGCCATCCGGTACTTGTCGAGGCCGTACCGCCGCGTGTACTCGCGGGCGCTCGGGAAGAACGCGTCGTTCATCCGCTCCCGCTGCACCCGCAGCATCATCACCGCGTCGCTCTTCGCCAGCGCACCGTCTAGGTCGTACGACGTCGCGCACGGCCAGCTCGTCATGTCGACGGGCAGCAGCGTCGGCGGCGCGACCACGGTCACCTCGGCGCCGAGCGTGGAGAGCAGCAGCACGTTCGACCGCGCGACCCGCGAGTGCAGGACGTCGCCGACGATCGTGATCCGGCGGCCGTCCAGCGAGCCGAGGTGGCGGCGCATCGTGAACGCGTCGAGCAGCGCCTGGGTCGGGTGCTCGTGGGTGCCGTCCCCGGCGTTCACCACCGAGCCCGTCATCCAGCCGGACTTGGCCAGCAGATGCGGCGCGCCTGAGGAGCTGTGCCGGCAGACCACGCCGTCAGCGCCCATCGCCTGCAGCGTCAGCGCGGTGTCCTTCAGGCTCTCGCCCTTGCTCACGCTCGAGCCCTTGGCGGAGAAGTTGATCACATCCGCCGACAGCCGCTTGGCGGCCGCCTCGAACGAGATCCGGGTCCGGGTCGAGTCCTCGAAGAACAGGTTGACCACGGTCCGCCCGCGCAGCGCGGGCAGCTTCTTGATCGGGCGGTCGGCCAGCGACCGCATCTCCTCGGCGGTGTCGAGGATCAGATTGGCCTCGTCGCGGCTCAGGTCGCCGGCACTCAGCAGATGCTTCATCAGCCCTTCGCCCCCTTGTCTGCGATCAGTACGGCGTCTTCCCCGTCGTACTCGGTGAGGTGCACCGTGACCCGCTCCACCAGCGAGGTGGGCAGGTTCTTGCCGACGTAGTCGGCGCGGATCGGCAACTCGCGATGGCCGCGGTCGACCAGGACCGCGAGCTGGACCGCGCGCGGGCGGCCGATGTCGCCGAGCGCGTCGAGGGCCGCGCGGATGGTGCGGCCGGAGAACAGCACGTCGTCGACGAGGACGACGACCTTGCCGTCGATCCCGTCCGCGGGGATGTCGGTGTGTTCCAGGCCGCGGGGCGGCTTGAGGCCGATGTCGTCGCGGTACATGGTCACATCGAGTGACCCCGTGGGCACGCTCTGCCCCTCAACCGCCTGGATCCGGGCGGAGACGCGCTGAGCGAGCGCGACACCGCGGGTGGGGATGCCGAGCAGGACGACCGGGTCGGCGCCGCGGTTCCGCTCGAGAATCTCGTGGGCGATCCGGGTCAGTGCCCGGGAAATGTCGGAAGCGTCGAGAACCTCACGTCCGCTGTGTTGCGGCGGCTGCGTGAACTCGGGTTGCTCTGCACTCTGGGCAGGGCTCATCGCTACCGTTCCTCCTTTCCCGCCTCTCTGGACGGGTCTTTAAAGGACGTTCGGACCGCTTGACATGGTATCGGATGTGACACGCCGTCTTGACGCTGGCCTCGCACCCAGAATATTGTTACTCTGTGTAATCGAGGGGGGTTTCACCTTTCGGGCCGTACCCTGCGGGCCGGACAAGACGAAACTAGTCGGAGGGAAGACCAGCGTGCCTAGCGAATACGCGAAGACACTGGGTGGCAAGCTACGCGCCATCCGCCAGCAGCAAGGGCTGTCGCTGCATGGTGTGGAAGAGAAGTCCAAGGGTCGCTGGAAGGCGGTCGTCGTCGGCTCTTACGAGCGCGGCGATCGAGCCGTCACGGTCCAGAAGCTCGCGGAGCTCGCCGATTTCTACGGCGTGCCGATCCGTGAACTGCTCCCTGGTTCCGCCAGCGCGGCCGCAGCTGCAGCCGCTCCGCCCCGGTTGATCCTCGACCTGGAGGCTCTGCAACACCTCGACGCGAGCGAGGCGGGTCCGCTGACGCGGTACGCCGCCACGATCCAGGCTCAGCGTGGGGACTACAACGGAAAGGTCCTGTCGATCCGGCAGGACGACATGCGGACGCTCGCCGTGATCTACGACGAGTCGCCGACGACGCTGACCGAGCGTTTCATCTCCTGGGGCGTGCTGAACCCGGAGGCGAAGGGCGAGGTCGAGGAATCGTCCGAGGCAGCCGGCGCCTGACGCCCAGCGTCAATCGAAGGCATTAGACGGTCGGGGCTTGTAGCAGCTGGCCCGCGGCCGCCCGCCTTCTCCATCTGACCCAACAGAGCAGGACGAGCAACACCACGCAGTACGAGCGGCAGGTACCACCTCACCAGCCGCGCACGGGGACGCATCGGCGGCCCGGGACCGTACCGAGACGGTCACCGGGGCCAGACACACTGAGGAACCCGGAGAGGGCTCGCCCCCCTCGTTCCTCGACCGCCCGAATCTCTCAGACGCCCAGTGTGGGCTTCAGCTGCAGCAGTCTCGCCAGCAGCCCGTTCACGAAGACCGGCGACTCGTCCGTCGACAGATCGCACGCCAGCGCGACCGCCTCGCTCACCGCGACCACGTCCGGGACCTGGTCGTCGAACAGCAGCTCGTAGGCCCCGATCCGGAGGATGTTGCGGTCCACGGCCGGCATCCGGTCCAGCGTCCAGCCCACCGAGTGGGTCTCGAGCAGGTCGTCGATCTGCTCGATGTGCTTCGCGACACCTTCGACCAGCGCCACGGTGAACTCGTTCACCGGCGGGTCGTTGTCGGCCACCCGGTCGGCCAGGGTGCCGCCGACCGGCAGCCCCCTGACCTCGGACTCGAACAGCACGTCCAGTGCGCGCTTGCGGGCCTTGCTACGGGCAGACATGTTCTGTTGTCAGCTCTCTCAGGTGTGTCAGGGCCTCAGGAGGTGACGCGGCCGAGGTAGTCCCCGGTGCGGGTGTCCACCTTGACCTTCTCACCAGTGGTCAGGAACAGCGGGACCTGGATGTCGTACCCGGTCTCGAGCTTGGCCGGCTTGGTGCCGCCGCTGGAGCGGTCGCCCTGCAGACCCGGCTCGGTGTACTCGACGGTGAGCTCGACGGAGGCCGGGAGCTCGACGTACAGCGGGAGGTCGTCGTGCACGGCGACGATGGCGTCCTGGTTCTCCAGCAGGAAGTGGACGGCGTCACCGACCACCTCGGGCTGCAGCTGCAGCTGGTCGTACGTCGACTTGTCCATGAACACGAACGACGACCCGTCGTTGTACAGGTAGGTCATGTCACGCTTGTCGACCGTGGCCACGTCGACCTTGACGTCGGCGTTGAAGGTCTTGTCCACCACCTTGCCGGACAGCACGTTCTTGAGCTTCGTCCGGACGATGGCGCCGCCCTTGCCCGGCTTGTGATGCTGGAACCACACGACGGACCACAACTGCCCGTCCAGGTCGAGCACCATGCCGTTCTTGAGGTCGTTCGTCGTTGCCACGCGGGTATGCCCTTCGAAATTGATCAGCGGTAACAAGCGATTGTAGCGGTCACTTCCGGTTCCTCCGACTCCGCGGACCCCGGGGGCTCTACGCTGAGAGCCGGACCGTCCACGGGAGGAGGCCTGCGATGACCGGATTCATCATCTTCATCGTGGTGATGATCGTCGTGAGCCTGATCAACAAGGCCAAGCAGCAGTCCAACCGCGCCAACGGGAAGGTGAACCCGCGCGTCCAGGCGCTGGTCGAGAAGATCCAGGCCCAGCAGGGCGGCAACCAGCCCGCGCAGTTCCACGGTCAGTACACCCAGGCGGCCGGTCAGGGCGGTCCGACTGCACCTCTGCAGAACCAGCAGTCCACCTTTCCGCAGACCGGGAGCGCGCCGGGCAGCCAGCAGGTCGGGGCCGCGCTGGAGCGACTGATGCAGAACGGCCGCCAGCCACGTCATCTGGGCGAGCGGACCTCCCCGGGCCAGGCGGCACAGCTGCCGGGCGGCTCCGCGCAGTACCCGACGACCGGGGTGTACCAGCCGCCCGTCCAGTACCAGCCGGCCCAGTACCAGCCGGCCCAGTACAACGCGAATCCGTACCAGCCGCCGGCGCATCGGCCGCAGCAGAGCCACCTGCCGGTGTCGAACCAGGACCTGGACGCCCAGGTGCGGACGCTGATGAACGCGAACAACGAGGTCGGCGCGATCCGGCTGCTCGGCGAGCAGCGCGAGCTGGGCATCCTCGAAGCGCAGAAGTACGCCCGCTCGCTCGTCGCCCCCAAGACGACTCCCCGCACCACCGACCAGGACGACCAGATCGACCAGGACGACCAGTACGACCAGAACGAGCCGGACGAGGACGACGGGCGGTACGTCGGCTCGGCAGCGTTCGCGGAGTCGATCTTCAACCTCGACGACCGCGAGGAGAACGTCTGGGCCAGCGGCTGGGTCGACAAGCCCGAGCCGGAGGACCGCTCCGACATCGACGAGCTCTGGCAGACCGTCCGCAACGCGCCACGGCCCGGGACGACTCCCAGCTAGTCCCGCTTGTCCCCAAGGGATTCCAGCAGGGTCCGCAGCAGGCCGGCCAACTGGTCGCGTTCTGCCGCCGACAGCCCGGCAAGCAGTCGCGCCTCCGTGTCGACGTGAGTCGGCAGCACCTTGTCGATCAGCTTCAGCCCCTTGGCCGTCAGCGTGACCTGTACGCCGCGGCCGTCGGTCTCGCTGGGCGCGCGCGTCACCAGACCGCGAGCCTCCAGCCGATCCAGCCGCTGACTGATCGCCCCTGACGTCACCATCGACGAGTGCATCAGCCCGGCCGGCGTCAGGCTGTGCTCCGCATTGCTGCGCCGCAGCGTCGCCAGTACGTCGAAGGACGCACGGTCCAGCTCGTACTTCGCGAAGTTCCGCCGCAGCTCGGCGTCGAACAGCGCGCTGAGCCGGCTCAGCCGGCCGATAACCCCCATCGGCGACGGATCGATATCCGGCCGTCGCGCCCGCCATTGCTCGAGCACCAGGTCGACGTGATCTGCCATCCGCCCAGCCTACTGCCGATTGCTTAGCGCTGAGGGATTGCAAGTAGCTTAGCGCTGAGATACTTTATCTTAGTGCTAAGCAATCGAATCTCTCTTCTTCTGGTCACGGCGATCACGCCGCTGCTCTGGGGTACGACCTATCTGGTCACGACAGAGTTCCTCCCACCTCATCGCCCGCTGCTGGCCGCGCTGCTCCGGTCGCTGCCGGCCGGCCTCCTGCTGGTCGCGATCACCCGCGTCCTTCCCCGCGGCAGCTGGTGGTGGCGCTCACTGGTCCTCGGCACGCTCAACATCGGTGCCTTCAACGCGTTGCTCTTCGTCGGCGCATATCGGCTGCCAGGCGGCGTTGCCGCGACGGTCGGCGCGATCCAGCCGCTGCTAGTCGCGGTTCTGTCGGCCGGTCTGCTGCGGCAGCGTCTGTCGCTGCGCACGGTCCTCACCGCCATCGCCGGCGTGTTCGGCGTGGGCCTGCTGGTACTGCGGGCTACCGCACAACTCGACATGCTGGGTGTACTCGCGGCTGTCGGCGGCGCGGTCGTGATGGCGTTCGGCGTCGTACTCAGCAAGCGCTGGACGTCACCCGCTCCCCTGCTGGCGACCACAGGCTGGCAACTCGTCGCCGGTGGACTGGTGCTGCTGCCAGTGGCCTTCCTGGTCGAAGGCGCGCTACCTGACTTCACCCTGCGGAACCTCGCGGGCTACTCCTACCTGGCGTTGTTCGGATCCGCCGTCGCGTACGCGCTGTGGTTCCGCGGACTCCGCGAGCTCGCTCCGACCGAGGTGACGTTCCTGGGGCTGCTCAGCCCGGTGATGGCGACGACACTCGGCTGGCTCGTGCTGGACCAGCACCTGTCGATCTGGCAGGCCATCGGCGGTCTGATCGTCCTCGGCGCCCTCGTAACCGCCCAGGTACGCCGGAAGGTCCGCCCGACGCCCGCCGCCGAAGGTCCCGTCCTCGTCTCAGCCGGGGAGCGGTGATGAGGATCCTGGTCTGGGGTGCGGCCGGCGCCGTCGGCGGTCGAGTCACCCAGGAAGCAGTTGCCCGCGGCCACCAAGTAACCGCCGTCGGCCGCTCGGGTCCGGTTCGCGGTGACGCAGCCGATCCGGAAGACGTCGCCCGGCTGAGCGCCGGGCACGACGTGGTGATCAGCGCGACCCGGCCGCGCCCTGGACAGCGAGCTCGTCGCTGCTGCCAAGGGACTGCTGATCGGACTGCGTGGGAGCGGCATCCGGCTGATCCTGGTCGGCGGTGCAGCCAGTCTGATTGTGCCGGGGACCGAAGTGCAGTTGGTCGACTCACCTGACTTCCCGGTCGAACTGCGCCCGATCGCGCTGGCCTGCAACGAGCAGTACGACGTCGTGCGGGCAGCCGGCGGGTTGGACTGGACGTACGTGAGTCCGCCTGCGCTCCTCGAGCCCGGCGAGCGAACCGGACGCTATCGGAAGGGCTACGACCATCTGGTGACCGATGCCCGGGGCAACTCGACGATCTCGCTGGAGGATTTCGCGATCGCGCTCGTCGACGAGGCCGAGCAGGCCGAACACATCAGGCAGCGCTTCACCGTCGGGTATTAGACAGCCGGCCCCGCTGCTGAGCGAGGGCCGGCTGCTTCAGGCGTTTCAGATAAGGCCCTGGCGCAGTGCGTACGCGACGGCGTGGGTGCGGTTCTTCAGCTGGAGCCGGCTGGTCACGTCGTGCAGGACGTTCTTCACCGTTCGCTCCGAGTAGGACAGCTCACGGGCGATCTCCTGTGTGTCCTTGCCGTCGGCCACCAACCGCAGTACCTGCGTCTCGCGGTCGGACAGACCGGTGTGCGACGGGCCGGTGCGAGACAGTCCCCGTGGTGCCGGCACGTGCCGGTCCATCCGCGACACGTGGCCGAGCAACCGGCCAAGGAGATCAGGCGGAAGGCTGCCGTCCCCGGCAGCGGCGGCTTGCACCAGGTGCACGATCCGGTCAGCGGTCGCCTCGGTGCGGCGCAGTACGCCGGACACCCCCAGCTCCACAGCGGTCATCAGCGCGTCGTCGTCGATCGTGCTGCCGATCAGCACGGTTCGGCGGCAACCGCGCTGGGTGGCCGCCCGCAGTACCTGGACGGCCCCGGCGTCCAGCGAGTCGACGGCGATCAACGCAACCACTGGCGGGGTGGTGCGCTGGTCACCTGACTGCGTCGGGCCGGACAGGCCAGGCAGGCCAGGCGGCCCAGGCGGCCCGGACAGCAGAGCGGCCAGGTCGGTGTCGTCGATCAGGCTGATCTCCGGGCATTGCCGGAGCGTGTGCACCAACCCGAACTGCGCCAGCGGGTCCAGCGCTTTGACCCAGACCGCAATACGGTGTTGCCCATTGATCGGTGTCGTCATACCTGTCACTCCCCGAGCACTTTTGAGGTCTGCCCACAACCATCTGATGCCCGAAAGGGCAGTTTGGTTATGAATCCAGGCCGGTGAGTGCGCGGAGCGCGAGCCGGTACGAATCCAGGCCGAAGCCGGCGATGGTCCCGGTCGCGACGCCGGCGACGACGCTGGTGTGCCGGAACTCCTCGCGGGTGGCGGGGTTGGTGAGGTGGATCTCGATCAGCGGTGCCGTCCGCTGCGCGATCGCGTCGCGCAGGGCGTACGAGTAATGCGTGAACGCTGCCGGGTTCAGTACGACGGGAATCCGCTCGTCGGCCGCCTCGTGCAGCCAGCCGACGAGCTCCGCCTCGTCGTCGGTCTGCCGTACCTCGACCTCGAAGCCGAGCTCGGCGCCGGTCTTCTCGCACACCCCGACCAGCTCGGCGAACGTCGTCGTACCGTACTTCTCCGGCTCGCGGGAGCCCAGGCGCCCGAGGTTCGGTCCGTTCAGCACCAGCACTCGCCTGCTCGCATCTGTCACAGCAGTCACCCTATCGGCAGGCCGTCGAAGGCTGTTTCCGCTTCGGTCACTGCGTCCAGGTAGCGATCCGCGGCGCGTTGGCCGGCGGTGATGACCTCCCAGTTGCGGCGGGACAGGACTCGCTGGACGGAGACCGCTTGGGCAGCCAGGAGCTCGCCTTTGAGGTCACCTCCGAGAGCTTCGGCGAGTGCGCGCTCGTCGTCGTCCATGAACTGGTGGAGCCGCGTCGTGAGAGCGGGTGTGGTGAAGACGAGCTTGTAGTAGGCAAGGACCTGCGGGTGGTCGTTCAGGCCGGTGATCGGGTCGCGGGCGGTGAGGCCGGCGAGGAAGTGCTCCCGGAGCGCCTGGACCGGTGGGACTCCGGCAGCTGCCACGACCCGCGCCGACTCGTGGCGGTGGTCGGCGATTCGGTGCAGGACGAGGTCCTGCTTGGTCGGGAAGTACTTGAACAGGGTCGGCTTGGAGACGTTCGCCGCTTCGGCGATGTCGGTCACCGAGACCTCGTCGAAACCACGCTTCAGGAACAGCGCGATGGCCGCCTCGGACAGGGCGTCGTACGTCTGCTGCTTCTTGCGCTCGCGAAGTCCGGTCACAGTCAACATGTTAACCTAGGCAAAAGATTGACCGAGTTAATCTTTTGTGGAGGGGCGGATGCGGGATCTGGCTTCGGAGCGCGAGTACGCCGAGCGCTGCCGGGAGGCACTGCGGCGAATGGTGGCCGGCGCCCGGGAGAACGTGGCGATCGGCGAGCACACGTGGGGCGACCGGTATACGGCCGAGCGGCTGGGGTTCTACCTGAAGACGCTCGCGCGCGACATGGGCGAGGAGGGCGACAATCCGCCGTTCTTCGGTGTGATCGCCTACGGCGCCGCCGACTCAGGTGCGGGTGAGCACAGCCGGCAGGCGTACTACCTCGGGCGGCGGCACATCTCGGACGCGATCGGCCGGCCGCCGATGGTGATCGACTGGCGTGCGCCGGTATCGGCCGCGTTCTACCAGGCGTCGGCTGTGGAGCCGCGCGGGATCGAGACCCGCCGCCGGTTCGGCTGGTCCGGTCAGACGCTGACCAGCTTCGAGGACGAGCGCCTGACCGCGGGTGAGCAGGCAGACAGCGAGCTTGTACGCCGCGAGATCGAGCGTGCCCGTGTCGGCCCGATGCGGGACATCGTCGCGACGATCCAGCCGGACCAGGACACGCTCGTGCGGACCGACCTCGACGTCTCGGTCTGCGTGCAAGGCGCACCCGGGACCGGGAAGACGGCGGTCGGCCTGCACCGGGCGGCGTATCTCCTCTACGCGCACCGGTCCCGGTTGACGCGCAACGGCGTACTCGTGCTCGGTCCGAACCGGGCGTTCCTGCATTACATCTCCGCCGTCCTCCCGACGCTGGGCGAGGTGGACGTCGAGCAGACGACGATCGAGCAACTGCTGGATCGCGAGGTCCGTGCGACAGACGAGCAGACGGCCGCCGAGGTGAAGCACGACGTGCGGATGGCCGACGTACTGCGGAAGGCGGTGTACGCGCGGATCGGTCGTCCGACGCAGGCGGTCGAGGTGCGCGACGAGTCGTACAAATGGCGCGTCAACCAGCACGAGTTCGCCGAGATGGTGGTGGAGGCCGAGGCGGACGCGACGACGTACCTCACCGGTCGCGAGCGGGTGATCGCGCGGCTCGTCGCGGCGTTGCAACGGCAGGCGGAGGCTCGCGGGCAGAACTGCAACGGGGTTTGGCTGCGCCGGATGGCGCGGGCGGTGACGCCTGATGTCGAGGCGGTGTGGCCACAGCTGAGGGCCGACGAGGTACTGGCCGAGGTGCTGAGCGATCCAGCAGCTGCCGCGCACGGGATCCTGACCGCGGACGAGTTGGCCGCGATCAGGTGGCCGAGGCCGCGGAAGGCGAAGAGCGCACGGTGGACGGCGGCGGACGCGGTACTGCTCGATGAGGTGAGTGCGTTGCTCGAGCGCGGGCCGACGTACGGGCACGTGATCGTGGACGAGGCGCAGGACCTCTCCCCCATGCAGTGCCGTGCGATCGCGCGGCGCAGCGAGCACAGTTCGCTGACCGTGCTCGGCGACCTGGCTCAAGGCACGACGACCTGGGCCGCGACCGACTGGCCCAGCCAGCTCGGCCACCTCGGGAAACCAACGGCAGAGATAGTTGCCCTGAGCACCGGTTATCGCGTGCCCGCTGCTGTGGTCGAGCTGGCGAACCGTCTGCTGGCGTCCCTCCACGTCGACGTTCCACCCACGACGTCGTTCCGCTCCGACGGTGAGCTGACCATCAGCCAGGTCAACGACCTTGCGGCCGGGGTGGTCGAGAGCGTGCAGCGGGCGCTCGCACAGGAAGGCTCGGTCGGCGTGATCGCTGCCGACCACGAACTACCAGCGTTGACCGATGCGCTGAAGACGGCGGGGATCGAGGTGGTCGCAGCCGATGGTGACGGCCCGGTGACAGTCGTACCGGCGAGCATGGCCAAGGGGCTCGAGTACGACCATGTGATCGCGGTCGAGCCGGCGGACATCGTCGCATCCGAACCCCGCGGCCTCAATCGGCTCTACGTCGTCCTCACCAGAGCAGTCTCCCGGCTCGACGTACTGCACCGGCTGCCGCTCCCATCAGGGCTCAGCTAGGTGTACTGACCAGGCACGTTGGTCGAGATCGTGCGACGACACGAAGTGAATGTTCTTGATAGGTGAAGACCTCCCGGCGTGGAGTGGAGCTGTCTA